>JBBDHX010000001.1:0-9453 GCA_040880745.1 Actinomycetota bacterium
CCCGTGACCTTGTCACGGGCGCGCCTCGCCGCCGCCGGTGGGACCGCCGTCGTCGTGAACAGCGGACAGGCCAACGCGGCCACCGGCGTTCGTGGCGACGAGGACGCACATGCGATCACCGAGGCTGCAGCGCGAGAGCTCGGCCTGGACCCCGTGGACGTGCTCGCCTGCTCGACGGGGGTGATCGGCGAGCCGGTCCACATGCCCGAACTGCTCGCGGCGCTGCCCGGTGTGGCCGCGTCGATCTCGGATGAGGGCGGCGCGGCGTTCGCGGCGTCGATCATGACGACCGACACCGTGAGCAAGATGGAGGTCGCCGACGCAGGGCCGTACCGGGTGGGCGGCGCCGCCAAGGGCGTCGGGATGATCAGCCCGAACCTGGCGACGATGCTCGCCTTCGTGAGCACCGACGCGCCGGTGGCGCGTGAGCACCTGGCCGCCTTGGTGCGCGATCGCCTCGCCTCCGCGTTCAACGCGATCACCGTGGACGCGTCCACCAGCACGAACGACACCGTCCTGCTGTTCGCCAGCGGAGCGGCCGGGGGCACGCCCGTGGCCCCCGGCACCGCGGCGTGGGACGCGCTGGCCTCGGCGATCGGGACCGTGGGCACCTCGCTCGCGTCGCAGCTGATCCATGACGCCGAGGGACTCACCACCGTCACGCTCGTGCAGGTCGAGGGTGCCCTGAGCGATGAGGACGCACGCCGGGTGGCGAAGGCGATCGCCGATTCCCCGCTCGTGAAGACCGCGGTGTTCGGCTCCGACCCGAACCCGGGGAGGATCCTGCAGGCCGTCGGCTCCTCCGGTGTCGATGTCGAACCTTCCCGCATCGACGTCTGGATCGGGGACGTGGAGGTCGCGCGAGCAGGGGTCATCCCGCCCGCGTACTTCACCGCCGGCGGCCTGCGGGCATCCGCAGAGGCGGCGATGCAGGGCCCGGAGGTCGCGCTCCGCGTGCGGATCGGCGACGGCGCCGGCTCGTCGCGGGTCCTGGGTTGTGACCTCACCTATGACTACGTGAAGATCAACGGGGAGTACACGACGTGATGGATCTGGCGCCGCAGATCCGTGAGCGCACCGTCGCGAAGGCGCGCACCCTGCTGGAGGCGCTCCCGTTCATGCGCGAGCACCACGGCCGCATCATCGTCGTGAAGTACGGCGGCGCCGCGATGGACAAGGCCGGGCTCGCGGCGTCGTTCGCCGAGGACCTGGCCCTGCTGCGTTCGGTGGGCATCAAGGTCGTCGTGGTGCACGGGGGCGGGCCCGCGGTGACGCAGATGTCGGCGCGGTTGGGGATCGAGACGACGTTCGTCGATGGGATCCGCGTGACCGACGCCGAGACGCTCGACGTCGCGACGATGGTGCTCGCGGGCAAGCTCAACACCGAGGTGGTCAGCTCGCTCGTCTCCGGCGGGGTCGATGCGGTCGGGCTGTCGGGCGTGGACGGGCGTCTCCTGCTCGCCCGCAAGCAGCAGGGGCCGGACCTCGGGTTCGTCGGCGAGGTCGTCCATGTACGCGTCCACGTACTGACCGCGCTGCTGGATCAGGGGTTCATCCCCGTGGTCGCCTCGATCGCGGCCGCCGAGGACGGGCAGGCGTACAACGTCAACGCCGACGTGGTCGCGAGCGAGCTGGCCATCGCGCTCGGCGCAGAGAAGCTCGTGTTCCTCAACGACGTCCCCGGCCTGATCGGTCCGGCTGGCGATCTGCTCTCGGAGCTGTCCGTGTCCGGGTGCCTGGAACTCCTGGCGGCCGGAGGTGTCGTGGAGGGTGGCATGATCCCGAAGCTCGAGTCGGCCGTCCGCGCGCTCGAGGCGGGCATCTCGCGCGTGCACCTGGTGGACGGACGCGTGGAGCACTCCCTCGTGCTCGAGCTGTTCACGCCCGAGGGCGTCGGAACGATGATCGGCCCCGACGCGATGGAGCCCGCACCGTGAGCCGCACGAACGGAGCATCGAAGACCAAGCGCCAGCAGGCGATCCTCGGTCTCGTCGCGCGCGAGCGGTTGGCGAGCCAGGCCGAGATCTTGGGCCGTCTGTCCTACCTGGGCATCCTCGCGACCCAGTCCACCATCAGCCGCGACCTCGAGGAGCTCGGTCTGGCGCGTGTGCACGACGCCGTCGGCACGCGCTACGTCGCCCCCGGTGGGTCCGGGTCCTACGGGCCGATGGCGTTGCTGCAGCACCTGATGGACGAGTTCGCCCTGTCGTTCGTGCGGACGGATACCGGCGTGGTCGTGCGGACCTCCCCGGGTGCGGCGGCGGCGCTCGCCGAGGGCATCGACCGCGTGGGTCTGGAGCAGGTCGCCGGGACGATCGCGGGCGACAACACCATCTTGGTCCTGGGTCGGGAGGGCATCGAGCCCACCGACCTGGAACGGACCCTCACCTCGATCATGGAGGCATCACGATGAGCAAGAAGGCTGTGCTCGCCTACAGCGGCGGGCTGGACACCTCGGTCACCATCCGGTGGCTCGGCGAACAGGGTTATGAGGTCCACGCGGTCGCGGTCGATGTCGGGCAGCAGGAGGACTTCGCGGCCATCCTCGCCCGAGGCACGCAGGCCGGTGCCGCGAGCGTGCGTCTGGTCGACGCCGTGGATCGCTACGCGGCCGAGTACCTGAGCCGTGCCATCAGGACCAACGCGTTGTACGAGGGGAAGTACCCGATGGTGAGCGGGCTCGCGCGCCCGGTGATCGTCGAGGAGGTCGTGCGCGCCGCGCGCGAGGTGGGCGCGGACACGGTGGCGCACGGCTGCACGGGCAAGGGGAACGATCAGGTCCGGTTCGAGGTGGGGTTCTCGGTCCTGGCTCCGGACCTGGAGGTGCTCGCCCCGATCCGTGATGCCAACATCCCGCGCGAGAAGGCCATCATGCTCGCCGCCGAGTGGGGCATCGAGGTGAGCGACGTCGCGACGAAGTACTCGGTTGACGAGAACCTGTGGGGGCGCACGGCCGAGTGCGGTCCGCTGGAGGATCCGTGGGTCGCCCCGCCCGAGGATGCCTTCGATCGCACCGCGGCGCCGGCCGATCGCCCCGGCGAGCCGGCGGAGATCGTCGTCTCCTTCGAGGCCGGTCTCCCCGTGGCCCTGGACGGCGAGACGAAGACGCTCCCCGCCTCGATCCGGGCGCTCGATGCCCTCGGCGGGTCCTACGGCTTCGGACGCGTGGACATGATCGAGAACCGGCGCGTGGGCATCAAGAGCCGCGAGTTGTACGAGGTCCCCGGTGCGCTGTCGATCATCCGCGCGCACCAGGCGTTGGAAGACCTCACGCTGGAGCGCGACCTGGCGCATCACAAGCCCCTGCTCGAGCAGCGCTGGGCCGACCTGGTCTACGACGGGCAGTGGTTCAGCCCGCTGCGGCGCGCGATCGACGCCTACGTCGACGCTACACAGACGCTCGTCACGGGAGACGTGCGGCTGCGCTACGAGCCCGGGTCGTGCACCGTGGTGGGACGGCGGAGCGAGCACGCGCTGTACGACCTGTCCCTCGCCACCTACGGCTCGCACGACGCGTTCGACCAGACGGACTCGCGCGGCTACGTCCGGCTCTACGGCCTGCCGCTCAAGGTCTGGGCGGCGAAGCAGGGCGCATGACCGGCGATCGCGTGTGGTCGGGGCGGTTCTCCACGGCTCCCGCGGGGGCCGCGCACGCGCTGGGGAGTTCGCTCCGGTTCGACGTGCGCCTCGCGTCGCAGGACGTCGAGGCTTCGATCGCGCACGTCCGCGCGCTGGAGGACGTGGGGCTGCTGAGCGCCGAGGATGCGAAGTCGCTGGAGGCGGCGCTCGCCGACGTGGGGCACGAGATCGCCGAAGGCCGTCTCGGTTTCGACGAACGCGATGAGGACGTGCATTCGGCGATCGAGCGCGCGGTGACCGACCGGCTCGGCGAGCTCGGCGCCCGGCTGCACGCGGGCCGTTCGCGCAACGACCTGGTGATCACCGACCTGCGGTTGTGGCTCATGGCGGCCGGCCGCGCGATCGAGCGCGAGACCGTCGGGCTCATCCGCGTGCTGGTGGAGCATGCCCGCGGGCACGCGGGCGATCCGCTGCCCGGGATGACGCACGGCCGGGCGGCGCAACCCGTCACGTTGGGTCACCATCTGCTCGCGCACGCGTCGGGGCTCGCGCGCGACCTGGAGCGGCTGGAGGGATGGTCCTCACGCGCCTCGACCTCACCGCTGGGCGCGGGCGCCATCGCGACGTCCACGCTCGGCCTGGACCCGGACATGACGGCGGCGCGGCTCGGCTTCCATCGTGCATTCGCGAACTCGATCGATGCCGTGAGCGACCGCGACGTGGTGCAGGAGTTCCTGGCCGTCGCGGCGATCTTGGCCACGCACGTCTCGCGGCTGGCCGCGGACCTGCTGCGCTGGACGGATCCGTCGCTCGGGTGGGCGGAACTGGACGAGGCCTACTCGACCGGCTCGAGCATGATGCCGCACAAGCGGAACCCCGACACGGCCGAACTCGCTCGCGCGAAGGCCGCCAGGATCGCCGGTGATTTCGCCACCGTGACCGCGCTGCTGCAGGGTCTGCCGCTGGGATATCACCGCGATCTGCAAGAGGACAAGGAGCCGGTCCTGGATGCGGCGGACACGCTGGAGCGGGTGCTCCCCGCGCTCACGGGGGCGGTCCGCACGGTGCGGTTCGACACCGAGGCGATGCGGGCGGCGTGTGAGGACGAGGGGCTCTACGCGACGGACCTGGCAGAAGCGCTCGTGAAGTCCGGCGTGCCGTTCCGGGAGGCGCACCGGCGGACCGGCGCTCTGCTCAAGGGCCTCGCCGAACGAGGAAGCGCCCTGCGTGAGCTGGGGTCGGAGGAGTGGGCGGCGTTCGGTGTGCCGCACGGCCGCACGCTGCTGGATCCCGACCGCTCGATCGCCGCCCGCAGCGGACCCGGTGGACCCTCTCGTGCATCCGTCGAGCATCAAGCGGAGATGCTCGAGGCGTTCCTGGACGCACGACCGATCCAGCCCTAGGCTCGGTCCTCAGACCGCCCGGACGTTCGCTGCCTGTGGGCCCTTCTCGCCGTCGGTCACGTCGAACTCGACGGCTTGGCCCTCATCGAGGTTGCGGTAGCCCTCCCCCTGGATGGCGGAGTAGTGCACGAACACGTCGGGGCCACCCTCTTGCAGGATGAACCCGAAGCCCTTCTCGGTGCTGAACCACTTCACGGTCCCGGTCGCCATGCGATGTTCCTCCTTCGTAAGCCCGATCACGATAGACCACGACCCCGACATGCCGCCAACGCGTGGCATCATCCGGCGTATGCGCTTCGACTTCCGGCCGCTCTCGCGTGAGGACGTCGATGCCCTCGTCGCGTGGCACTACGAGCCGCCGTACCACGAGTACGACCCCGCGTACGATCCGAGCGATGTGCGGGAGATGCAGGCGGCGGTCGGGTCCGCGACGTGGTTCGTCATCGATGATGCGGACGGTGCGCTCGCCGGATTCGTCGTCTGCCGGATCGGGCAGGACGAGGTCGAGGTGGGCCTCGGTCTGCGACCCGACCTCACCGGCCGCGGGATCGGGCCGCCGTTCATCGAGGCCATCGTGGAGGTGGTCCGGGCGCGATGGGATCCGGCGCACGTCACCCTCGACGTCCTTCCGTGGAACGAGCGCGCGATCCGCGCGTACGAGCGGGTGGGGTTCGCGCGCGGAGAGCTCTACGAGAGGCGTTTCGACGACGGCAAGCTCAACACGTTCCTGCGGATGCAACGCCGGCTCCGCTGATCCTCAGTTCCGACGCAGGCGCAGGTACTCCACGCGCTGGGCGAACGTGCGCCGCAGTTCCTCGGTGAGCTTGCTCACGAGTTCGTCGCGGTAGGAGGGGTCCACGACCAGCGCCACCGAGTAGTACAGCCCGGAGATCGCAGCCATGCCGAACGCGACCCGGATCAGTTCCTCGGTGAGGAACAACACTTCGAGGCCGCCGATCCGGATGGGCTCCACCGTGTTGCCCGTCCACGCGGCCTGGACCGCCGGGTCCATCAACACGGCCCCGATCACGATGAAGAACACCCCGACCGCGAGCGAGACGAACAGGACCTGCAGTCCGTAGGACAAGAAGACGACGAGACCCACGTTGATCCGCTGGCGCCGCGAGAGGGGATGATCGGCCGTCCCGGCCTCCGCCTCCAGTTCGCGCACGGCGGCGGGCGCGCGCGAGCCGAGGAACAGCGTGCCCATCGCGACGAACACCGCGAGGCCGGTCACGAACCGCCACAGCGAGAGCGTGGCGAAGACCTGCCACACCTCGGCGGCGAAGAACACGATCAGCGCGAAGAAGACCAGGATGGGCACGGCTCGGACCAGGATCTGCAGCGACGCGCGCATCTGTCCGGCGAACCGGGCGCCCACCCACAGCACGATCGGGACCACGCCGAACCCGACCACCAGGTAGACGATGCCGATGATCACGATGTTGGCCGCAGCCGTGACCAGCGCGCTGCGCCATTGCAGACCGAAGGCCAACGGCGAAAGCATGGGCAGCAGGACGAACGCCGCGAGTTCGGGGGTCCCCATCCGGGTGGGCACGGACCGGAAGGGCAGACCCCGGATCACGTTGAACACCCCGAACGAGGCCAGTGCCAGGGCCACACCGCCTGCGAGCGCCGCGACGTTCCACCACCCGAACGCGGCGTTCGGGGCGTTGAGGACCTCCGCGAGATAGATCAGGGCGAACAGGGGAAGCGCCCGCGTGAACACGTCCTCGGCCGCGGAGTAGTCCTCGATCAACGTCGGCAGGCCGGCGCGCCGGAACGCGCGCTCGTGTTCGTGGAGGCGTTCTTCTCGGTCGTCCACGGCACCATCGAACCACGCCGAGCCTGTCCTCTCGCGCAGGTCAGGCTAGGCTCCCGGGGTGATGCGACGCCGGTTCGCGAGCGCCCTGGTGCTGTTCGCCCACCCCGACGACGCCGAGTTCGCGTGCGGCGGCACCGTGGCGACGTGGGCGGAGCAAGGGTGCGAGGTGCACTACGCCGTGTTGACCGACGGCTCGGCGGGATCCAACGAGCCCGGCGCGGTCCGCGAGGAGGTCGCCCGTGTGCGCGAGTCCGAGCAGCGGGAGGCGGCCCGCATCCTGGGTGTGCAGAGCATCACGTTCCTGGGGGAGATCGATGGGCATCTGGAGGTCACCCTCGACACCAGGCGGATGGTGTGCCGTCTCGTACGCCGGTTCCGCCCGGAGGTGCTCGTGTTCCCCGATCCCTCGCGTCTGTGGTCGGGCGAGGGCTCCATCAACCACTGGGACCACAAGCAGGCGGGCATCCTCGGGCTCACGGTGGTGATGCCGGATGCACCCTCACGCCCGATGTTCCCCGATCTGCTCGCCGAGGGCTACGAGCCCTACGAGGTCCCGAACGTGTACCTGATGGGCACCGATGAACCCGACACCTTCGTGGACATCTCCGACACGTTCGATCGCAAGGTGCAGGCGCTCGCCGCCCACGCCTCCCAGGGCACGGAGCGGCTCGTTCCGTGGATCCGGGAACGCGCGGAAAAGGCTGCGGCGCAAGCCGGGGACGGGGTTCGGTACGCCGAGGCGTTCAAGGCCTTCCGGCTGGTGGACGACGAGTCGTAGGAGACCATGGAAGAGTTCATCGAGCAGCCCGACGAGCCGATCGAGTTGACGGCGAAGGAGCGCGAGGACATCGAGGCCGACCTCGAGGACCTGGCGGGGATGCACGCCGTCTTCTCGCTGCAGAACGTCAAGGGCGTCGTGATCGCGTGCCAGGACTGCGGGCAGAACCATTTCTACGAATGGGAACTCCTGCGCGACAACCTCGAGCACATGCTGAGCACGGGCGAGCCCCGCATGCATGAGCCGGCGTGGGGCATCACCGAGGACGAGTACATCCAGTGGGATTACGGCAAGGGCTACGTCGACGCCCTCGCCGACACGGGGCTCCAGCCCGGGCGCGAACTGGTGCTCACGCAGTGCCCGTGGTGCGAGACGCCGTTCGATGTCGGCTTCCTCTACTGTCCGCGATGCGGCCGCCAACTCGGTGCGATCCGCCTGTACGAGGAGTTGCTCGGCCGCGGTATCGACGAACGCGAGGCCCGCGCCATGCTCGTGCGCGCCGGCTACGAGCCGTTCTAGGGGTATCCTCCCGGGCCGTGTACTTCTCCTGGGTGCTCTACGCGCACATCGCCTCGGCGTTCCTGCTGCTCGCCTCGCACGGGGTCTCGATGGTGGTCCTGTACCGGATCCGCCGCGAACGCGACCGCACCAAGATCCTGTCGCTGGTCACGCTCTCCGGAGAGACGATCACACCCATGTACATATCGATCGGGTTGCTCATCCTGACCGGGGTGCTGGCCGGGCTGAAGCTCGAGAGTTTCTCGCACTGGTGGATCTGGCTCGCGATAGGGCTGCTGCTGGTGACGGTGGGGCTCATGGTCGCCGTGGCCAAGCCCTACTTCACGAAGGTCAAGGCCGCGTGCGAGGTCCGTCCTTCCGGGGTCCCGCGCATCTCCGACGAGGAATTGGGGGAGATCCTGGAGTCGAGCACGGCCCACGTGATCACCGCCATCGGCGTGGGCGGCTTGCTCGGCATCTTGTACCTGATGGTGTTCCAACCCGGCGTGCTGTAGCGCTCAGCCGGGTGGGAGCGGGCGTGACGCCGGCCCGTTCACGACCTCGCCCATCGGTGAGAACCGTGAACCGTGACACGGGCAGTCGAACGTCGACTCGCCCGGGTTCCAGGCCACCGTGCAGCCCATGTGCGTGCACCGGGCAGACGACACGTGCAGCGCGCCCTTCGCGTCCATGAACGCGGCGAACTTCTCGCCGCCTCGTTCGATGATCCCACCCTCGCCCCTGCCGAGTTCGGCCACGAGTTGCACGACGGTCCGGCACATCAGCACGTCCGCCGTGGCGCCCTCGATGACCTTCTCCGGGATCGAGCCCAGCAGGAAGCCCTTCGCGCCGGCGATGCCCTTGTTGCCCACCACGAGCAGGTCCGCTCCGGCGTCCGCGGCTCCACCCAGGATCTGCTCGACGACGTCACCGTTGACCAGGCGGACCTCGGTGGGCACGCCCTCGCCGTAGACCTGGATGGTGTCCTGCATCACGAGGTCACCGGTGGCCGGGTGCCCCACGAAGAGCAGCGTCACCGAGGCGCCCAGCTCCCGCGCCAGGTCGAAGCCCTTGCGCGCGGCCCGGTCGGCGGTGGCTGATCCGTCGGTGGCGATCACGATGTGCCCGTAGGGGGCATGGGGGTCCTCGCGGGCCGACCCGACGATCAGGAGGTCGCACACGGTGTGGTGCACCATCCACCGCGTGAGGTCCGAGAGCGCTGCCGTCTCCCCGCGTGCCACGAGCGTGAGCCCCGCGTCCTTCTCCTCGGCGATCGCGATGAGGGCGTCGCCGGCACGCCCGATCCCGCGAACCGTCTCGATCCGCGGCCGGCGCACGCCCGCGGCCTCCGCGGCGTCGGCGGCAGCGGC
>JBBDHX010000002.1:0-9262 GCA_040880745.1 Actinomycetota bacterium
ACCTCCGTGTTCGCCGATGTGGTGGAGGCCCCCGGATATAAACAGATCATCCCACCGATCATGGAGGACGTCGGCGTCTTCACCCGCATCGGCGATGCGACCGACGTGGTCAGCAAGGAGATGTACCAGCTCGAGGACCAGGGCGGCCGCCATCTGGCGTTGCGTCCCGAACTGACCGCGAGCGTGTGCCGTGCCTACGCCCAGCATCGTCCGACGACGCCGTGGAAGGCGTGGTACAGCGGGCCGATGTTCCGTCAGGAGAAGGCGCAGCGTGGCCGCTACCGGCAGTTCGATCAGGTCGGGATCGAGGCGCTCGGTGTCGATGACCCGTTCCTCGACGTCGAGGTGATCGCGCTCGGCTGGGAGTTCTACCGGCGGCTCGGGTTGCGGCAGGTCACGCTGCTGCTCAACTCGCTCGGCGAGCCGGCCGATCTCACCCGGCGTGGCGGCCGCATGGCGGCGGAGCCCCCAGACGCGGAGCTGCGAGAGAGCCGCTGCGGCCTCACGGGGTCCGCGGGGCATCCGCACGGTCGCGATATCGCTCGTGCTCAGCACCCCCCCGGGGCGAAGCACCCGGTACGCCTCTTCGAAGAATCGCGCGCGCGACGGGAAGTGGAACGCCGCCTCGACGCTGATGACACCGTCGAACGCGCGGGCGCGCACCGGCATGCGGCACGCATCGCCGTTGACCCCCCACGCGTTCGCCTCGTGCAGACGGGCGCGTCCCGCGAGCAGCTGGGACAGGGTCACGTTGAGCGCGGTGAGCGATCGCGCCTGTAGGACCTCTGCGATCAGCGGGTCCTGGGCCGCGAGGCCGTTCCCGACATCGAGCACGTCGCCGCCGAGGGGTAGCGGGCTCGCGACCTCGCGGACGAGCCTGCGCACCGCGACCGGTGCTTCGGTCGGGTCGGAACCGTCGCCCTCCCAGAGCCCGAGGTTGAGCCACCCTTCGTCCAGGGCCAGGAAGAAGTGCTCGCCGATGCTCTCGTAGACGGTGGCGGCGGGGTTGCGGCCGTACCGGAGCATGCGCGCCGCGTGCCGGATGTTCTCCCGGGAAAGAGGCGCCCGGCTCACGCCGCCGCCCGCCACGCGTCGCGGAGCTTCACGCGCGTGCCCGTGCGCAGGACCGCGCCCGCGTAGAGCCGGCCCGCGAGCGGCACGAACGCCGCGGCGGCGCTCAGCATCAGCCCGACCGACAGCGCGATCTCCCAGGCAGCGGCCGACCCGAGCACGATCCGGACCGGCATCGCCAGAGCGGCGGACGTCGGCAGGATCGAAGCGATCCGCACGAGGGTGCCGTCGGGATCGTCCAACGCGCCGACGGAGATGATGAACGAGACGAGGATCACGAGGTTGATCGGCACCAACGCGTTCTGGAGTTCCTCCATGCGGCTCACCAGCGCGCCCGCGACCGCGAACAACGAGGCGTAGAACGCATAGCCGAGCACGAAGTAGCCCAGCACGAGCCCGGCCGCACCGATCGCGGTTCCCGGCACGTCGATCACGCCGACCGCGATCGCGAGCGATATGGCGAACGTCGAGATGAACGCGAGCTGCGCGAGCCCGAGGAGACCGATCCCGGCGATCTTGCCGAGCATCAACTGGCGAGCATGGATGGTGGAGAGCAACATCTCCACGACCCGCGAGGTCTTCTCCTCGATCACACCCGAGGCAACCCAGACGCCGTAGCCGAAGAGCTGTCCATAGAGCAACAGGACCCCGATGAAGGCGATCGCGCCGTTCTGGTCCCGGTTCGGACCCCCCGCCTCCAGGACGCCCGCGTCGAGGGGGGTCGGGTCGGACACGGCCGCGACATCGTCGGCATCGCCCCCGAGCGCCACGATGACGCCCTCGATGCGCAGACTCGCTTCGGCGGCCTGCAAACCCAGGTGCAGCGGCGCGGGGATGGTGTGCAGGCCCGTCAGCGATGTGCCGTCCAGCACGGCGTCCACCCCGCCTGAGCGCAACGCTTCGATCGCACCGGCGGCATCGTCGAACGCGACGATCCGCACGCGCACCGTGCCGAGCCCCTGGGCCGAGGCCAGACGGTCCGCGGCGGGGCTCTGCCCCACCACCCCGAGCTGGAACGTCGGGACCCCGCCGCCGCTCACGCCGCGCAGCACGATCAAGACCGAGATGACGGCGAGGTTGATGAGGGTCGACACGATGAAACTGCGTTCGCGCAGCCGCACCCGGAAGTCGCGCGCCGCCACGAGGCGCCACGCGCCCCGGTCGGTCCCCGTCGCGCCGATGCTCACGCCGCCGTGTCCTCATCCACGAACTCGCGGAACAGCTCCGCCAGCGACTTCTCCACGCGCGCGAAATGGGTCACGTCGCCTTGGGCCCGGGCGACGTCGAGCAGCCGTTGTGGATCGGCATCCTTCGACAGCGCCAGGACGACCCCGCCGGGGGTCTGCTCTTCGAGGGCGGCGCCGGGCACGACCTCCCACCAGCGGTCGGCAGCACCCGCGACATCGATCTGCAGGAGGTCACGGGACCGCGAACGCCGCAGCGCCGCGATCGTGCCGTTCGCGACGATCCGGCCGCGATCGATCAGGACGACCCCGTCACAGAGCCGCTCGACCAGGTCCAGTTGATGGCTCGAGAACACGACCGGGACGCCACGCCCGCGCGCTTCCTCGAGCAGCACGTCGGCGAGCACGTCCACACCGGTGGGGTCCAAGCCGGAGAACGGCTCGTCGAGCACGAGCACCTCCGGCGCGTGGATCATGGCGGCTGCCAACTGCACACGCTGCTGATTGCCCAGCGACAGAGCCTCCACCCGGTCCGTGAGCGAGGCCTCGACCTGCAGCCGTGCGAACAGATCCCGTCCGCGAGCCGACGCGTCGTCCTTCGTCAAGCCGTGGAGCCGGCCGAGGTAGGCCAGCTGCTCCAACACCCGCATCCTCGGGTACAGCCCTCGCTCCTCCGGCATGTAGCCGAAGCGCCGGTGATCGAGCATCCCTACGGGCTCGCCGCGGAACCGGACCTCGCCGGCGTCGGCCTGGAGCACGCCCATCGCGATCCGCATGGCGGTCGTCTTCCCCGCGCCGTTGCGCCCGACGAAGCCGATCAGCGCACCGGAGGGCACCGTGAACGAGACGCCGTCGAGTGCGACGGTGTCGCCGAAACGTCGATGAAGGCCGATGAGTTCGAGCACGGGCTCGAGCCAGGATAGGCGAGCACCCGCGATCGACCTGCCACCTGCACGAGCGAGCGTTCGCACCGGCGGCCGGTACCATCCTTCGCGATGTCCGCTCCCGTCATCTACGCCGAGGCGCTCGAGAAGCGATTCAAGACGGTCGAAGCCCTGAAGGGGGTCGACCTGGAGGTCCAAGCGGGAACCGTCGTCGGCCTGCTCGGGCCCAACGGGGCGGGGAAGACGACGGCGGTCCGGATCTTCACGACCCTGCTGCATCCGGACGGTGGGCGAGCGGAAGTCGCAGGGCTGGATGTCGTCCGCGACGCCGAGGCTCTTCGTTCCCACGTCGGGTTGGCCGGGCAATCCGCAGCCGTGGACGAGAACCTGACCGGGATCGAGAACCTGCGGATGGTGGGTCGGCTCTACGGACTCCGCAAGGCCGAGGCGGCTCGGCGCGCGACCGAGGTCCTCGATCGATTCGGTCTGGCCGAGGCTGCGGGGCGATCGGCGAAGACGTACTCGGGCGGGATGCGCCGCCGCCTGGACCTCGCAGCGAGCCTCGTCGGTCGGCCGGAGATCCTCTTCCTCGACGAGCCCACGACGGGCCTTGACCCACGCAGCCGCATGGACGTATGGGCGTTCATCCGCGAGTTGCAGGCCGACGGGACCACCATCTTGCTCACCACCCAGTACCTGGAGGAAGCGGACCGACTGACAGACCGGATCGTCGTCATCGACGTCGGAGCCGTCATCGCGGAAGGGACCTCCGATGAGCTGAAAGCTCGGATCGGCGGCGAGGTGCTCGAGGTGCACGTGGAGGACCGTGCACGGACCGGAGAGGCGGCGTCGGCGCTGGCGGGGGTGGGTTCGGGGGCCCACACCGTGGATGAGGCGGATGGGCTCGTGCGCATCCCGGTCGGCGACGACGGATCGGGCGCGCTCTTGGACACCGTGCGGCGCCTGGACGAGGCCACCATCGAGGTCGAGGCGATCGGGTTGCACCGCCCCACGCTCGATGACGTGTTCATGGCGCTCACCGGCCACGCAGCCGAGGACGGCGTCGAGGCGGAGCCACGCGGAGCCAAGCGCCGTGGGAAGGAGGGTACCGCGTGAGCGCGAGGGTCGCCGAGCGCCGCCACGGGCGGATCGGCCGGTCGTTCACCGACGGTCTGATCGTCGCCAGACGGAACCTGATCTCGATCTGGCGCGTGCCGACGGTCCTCGTCTTCGAACTGGTGCAGCCCGTGATGTTCGTGCTGCTGTTCCGGTACATCTACGAGGACGCGTTCGCGAACCTCCCGGTGGATTACGTGCTCTTCCTGATGCCGGGGATCTTCGTGCAGAACGCCATCTTCGGAGCCACGACGACCGCGATCGGCATCGCCGAGGACCTGAAGAAGGGGCTCATCGACCGGTTCCGCTCGCTCCCGATGGCCCGATCTGCCGTGCTGGCCGGTCGAACCACCTCGGACCTGGTGAAGACGACGTTCCTCGTGACGCTGATGATCGGCATCGGGTACCTCGTCGGGTTCCGATTCCTCGAAGGGTTCCTCGCGGCTCTCGGCGTGGTGGTGCTGGTGATCGCGGTCGGATTCACGTTCTCGTGGATCTCCGCGACGCTCGGGCTCGCACTCAAGGAGGTCGAGGCCGTCCAGGCGGCCTCGTTCACGTGGATCTTCCCGCTGGTGTTCGTATCGTCAGCCTTCGTGCCGGTCCAGGGGATGGCCTCCGCGCTGCAGGTGGTGGCTCGCAACAACCCCATCACCCACTGGTGCAACCTGGCCCGGTACCTGTCGATCGGCGAGGTCGGGATCACCGACCCGGTCACCGGCATCCCCGTCGACACCTTCGAGGCGCTCGTGCTCAAGTCCATCGTGTGGATCGTGGGGCTGCTCGCGGTGTTCGTCCCGCTCGCCATCCGGCTCTACCGCCGGCTCGACTGATGCTCGGGTTCGAAGGCGATCACGCCCGCGAGAAGGTCATCGTCCTGCTCAGGTTGCGCAATGGATCTCAGCGCAGCAGGCGGGACATCCGTCGGTCCGCCAGGACCTTCCCGCCGGTCTGGCACGGGGGGCAGTAGACGACCTCGTGATCCTCGTAGGAGACCCGGCGCAGGTCGGCGCCGCATCTCGGACACGGCTGCCCCGCACGGCCGTGGACGGCGAAGTGCTCGCCCAGCTTGGTCGGCAACCCTCCTGAACGCCCTCGCTCGGCGGCGAGCGCGCGGTCCACCACCAGCTGGATCGCGGCCAGGAGTCCCGTGCGAGCAGCCGCGTCGAGTTTCGCGAGCTGCGAGGTCGGAGAGAGCCGCGCCTCATGCAAGGCGTCGTCCGTGTAGCCACGGCCCAGGCCGCAGACGGTTCGCTGGTCACGCAGGATCGTGTGCACCCGTCGGTTGTCGCCGGCGGTGAGGATCCACGCGACGGCCTCGGGCGTGCCGATCTCCGGTCCCAAGGCCGCGAGCGGGCCGTCGTCGCCGGCCTCGAGCACCCACCACCCAGCCTTGCGCTGCGTCCCGAACTCTTTCACCAGGATGCTCGGGCGGCCCTGCACGCGGAACCGCACCACGGCCCCGCGTGGCTTCGTTGTCTTCGGTGGATCCTCGACGTCCACCCGGCCTCCTTGCGAGAGGTGGACCAGGAGGCGCCGGCCACCAGCGAACGAGAAGATCAGGAACTTGCCGAGGCTGGACACAGCCTCGATGGGGGTGCCCTCGAGTTCGGTGGGACGCGGCGCGTAGGTCTTCAGCGACGAGAACTGCAACGGATCTGCGCCCGCGAACTCGGCGCCCGCGGCGACCTCGTGCAGGCGCTCAGCGAGCGCGCACATCTGCGGCAGCTCGGGCATCGCCGGCTCACCCCGCGAGCGCCGCCGCGTGGTTGTCGATGAGATCCGGAAGTGCTGGGCTCACCTGGCCAGTTCCTGGGCGACGGCGTCGAGCAGATCTTTCGAGGCGGCCGCGACCCGATCGACCGCGTCGTCGAACGCGTCGCGGTGACGCGCGGTCGGCGCCGCGAACCCGCTGACCTTCCGGACGTACTGCAAGGCGGCCGCTCGGATCTCATCCTCGGGCACGACCACGGCGCCTTCGCGCAGACGTTTGATGCTTCGGCACATGCCGAGCACCCTACCGCGGCGGTGCGGTTCAGGAGCGGCCGGCTCCTTCACGAACGCGGCGAGCCGCGGTGCGGGCGCGCGCCAGATCCTCAGGTCCGGGGCGCGCCGTCGGTGGAGCGAACCGGGCACGCTCGAAGGTCCGCACCACGACCTCGACCTGGTCGCGGAGCGACGCCTCCAGCGCCCGATCGTTCGTGACGGCCGCCAGCACCTCGGATGGAGTGGCGCTCGGATCGCGACGCATCCCCCGGGCGGCCAGCGCCTCCACCGTCTCCTCGTAGGCGCGACCGGCCTCATCACGGAGCGGCCGGTCCCGTCCCGATCGTGCCCGGAGCCGGCGACGCCGCAGTACCAGCAGGCTCCCCGCGAGCACGAGCAGGCCAACGCCGGCCGGCCACGCCCCTGCGAGTGCCCCGCCCGCCTGTGCCACGGCCCGCGCGGCGCTCCCGGCCGCCTGCTTCACGGCCTCGGGCACCGCGCCACTCACGGCTCGCCCGATCGCCGCGAACAGTTCGGGCGCCATCAGCGTGCTCCCCCACGAAGGCTCGGCCGACGGCACACCGAACGTCGGATCGAAGGTCATCCACCCGAGCCCGTCGGGCATGAGGACCTCCACCCACGCGTGCGCGTCGGACTGGCGGACCTCGAAGTAGCCGGTGAGCGGGTTGCGCTCCCCCGGGCCGAACCCGGTGGCGATCCGCGTGGGGACGCCGGAGGCCCGCAGCAGGATCGCCATCGCACTCGCGATGTGCTCGCAGAACCCACGGCGCGTCTCGAACAAGAAGTGGTCGACGGCATCCACGCCCTCGGGCTCCCTGGCCACACCGAGGTCGTACACCGTGTTCCCCTGGAGCCAGGCTTGGACCGCGAGCGCCCGTTCGTACGGGTTCCGGGCGCCGGCGGTGATCTCCGCCGCCAGATCGACGACGCGCTGCGGCATGTCGGCGGGCAGTTGCAGGTAGCGTCCGAGCGCCTTCACGTCGGCCGCAGGCGGGTCGGACATCTGCTGCAGCAGCCGTGCATCGAACACCGGCACTTCCGAGAGCACCGAGTAGACGAGGCCTTCTTCGAGCACGATCGGCGAACGCACGGTGCCGAAGCGATCGGCACGCAGGCCTCCGGACGGGAAGTAGACCTCGCTCACGCGGGCGGCGCCGAACAGCACGTTCGGCTGGTCCGACTCCAGGTAGAAGGTCTGTAGGACCTGCCGTGTCCCCAACGACTCGCCGAAGTCACCGACCGGTACCGTCGGCGGCTCGTCCGAGGAGCCTGCTTCGACCGACCCCTGCGAGGAGTCCGACGGCGTCCAGATCCGCCCGTCGAAGGTGTCGAACACGTCCGCCCGCCACAGGGCAGCCTGGTCAGCACGTACGCGGAAGGCCAGCTCGTCCGAGAGGATCCCGCGAGCACGCAGATCCATCGCACCGCTGAACCCCGGGTAGGCATCGGGGGCGAAGTCCACGACGCCATCGGTGCCCGGCAGTGGCAGACCGAGGTTGGAGGTCGAGGCGGCACCGTCAGGTGCGGGTGGCAGCCCCAGATCGCCGAGCGAGAACGGTGGCGTCCGCACCAGCTGCGCTGGCAGACGAGGGGTGACGGCGAACAGGGCGGTCCCCAAGACGAGCGCGGTCAGGCCGGCCACGGCGACCGAACGCGACCGCGCGAGACGCGGTTGCCGCGGGCCGCGCGTGCGCCGCGCCGACACGGGTTGGGTCACGTCGGAGGGAGGGGGCTGCGACGACAACCACAGCCATGCGGCGGCGAGCCCCGCCCACCCCAGGACCAGCCAGACGACGGCCCCCGAGAGCGAAAGGACCCCCGCGACGGCCACGAGCGTCGTGGAGGACACCATCGAGAACGCCAGGTCGCGCCGCCGCGGCACGTCGAACGCGTGCAGCACCTGCACCCATAAGAAGAGCCCCGCCAACGGGACGCGGGCCTGGTCCACGGTACGGATCCCACCGACCGCGCGGAAGAAATGCGCGAGCGCCACCAAGAGCGCGAGCGACAGCGCGATCTTCACGAGCACCGAGGGCGTGGCGCGGCGCCGGTACGAGAACAGATAGCCCAGCGGCGCCAGGACGAGCGCGCCGGCCGCCGCCGCAGCATCCACCGCTCCTTGCAATACGAGGGCGATCACGCCGAGCTCCACAGCGGTGGCGACCACGACGCGCAAGGCGACCGAATCCTCCGGTGGGGTGCCCTGACGATGCCACTCGATGTTCACGCCGGCATCACCTCGGCGCCGAGGGCCCGGTCCAGCTCGGCGTCCGCAGCCCACCACAAGGCTTCGACGCCCGCTCTGGAGAGGACGTCGAGCACCCCATCCCGCTCGGCGCCGGCCCCCTCGCCGTCCCCGAGCCCGGCCATCACCACGACCACTCGCCGGACCGGGAGGTCGGCGAGGGCCTCTGCGAGGGTTTCGATGTCCGTGTCCGCCCACGCGGGGGTTGCCACCACGAGCGTCTCGACACCTCGCAGGTCTTCGGGCCCCAGGTCGCCCAGCACCGATGCCAGCAGCCAGCCTGTCCACCGGAGCCGGGCCAGCCACCGATGGATGCTCGCGCCGTCGGCACGCATGAGCACGTCGATACCGTCGGAGCGCCCGGCTATCGGCCGGATGCCGTGACCCGCGGCCTCGGCCGCCTCCACCAGGGAGGCAGCCACGGCGCAGCATCGATCGAGGGGGGTCCACGCGCCCGGCGTGTCGCGCTCCGTGTCCACGACGACCGCGAGGCGGCGCGTCTTCTCTTCCTCGAACTCGCGGACCATCACCTGTGCGTGGCGGGCGGTCAGACCCCAGTGGACGTGCCGCATCGGGTCACCCGGGCGGTACTCGCGCACACCGAGGTAGTCCGGCCCATGACCGCGGCTGGGCGAAGGGTGGATAGCCGGCTCGTAGGTGGGGACGGGCTCGACGAACGGCAACGGACCGAGCGGGAAGACCCGCGGAAGGACCAAGGTGGTGGCCTTCACCGGGAGGTGGGGGGGGGGGGGGGGGGG
>JBBDHX010000003.1:0-53654 GCA_040880745.1 Actinomycetota bacterium
CCCGCCCCAGAGAAACTCGTGGCTTGACGACCTAGAGGCGTGGGATATCTAGACTGACCGCGTGACCTCCCCCTTCGCGTTCGCCGAGCGATACCCGTTCCCGCTCGATCCCTTCCAGTCCGATGCGATCGACGCCCTCGACCAAGGCCACTCGGTCCTGGTCGCGGCGCCCACCGGCGCCGGCAAGACGGTGGTCGCGGAGTTCGCGCTGGAACAGGCCTTGGACGCGGGCCGCAAGTGCTTCTACACGACGCCCCTCAAGGCGTTGTCGAACCAGAAGTTCGGCGACTTCGTGGCCGCCTACGGGGCCGGCCAGGTGGGCCTGCTGACGGGGGACAACACGATCAACGGTGAGGCGCCGGTGGTCGTCATGACCACCGAGGTGCTTCGCAACATGCTGTACGAGCGGAGCGACACGCTGGCGGGCCTGCAGAGCGTGGTGATGGACGAGGTCCACTACCTGCAGGACCCCTACCGCGGAGCCGTCTGGGAGGAGGTGCTGATCCACCTCGCCCGATCCGTCAACGTGGTGGCCCTCTCGGCGACGATCTCGAACGCCGAAGAGTTCGGCGCATGGATCCGGACGCTCCGCGGGGACACGCGCGTCGTGATCGAAGAGCGCCGACCCGTCCCGCTCGATCATCACTACCTCGTCGGGTCGCGGCTGCACCCCATGCATGTAGAGCAGGACGGCGTGCTCTTGCCGAACCCCTACGTCGTGCAGCTGGATCGTCAAGAGGCCGGGGTCAGGTCGGAACATCGACGGGGGGGCCGCCGGCCGGGTGGGGGCTCGCACGGGATGTACGTGCCCCGCCGCGAGGACGTGGTGATCACGCTCGAGCAGCACGCGATGTTGCCCGCCATCTACTTCGTCTTCAGCCGGGCGGGGTGCGACAGGAGCGTGCGGTGGTTGCGTGACGCGGGCGTCCGGCTCACCACGCGCGAGGAGTCCGCGCGTATCCGCGAGCGCGCGGAGATCCGCGCCGCGTTACTCCCGGACGAGGACCTCGCCGCGCTGGGCTTCCCCGAGTTCCTCGAGAGCCTGGCCGACGGGGTGGCCGCCCACCACGCCGGCATGCTCCCCGCGTTCAAGGAGACCGTGGAGGAGTTGTTCGAAGAGGGCCTCGTGAAGGTGGTGTTCGCGACCGAGACGCTGTCCTTGGGCATCAACATGCCGGCCAAGACCGTGGTCATCGAGGATCTGTGGAAGTTCCAAGGTGAGCGGCACGAGGTGCTGACGCCGGGGGAATACACCCAGTTGACCGGCCGGGCCGGCCGCCGCGGGATCGACCCTTTGGGGCACGCCGTGGTCCTGTACCAGCGTCAGGTGCCGTTCGAGCGGGTGGCGGGGCTCGCGGCCACCCGGACCTACGACCTCACGTCGTCGTTCCGGCCTTCGTACAACATGGCCGTCAACCTCGTGCGGAACTACGAGCCCGAGCAGGCGCACGCGCTCCTCAACTCCTCGTTCGCGCAGTTCCTGGCGGACCGGGGTGTGGTGGCGCTGGAGCGCGCGCGCGCTCGCGACCAGGAGGCCTTGAACGGTTACCGGGTCAACCTCCGCTGCCATCTGGGGGACTTCGAGGAGTACTGGGCCCTGCGCACGAAGGCGGCCTCCCTCCGGGAGGAGGATCGCAAGGGCCGCGATGCCGCACGTGAGCAGTCCGTGAAACGTGCGCTCGCGGCGCTGCGGCCCGGTGACGTGCTCCACGTCAACCGTGCGAAGCGCAAAGGCCTCGTCGTCGTGGTCGGCGTGCGGGATGCTCGTCCGATGGTGCTCTCGGAGGACCGGACCGCTTTCCGGTTGGCCGCACGTGACTTCCGCGAACCGCCACCGGTGTTGACGAAGATCCAGCTGCCCCGTTCCGGGAGCTCGCGCAGTGCCCGCTACCGGCGCGACGTCGCGGCGCGCCTGGTCGCCCTGCAGGTCCGCCGCGCCGAACCAACGAAGGATCGGGCAGGGGACCCGAAGGTGGAGCGGGAAGCAGCCCGCCTGGAGGCTCGCGCGAAAGAGCACCCGTCGCACGCCTGTCCGGATCGTGCGAAGCATGAGCGATGGGCGGAGCGTGCCGATGCCCTGCAGCGGCAACTGGCGGGCATCGACCGGCGGATCCGCGTCCGGACCGAGACCTTGGCGCGGCAGTTCGACCGCGTCCTCGCGGTGCTCGAAGACCTCGGCTACGTGTCGAAGTGGTCGATCACGGACAAGGGTCGCCGGTTGGCCCGGATCTACGGGGAGAGTGACCTGCTCGTGGGCGAGGCCCTGGATGACGGGGTCCTCGAGGGCCTCACGCCCCCGGAGGTCGCCGCGGTCGTCTCCACCATGGTGTACGAAGCGCGCGAGCGCACACCGCTCGCGGGGCGGATGCCCACGGCGTCCACGGGTGAACGCTACGAGCGTCTGCAGCGCCTCTGGCGACAGGTGCGCCGGGTGGAGGACGGCCATCAGGTGCAACTCTCGCGGGAACTCGAGGCCGGTTTCGCCGAGCACGTCTTCCACTGGGCGGAGGGCAAGGCGCTCGAAGACGTGCTGGAGGAAACCGACATGGCGCCCGGAGACTTCGTGCGCA
Source organism: Actinomycetota bacterium (assembly GCA_040880745.1). Classification (GTDB taxonomy): domain Bacteria; phylum Actinomycetota; class UBA4738; order UBA4738; family HRBIN12; genus AC-51. Next base: position 2,571 of record JBBDHX010000003.1, read on the forward strand.
ACTGCAAGCAACTGGTCGATCTCCTCCGTCAGATCGAAGAGGTCGCCGGCGGTGAGACGTCAGCGCTCGTGCGAGAGGCCCGGGAGGCCGTGCTGCGAGGCGTCGTCGCGTACACGGGCCTGTCGGTACGATGATCCGCCGATGAACACGAGCCCGTTCGGGAGCATCGCCGTGATCGCCGATCCGAGGGTCGGCGAGGGGCAGGCCGGATCCCAGGTCGCGGAGGCGCGAAGAGCCATCGAGGCCCGAGGGCTGGAGCACGAGGTGTTCATGGCCGACGGGGCCGGCCTGGCGACCCGCTTGGCGTCCGAGGCGATCGACGGCGGCTTCCGGTACCTCGCCGCCGTGGGCGATGACCGGACCGTGCAGGACGTCGTGAACGGGATGTTCCGCGATGGCCGCCCCATCGTCGAGGAGGCCGTCCTCGCGCTGCTGCCCACGGCGGACTGCGATCTGGCGCGGACGTTCGGCTTGCCGGCCGACCTCGAGGGTGCGAGCCACCATCTGCTCGGCGAAGAGACGTACGCGCTCGATGTGATGAAGGTGGCCGCGACGGCCCCGGGAGGGGAGCGCGCCATCCGCTACGGGCACAACCTGGGCGAGGTGGGTTTCTTCGCGGCGGCCACGGCGAGGACCGCCCGTCTGCCCGTCGGGTGGAGGGGCGCGCGGCGGTTCATCGGCTTCTGGAGCGCGTACCTCACCTCGCGGACACGAGCGGTGCGCCTGGGCGTGGACGCGAAGACGCACGAGATCCGCGCGTGGAGCGTCGTCGTCGGCAACGGGCAGTTCACCGACGGGGGCCTGCGGCTGTCCCCGCGCTCGTTCCCCGGCGATGGCGTGCTCGACGCGCTCGCGTTCGTCGGACCCCGATCGGATGCCTACCGGATGCTGCCGAGGCTGTTCCGTCATGGTGATCACATCCCGGACCCCGGCATCAAGGAACACCGCGCTCGGATCAAGGTGAGCGTCGAGACCGATCGCGCGATGCCCGTGGTCGTCGACGGCGTCGTCTTCGGCACCACCCCCGTGACCTTCCAGGTCATCCCACAGCCCATCCGGTTGAAACTGTGAACCCTGAGCGCGCGAAACGGCGGATGCAGGCGGCTTCCGAGGAGGCCGGGCGGCAGGGGTTCGCCGCGGTGGTGGTGGCTCCTTCACCCGATCTGGTCTATCTGACGGGCTATGACCCGATGCCCCTGGAGCGCGCGACGCTGCTGGTCCTGCAGCCCGGGCGTGATCCCTTCCTGGTCGTCCCCGAGCTCGAGCGGCCGCTCGCCGCTTCGGCGCCCGCCGGTGGTGAGATCGATCTCCGAGGATGGACCGACGGAGCCGACCCGTACCGGCTGGTCGTGGATCCGTTGCCGGGGTCGGGGCTCGTCGTGGTCTCGGATCGGACCTGGGCGGCGCACGTCCTGGCCCTGCAGGGGGCTGCGCCGGGTATCACCTGGTCCTCCGCGTCGCCGGTCCTCGGGAAGCTGCGCGCGATCAAGGACACGGAGGAGCTCGACGCCCTCCGCCGAGCGGGGGCCTCGGCGGACCGTGCGTTCGTCGACGTCGTCCGGTTGCCCTTCGCGGGGCGTCGTGAGGACGAGGTGGCGGCCGACCTCGCCCGCCTGCTGCGCCACCACGGGCACACGAGCGTCGACTTCACGATCGTGGCCGGTGGGCCCAACGGCGCCTCACCGCATCACGAACCGGGGGCGCGCGTCGTGCTGCCCGGGGACGTCGTGGTGATGGATTTCGGGGGTGTACTGGACGGCTACTGCAGCGACACGACGCGGACGGTGGTGGTCGGGGACCCGACACCCGAACAGCGAGAGGTGCACGGTGTCGTCGAAGCCGCACAGCGGGCTGCGCGCCAGGCCGTGCGGCCCGGACACGCACTGCAGGAGGTCGACCGGGCGGCGCGCGAGATGATCGCGGCCGCCGGTTACGGTGAGCGGTTCATCCACCGGACGGGCCATGGGATAGGGATCGAGGTCCACGAGCCGCCGTACGTCATCGAGGGGAACGAGACGCCCATGGAGCCCGGCATGACGTTCAGCGTCGAGCCGGGGATCTACCTACCGGGCGCGTTCGGCGTCCGGATCGAGGACATCGTGGCGGTGACGTCCGACGGGGTGGAGACGTTCAACGACTCGCCGCGCGGCCTCAGCGTCGTCGGCTAGGTCCGCGGACGTACCTTCGTGCCCTCCGCGGTGTCCATGACCTCTAAGCCCATCGCGGCGAGTTCATCGCGCAGCCGGTCGCTGGAGGCGTAGTCCTTCGTCGAACGAGCGACGTCGCGCTCGGCCATCAACGCCCGCATCGGCTCGTTCGGCTCCCACCCCGCTTCGGCCTCGCGTTGCAGGTCCAGCCCCAGCACGTGGTCCCACGAAGCCAGCAGCGCGTACTTCTCCCCGGGTGCGACGTCGGCGCTGTGGTCGAGCTCGTTCACCACGGTGATCGCCCCGGGCATGTGGAGGTCGCTCGCGAGCGCTTCGCGGAACCGTTGGTCGAACGCACGGGCGACGTCGCCCGGATCGGTGGCGGCCGGCGCCCACTCCGCCATATGGTGGCGCAGTTGCTTCACGCGCTGGTCCGCGGTCTCCATCGCCTCCCACGAGAAGTCCATCTCGGAGCGGTACTGGGTCTGGAAACACAGCCAACGGAACGCGAGCGGATCCAGACCGCGCTCGAGCAGGTCGGGCACGCGGAGCACGTTGCCGGTGGACTTCGAGATCTTCTGGCCGGTCAAGCGGAGGTGGCCGCCGTGGATCCAGACGCCGACGACGTCATGTCCGACCGCACCTTCGGATTGAGCGATCTCGTCTTCGTGGTGGGGGAAGCGCAAGTCGGTGCCTCCGGTGTGGATGTCGATCCGCTCGCCGAGGTGCTTCATCGACATGGCGGAGCACTCGACGTGCCAGCCGGGGAAGCCCTCGCCCCACGGAGAGGGCCACTTCATCACCCTGCCAGGCCCGGCCGCCTTCCACAGCGCGAAGTCCGCGGCGTTGCGCTTGCGCGGGTCGGTCTCCAGGTCGCGGTGGCCCTCGCGGAGGTTCTCGAGCGTGTTGCCCGAGAGCTTGCCGTAGCCGGGGAACGACGTGACGTCGTAGTAGACCGAACCGTTGTCGACGGCGTAGGCGTGACCGCGATCGACGAGTGTCTCGGTGAGGTCGAGCATCTCGACGATGTGCTCGGTCGCCTTCGGGTAGAGGTCCGCGGGACGGATCCCCACCGCCGCCGCATCCTCGAACACCGCGGCCGTGTACTTCTCGGCGATCTCGGTGGGGGAGAGGCCCTCGTCCTCCATCGCCAGGAGCATCTTGTCGACCGCTTCGGGGGAGGACTCGTCGGTCATATGGCCGACGTCGGTGATGTTCATCACCTGGGTGACGCGCAGGCCCTCGAACTCGAGAGCCCGCCGGATCAGGTCGGCGAGCATGAACGTCCGGAGGTTGCCGAGGTGGGCGTAGCGGTAGACGGTCGGCCCGCAGGAGTACATGCGGACGTGGCCTGGCTCGCCCGGATCGAGTTCGTCGACCCGGCGCGTGAGCGAGTTGAACAGACGCATGGATGCCAGGATAGCGTCGGCGCTCCGCGCGCCTAGGCCGGGGTCTCCTGATCGGGCTCGACCGGTTGGCGATGTCCGTTGCCTCCGGGCGGCAGCGCCATGGCAGGCGTCTGTGGCAGCGGCTCCGCGATCTCGTCGTGCTCGCGATGGGCCACCAGCGCGCTCTCGTGATACGCGAGGAGTTGCTGACGGAAGACCGGGTCCTGGTAGATGCGGCCGTCCACGATCGAGCCTTCGTGTCCCTCGATGATGGCGCGGACGTCCTCACCCGTGATCGTCAGATGGGCCTCGAGGGCGTGCGCCACCGCGAGCACGTCGATCCGATGCTCATCCAGGAGCGCCCAGACACGCTCGTACAGCCGGGCGAGACCGGCCTCAACCCGTTCTCCGAACAGGGTATCCAGCATCTGACGGTCCGTCCCGTCCTCCACGGGCTGGGCACCGCGCAGTCCGCCGAAGGTCACGGCGCGCGAGGCGATGGTGGTACCCATCGACGCATAGCCCTCCATCACCATCATCATCCGGGTGGCGTTCTGCATGTCTCCACCGACCCCATGCGAGCTGTCCTCGTCGAAGAACATGCGCTCACCCGCGAGCGATGCCAGCGACGCCATCACGTCGATCTCGTCCTCGGACTTCCACGACGTGAACAGATCCTCCAGGGGGATCGACGACACGAATCCGCCGACGCCACCCCGGCGCTCGATCGTGGCCAGGTCGATCGTGACGTGCCGGCGTAGGAGCGCCGCGGTCACGGCGTGCGCAGCCTCGTGCACGGCCACGGCGTGACGCTCCCGCTGGACGTACTCCCAATCATCCGGGACACCGTGCTGCTTGATCTGCTTGCCCGCGATGATGTCGCGCCACGTGATCGACTCGCGTCCGTCGCGGATCGCGATGATGAGGGCTTCGTTGACCATGTCCTTGATCATCGCGCCCGACGCGTAGGGCGAGATGGTGGATAGGTGATCGATCTGCTCCTCGGAGAGGTCGTGAGCCACCTTGCCGAGGTAGAGCTCGAAGGTCTCCTTGCGCCCCTCCTTGTGCGGATAGCCGACCTTGTACTTCCGGTCGATGCGACCCGGGCGGAGCATCGCCTCGTCGAGCACGTGCGGCTGGTTGGTCGCGAAGATGTGCAGCATGCGGTACCTCGGCGGTGGCTTCGGCTTCAGCCCCAGCGCACGGCGCACCACTCGATTGACGAAGCCGCGCGGTTTCTTCAGACCATCCATCTCCGAGAGCAACGACTGCAGCGTGCCCATCCCGCCGCCGCCGGGCGCCATGAAGATCCGGTCCGTCCGTCCACCCTCAGGATCCGGCCGTTCGATCGCGTCGAAGACCGTGTGCCGCCCCATGTCCGAAAGGTAGCCGATGCCGTTGCACGACGGTGCGGTGGTCCACGGTCCGGGCTCGGCGTTCCAGCCGCCCGATGCCTGCCCGCGGTTGCCGAGGGAATCCGCCTCGTCGAAGAAGACGATCACGCCACCGTAGCGGCTCGCGAGTTTGCGGAGCTTGCGGAAGAGCCCTTTCACCTTGAGGATGCCGACGCCCATGAACATGTTGATGAAGGCGCCGGGCTCCACGAACACGAACGGTTTGGCGGTCTCCCCGGCGACCGCCTGCGCCATCAGCGTCTTCCCGGTGCCGGGCGGGCCCCACAGGAGGATGCCTCCGGGCACGTACCCGCCTCGGTCCTCGATCGACGCGGGATCCTCGAGGAAGACCATGGTCTCCCGAACCTTGTCGAGGACCGCGTCCTGCCCCTTCACGTCCGAGAAACGGGTCTCGATGTCATCGGGCATGTACGTGTCCACTCCGCCCTTGGACAGGAACCAGAACAGAGCGACGATCTGCATCAGGCCGAGCGCGATGATGAAGACGAATCGCAGGATGTCCGGGAGGCCTTGCATGATGAGTCCGGGCGTCCGAAGGACCGCTTCGAGGGGGGAGATCTGCCGGCTGCCGAACGTGTAGCTGCTCGACACGTAGGTACCGACCAGGTAGAGCAGGAACGCGATCCACGCGATGCGACCGAGCCGATACCGCGTCCAGGGGTCGACCTTCTGCCGCGCGCTCTCGCTCGTGCTCCAGACCCGGTTCCAGGCCGCGAAGTAACCCTTCGAGTGTTCCGCGATCAGGAAATGCATCTGCCGCACGAACTCCACCGAGAACGCGATCAGCAACCATCTGTTGGTGCGAACAGCCTCGTAGAGCGCGTCGTACCGGGGTCGAACGGCCGCCAGCCTGAGGTACTCGCTGCCGGCGAGGACCAACCATCCGCCGCCGAACAAGAGGAGGAACTTGACCCGGTCCCACCAGCCGAGAGGCTTGCGGGTCGTGCGCTCGGACTCCTTCGGCCGGCTCTTGGGTAGCGGTTGGATCGATCGGTCGCTCATCCTGGCACCACGCTCCATGTGCTCGCGATGCTCCTGATCGTGTCCGCGTGCTCGACGTAGCAGTCAGCCGTGCAGCCGATCAGGAACACGTAGGCGTTCGTCGTGAACGGATCGAGGTAGGCCGTCTGGTCCAGGGTAACCGTCACCGGCGGCGACTGGGGGTCTTCGGGCACGATCCTCATCGAGTAGACGAGATGCTCACCGCGGAACCCTTCCGTGCTCAACAGCTCCTGGTCGATGATCCGGACATCATCGGGCCGATCCTCCAGCAGCCCGTCGATCTGGATCACGAGGTTGCGGAGCCGACGGATCGACATGATGTCCTGGGCTTCGGGCGTGAGTTGCTGCACCATCGCGTAGCCGATGGGGAAGTCCACGAACGGCCCCCAGGGATCGGGCAGGTCCACGTCTCCGGGCGCGAAGGCTTTCTGCAGAACAAGAGGGTCAGGGACCGCAACCGGGTTATCGGGTGTGGTCCCCCGTTGGGCGAGGTCGACCACCTGCCATCCGGCCGGCACGGCGAACTGCACGCCCGTCGCCGGATCTTCCACGTAGGTGTTCGACGGCGCGCCGCACGCCGATACCGCCGCCAGGGCGACGATCAACGAGACCGGGCGGAACCTCATGTCGTGCATCATCCACCCTTCGCGCACGGATCGGGAGCAGATCTACGAGCCCCGCGCCCGCCCCTCGAACGGGATCGAGAGCGCGATGGTCGTCCGGGTCGCGACGCCTGCCGTCTCGCGCAGCCGCCGTATGAGGTCCTCGAGGTCACCCGGTGTCCGCGTGCGTACCTTCAGGACGTAGTTCGCCTCGCCGGCGACGCTCAGGCAGTCCTCGATCTCGGGGAAATCGGCGAGTCGTTCGGGGAGATCGTCAGGCTGGCGAGGGTCGAGCGGGGTCGCGGAGATCAGCGCCGTGACCATGAGGCCGACCGCCTCGGGGTCGATGACCGCTCGGTACCCGCGGATCACGCCCGCACGCTCCAACTTGCGAACCCGGTCGTGCACGGCGCTCGCCGAGAGCCCGACCCGTGAGGCGACGTCAGCGTAGGTGGCCCGCGCGTCGACCTGTAGCGCGGCGACGATCTCGAGGTCTCGCTCATCGAGCACAGGGGACATCGTAGGCCACGCCCGGGGGATGGAGATCTCCCCCGCCTCGGGGATCGACGGGCATGCGGCGTCCGTGGTCGTATGGCGGGACCTCCCTCCCGGCCATAGAGGGAGGCCCGTGCAGCACCGTCTCAAGGGTTCGCCGCAGCTGCGCGCGTACGTCGGGCCGGGTGCGCACACGCGTTGGCTGGCCGAACTCCACCGTGCGGACCTGCGTCGCTACGAGCGAGCCGTGGCGGCGGTCGTCCCCGCGATCGAGCGCCACCTCGGTAAGGGCGTCTTCGCCAACCGGACCGCGCGGCAGGGGGAACTGCTCCCCGTCGGGCCGGCTCGGCACGCCTGGGACGCCGCCTTGGCCCGCGCCGTGCAGACCTCACCGGGTGCGGCTGCGGCGATCGGCGACGTCCACCGGTGCTACGCATCGATCGGTCCATCGGCCGTCGATCGGGCGCTGGCTCTTTCCGGCGTCTCGGCGGGGGAGCGGCGCCGCGTGGTGTCGTTCCTCGGCGAACTGGCTCGTGCGGGTCTTCGCGGGCTGCCGATCGGCCCGGCGCCTTCGGCCGTGCTCGCCAATTGCGTCCTGGCGGTCGCCGACGAGGCGGCGGCGAGCGCCGGTGCATCGGTGCTCCGCTGGGTCGATGACGTCGTCTTGCTGGGAGCCCATCCAGGCGTCGCGGCCCGCGCCTTCGACGCATGGTCAGGTGCTCTCGGCGGTCTTGGCTTGAAGCCCAACGACGCGAAGGTGCGCCGCGTCCGAGCGATCGGAGATGCGGAGGGTTTCGCGCCGAGGGCGTCCCCGGCTCGAGCCGAGCCCGTGGCATGATGCGGGCCCGTGAGGACCCTCTACCGCGCGTCGCTCGTGCGCACGCTGGGCCACGTCCCCGACGGTTCGTGGGTGCTCGTGGACGACCGGCACGTCCAGCGTGTGGGCAGCGGGGATCCGCCCGAGGCGGATCGAACCGTGGATCTGCCGGGAACGACGATCGTGCCCGGCTTCGTGGATGGCCATGTTCACCTCACGAGTACGGGGCTCTCGCTGGGCGAGGCCGATGTCGAGCGAGCGCGGTCCGCGGACGAACTGATCGCGCTCGCGCGCGGGCGGGCGGTCACCGAACACGAGCCCGTGGTGTTCCTCCGCGGCTATGACGAGACGTCCTGGGACGACCCTGCGATGCCGTCACTGGAGGACCTGGACGCCGCGACCGACCGACCTTTGGTGATCCGGAGGGCCGACGGCCACGTCGCCTTGGCGAACACCGCCGCACTCACCTTCGCCAGAGCCCTCGACGCCGACGGATGCCAGCGTCTGGACGGCCGGGCGACGGGTCTGGTCACGAAAGAAGCGAACCGGCGGGTGGGGCGCTGCGTCGCCGACGCGCGATCGGAGCACCGGATCGAGGAACTCCAGTTGGCCGCAGCCGCCGAGGCCGCGGCCGCCGGGATCACGTCGGTGCACGAGATGGCGATGCCCGAGGATGACGGGTTCCGCGACCTCGAGGTGCTGCTGCGTCATCGCGCCAGGCTGCCCGTGGACGTGCACGCGGTGGCCGCGAGCACGGATGTCGCGCGGGTCCTCGATCTGGGCCTGCGGGCGATCGGCGGGGACCTCCCTTCCGACGGGTCGATCGGCGCCCGGACCGCGGCGTTGACGGAGCCCTACACCGAAGGCGAAGGATCCGGCGCCACGTACTACGCCGATGACGTCTTGGCAGCCTTCTTCCACGACGCCCACGACGCCGGGCTGCAAGCGGGCATCCATGCCATCGGGGATCGCGCGATCGAGCAGGTCCTCACCGCGTGGGAACGCGTCTACCACGCGCTCGACTCGCGTGAGCGCCGACACTTCCGCGCGCGCCGTCACCGTGTGGAGCACTTCGAGATGGCGAGTGCGGAACAGATCGAACGTGCCGCCGTTCTCGGCCTGGCCGTCTGCATCCAGCCGGCGTTCGACGCGCGGTGGGGTGGTCCCGACGGTCTCTACGAGCGCGCCCTCGGCATCCCCCGCGCTCGTTCGTTGAACCCGTTCAGGACCATGCTCGAACGAGGGCTCGGCGTGGGGGCCGGCTCCGACGCCCCGGTGACCCCTTTGGGGGGGTGGTCGGCTGTCTTCGCGATGGAGTCGCATCACGACCCTGCGCAGCGCGTGGATCGCACCACGGCGGTCCGTGTCCATACGGCCGGTGGTGCCCACCTCGAGCACCGAGAGGAGAGGAAAGGGGTCCTTGCACCGGGCTTCCGAGCCGACATGGCTGCGTACGACGAGGACCCGCTCGTGGCCGAAGACGTCGCGAAGCTTCGCCCCGTGCTCACGGTGTCGATGGGCCGCGAGGTCCACGCTTCGTGAGGCCGGACGGTTCTGTCACTCTTTCTCCGTGCCCGGACTTGACCACCTCGGCCGGGCGGGGCTAGCCTCCGCCTGCGTCACCGCTTCGGCGGTGGGGCACGAGGACCCAAGAAGCCGAGTAGAGAACGCGGCGCCCCGGCGTCGCGGCCCCAAAGGTTCCTTGGGTCCTCACCTATGCCCAGACGCGGCGTCCCCGGTGCATGTCGGTGGCTCGGGTGTAGGATGCGCGCCCGAAGCGGGGGGATGCCCGCTCGGAGAGGAACCATGAGCGCGGACGACATCGACATCGATGACCCCTCCGAGGACGAAGACGTCGTGGACGAGGACGAGCCGATCGAGGACCTCGAGCCCAACGCCGACGACCTCGCGGAGTCGACCGTCACGCCGGAGCCGGGTCTTGAGAACGTCGAGTCCATCCAGGACATCCTGGCGAAGCAAGAGAGCCAGGAGGAGCAGGTGGCCGCGGCCGAGGAAGAAGACGACGCAGCGCTCGCGGCCATGGTTCGTGACGAACGGCTGGAGCCCACCGAATCCCGCGTCGTCCCGATCCAGGAGACCGAGTTCACCTGCAAACGGTGCTTCCTGGTGAAACACCGAAGTCAACTCGCGGACAAGAAGAAGATGCTCTGCCGCGACTGCGCGTGAGCGCTCACGCACCGACCACGCGCCTGTCCCTTCGGATCGCCGCCGCCCTCCTGGGCGGCGCGGCATGTTCGCTCGCGTTCCCACCGGCCGAACTCTGGCCGCTCGCCTTCGTCGGGCTCGTGCCGCTGCTCTGGGGGGTCCGCGGTGTGCGCCCTCGCGTGGGCGCGCTGCTTGGGCTGTCGTGGGGTCTGTCGTTCTTCGGCGCCACGCTTTACTGGATCTATCAGTTCGGTGCGAACGCGTGGGTGGCTGTCACGCTGTTGTGTGCGGCCTTCGTCGCGGTCTTCGGCCTCGTAGCCCCCCTCCTGGCGCGACCGGGGCGGCCCTGGCGAGGTGCGTTCGCGCTCGCCGCGTTGTGGACGTGGTTGGAGTGGGCCCGCGCAGGCTGGCCGCTCGGCGGCTTCAGCTGGGGGAGCCTCGGCGTCTCGCAGGCCGACGACAGGATGCTCCTGCCTCTTGCAGCTGTCGCCGGCGTGTGGGGCCTCACGTTCGTGGTCGTACTCGTGAACGCGCTCCTCGTCGAAGCCCTGGTGGGGGAGGGGACAGGGTGGGAGCGAGCGTCGCGTACCGGCGGTGCACTCCTTGCCGTGATCGCCCCGATGGCGCTGGGGTTCCCGACCGCGAGCGGACCGAGCGTGCAGATCGCGGCCATCCAGGTGGACTGGCGGGTTCCGTCCGGGACGTCGGTGGCCGAACAGGACCTGATCGTGGCCGAGCGCTACCTGGAGCAGCACCGCACCCTGGCGAGCATGGACGAACGCCCCGATCTCGCGCTGTGGGGGGAGGGGGCTCTGGATCCGGTGGCGGCGTCCTCGCCCGCCGTGATGGAAGCCGTCCGCAACGCCGTCTCGTCGCAGGGGGTTCCCACCGTCATCGGCGCGGTGCTCGATGACCCCGACGGGAGCCAGCACACCAGCACCATCGCGTTCGACGCGGCAGGGGAGCCCGCCGGTCGCTACGACAAGACGCATCTGGTGCCGTTCGGGGAGTACGTACCTTGGCGCGCACGGCTGGGCTTCATCGACGCGCTCGAGCGGATCCCCGTCGACCGGATCCCTGGGGAAGAGATCACCGTGTATCACGTCGACGCGGTGCCTGCGTTCGCTACCCCTATCTGCTTCGAGAACGCCTTCCCCGGCATCGTGCGGGAAGCGGTGCTGGGTGGCGCGACGTTCCTCGTCGTGCCCGTGAACAACGTGGCCTACGGTTTCACCGCGGCATCTGACCAGCACCTCCAGATGAGCAGGATCCGAGCCGTCGAGACCGGCCGCTGGGTTGTGGATGCGGCTGCGTCGGGCGTCTCGGCCTTCATCGACCCGAGCGGCCGCGTGCGCTCGCGCACCGGCCTGTTCGAGACCGCTATCCTCCAAGGACGGATCGCTACCTCGACAGCGCGCACCGTCTACGTGCGGGTCGGCGACGTGGTCCCGTGGCTCTGCCTCGTGATCGTGATGGGATCCTTCTTGGTGCCTCGGCGACGGACCGGGAACCGGCCGGCGCCGGAGCCCTTGCCGAGCGCGCCCCGCACGCTCGTGATCCTTCCGACGTACATGGAACGAGCCACCATCGAAGAGGTGTTGGCACGGGTGCTCGCGAACCCTGCCCAGGTGGACGTCCTCGTCGTGGACGATTCCTCACCGGACGGGACCGGTGACGCGGTCCGTGCCGCCGGCGCCGAAGGCCGGGTGCGGCTGCGAGAGCGCCCCGAGAGATCCGGCCTCGCCAGCGCGTACCTGGAGGGCTTCGAGGTGGCGCTCACCGAGGGGTACGACCTCGTCGTCGAGATGGACTCCGATCTCTCCCACGACCCTGACGAGCTCGGAGCGTTGCTGCGAGCTGCTGCGACCTACGACCTGACGATCGGCAGCCGCTACGTGCCCGGCGGATCGGTCAGCAACTGGAGCCGGTTCCGCGTGGGGTTGTCCCGGGCAGGCAACACGTACGCACGGATCATGCTGGCGATCCCTGTCCAAGACGCCACGAGCGGGTTCCGTGTCTACCGGCGCGAGACGCTCCTGGAGTTGCTACGTGAACCGATCGCGAGCGAGGGCTACGGATTCCAGGTCGAACTCGCGATGCGTGCGCACCACATGGGGTTCGCCATCGGCGAGGTTCCTATCACCTTCCGCGAGCGCGAGCACGGGCACTCGAAGATCTCCCGGAGCATCGTCGTGGAGGCCCTGTGGCTCGTCACCCGCTGGGGTTTCTCCTTGCGCGCGGGCCGCGGCCCCGTCCCGGAAACCTCGCGGCGATAGCTCCGAGGTTCTCCCTGCGTCGTGCCGATAACGGACATTATGTAACTCTGTGCGGGAAGTGGACATCCCCCTCCCGGCCGCCCGCCTGAACTGGGCTGTTGACCTCGCGCGGATCTTCCTGCACGGTGCGACGATGCCACGCTCGGGTGCTCCGGCCCAACCCCGCAGGCGAACGGGTGTCCGAGCAGCGGTGGGGTCGGTACTGGTGGTCGCTTCGGTCGTGGTCGGCGTGCGGGCCACCCCGTCCGTGCGTGCGGCCGATCGTCCGAGCATCGTTCTGATCCTGACCGACGATCAACGCTGGGATCAGGTCGCCGCGATGCCGATCCTGCAGAGCGAGCTCATCGGACGCGGGACCACGTTCACGAACGGGTTCGTCGTCAACCCCTTGTGCTGCCCCACCAGGACCACGATCCTCACCGGGCGGTACTCCCACTCCACAGGCGTGTACCGAAACGGGGGGCCCCACGGAGGGTTCGGAGCCTTCGATGACTCCTCGACCCTCGCAACGTGGCTCTCCGATGCGGGATATCGAACCGGTCTGATCGGGAAGTACCTCAACGGCTACCTCGATCCCTCGTACATCCCGCCGGGGTGGGATCGATGGGTCGCGTTCAGTGACGGGTCGGACTACGTGAACTACGAGTTGAGCGTCGATGGGAGCCCGGCGGTGCACGGGTCGGACGCCGCCGACTACTCCACCGACGTGCTCGCGGACGAGGCGGTCGGGTTCATCGAGGCGACGCCCCCCGAGCAACCCCTCTTCCTGGAGTACACGCCGTTCGCTCCGCACGCCGGGTGGATCCCGCCGGAGCGCTACGTCGGCGCCTTGGGCGACCTCCCGACGATCCGGCCTCCCAACCTGAACGAGGCGGACGTCTCCGATAAGCCAGCGTGGGTGGGTCACCTCCCCTACTCCCCCGGCTCCACCTACGATCAGCAACGCCGCCGGCAGGCGCAGACGTTGCTCGCCGTCGACGACGCGATCGGCCGCATCCTCGCGGCGTTGGACGCCACGGGCCGGACCTCCGAGACCTTGATCATCTTCACGTCGGACAACGGACTATCCGCGGGCTCGCACCGCTGGGGTTCGAAGTCGACACCGTGGGACGAGGCCATCCGGGTGCCGTTGGTGATCCGGTACGACCCATCGGGAGGTCCGACGACGCAGGACGCCTTCGCCCTCGACGTAGACCTGGCCCCGACGATCGCGGAGGTAGCGGGGATCGGAGCCCCGGGCGCCGAGGGGACCTCGCTCCTGCCACTCCTCGGTCACGACCCGGCCGACCCCGACGACCTGGGGTGGCGTGATGCATTCCTCATCGAGTACTACGCACCAGGTGTGCCCGCCGACGCTCCGCCGACGTACTGCGCGGTGCGCACCCACACCCAGAAGTACATCCGGTATACGACCGGTGAAGAGGAGCTCTACGACCTCGTGCAGGATCCGTTCGAACTGCAGAGCCTCCACGCGGACGGCGCGTTCGCCGCGGTCAAGGCTTCGCTCCTTGCCAGGCTCCGTGACCTGTGCTCGCCGCCACCGCCTGACTACAGTTTCACCGGCTCAGGGGTAGGCACGCTCACACCTCCCACCGACCTCGCGATCGACTCCGGCCTGTGGGACGGCGCCGCGATCCGGAGTTACGGCGCCTACCCGTTGGACTACGACGCCGACGGCTGGCAAGACGTGCTCCTGGTGCCTCACGTGACCGCCTCGGCTCGCTTGATGCATAACGAAGGCGGCACGTTCACGCGACAGAGCGTGACGACGTTCCCCAGGCGCGATCGTCACGGGTGCGACGCCGCCGACGTCGATCTCGACGGCCTCGTCGACATCTATTGCGCGGTCGGGGCTGACTCCGGTACCGGGACGAAGGCGAACGAGCTGTGGATGCAGACCGAGCCCGGCGTCTTCGAGGACATGGCGACCGTCTGGGGCGTGGCCGATCCCTACGGCCGGGGACGGGAGGTCACGTTCCTCGACGTCGACCACGACGCGTACCCCGACCTGTACGTCACGAACGCCTACCCCAGGGCGGACGGGATCGCCTCGCCGAACAGGTTGTACGTGAACGTGGGCGGTTCGGGGTTCCGCGCCGCGGGCGAGTTCGGACTCGACGTGGAGGTAGGAGGGATCTTAGGCACCCAGACCTGCGTGCAGGCCGTCGACGTCGACGTCGACGGCTGGGAGGACCTGCTCGTGTGCGGGAAGGCAGGGCTCAAGATGTACCTGCACGACGGCCAAGGCTTCACCGACCGTCGAGCGGCCTTGAAGATGCCGACAGGGATCCACTTCGATGCCCGACTCGCGGACATGAACGGCGACGGATCTCTCGACCTCGTGGCGCTCGGGAAGACGAAGCTCAACGTCTACCTGCGCGGGGCGACCACCTTCGGCGCCGCGGCGTTCACACTCAGCGTCGCGAGCCCCCGCCAGGTCGAGGTGGCCGATCTCGACGCGGACGGGGACCTCGACATCTACGTCGTGACCGGGGCCAGCAGCGGAACCAACCTCGGTGACCTCATCCTCGAGAACGACGGCACGGGCAGGCTCTTCCGAACCGTCCCGGCGCTCCCGGCCACGGGGGAAGGGCAGTCGGTCGCGAGCATCGATCACGATGGGAACGGCGTCTTCGACCTTATCGTCCTGAACGGGTTCAAGACGGTGGCAGGGCCGGTGCAGCTGCTGGCCTTCCAGGACGCCTGACAGCACGAACGGCCGCTTCGAGCCCCGGTCAGCGCGGTTGCATCGCGAAAGGTCCTAGTGCGCGTGATGGACCCAGCTCGGATCAGACGCCGTATGGCATCCCCTGCCTCGTGCGACTACGGTACGGATGGTCGACCCCCGGGGGGCACCGTAGGCTCCCCCATCTGGACACACGATCCGAGGAGGAACGAGGCATGGCGAGGACCCGCGGCGGAAGGCGCCTGGCGGCGGTAGCGGTCGGCGGGCTCACGATGCTGGTTCTCGCGGTCCCGGCATCGGCGGGCACGGGAGCCGGCGCTCCCACCGAACGAGGCGTCCAGCCGGTGGTATCCGACACAGGCAACTCCAACCCGTTGAACGAATGTCGCACGCTGACCGGCCTCACCGATGTCCACGCGCTCCAGGTGGCGGGTGAAGGCGGAGGCTTCCCGGGCGGGAGCCCGTACGGCGACGGCACGCTGAGCGTCGCGATCAGCGACTGGGACGCGAAGGCCAAGTCCTTCGACTGGGACGCGAACATCCCGGTCCTCGGTGTGTGGGTCAAGGGCGGCAACGGCGGCGAGGGCAACTGGTATGACTACGCGTCCTTCGCGGATCAGCCGCCGGCAGCGGGTGCCGACAACGATGGCGACCTGCACCCCAAGGACAACCCGAACGGCGTCGCCGGCCTGTCGCACGTGACGTTCTGCTACGGCGAGGCGACCCCCGGTGAAGGTGAGCCGGACATCGTCGTCTCCAAGGACTCCGATGCGAGCGGCCCCGTGCACAAGGGTGACACCATCACCTACACGATCGTGGTTTCAAGCGTCGGCGAAGCGACCGCGCACGACATCGTGCTCAACGACGAACTGCCTCAAGGGGTGCACCCGGTCGGAGGCCTCCCCGATCTCACCGGCGCCGACGGCTTCTGCGTCGCGGCAGGCTCGGTGGGACCCGACGGAACGTCGTCCTACTCCCTCTACTGCGAGATCGACGAGCTCGAGGCCGGCGCCTCCGCAACCATCACGGCCAGCGTCGAGGTGGACGACGCGGCAGCGTGCGGCGACCTCATCAACGTCGTGCACGCCGAAGCCGGGGATGAGCCCGGCGACGTCATCGACGAAGGTAACGACGCGGAGGTCACCGACGAGGTCGAGTGCGCATGCGGCGTCGCCATCGCGAAGACGGTCGATCCTGCGAGCGGCAACCCCGGCGATGACGTCGTCTACGCCTATACCGTGGTGAACACGGGCGAGGAGACCGCCGACGTGGTGGTGACCGACGACATCCTGGGCCCGGTCGGAGAGGCTTCGCTCGATCCGGGTGAGGAGACGGTCTTCCGGATCGGCGCCGTCCTCCCGGACCAAGGGACGTCCGTGGTCAACGTCGCGACCGTCCGAGCTGAGACGGCCTCGGGTGAGCGGTGTGTCGACCGCGACGCAGCGACCGTGACGATCGTGTCCTCCGGAGGCGGCGGCAACCCACCCGGCGGCGAGGAACCACCGGGAGACGGCACGGCCTTCACCGGCCCGATGGACCTGCCGGTGGGAGCGGCGATCCTGCTGTTCTTCGCAGGCCTCGGCGCGCTCCTGCTGGCGCCGCGGGCCGCGATTGCCGGCCGCCGCCGATAGCCTGCGGCCAGACGCTCCCGACCCGTTCCGCGAGCGGAGAGGTCGACGGGTCTGTGGCCTGCACGTTTGTCCCTGCCTCGAACCGCCCCCACACTGCATGCGTACCCCGGTCCAGAAGGACTAGGCCGCCGGGGGGTGGTTCACGTCCATGCTTTCGCCGGATGGTGTCCCCCGGCCGGTACGCGTACCTTCTGACGTGGGGATACGGGTGACGACCGTTGGAGTCGGCTCACCGGTCCGCTGGTTCGGTGAGAGCGGCAACGACCTATGGAGGGAATGAGATGGGTAACCGGTCCGGGTTCGGGAGGGCGTTCCGAGGAACGAAGGGCCGCATGGCCTCCTCCTTCATGAGTTTGCTCCTCCTCTTCTCGTTCGTGCTCGGCCAGGCAGGTACGCTGGTGGCCTCGGCCGGGACGAGTGAGGGTCCGAGCGCCACGCTGGGCGCCGCCGTCGGGGTGAACGCCGCAGCCGCGCTGGACGCGGGCGACATCACCCTGGATTCGATCGCGGCCGGCCCGGGCACGTACAACCACGCAACCGGTGTCGGCGGTGCGTACAACGACCGGACCATCTCCAAGCAGACCGGCGTGGTCGAGTCGCTGGAGGGCGAGGACTTCGCCTGCGGTGACCTCGTGGTGTTCTTCACCGCGATCACGGTCGACCCCGGGAGCGGCGAGGGCGCCGTGGACCTCGACTACACGTTCGCTGGCCAGACGACCTCGGGCTCGCACGTCGGCTACGACGATCTGGTGAGCGTGTCGATCAACGATCCCGACACCGGCAACGAGAACCTGGATGGTGACGAGTCCGCCTCGATCCAGTCCGAGAGCCACATCGGCTTCGGCGGAGCCGGCAACGACCGGGTGGAGGCCACGATCCGCGTGAGCGGCGTGGACGCCGGCGAGCAGATCATCCTGCGCTACGTCCTGCACCTGTACTGCGACCCGACCGAGACCAGCGTCACCGGCAACATCCACGACAACATCGACAGCGCCGTCGTCGTGGGTGGGCAGGGGATCAACGTGGGTGCGCAGACCGTCCCGCTCAAGCAGGCGGGCAACATCCTCGTCCCTGGCCTCAACGTGCTCAAGGAGTGCCCGGCGACCGCGACGGTCGGCGAGACCATCACCTACTCGATCACGGTCCAGAACACCGGATCGGACACCTTGAACAACCTCGTCGTCAGCGACCCGCTGCTCGGCGGGACCCTCGCCGGCTTCCCCACGTCCCTCGCGGCCGCCGCGACGGTGACGAAGACCTTCACCCACGTGGTGGGTCCGACCCCCGACCCGCTGCCGAACACGGTCACGGCGACGGCCACGGCGGCCCAGTCGAGCTTCCAGTTGACCGATACGGCCGACTGTGAGGTCGACGTTCTGTTCCCCGGCCTGCAGGTCGACAAGACGGCGAACCCGGCCGGCCCGGTGAGCGCCGGCCAGAACATCGGGTTCGATCTCACCGTGACCAACAACGGGCCCGGCAAGGCCTTCGACGTCGTGCTCACCGACGTGCTGCCCTCGAACCCAGGCCTGTCCTGGACCGTGGGCACCGTCACCGGCGGATGGACCTGTGCCATCGCCTCGGGCACGCTGACGTGTGGTGGGGACGGCTTCGACCTGGCATCGGGCGCGAGCGCCTCGGTGCGGATCACGTCGCCCACCGAGCGCGTGTCGTGCGCCGTGATCAGCAACACCGCGGTGGCCGATGCGTCCAACACGACGCCGGTCCAAGACATCGCGAGCGTCACGGTGCAGTGCCCGAACCTGGGCATCGTGAAGACCGCCGATGCTTCCCCGGTTTCCGCCGGTGATGAGATCGGCTACACGATCACCGTGACCAACGCGGGCCCCGGCACCGCGTTCGGGGTCGTGATGACCGATACGTTGCCCACGAACGCCGGCCTGAACTGGTCGGTCGAGGGGACCACCGGCGGCTGGGACTGCGACATCGCGGCCGGGATCTTGACCTGTGGGGCAGCCAACTTCAACCTGACGAACGGCCAGAGCGCGTCGGTCCACATCGTCTCCCCGACCACGTCGGCGACCTGTGGCCAGGTGCAGAACAGCGCCTCCGTGAGCGCGACGAACAACCTCAACGTCGACAGCCAGGTCGTGACCATCGTGGTCGAGTGCGCCTCGCTCATGGTCACGAAGGAAGCCGACGACGCCACGGTGAACGCCGGGGATGACATCGGCTACACGATCACCGTGACGAACTTCGGGGAGGGCACGGCCCGGGGCGTCGTCCTGAACGACACCCTCCCGACCAACGATGGCCTCGCATGGACCATCGACGGCGGCACCGGCGCTGCGAAATGCTCGATCGCCGGTGGCGATCTGACCTGTAACTTCGGAGACATGGCGCCGACGGGGCCGACCTCGTCCTACACGGTGCATATCTCCTCCCCCACCACGGCCGACACATGCGGCGTGGTCCGCAACTACGCATCCGCAACCTCGACGAACGACGGGAACCCCTCGGTGGGTCCGGTCGACATCGAGGTCCTGTGCCCGGACGTGACGGTCGAGAAGACCGCCGATGACGACACAATCGACGCGGGTGACCTCGCGGAGTTCACCATCGTGATCACCAACGCCGGCGATGGCATCGCGCGCGACGTGATGCTCGAGGACACCCTGCCCACCGGTGTCGCGTGGAGCGAGGACTCCGCCGACTGCTCGATCGCCGGCGGCCTGCTCACGTGCGACTTCGGCGACCTGGAGGCCGGCGAGTCCCGCACCATCCACGTGTGGGGCACCACCGACGCCACGGATTGCGGCGTGCTCGTGAACGTGGCGACCGTCTCAGCGTCCAACGAGGCCGACGATGACGCCGAGGACAACCAGTCCGAGGCGACCATCACGGTCGAGTGCCCCGCGATCGACATCGAGAAGACCGCGGACGCCGAGCAGGTGGACGCGGGTGAGCCGATCGGGTTCACGATCACCGTGACCAACTCCGGGCCGGGCGACGCCTACGACGTTGCCGTCAGCGACACCCTGCCGGCCAACCCCGGCCTGGCATGGACCATCGACAGCCAGAGCGGGGAGGCATGCTTCATCGAGGAGGGTGAGCTCTCCTGCAGCCTCGGGACGATGCTGGCCGGCGACACCTACGAGGCGCACATCTCCTCCGACACCGACTTCCGGGCGTGCGGCGTGGTGGACAACACCGCGACCGTCACCATCAGCAACGGTGAGGGTGACGAGGACGACGCCGACCTGACGGTGAACTGCCCCGACCTGGGCATCGACATCGAGAAGGGCGGACCCGACCTCGCACATGTCGGAGACATCATCACCTACACCTTCGACGTCACGCTCACGACGCCCGAGACCCTCTACGACGTGGTCGTGACCGACCCGAACTGCAACGAGGGCGCGCCGGTGTACCAGTCCGGCGATGACGGCGACGGAGCGCTCGAGACCGAAGAGGTGTGGAGCTACACGTGCTCGCACCTGGTCACCGAGGATGACCCCGACCCGCTGCCGAACACGGCCACGGTCGTAGGGCACTCCGATGACGGGCGCGAGGTGTCGGACGAGGACGACCACGTGGTCGACCTCATCCACCCCGACATCCGGATCGTGAAGACGGTGAACCCGATCAGCGGTGAGCCGGGCGACACGGTCACCTACACCTACAAGGTGACGAACACGGGCGACACGACCCTGTACGACGTGACGATCGTCGACGACGTCCTCGGCGAGATCGGGAACATCCCGGTCCTCGAGCCGGGCCAGACGGTGACGCTCACGAAGGACTGGGTGCTCCCGTCAGATGACGTGCTCGTCATCAACGTCGCGGTCGCAACGGGTGAGGACGTGCTGGGCGAGGAGGTGTCCGACGACGACGACGCGGTCGTCACGATCGTCGAGGCCCTGAACCCGCCGACCCCGCCGGGACCGACCGCCTTCACCGGCACCGACGCCGTTCGCTACGGCATGATCGCGGCCATGCTCCTCGGCCTCGGCCTCATGGCCATGGCCATGGGACGCCGGCGCCGGATCGACATCGCCTGATCGAAGGGACGTGAAGCAGAGGGCCCGGGCGCTACGCGCCCGGGCCCTTCTGTCGTTCCCGCCCTTCGGGGGGAGCGCTCCGCCTACGGCTCACCCGTAGAAGATCATCGTCACCCACAAGATCCCGCGGCCATCGCGGGCGAAACCGATGCCGACCTTGTGGAAGTCCCTGTTCAGGATGTTGCGCCGGTGTCCTTCGCTCTTCATGAATGCCTTGAAGAGGCCGCGGGCGTCCACGCCGACGCCCACGTTCTCGCCGTAGGTGCTCCAGCTCGTGAAGGAAAGCTTCCCGGACAGGTTGGACGAGTGGTACAGATCGCCGTCGTCTTTCATCGCCAAGGAGTGGTCGCGCGAAAGGCGCCAGAGTTTCCAGGTGGCTTCCAGCGGCTTGACGCCGTGCGCGGCCCGAGCCTGGTTCACCCAGGCGAGCAGATCGACGCGCTCCTCGGCCGTGGCTCGCGCCGGAGCGTTCCCACTCACGGTCGCGAGGGCCAGCGCGAGGCTGCATGCCGCGACGACTCCAGCCAGACCACGTCGCATCCTGATGCCTCCGTGCTCGGCGGCGGCCCCCTCGGCCACCTCTCCCCCGACCTATCGGCAGGCGCGCACGGGGCTTGAGACCCTCTAGTCAGGACGGGCTACGCAGGAACGGGCAGGGTGGATCGATCCCGCGCGAGATCGCTACCAGCGCAAGGTGAGTTGGCGCGCTGCGAGGGCTTCGTCGAGCCGGCGGACCGGGGTGCTCAGGGGGGCCTCGCGGAGCAGGTCCGGCTCCGTGCGCGCATCCTCCGCGGCCGTCCTGAGCGCCTGCGCGAAAGCCTCCAGGCTCTCGCGGCTCTCGGTCTCGGTGGGCTCCACCATCATGGCCTCCTCCACCACCAGGGGGAAGTACACGGTGGACGGGTGGAAGCCGAGGTCGATGAGCCGCTTGGCCACGTCCATCGCGCGGAGGCCGGTTTCGTCCTTGAGCTTCGCCGCCGTGGCCACGAATTCGTGCATGGGCGGCGTCGAAGGGAAGGCCAGGGGGAAGGTCCCGCGGACGAGCGCGGCGAGGTAGTTGGCGTTCAGGACCGCCAGGTCGCTCACCGCAGCCAGGCCGTCTGCGCCGTGCAACGCGAGGTAGACGTAGGCACGGACCAGCACACCGATGTTCCCGTGGAAACCGTGCATCCTCCCGATCGACGTCGGAGCATCGTGATCGAGTCGGAAGGTTCCCTCCTCGTCGCGCTCGACCCGGGGCACGGGCAGGAAGGGAACGAGCCGCTCGGTCACCCCGACGGGGCCCGCCCCCGGTCCCCCACCTCCATGCGGCGTCGCGAACGTCTTGTGCGTGTTCACGTGGACGATGTCGAAGCCCATGTCACCGGGGCGGGTGCGGCCCATGATGGCGTTGAGGTTGGCCCCGTCGTAGTACACGAGCCCGCCCACGTCGTGGACCAACGCCGTGATGTCCTCGATCCGTTCCTCGAACAGGCCGAGGGTATTCGGGTTGGTGAGCATCAAGCCGACGACGTCATCGGCCAGCAAGCCCGGGAGGGCGTCGACGTCGACGAGACCACGATCATCGGCCGGGACCGTCACGGCTTCGTAGCCACCGAGCCGGACGCTGGCCGGATTGGTCCCGTGGGCAGCCTGCGGGATCAACACACGCGTCCGTGACTGCCCCTGCGACGCGTGGAACGCCCGCATGATGAGCAAACCGGTCATCTCGCCGCACGCGCCGGCAGGAGGCTGCAGCGTCGCTCGTGCCATGCCGGTCACCTCGCAGATGGCGGTCTCGACGCGCCAGAGCAGGTCCAAGAGCCCCTGGACCGTGGAGTCGGGCTGCAGAGGGTGCACGCGGGCGAACCCGGGGAGCGCCGCTGCGGACTCGGCGAACTTGGGGTTGTACTTCATGGAGCACGAGCCCAACGGGTAGAAGCCCGTATCGATCCCGTAGTTCTGCTGTGACAGGCGGGTGTAGTGACGGACGAGATCCAGCTCGGCGACCTCCGGGAGGCCGGGGAGCGCAGCGCGCCGGAAGCGGTCGGCGACCGGGACCGGCGGCACATCGGGTGCCGGGAAGGCGGACGCTCGGCGGCCCGGACGCGAGGCGTCGTGGATGGTGCCGGCCCCCGGGGGTCCCTGAGCGCGAACGGGCGCCCCCTGCCTCATGCCAGCACCAGGGTGAGTGCGTCGACGTAGGCGTCCATCTCGTGCTTCGTCCTGCGCTCGGTGAGTGCCACGAGGAGCCCATCGGGCGCACCCGGCGCCACCACGCCCGCCAGGAACCCGTGCGCGATCATCTCGTCGACCACCTGGGACGCCGGCTCCGGCAGCCGGACGGCGAACTCACGGAGGAACGGGGTGCCGGGGAACATCGGTTGGACGCCCTCGAGCGCACACATCCGGTCGTGGAGATAGGCGGCCTTCCCCGCGCTCTGCTCCCCCACCTCGGCCAATCCGGCGGGCCCGAGCCAGGCCATGTACACGGTGGCGGCCAGCGCCATCAGGGTCTAGTTGGTGCAGATGTTGGAGGTCGCCTTCTCGCGGCGGATGTGCTGCTCGCGCGCCTGCAGCGTCAGCACGTAGCCCGGTCGCCCGTCGACGTCGACGGTCTGCCCGACGATCCTCCCCGGCATCCGGCGGACGTCCTTCATCCTGGCGGCGATCATCCCCAGGTTCGGGCCGCCGAAGTTGAGGTGGTTCCCGAGCGGCTGTCCCTCGGCCACCGCGATGTCCGCGCCCATGTCCCCCGGCGGCGCCAGGACGCCGAGCGTCATCGGGTCGAAGACCTGGATGAGCCGCGCCCCGGCGGCGTGCGCTGCCTCGGCGAGGGTCGGAACGTCCTCCAACACACCGAAGACGTTGGGATGTTGCACGACGACGGCGGAGACCCCTTCCTCGACCGATGGCGGCCCGCCATGGCCGTCGGGCGTGGGCCACACCTCGGGCTCGAAGCCGGCGCCGCGGCCGTAGGTCCGCAGCGTGTGCAGCAGGCGCGGGTCCAGCGCGCCGGAGACGAGCACGCGACCCGACCCTGACCTCGCCATGTGCACGGCTTCCACGAGGGCGGTCGCTCCGTCGTAGAGCGAAGCGTTGGCGACCTCCATGCCCGTGAGCTCGCAGAGCATCGACTGGAACTCGAACAACGCCTGCAGGACGCCCTGCGAGAGCTCCGGTTGGTAGGGGGTGTAGGACGTGGCGAACTCCGACCGGCCGGCGAGCGCCCACACGACCGCGGGGACGAAGTGGTCGTAGGCTCCCGCACCGGCGAAACAGACGAGGTCCTCCGCGGAACGGTTCCGCGCGGCCATCGCGGCGACGTCGGCCGCGACCTCTTGTTCGGAGAGCCCGGCGGGCAGTCGCAGCGGCTCCTGAAGCCGGACAAGGTCGGGGATCTGTGCGAAGAGGTCGTCGACCGCCCCGACACCGATCACGTCGAGCATGGCTCGGATGTCCTCGTCGGTATGCGGAGCGAACCTCACGGCGGCCCAGTCTACGGGGCGGTCTCGCCGCCTCCTGGTTTCAGCCCGCCAGATCCTCGAGTCCGTACTTGGCCACGAGGGACAGGTAGTCCCGCTGATAGAACACCTTGCACTTCACCTCCGGGTAGCGCTCCCGCAGGCGCCGGACCTTCCGGTTCTTCTTCGTCACGAGCTTCTGATTGAGGGTCGTGATCTCGATGTAGAGGTCGAACTCGGGGAGGAAGAAGTCGGGGGTGAAACGCTGGACGACGCTGCCGTCGCGATCCCACGCCAGGTCGAACGACGTCGGCTCGTACCCCCACTCGATCTGATAGAAGTCGAGCAACCGAGCGAACTGGCGCTCCGACGCGTGGGCGAAGCCGACGCTGTCGCTCGGCAGGTCCTCGGCGAGGGGGTGTGCGCTCACGCGCCCCCTGCAACCGCCCGCCGACGTGGGCGCGGTGCCGCCACGGCTGTCTCCATGTCTTCCCAGACGCGGTCCAGGGCGATCGCGAAGACCCCTTGGCCTTGGCGCAGGAGGTCGACCACGGCTTCGGCTGAATCGGCCTCG
Source organism: Actinomycetota bacterium (assembly GCA_040880745.1). Lineage (GTDB taxonomy): Bacteria > Actinomycetota > UBA4738 > UBA4738 > HRBIN12 > AC-51. Next base: position 27,235 of record JBBDHX010000003.1, read on the forward strand.
TAGACGCCCACACCGTCCGACATCAGCGTCACGCCCGCCAGGGGCCGATCCATGGCGCGGAGATGCTCCACGGCCTTGCGGACCCGCTGCAGCGAGATGCCCGTGTCGATCAGGCTCTTGATCACGCGCAACGTCACGAGGTCATGGAAGGAGTAGAGACGTTGCGTCCCACTGCCAGATGCCCCCCGGATGGAGGGGTCCACGAGGTCCGTCCGCGCCCAATAGTCCAATTGGCGGTAGGTGATGCCTACGATCCTGCAGACCTCGGGGACGCGGTACCCCTGCTCGTTCATCCCTTGCACGCTCCGTTCCGATGGGGACAGATCACGACCGTGTGATCCTGGAGCCTAGGGGCGGCCCGGGCGGCCGTCAAGACCTCCCTCCGGATGACTTGGGGCGCACCGATACCCGGACCCCAAACCCGGAACCACGATGTCGGCCTTCACCCTCAAGCGGACCCTGTGCCCGACCGATACCAGGAGGGTCAGCTCAGAACGTGGCGAGGACCCCCGATATGCAGCCTCGAACCCGGATCGCGCGGATCACCCTTTTCGCCCTGGTGGCGATCCTGATGCTGCAGGTCATCCCGTCCCACGCCGGGCCTTCGGGCGACCGTCGGCGTGAACGCATGTATCGGGCGACGAACGTGAGCCGGACGAACCATGAGGTCCGCAAGGTGGACCTGATCGCGCGGATCTCCGATCTCGCCAGACGCCACAGCCTGAAGATGGCTCGCAACAGCGACCTGTTCCACACGAAGGATCCCGCGGCGACCTATCTCGAGGGCGTGCGGTGGCACACGTGGGGAGAGAACGTGGGCGTGACGGGTGGCAGCGTCGCCGACCTGCAAGCCGCGTTCATGCGCTCATCCGGTCACCGGGCGAACATCCTCAACCCCGCCTTCGACAACGTCGCTGTCGGCGCCGTTCGCCGCGACGGCATCCTGTGGGTCACGGTCGTCTTCTGGGGCTGAGCCTGGGAGATGCCTCGCCTCAGGGCGCGAAATCCTCGGGCGTGACCGAGTCAAGGAACTCCCTGAACTTCTCGACCTCGTCTTCGTCCTCGGCCGGGATCATGATGCCCGCCTCTTCCAGGACGTCCTCGGCCGCGTAGATCGGGATCGACATCCGTACGGCCAGCGCGATGGCGTCCGAGGGTCTGGACGACACCTCGAAGCGATCGCCGTTGCGGTGCATCTCGATCTGTGCGTAGAAGGTCGACTCCCGCAGCTCCGTGACCGTGATCTTGTCGACCTCGACCGAGAGATCCTCCAGGATCGTCTTCAGCAGATCGTGGGTCATCGGCCGAGGTGTCGCCACCCCCTGCAGGGAAAGAGCGATGGCCGCCGCCTCCGCGGCTCCGATCCAGATGGGGAGGTACCGCTCGCCGCCGCGTTCGCGCAGCAGGACGATCGGCTGATTCGTGGGGAGTTCCACGCGGACCCCGGTCAGTTCCATCTCGATCATGATCGTCGATCCAGCGTAGCGACGGTGCCCCGATCGGGCAAGCCAGTGGCGGGCCTCAGGCCGCCACAGCCCCGGTGATCAACGGCAGCAGGACATCGGGATCGGCCCGGAGCGCACTCAGATCGCGGACCTCGAGGATGTCGGGGAGCTGCCGGTACCTCTCGGCGAAGTCCAGCCCGTAGCCGACCACGAACCGATCCGGGCAGTCGAACCCCGCGTACCGGGGCGTGAGCGGGACGATCCTGCGCGCGGACTTGTCCAGCAGCGTGGCCATCTCGATCGAAGCCGGGCCCCGCGACCGGAGCACCGACAGGAGGTACCGCGACGTGAGACCCGTGTCCACGATGTCCTCCACCAGCAGCACGTCGCGCCCCGTAAGGTCGATGTCGATGTCGAGGAGGATGCGGACGCGGCCGAGCGATTCTTCGGCGTCGCCGTAGCGGCTGATCGCCATGAAATGCGTTTCGACCGGCAGATGGATGGCACGGATCAGGTCCGCGAGGAACATCGCGCCACCCTTGAGGACCGTGACGAGCACGGGCTCACGCCCCACGTAATCCCCGGTGATCGTGCGGCCGAGCGCTTCCACCCGGCGGCGGACGTCCTCGCGTCCGTACAGGACGCTCGCGACCTCCGTCATGTCCCGGGGAGCGTAACAGGCGGTTCGCGGCGCTCGTGCAGCGCATGGTTCAGGTCGCGAGGCCGCGGACCGCGTCCCCGCCGGCTCGCACGATGGCCTCGAAGGCCCTCGTCCACCACCGTCCCTCCAGCGGCAGCGGGGCGGGAGGGAGCCCCGCGAGCAGCGGCACCCTGCCGATGGATCGTTCACCGAGGCGCAGCAGGACCGTCCCGATGCGCTCTCCCGGTACGGGAGGGAAGGCCGCGCGTGGGTCGACACGGATGTCCGTCCACACGTCCCCCACCTGCGCGGCGGGCACCAGCCGCTCGAGGGTGGCACCCGCGACCGCCGGGACGCGGCCGCCGCGAACCCGCACCGAGCCTTGCTCCTCGCCGGCGCGGACCAGCACGGTCTTCACGAAGCCCTCGAACCCGTGCTGCAGGAGCGCCGCGGCGTCGGAGAAGGCTTCGTCGTCTGCGTGCAGCACGATCGCGACCAGGCGCCGGCCGTCACGCCCGGCCGTCGCGACGAGACAGGCCCCAGCCTTCTGGGTGAACCCGGTCTTCATGCCGGTCGTGCCGGGATAGAGCCAGAGCAACGCGTTCCGGTTCTGGATCCGTCGGTCGGGGCCACGGGGGGAAGGGATCGTGTGGAAGCGGCTGGCGGCGATCGCGGCGAAGGAGGGATCGGAAGCGGCGGCGCGAGCGAGCCGGAGCAGGTCCCGCGGGGTCGAGACGCCATCATCGTCGAGGCCGTGCGGTGAGGCGAATGTGGTCCGGCCCATGCCCAACCCCTGTGCCAACTCGTTCATGTCGGCGACGAAGGCCCGGACGCTCCCACTCACGTGGATGGCGAGGGCTACGGCGGCATCGTTGGCCGAACCGAGCACGAGCCCGTAGAGGAGGTCCTCCACGCGCAGGCGCTCGCCCGCGCGCAGACCGAGGGTGGAACCTGCCCCGTAGTCATCCCGGGCGAACACCGCCTCGGGCGCCACGGTGACGACGTCGGTGGGACGGGTCCGCTCCAAGACCAGGAGCGCCGTCATGATCTTCGTCACGCTCGCGATCGGCCGGGGTGTGCCAGCAGCTCGCTCGTACAGGATCGACCCTGTGTCGAGGTCGGCCAGCAGCGCGCCGTCGGCCGCGAGATCGGGTGCCGGGATCGGGTCGGCCGGCGTGTTCAGGACCCTCGGGAAGGAAGAGAGCCGTCCGTTCGGAGGGACCGGCGTCGGCGGGGGGATCGAGGCCCGGGGCCCCGCGCTCGCCAGGAGCGTAGCGGGTGCGAGCACCAGGGCGATGAGTGCAACCGCCGCGAGGAGCCTGCGCCCGCCGAGGGGGGTCACGACGTGAGATGGTCGCGCAGCGCGTTGCGCAGCAGTGCCTGCTTCAGCTTGCGAGCGGTCACGCTCAGATCGCCGAGCGTCTGGGCAGCGGCCCGCCTCGCGTCAGGGTTCTTCTGCCGGAGCATGGGGGCCACCAGCGCTTCGAAGAATGAGGACTCCCGCTCGACGAAGTGCTTGTACATCGTCATGTGCCGAGGCTCGATGCCGTGTCGCAGGAAGTCCTTGACGATGGACAAGACGATGTAGTCGTCACCGTCGTAGTACCGCGCCCCCTCCGGTCCGTGCGAGGACACGAGGCCGTACCCCTCGAGCTCCTTGATCCGTTCGCGATCCACGCCGGTCGCCGTGGACATCTCCTCCAGGGACATCTGCAGGCCCGTGGGTGCTTCGGCGAGGACCTCCGAGGCGTCCTCGTCGTTCTCAGGCTCCTCGGCTTCATCAGGCTCCCCTGCGTCCTGCTTCAGCAATCGTTCCTTGATCACCTTGAGCGGCAGGTACTCATCGCGCTGCATGCGCAGGATGCCCTTCAACCGGTCCACGTCCTCGGCGTAGAACTTCCGGTAGCCCGACGGGGTGCGTTCGGGCTCGATCAAGCCCTCGGACTCCAAGAAGCGGATCTTCGAGATCGTGATGTCCGGATACTCGGTCTTCACCGCGACGAGAACCTCGCCGATGGACTGGTAGTTGCGGGTACCGGCCATAGGTCGCTCCCTCAATCGCTCGCCGCGAAGAACGTCAGCTTGAACTTCCCGATCTGCACCTCGTCGCCGGTCACGAGGACGGTGCGGTCCACCTGCTCGCCGTTGACGTAGGTCCCGTTCAGGCTCCCGACGTCACGCACGAACCACTCCCCGCCCTCGGCGCGTTCCATCACGGCGTGCGCGCGAGAGACCGTCACGTCGTCCAGGAAGACGTCGGTGGCCACGTCACGGCCGACCGTGGTCTCTGCTTGCGCGAGGAGGAACGTCGAGCCCGCGTTGGCGCCGCGCTTCACCAGCAAGAGCGCCTGGCCCGGCTCCAACTGGTCATAGGGGAACGGGAACGATTCGTGGGCATCGTCGTCCGCTTCCACTGGTGGAAGGCTGACGGTCACGTCACCTTGCAGCGGATGGCCACACTCCGCGCAGAACTGCGCGTCCTCGGGGTTGCGATGTCCACATCGGGTACAGAACACCCTTCAGTCATCCTCCGCGTAGCGCTCGTGTCGAGGTGATGGTACCCGGCTAGACCCTCATCCTCGATGCCCCGCGGACCGTAACGTCTGACGCTGCAAGGGTCAACTTGGCCATGATCGCACCGTCGACCTTGCAGGACTCGCACCCTCGACCGCTGCTCGACCGTGGGTCGAGGGTTGAGGTATCCGGCGGGGCGCTACTCGGCGCCGCCCTCGACGAAGGATCGATACGCCTGCGCGTCGAGGAGTTCATCCACGGAAGCGCCGCTCTCGATCACGACCAGCCAGCCGTCCCCGTAGGGCTGCTGGTTCACGAGTTCCGGGGCGTCCTCCAGCAACGGGTTCCGCTCCACGATCGTGCCGCCGACGGGGCTGTACACGTCGGAGACCGACTTGGTCGATTCCACCTCGCCCATGGGCGAGTGCGCTTCCACGACCGACCCGACCTCGGGGAGGTCGACGTAGACGACGTCCCCGAGCGCGTCCTGGGCGAAGTCCGTGATGCCCACACGGATGCGGGAACCCTCGGCTCGGGCCCACTCGTGTTCCTTCGTATACCGCAGATCATCCGGGAATTCCATGCAGGCCTCCTCGTGTTGGCATGGCACACGATAGCGTCGGCCCGACCGGGCGGCTCACCCTGCGACGGTACGCCGGAGATCGCGCAGGTAGACGCCCGCAGCGATGTAGGACTCGACGATCCCGGCCGCGAACATGACCCATCCTCCGACGAGTGCGGTAGCGGCCAGCGGATAGCCCAGGGTCCCCCACGAGATCCACGCGATCGATGTCATCAGCGAGAAGGTCGCGAGCTTGCCGATCCAACGGACGTCGATGCGGATGCGCCGGCCGGCGAGCAACAGCCCTCCCACCACCAGGACTGCGACATCACGCGCCACGATCGCGACGGCGGCCCACAGTGGGTAGGCGTCCCGGGCCACCAGCGCGATGACGCCGGCCGCGATCACGAGCCGGTCCGCGACAGGGTCGAGGATCTTGCCCAGTTCGGACACCTGACCGGTGCGTCGAGCCACGAAGCCATCCACCCAGTCGGTCGCCACGATCAGCGAGAACGCGAGGATGCCGAGGAGGGTGGTGTCCTCGTCGGCGATGAGGATCCAGAAGACCGGGATGCAGGCGATCCGCGCGAAGGAGATGACGTTGGGGACCGTGAAAACCCGCGTCGATACGGGCGAGGCCTCCCCCGCTGTCCCCTTCATCCGTCGGGCCGGCCGGATTCGAACCGGCGACCTTCTGACCCCCAGTCAGACGCGCTAACCAAGCTGCGCCACGGCCCGCGTGGGGGAAGGATAGCCAACACGGCGGTCACGTGGAGGTTCGCGTGCGGCTGCGCGGCCGGAATCGCAGCCGCACGGGTACCCCTTCCAGGCCCAACTCCCTGCGGAACCGGTTCTCGAGGAACCGTTCATAGCCCGGTCCGGGGGGCTTCGCGCCTCCGAAGATGACGAACGACGGCGGGCCTGAGCGTGTCTGGGTCGCGTAGTGCAGGTTGCCCGCGACCCGCGGCGTGGGGCGCTCGCCCTGTGCCTCTTGAAGGATCTGGTTGACACGCGAGGTCGATACCTTGAGGTTCCATCTCTCCTGCAGCTTCACGAGGATCGGTGGGAGGCGATGCACCCCTTGGCCACGTACGGCCGACGTCCGCACCGCTTCGGCCCGGGCGAACGGCCCGATCTCGCCCTGCAACCTCTTGTAGGTCCGATCCTTGTCTTGCACCAGATCCCACTTGTTCGCGACCACCAGGAATGCTCGTCCCGCCTCCATCACGCGTGCGGCGATCTTCTTGTCCTCGGTGGTGAACCCGTCCGACGCATCGAGCACGAGGACCGCTACGTGCGCCCGTTCGATCGCTTCGGTCGCCCGGAGGAAGCTGAAGTACTCGATGCCGCGAACCTTCTGTCCGCGCCGCATGCCGGCCGTGTCCACGAATCGAACCCTGCCCAGGTCCGGCCACTCGATCACCGAGTCGACGGTGTCACGTGTGGTGCCCGGCACGTCGGACACGAGGCTGCGCTCGGTACCCACGAGTCGGTTGAACAGACTCGACTTGCCAACGTTGGGGCGCCCGACGATAGCGAAGCGGGGTTCTAGAGGTGTTGCATCCGGGTTCGGACGCTCCGGGAGAAGCGCCACGACGGCGTCGAGGAGTTCGCCGACCCCTTGACCGTGCAACGCGGAGATCACGATGGGCTCGCCGAGACCGAGGCGATGGAACGCGACGGCGTCGACGGCCTCTGAGGGAGTGTCGCACTTGTTGGCCACCACGATCACGGGGGCGCTCACCCGCCGCAGGCTGCGAGCCAGGCGGGCGTCCTCCTCCGTGACACCTGCACGGATATCGACCACGAGTAGGACCAGGTCCGCCCCCGCGAGCGCGTGTGCTGCTTGGGACTGCGCGGCGGCTTCGATACCGGTCGCCTTCGTCAGGAAGCCGGCGGTGTCGACGAGCGTGAACCGCCGACCGCGCCAGGCCGTGTCCAGTTCGACGCGGTCGCGGGTCACGCCGGGCATGTCATGGGCGATGGCGGCGCGCCGCCCGACGATCCTGTTGACGAGGGTGGACTTGCCGACGTTCTGTCGCCCGAGGATGGCGACCTTCGAGGTCTCGGTGCTCACGGCATCAGCTCCGGCGCCCGCTCGCGCACGAGATCGAGTGCCGCCTCGAGGGTCGCGTCGATCCCTAGCCCTTCGGTGTCCAGCACGACCGCGTCGGCCACGGGTTCCAGCGGGTTGGTCCGTGCATCACGAGCATCGCGGTCGCTCACCGCCTCGGCGACCGCTCCTGGGTCGAGGTCACGCTCGGCGGCCCGGCGCGTCACCCGGGTGCCCGCCTGGGCCTGCAGGAAGACCTTCACGGGGGCGTCGGGGAAGACGACGGCGCCGATGTCGCGGCCCTCCATCACGGCGCCACCCTCGCCGAGACGACGCTGGATCCTGCGCAGCACCTCGCGGACCGCGGGATGGCGTGCCACGGCAGACACGGAACGCTCCACCTCGGGCGACGTCAGCGCGGCTTCGGTCCATCCCTCGACCTCGAGGGCGGGCGGGTCGCCGGCGAAGGTGAACCTCACCTCCCGGCTGATGCTCGCGAGGCCCGCCTCGTCGTCGGGGCCGACCCCTTCCTCGAGGGCGGCGGCGGCCACCGCTCTATACATCCACCCCGTGTTGATGTAGGCGAGCCCCAGGACACCAGCCAAGCTCCGCGCCAGGGTCGACTTGCCGCTGCCCGCCGCTCCATCGATCGCCACGACCCGGGGTCTCATGGTTCGAGCTCCATCGGGGCACCCGCGGCCTGCATCGTCTGGGTGAACCCCGGGAAGGACACATCGGCCGCTTCCGCGCCGCCGATCGTCACCTCACCGGTCGCCCCGAGGGCCGCCACCGCGAACGCCATCGCCATGCGGTGATCGCCCCCGGAGGTTGCCTCGCCGCCGGTGAGGCCCCCTCCCGCGATCACGAGATCATCGCCCTCCTCGGCTGCCTCCCCCCCCATCGCGCGGATCCCGGCCGCAAGCCCGAAGAGACGATCGCTCTCTTTCACACGGAGCTCCCCCGCGTGCAGGAACCATGAATCCCCGCGTGCATGGATCGCCATCGCTGCCAGGACGGGGATCTCGTCGATCACGAGGGCGACCTCCTGCGGCTCCACGCGTACGGGCAGGATGTCGGTGCCGCCTTGTACGCGGATGCTCCCCACCGGCTCTCCCAGTTCCTCGCGCTCGACGGTGACCTCCGTCTGCACGCCCATGCGCCGCATCACGTCGAGGAAACGCAGCCGCGTGGGATTGAGGCCGACCCCGATGATCCCCACCGACGAACCGGTGATCGCCGCCGCAGCCACGAGGAACGCGGCGGAAGAGGGATCGCCGGGGACCGCCCCCTGGAAGCCATCGTGCTGGAACGCCTGCACCGAGACGCCGTCTTCGCGCAGGATCGGAGCTCCGAGGGCCTCGAGCGCCCGCTCGGTATGGTCGCGCACCGGCGCAGGCTCGACCACCGTGGTCGTCCCCTCAGCAGCGAGACCCGCGAACAGCACGGCGCCCTTCACCTGTGCGCTGGCGACCGGCATCACGTACCGGACCCCGCGCAGCGCTCCGCCCTCGATGAAGAGCGGGGCATGACCGTCGTCGGTTCGCACGGTCGCACCCATCGAACGAAGCGGGGCCGCGACCCGCTCCATGGGCCTGGTGCGCAGGCTCGGGTCCCCCGTGAGGACCGAGCGGAACGGCGCCGCGGCGAGGATCCCCGCCAGCAGACGCATCGAGGTCCCGGAATTCCCGCAGTCCAGGTCGGCCGTGGACGACCGTAGTCCCGATCGACCCTCACCCTCGACCTCAAGGAGGTCCGAGACCTCCGCGAGACCATGTTCGTTCCACGTGGAACCAGCACCCTCCACGGTGGCGCCAGCCTTCGAGGCCCAGACCTCGAGAGCAGGTCGAGCTCTCCCGCTCACGGCCGCCAGGCTCGAGGCGGTGGAGATGACGTCGAGCGCGGGGGGCAGGCCCCGGAGGTACGAGCGCCCCCTAGCCGTCGCGGCGAGGATCAGCCAGCGATGGGCGATCGACTTGTCCCCGGGCACCGATACCTCGCCCCTGAGATCAGCGCCCGGCCTCACGATGATCTGCACGCCCGCTCCTACGCCAGCCGTACCGGGTCATAGCCCCCGCCGCGCAGCACGTCCATGCTGGCGGTGACGGTCGGAGCGGCGACCGTGAGGTGCACCGTCCCGCGACCACCTTCGGGCGAGTGCACGATCTGGAGGTCCTCGATGTTGACGCCGCCCTCGCCGAGGACGGCCGTGATCCTCGCCAGAGCCCCGGGCTCGTCCGGGATCTCGACCTGGACCACCGCGACGCCGGAGCGGACCTGGGGCTTCGCCGCGAGTCGGAGCCGAGCCTCCTTCGCCGCCGCGAAGGTGCGCTCCACGCCGGCTCCGTCGCCGCTTCCCACGTCCGCACGCAGAACGAGCAACCGCTCGACGAATAGATCGATAGCCCGAGCCAGCTCCTCCCGGTTGGCCAACAAGATCTCGCTCCACAAGCCCGGGTTCGAAGCCGCCAGCCGCGTGAGGTCACGGAACCCGCCCGCGGCCAGGAGGAGGACGCCCGGCTCGTCGGCCTCTTCGGTCGCAGCCAGCCCCATCAGGGTCGTGGAGGCGACCTGCGGGAGGTGGCTCACGAAGGCGACGAGCCGGTCGTGTCGCTCGGGTGAGAGCCGCACCGGCCGCGCGCCGACGGCCGAGATGAAGGCTTCGAGGCGCGACGCGGCCGCCTCGGACGTCTGCGGTCCTGGGGCCACGACCCACACGATCCCGTCGACGACCGAGGCAGATGCATGCTCCGGTCCCGATCGCTCGCTCCCCCCCATGGGATGACCGGGGACGAAGCGCTCGAGGTGCTCGGGGACCGCCGAAGACTCGACCGCGGCGAGGACGGCGCCCTTGATCGACCCCGCGTCGGTCACGACGGCGCCGGGCGCGCCGGCGAGGGCCTGGCTCGCCACCTCACCGATCGTGGCGATCGGCGTGCAGACGATCACGAGCTCTGCGGTCGCGACCGCCGTGGCGAGGTCGGAGGCCGCAGCGATGGCGCCGGATGCCGATGCCCGCGCCAACACGTCGGCGTCAGCGTCCCATCCCGAGACCGCGATGCCCGCGCGCGAGGCCGCCAGGGCGATGGACGTCCCGATGAGGCCGGTTCCGACGACGGCGATCGCGCGCGGGGCCTCAACCACCGGGTTCGAGGTCATCGCGCAGAGCCTCCGCCCCATCGAGATAGACATGCTCGACCGAGGCCAGATCTTGGTCGGAGTGGAAATGCACGAGGATCCGCACGACGCCGCGCATCGAACCGACGACGGGGATCTCCCGCGCGCACAGGAGCGGGACGACGCCCAAACCCATCCGCCGTGCCGCCTCGGCCGGGAAGACCGAACGGAGATCCTCCGTGGCAGTGAACAAGATGCTGATCAGGTCCTCGGTGAGGACGCCGTTGCGCTCGAGCAGGGAACCGAGGAGACGCTCGGTCGCGCCGAGCACGACGTCAGCTGCATCCTGATCAACCTTGATGGCGCCGCGCGCCGCCCGTACCCGCATGCCGTCCTCGCCATCCCCGCCGCGGCCGCGGCGGTCGTTGAGAAGGCTACCCGGCCGAGGGCGCACCCCGGGCCTGGCGGCGTTCGGCTTTCACCGCCGCCTTCGTGAGTGCCAAGACCTCGGCGGCCTCGAGCTCACGGACCACACCGGGAGGCAACTGTCCGAGCGCGAGCGTCCCGACCCGCACGCGGAGCAACCGCGTCACCGGGAGTCCGACCGCATCGAGCAGGCGGCGCACCTCGCGTTTGCGCCCTTCCGTCATCACGATGGCAAGCTGGCCCCGCTCATCCAAGGCGTCGACGATCCGCACGGAGGCCGGACGAGCGAGGCCGTCTTCCAACTCCACGCCCGCACGCAGCCTCCCGAGGTGCTTGGCTGTCGGGCGGCCCTGCACCTCCGCCAGGTACTCCTTCTCCACGCCGAAGCGCGGATGCGTGAGGCGGTTCGCAAGCTCGCCGTCGTTCGTGAGGAGCAGCAGCCCCTCGCTGTCCTTATCGAGACGTCCCACCGGGAAGACCCGCGGGGCCTCGGCCGGCAGGAAGGCGCGGATGTCGGTGCGCCCGCGCTCATCGTGCAGCGTCGTGACGACCCCGGCCGGTTTGTGCAGCGCGTAGTACCTCACGTTCGGGTCGAGGTTCACCGGGAGGCCGCGGAGCTCGACCTTGTCGGTGCCGGCCTCGACGCGGTCACCCAGCGTCGCGACCCTCCCGTTCACGGTGACGCGACCCTCGGCGATCAGCTCCTCGCACGAGCGTCGCGAGCCGAAGCCGGCGCGTGCGAGCGCCTTCTGCAGGCGCTCCATCGCTTCAGCCTCCCCGTGGCTCTTCGGCGACCTCTTCGGCGACCTCTTCGGCGACCTCTTCGGCGACCTCGACGCCGGCCTCGGCCACGTCGTCGACCTCGACGACCTCCTCGACCGCATCCGCTCGCACGGCGGCCTCACTCAACAGCGGAGCCAAGGATGGGAGCGAGGCGAGCGAGGGCAGACCGAGGCGCTCCAGGAACGCAGGGGTCGTCGCGTACAGGAGCGGCCGGCCCGGAGCTTCGTCCCGGCCGGCCGCCTCGACCAGACCCCTGTCCTGCAGGGCGCGGAGCACTCCGTCGGAGTTCACGCCCCGGATGCCGCTCACCTGATGCCGCGTGACAGGCTGCTTGTACGCGACGATCGCGAGCGTCTCCAGCGCCGCCTTCGTGAGTCGGGCTTGTCGCGAGGAAAGGACGAACCGCTCGACCATGGGTGCGGCGTCGGGATGTGTGAACAGACGCCAGCCGCCGGCGACGTTGCGAAGGACCAGGCCCGAGCCGCGGTCGTCCAGGCGGCGTTGCAGTTCGTCACAGAGCGCGTCCACAGCCCGCCGATCGACCTCCAGGGCTTGGGCGAGCACCGCCGGTGCCAGGGGCTCGTCGGACACGAACAGCAACGCCTCCAGGGCCCGCGTATCGAGCCGCACGTCCTCGGTCATCCCGTCCACCCGACCTCGATCTCGCCGAACGTCGACGCCTGCTGGATGTCGACCTTCCCTTCACGGTACAGCTCGAGCAGAGCCAAGAACCGCACGACGACATGGATCCGCTCCTCGCAGTCCGCCACCAGCTCCCGGAAGCTCGTCAGCGCACCCGGGAGCATCTGGATGCGTTCCTCCACCGCGGTCATCGCCTCCGCGACCGTGTACCGCACAGGCGTGACGTGGGACAGATCGAGCATCGGCGGCGGGCGCAGCAGTTGCGCCGCGATCAGAGCGATCGCCTCCGCCTTCACCTTGACCATCGGGTCGGGATACAGATGGGAGAACTCGGGTCCTGGACCGATGTCGCGGGAGAAGTAGCCGGCCTCTTCCTCCAGCCGTCGCGTGATCTCCAAGGCGACCTTGCGGAAGGCACGGAGTTCCAGCGATCGCGCGTACGCCAGATCCGGCGACGCGCCCAAGAGATCTTCCTCGTCGGGCTCGATATGCCGGGGCGTGAGACGGGACACCTTGAGCTCCAGGAGCACGGCGCAGATGGCGAGGAACCATGTCGCCTCTTCCAGGTTCCATCGCTCCGCGTCCTTGGCGTAGGCCAAGAACCCGTCGGTGACCGTGGCGATGGGCACGTCGCAGACATCGACCTTCTGGTCCACGATCAGATCGGCCAGCAGACGGAACGGGCCGGCGAACCCCGGGACGTCCACGGCGAACGCACCCGCCGCCCCAGCTGCCCCGCGTTCGCTCATCGCCCCAGATGCATCGCGTCGCGAACCGCCTCCAACGTCGCGCGGGCCACGGGTCGGACCCGCTCGGCTCCGGCGGACAACACCTCCGTGACGCGCCCGGGGCGCGCGTTCAGTTCCTCACGCCGTTCGCGGAACGCACCGAACGCCGCCACCAGGTGGTCGGCGAGCAGCGTCTTGCAGTCCACGCACCCGAGTTCGCCTGTGCGGCACGTCGCCTCGACGCGGTCCACGTCATCAGGTGACCAGCGTCGGTGCAAGGCGAACACGGGGCAGATCTCGGGGCGGCCGGGATCACCGCGGCGGAGCTTCTGCGGATCCGTCAGGAACGACCGCACGGTGGCTCGCACCTGGTCCTCGTCGTCACGGATCCATATGGCGTTGTCCAGAGACTTCCCCATCTTGCGGCCATCCGAGCCCGGGATGAGCGGGCTGGCTGACAACAACGGCTGCGGCTCCACGAGCACGTCGCCGTACAGCCGGTTGAACCGCCGCACGATCTCACGGCTGATCTCCAGATGCGCCACCTGATCTTCGCCCACCGGCACGAGTTCTCCGCGGACGATGGCGATGTCGACCGTCTGCATCACGGGATATCCCAGCAGACCCAGGTTCGCGATGTCGCGTTCGGCGTGGTCACGCAGTCTCTCCTTGTACGAGGGCACCCGCTCCAGCCAGCCGAGCGGCGTCAGCATGCCGAGCAACACCGTCATCTCGGCGACCTCCGGCACGTCGGACTGCCGGTAGATGACCGCGCGGTCGGGGTCGAGCCCCGCGGCGAGCCAGTCCAAGACGAGACTCTCCACGAAACCCGGCAGCTCGTCGGTCCGGTCGTAGTGCGTCGTCAACATGTGCCAGTCGGCGATGAAGAAGAAGCACTCGTAGCCCGGATCGGCTTGGAGCCGAAGCATGTTCTCGATGTTGCCTGCCCAGTGACCGACGTGCAATGGCCCGGTGGGCCGGTAACCGGTGAGGACTCGCTTGGTGCGCACGGCGGTCGAGGACGTTGTCACGATGGCGGCGATGATAACGCGCGCCCCGGGTGGGGCCGGGACCCTCCGAGCGGGGCCGGCCCCCTACCCGACGCTCATGACCCCTTGGCAGCTCACCCCGGTCGCGCTGCTGCACACGGCCCCCGCGAGGGCATCCAGGAACGTGAGCGTCAGCCCACCGATCAGGAAGATGACGAGCAGGATCATCAGCGGGAGGTAGCGGTCGAAGTTCCGGTAGGAGTCGCGGATGTTCGCCGGCAACAACAGTGCCACCATCCGGGCGCCGTCCAGCCCGGGGATCGGCAGCAGGTGGAAGACGAACAGGGCGGCGTTGGTGTAGGCGAACACGACGAACGCCAGGGCGATCCCGTCGGTGGCGGGCGCGAGGAAGGGCCCGTCGCCACCGGCACCGCTCAGCCGGGCCGCGAGCCCGCCGGCGATCGCGAGCACGAGGTTCGCGACCGGTCCCGCGATCGAAGCGAGCACCGTGTCGCGTGGCTGACGCCGAAGGTACGAGGGGTCGACCGGCGCCGGCTTCGCGTAGGCGGCGGGGACCACCAGGATCTGCACCGCCCAGAGGATCGCGATGAGGCCGGGGATGAGCCCGCTGCCGAAGGGCTCGAACCACGCCTTTGGCCGAAGGGACACGCGCCCCCACAGACGGGGCGTGGGGTCGCCCAGCCTCGCTGACATCGTCGCACGGGCGAACTCGCGGATGGTCATGCCGACGAAGACGGCCAACACCATCTCGATAGCGAGGACGAGCCCTCGAGCGGTGAAGTTGCCCACTCAGGCGCCCTCGGGTTCGAGCCAATCGATCACGAGCGGGGGCGGTTCGACTCGATCCTCGCGGATCTCGATCGCGTCGTGGACCTGTGCAAAGGCCAAGGTGGCATCGTCCTCGCTCCGAGCATGGATCTCCCCCACCGCCTCGCCGGCCTCGACCCCCCCGCCGATCTTCACGCGGAGCACGATACCGACCGCGGGATCGATCGCCTCACCCTTGCGCATCCGTCCCGCACCCAGTCCCCCACTGGCCCGGCCGATGGCCTCGGCGTCCATCCGCGCGATGAACCCCGAACGGGACAGGGATAGGGGCATGATCACGGGTGCGCGCGGTAGCACCTGCCAGGGGTCCTCGATGACCCGTGGGTCACCCCCCTGCGCCTCGACCATGCGGCCGAAGCGTTCCAACGCGCTCCCATCGGCCAGGGCTCGCTCCGCCCGGGCCTGCGCCTCGGCGAACCCGGCGCCTTCGAGATGCTCCGCTGCCCGGGCGGCGAACCACACCGCGAGGTCGCGCAGGTGGCCGGGATACTCACCACGAAGCACAGAGATGGCCTCGGCGACGTCGAGCGCGTTGCCGACGGCATCGCCGAGCGGCTGTGACATGTCCGTGACCGCGACACCACAACGCCGCCCGGCACCTCGGGCGAGCGTGAGACAGGCGTCGGCCAGGGCTCGGGCATCCTCGGTCGTTCGCATGAACGCTCCAGAGCCTGCCGTCACGTCCAGCAGGATGAGGTCCGTCAGCACGGCGAGCTTCTTCGACATCACGCTCGCGGCGATGAGCGGGATCGACGGCACCGTGGCTGTCGCTTCGCGCAGGGCATAGAGCGCGCCGTCGGCCGGCACGAGCGAGGGCGTCTGCGCCGCGACCGCGCAACCGACGGACGCCACCTGCTGTTCGATCTCCTCGGCGGACAGGTCTGTTCGCAGCCCGGGGATCGCTTCGAGCTTGTCCAGCGTGCCGCCCGTGTGCGCGAGCCCACGCCCCGACAGCTTGGCGACCCCCATCCCGAGCGCGGCGGCGAGCGGCGCGAACACGAGCGTGACGCCGTCGGCGACACCCCCGGTGGAGTGCTTGTCCACCAGAGGCACCGATACTCCCGGGAACGCGACGGTCTCCCCGGAAGCGATCATCGCCCGGGTCATCGCGAGCGTTTCCTGCTCGTCGAGCCCACGCAGGAGCGCCGCCATCAAGAAGGCGGCGGCCGGCCCGTCACCGACCTCGCCACGGCCGACCGCCAGCACGAGTCGCTCCATGTCGTCGGGGCTGATGGTGTGGCCGTCCCGCTTTGCCGCGATGACGCTCCTGGGGTCCCAGTTCATGCGCCGATGCCCATATCCGACGCGAAGCTCGTCCCCATGAAGCCTTCCGTCGGCACGCCGAGCAGCGCCGCAGCGGTCCGTCCCAGGTCCGCGAACGTCGCGCGCGTCCCGAGGTCGTAGGGCCCCCCCGTCAAGCCACCCACCAATAGCGGCGTCCGTTCCCGCGAGTGATCCGTGAGCGGCGTCGTCGGATCACAGCCGTGATCGCCGGTGAGGAGCACGATCCCGCCCTGAAGGGCTGCCAGGATCTCGGGGACACGGCGGTCCGATGCCTCCATGGCCGCCGCGTACCCGTTCGGATCGTTGCGATGTCCGTACTTCGAGTCGAAGTCCACGAGGTTGGTGAACACGAGGGACGGTCCGGGGACCCCGAGGCGTTCGATGGTGAGATCCACACCGTGGTCGTTCGACTCGGAGTACTCGGACGTCGACAGCCCCTGCCCGCCGAAGATGTCTCCGATCTTGCCCACGCCCATCACCTGCACCCCGGCCTCATGGAGCGCGTCGAGGATCGTCGGACCCGGCGGCGGCAGGCTGAAGTCCCGCCGCTCGGGCCGCCGGAGGAACGCCCCTGGCTCCCCTTCGAACGGACGTGCGATGACCCGGCCCACGGCGTGCTCGCCCCGGAGCAGCGCTCGTGCGACCTCGCACCAGGCGTAGAGGGTCTCGAGCGGCACGACGTCTACATGCGCCGCGATCTGGAAGACCGAATCACCGCTCGTATACACGATCGGTGCGCCCGAGCGGAGGTGCTCGGGCCCGAGCTCGGCGAGGATCTCGGTCCCGGATGCCGGGATGTTGCCCAGGATCGGCGACCCGATCGCCTCCACGAACGGCTCCACGATCTCGGCTGGGAACCCACGCGGGTACAGCGGGAACGGGTGGTTCACACGGATGCCCATCATCTCCCAGTGCCCGGTCGTCGTGTCCTTGCCGGCGGAGACCTCCGTGGCCCGGCCGTGCGCAGTCCCGGGTTCGGCTCGCGGCGCCACGCCTTCGATCGTGGTGAGTAGCCCCAGACCCATCGCTTCGAGGTTGGGAAGATGCAATCCGCCGACCGCTCGCGAGGTGTTCCCGATCGTGTTGGACCACTCGTCGCCGTAGGCCGCGGCGTCGGGTGCGTCCCCGACACCCCAGGAATCGCACACCAGGATGCAGACCCGGGGCACCCCCGGGTCCCGCGCGAGCCGGTGCATCACCCGACCTGCTTCTTGCAGTCGATGCAGAGCAGCGCCCACGGGATCGCTTCGAGCCGCTCGGGCGCGATCGGCAGCCCGCATCGCTCGCACACGCCGTAGGTCCCCGTGTCGAGCTTGCCGAGCGCGCGCTCCACGTCACCAAGGTTCGAGCGAAGTGCTCGCACCACCGCGATGGTCCTGCCCCGCTCCTCGGTGCTGTGCGACCTGTCGGAGAAACCGCGATCCCCGTCGAAGGTCACCTCATCGGTGTCGGGGTCCGCTCCCAGATCGGCGATCTCCCGCCGAAGCTCGGCCTGCTGCGTCTCCAACGCTGCTCGAAGACCCGGCTGCTCCTCGCTCACCTCATCGCTCCTTCACCGTACGGCGCCGGGCCCGGGGATGCGCCTTTTCGAAGACCTCTCGCAGGTGCTCGGCGGTGACCAGCGTATAGATCTGGGTCGTCGCGACGCTCGCGTGACCCAAGAGTTCCTGCACCACCCGCACGTCGGCCCCTCCATCCAGAAGGTGCGTCGCGAACGAGTGACGAAGGTCGTGGGGCGAGACCGACCGCCCGATGCCCGCGAACCGAGCGTACCCCGCCACGAGACGGGCGACCGACTGCCGGGTGAGCCTGCCCCCCCGCGTGTTCAGGAACAGCGCACCGCGCGTGCGCACCGACGCCAGCGCCGGGCGGCCGGTGAGGAGGTAGGTTCCGAGCGCCTCGCGCGCGAACCGGCCGAGCGGGACCTCACGCTCCCGCCCGCCCTTGCCGAGGACCCGGAGCGCGCCCTCTTCCAGATCGAGATCATCGACGTCCATGCCGGTCGCCTCCGACACGCGCAGACCGGCGCCGTACAGCAGCTCGAGCACGGCGCGATCGCGCAGACCGGCGGGAGATCCCACCGATGGTGCCTCGAGCAGGGACAGCACCTCGTGTTGACCGAGGGGGTGAGGCAGCGCCCGGGGCAGGCGTGGACGGATCACCCCCGCCGCCGGGTCACGATCGGCGAGTCCCTCGCGCAGGAGGAACCGGTGGAACGAGCGAACGGTCGACAGCGCTCGCGCGACCGAGGTGGCGGCGTAGGCCTGCTCGTCAGGGCCGTGCGTCGATGCCGACACCGACGCGAGGAACCCTCGGACCGCCGCCTCGTCCGCCTTCGATGCGCTCGGGGTCCCTCGATCGAGCAGGAACGCCCCGTAGCGCCGGAGATCGCGCCGGTAGGCGGCGAGCGTGTTCGCCGACAGACCTCGCTCCACCGCGAGGTGATCCAGGAACCGCTCCGCCTCGCCGGCCACGCCGGACGGACGGATCACGGCGGCGCAGGCTGCCGCGCAGCCATGAGCAGGGCGAGGGCGGTCTTCGCGTCGCGGACCCGACCTGCCGCCGCGGCCTCGACCATCTCGGCGAACGGACGCAGGACGACCTCGATCCCCGGCTCGCCTTCTCCGACCGGCTCCGCTGCGGTTCGGGCCACGAAGAGGTGCACGTAGTGATCCGTCGAGCCCGGCGATACGTAGACGCCGCCCAGGAACCGCGTCCCGGATGCTTCGAAGCCCGTCTCCTCGCGTAACTCGCGGACCGCGCAGGTCATCGCGTCCTCCCCGTCCACGTCGAGCAGCCCCGCGGGGATCTCGACCAGATCATCGCGTACCGGTGGACGGAACTGACGCACGAGGACGACGTCCTCACGAGGGGTGATCGCGAGCAGGGCGGCGGCTCCCGGCTGGTGCGCGACCTCCCATTCCCCGATCCCCGGCCAGGTCTCGACGGCGACGCGTAGGTAGCGCCCGGGAAAGCCGATCCGCGTCCCGGAGGGCTCGCGCACGACCTCAGCCGGCGATGATGACGCCGGCCTCGGCGCTTCGGAGCCGGTGTTCCCGGGCCGAGCCGACGAAGTCACGGAACAGTGGGTGCGGGCGGGTGGGGCGCGAGCGCAGCTCCGGATGGAACTGGCTCGTGACGAAGAACGGGTGATCCGCGATCTCGACGATCTCAGCCAGGCGGCCCTTCTGCGAAGACCCGCTGATGATGAGCCCGGCTTCCCGCAGACGGTCGAGGTATGCAGGGTTGACCTCCCAGCGGTGGCGGTGTCGCTCCTCGACCACGTCCACACCGTAGGCGGCCGCCGCACGCGTTCCGGGCTCGACGAAGCAGGGCTGTGCCCCCAGCCGCATCGACGCCCCCAGATCCGTCACGTCCTTCTGCTCCGGCAGCAGGTCGATCACGGCGTCGGTGCACGCCGGATCGAACTCGCTCGAGTTCGCGCCCGGCATGTCGCACACGTTGCGAGCGAACTCGATCACCGCGCACTGCAGGCCCAGACAGATCCCCAGGAAGGGCACACGCTGCTCACGCGCGTACCGCACCGCGTCGATCTTGCCTTCGACGCCTCGTACCCCGAAACCACCGGGGATCAAGATGCCATCCATCGATGCGAGCGCGCTCTCGGTCGCCTCACCGCCCAGATCGTCCGACGCGATCCAGTGCACGCGCACCTCGCACCCATGCTCCAGCCCGCCGTGCGTCAATGCTTCGACGACCGAGAGGTAGGCGTCGCGCAGGTACACGTACTTGCCGACGACCGCTATGTCGACGGGTTGGGTGGCCGCGTGCACGCGATCGACGAGCGCCTCCCACTCCGAGAGATCGGCGGGGGCCTCGATCCGTAGGTGATCCGCCAGCAGACCGTCGAGGCCCTCCTTGTGCAACATCAACGGGACCTCGTAGATGGAGGGAGCGTCCGGGGTGCTCACGACACCTGCGATCGGCACGTCACACAGGAGCGAGATCTTCTCCTTCAGGTTCCGTCCGATCGGACGGTCCGAGCGGCAGACGATCGCGTCTGGCTGCAGACCGAGCGCGCGCAACTCTTTCACGGAGTGCTGCGTCGGCTTCGTCTTCAGCTCGCCCGAGGGGCCGATATACGGCATCAGCGACACATGCACGAAGGCACAGCGATCGCGTCCGACCTCGTTGCGGAGCTGCCGGACGGCTTCGAGGAACGGCAGGGATTCGATGTCGCCGACGGTGCCGCCGATCTCGACGATCTGCAGGTCCGCCTGCTCGGCATCGGCGAGGGCCACCACGCGGGCCTTGATCTCGTCGGTGATGTGCGGGATCACCTGCACGGTCTTGCCGAGATAGTCGCCGCGGCGCTCCTTGGCCAGGACCGAACCGTAGACGGCGCCGGTCGTGAAGTTGGATCCGCGGTGGAGGTCCTGGTCGAGGAACCGCTCGTAGTGACCGAGGTCCAGATCGGTCTCCGCGCCGTCGTCCAGCACGAAGACCTCACCGTGCTCGAATGGATTCATGGTGCCGGGGTCCACGTTGACGTACGGGTCGAGTTTCTGGAGAACGACCTTGAGGCCCCGGGACTTGAAGAGGCGGCCGAGGGAGGCTGTCGTGATGCCTTTGCCCAGCCCCGAGGCGACGCCGCCCGTGACGAAGATGAACTTCGTGCGCTCCCTCACCACGGGAGCCGACTGTAGCAGACGTCATCGGCGCGGCCAGCCAACCACACCGCGAACTTCGGACGGATCTTCACGTCGCGGCCTCCGCATCCTGCATCGTCCCCCGCGCTTCGGCCAACAGTTCTTCGGCGTGGGACCGCGCATGCTCGGAATCCTCGAGCCCGGCCAGCATCCGCGAGAGTTCGACCACGCGCGCGGCCTCGTCCAAGACCTCGATCGTGGCACGCCCGTCCTCCTTACGGACGCGCACGTGCCGGTCCGCGAAACATGCGATCTGCGGGAGGTGGGTGACCACGATGACCTGGCGGCTGGTCGCGAGCCGCGCCAGGCGCCCACCCACGGCGAGACCGGCCTGTCCCCCGATCCCCGCGTCGATCTCATCGAACACCAAGGTGGGCACGTCGTCGAGGTCCGCGAGCACGCTGCGGCACGCGAGCATGACGCGAGAGAGCTCCCCGCCGCTCGCTCCTTTCGCCAGAGCCAGCGAGGGCTCCTCGGGCCCGCCCGCGAAACGCAGCTCCGCCGTCTCGGCCCCCGTAGACCCGATGTCGGTGGTGGCGGCGAGCACGACCTCCAGGCTCGCCTGGGGCATCCCCAAGGCTGTCAGCTCGACGCCCAGCGCGGCCTGCAGGCGCGGCGCGGCGCGCGCTCGCCCCGCGGTGACCTCGGCGGCGGCGGCTCCGAGCGCCGTGGTAGCCGCCGCCACCTCCTCACGCAGTTCGGCCTCCCGATCCTCGGCGCCGGTGAGACCGTCCAGGCGCGACCGGGCCTGCGTCAGGTAGGCGAGGACCTCGACGTCGTCGGCACCGTACTTGCGGTGCAGCCCTCTGAGCGCTGCGATCCTTTCGCGGATCTGTTGCAGGCGCTCCGGGTCAGCCGCCAGCACCTCACCGTAGGCCCGAACGTCCCGGGCCAGCTCGGCCACCTCCACCGCCAGCCCATCGGCCCGTTGGCTCAGCCCCTCCGCGGCAGGATCGAGTGAGAGGGCAGCCTGCAGGTCCTGCGCGGTTCCCGCCACCCGATCGACGGCCCCTGCATCGCCTGCGAGTGCTTCGTCGACGGCACCGGCGATCTCCTGGAGGCGTTCCACGTGACCGAGCCGGGCGGCTTCGGCCTCGAGCGTCGCCGTCTCGCCCGGAGCGGGAGCAACGTCCTCGATCTCATGGACCTGGTAGGCGAGCAGGTCGAGCTCGCGCGCGCGATCCCGCGCATCCTCCAGGAGGGCCTCCAGGCCGGTGCGTGCCACCCGTAGCCGCGTGGCCTCCGTGCGGCAGCGTTCCACCGCAGCGAGGTGCGGGTTGCCCGCGTACCGATCGAGGAACGACGTCTGCGTGGAAGGCTCGAGGAGGCGCAAGCTCTGATGCTGGCCGTGCACCTCGGCGACACGTGCGCCGAGGTCAGCCAGGGCTCGTACCGTCGCGATCTGACCTCCGATACGAGCTCCACCTTTGGCATCTGCCCGGACGGTGCGAGCCAGCACGAGCTCGCCGTCATCCGACCAACCCTCCTCACCCTCGATCGCATCGAACCGAGCCTGGATCCGCGCGGCCGCAGACCCGGTGCGGACCTGCTGGCCGCTGGCCTTGCCTCCCAGGGCGAGAGAAAGCCCCGAGGTCACCATGGTCTTGCCCGCCCCCGTCTCGCCGGTCAGGACCGTCAGCCGAGGGTGGAGCTCGAGATCGAGGTCATCGATGACCCCCAGGCCGGAGATGTGCAACTCGTGGAGCACGCGGTGATGCTAGTCCTGCCCACCGACATCGTCGGCACCCAGGCCATCCCCGTCCTCACCGGGATCGCCCGGAAGATCGAACTTCTCCCTGACCCGTTGCAGGAACGGTTCGCCGTCGCCGCGGCGGACGAAGCGCACGGGGCGGCTCGAGGTCCTGATGCGCACGCGCGTTCCGACCGGGACCTCCTCGCTCTCGCGACCATCGGCCGAAACCAATCCCGGTTCATCACCGACGACCAGCAGCGTCACGACCTGACCCGAGCCCAGGACGAAGGAACGGTCGAAGACCATGTGCGCCGCGATCGGCGTGACGACCAGGCATGACACGTCCGGGCTCACGATGGGCCCACGCGCTGAGAACGAGTACGCGGTCGACCCGGTCGGGGTAGCGACGATCACGCCGTCCGCGGAGAAGGTGGTCACGTAGGCGCCATCGACCTCCAGACGCAGGCGCACCAACCGGTGTCGGGCGCGCTTCTCCACCATGATCTCGTTCAGGGCCCACTGCGGGGGGAAGACGGCTCCGTCCACCGGTTCCGCCACGACGGTGAGTCGCTCCTCGATCGGCGCCGCGCCGCCGAGGGCAGCCCTGATGAGAGCCAGCGCCTCGGCCGGCTCCACCTCCGTCAGGAAACCCATGCGCCCGACCTTCACGCCGAGGACGGCCGCCCCCACGGCAGACGCCATATGGGCCGCTCGGAGGAACGTCCCGTCGCCGCCGACCGCCACCACGAGCGCAACATCCCCCGCCACGACATCGGTGACGGTGACCCCCTCGGATGCCAACGCCTGGCGCAGGATCGCCGCCGCGTCCACGGCGGACGGGCGCCCCTCATGCGTGACGAACGCGACCCCGCTCACGCGAGCGCCTCGCCCTCGGTGATCGCGGCGTCGATCTCCGCGCGGTCATCCTGCGCCCCACGCCGGCCCCACAGGAGGAACTCGACGTTGCCTGCCGGACCCCGAAGCGGCGACGCCATGAGCCCGAGGATGCCCATCCCTTCCGTTCGCGCTGTTGCAACGACCTCCCCGAGGACGCGGTGCCATACCTCGCGATCTCGAACCACGCCGCCGGTCTCCACCTCGCCCGTGGCAGCCTCGAACTGCGGCTTCACGAGCAGTACGAAACCGGCCGCCGGCGCGGCGAGGCTGATCAGGCCACCCACCACCGATCGCAGCGAGATGAACGAGAGGTCCGCCACGACGAGTTGCGGTGCAGGCTGCACGTCCTGGGGCCTCAGGTCCCGGACGTTCGTGCGCTCACGCACCTCGACACGTGGATCGTTGCGCAGCTGCCACGCTAACTGGCCGTAGCCGACGTCGACGGCGAGGACGGAGGCTGCGCCGGCCTGCAGGAGGCAGTCGGTGAACCCACCCGTCGATGCCCCCGCGTCAAGGCACACGAGTCCGGCTGGATCGATCGCGAACCGTTCGAGCGCTGCGGCGAGTTTGCCACCCGCGCGGGAGACGTAGGGACGCGGCGGTCCGAGGAGCCGTACCGGGGCGTCGGCGCCGACCAGGGTCTCTGCATTCGTCGCCGGGAATCCACCGACGCTCACGAGCCCCGAGCGGACCGCTGCGCGGGCATGCGTTTCGGTCGGCACCAAACCGCGGCGTACCAGCTCGCTGTCGAGCCTGCGCCGCGGCATCCCCGCCGCCTAGCCCCGGGCCCGTGGGGCGGCATCACGCGTGGCTCGCGGCGCTCCCGCGGCAGGCTTCTTCGCGGCAGCAGTCTTCGGGGTCGCCTTCTTCACGGCGGCCGTCTTCGCCCTGCCCGAGGCGGTCATCCCGGCGGCCCGCTCCAGCTCGCGGACCCGCTTCTTGAGCGCGTCCAGCTCGCCCTGGGTGGCGGCGCCTACGCCGCGGAGCTGCTGGGTGATCTCACCGCGGATCATCTCCGAGAGCCGGGAGCGGTTGCGTTGGGACCATTCCAAGAGGTCCGCAGCCGTCTTGCCCACCTGCTCCTTGGCGGCCCCCGGCTCCAAGAGCCCTTTGGCCAGCCGCTGCGCCTTCGCAGGGCTGAGGTTCTCGATGGTCGCCTCCAGTGCCTTGCGGAGATCCTCGAGCCTGGTCATCCGGTCCTCCTCAGGTCGCTCCTGACCTCAGCATAGATCCGCGCCGGGGCGCGTCATGCCGGCAGGAAGAGACCCCCCAGGTCCTCCGCCACGTAGGTGGGATGCACCGGCCCCGCGTCGGCTTCCTCACGCGTGGTGATGCCCGTGAGCACCAAGAGGGATGACCACCCCAAGCGCGAGGCCCCCTCGATGTCGGTATCGAGACGGTCACCGACCACGAGCGGCATCCCGCCGCCCGCCCGGGCGAGCGCTGCCTCGAAGATCGGTGCGTTGGGCTTGCCGATGACCTCCGCCTCGACACCACACGTGGCCTGGATCGCGGCGAGGATCGCTCCCGCGCCGGGCCATCGGGTCCCGTCCTCGGCGGGATAGGAGGTGTCGGGGTTGGATGCGATGAGGGCGGCGCCGCGCTGGACGGCCACCGCCGCGTCGCGCAGGC
The DNA here is from genome assembly GCA_040880745.1 of Actinomycetota bacterium. Lineage (GTDB taxonomy): Bacteria > Actinomycetota > UBA4738 > UBA4738 > HRBIN12 > AC-51. The sequence goes on from JBBDHX010000003.1 coordinate 52,156, forward strand.
GCGCATAGTCGACCTCGCGGTCCCACCCCACGACCACGACGTCGGGGCGCTCATCGACCGGCTCGATCCCGGCCTGCATGAGTGCCTCGCGCAGGCCGCGCTCACCGACCACGAAGGCGCTCCGCGCACCGCGAGCCGCCAGCACGGATGCCGTCGTGAGTGCGGATGACTCCACCTCCGCAGCCCGACCCGCCACGCCGACGCTCGCCAGGTGGACCACGACCTCTTCGGGCGTGCGCGCGGAGTTGTTCGTGACGAACACGACCACCTTGCCCATCGCGCGGAGCCGGTCCACCGCCTCGCCGGCGCCCTCGATGGGCTGGGAGCCACGGAAGAGCACACCGTCCAGATCGAGCAGGAAGGCGTCGAAGCGCTCGGCGATGAGGGGACGAGCGCTCACCAGGCGCCGCGGGGGCGCGAGCGCCCGGCTCCTGCACGCGCTCGCCTGCTATACAGGTCGGATGCCACGGATCGCGCCTTTCACGGCTCTCGTGTACGACACCGACGTCGCCGGACCCCTCGAGGGCCTCACCGCTCGGCCGTACGACGTTATCAACGAGGCCGGCAGGCAGGACTACGTGGCTCGCAGCCCCTACAACGTCGTCCGGGTGGATCTGGCGAGCGATCCACTCGCTCCGCCGGCTGCGCGCTACGCGGCTTCCCAGCAGGTGCTCCGCGATTGGACATCCACCGGTGTACTCCGCAGGGAACCCCTCGGCTACGTCGCCTACGAGATGTCGACGAGCGGGCCAGGCGCCGTGCCTGCGGTGCGGGGTGTCCTCTGTGCACTGCACCTCGAGGCATGGGGAGGGGCGATCCTTCCGCATGAGGACGTCATGGACGGTCCCGTCGCCGACCGGCTCGAGCTGCTGCGGGCGACACGGACGAACCTCTCGGCGATCTACGGGACGGTCCCAGGTCCGCACGCCGAGCTCGCGGATCTCCTGTCGGGCATCTGCGCGACCCCTGCGCAAGGGGAGGTGACGGACCAAGAGGGCGTCCGTCACCGGACCTGGCCCATCCCGCCCGACACGCCGGTGAGCACGTGGCTCGCCGACGATCACCTCCTCATCGCCGATGGACACCACCGGTACACCACGGCACTCGCCTACCGCGACGAGCGGCACCGAGCCGACGGCCCCGGCCCATGGGACCGGGTCCTCGCGCTCGTCGTGGATGCCGGGACCCAGGATGTCCCGGTACTCCCGTACCACCGCGTCCAGCGAACCGGCATGGCTCTTGGCGGCGGGACCCTCGTGGATGACCTCGCGACGCTGTTCGCCGGACTCGATGACGTGGCGGTCCGCATCGGCTCGGTCACCAGAGGCCCGGCCGGCGAGCTCCGGTGGCGACTGCACGACCTCCACGGCGACCCGCCGGCCGTGCGTGCCTTGCACGAGGCTCACCTGGATGCAGCGGCCCCCGCGCAGGCGTCGAGTTTCACCCACGTCGCCGCTGATGCGGTCGAAGCCGTTCGCTCGGGTGAGGTGGTGGGCGCC
>JBBDHX010000004.1:0-14408 GCA_040880745.1 Actinomycetota bacterium
GCGAAGCGTCGCGCGCCTGATGGCCCGATCGACATCGGCGACCGGCGCGCCGGTCGCCGGCACCGCCCGCACCACGACGTTGCATGTCGCCCCCCACGGGCTGAGGGGCGCCCCGGGCCCGCCCATGTCCACGAAGCAATCGGGCCAGTCCTCGGGTTCGGCGTAGCCGGCGGCTTGCCAGTCGCAGGCCGACAGGACGGCGACGCCGCCCAGGCGATGGATCGTGCCTTCCGCTGCGGGCTCGAGGCCCCCGAGCGCCCCCGGGAAGGTGCAGGAGGGATCGTCCGCGCGCACGTCGGGCAGCACGGCATCGAGGACGTTCGAGATGCGGACGCGATCGCCGGGACGGACGACCTCGACCGTGGCCTCCGCCAGCGCCGGTTCCCCGGCTCCGACCGCGAGCTGCGGTGACGACACGATCAGCGTCGTGCCGTCCCGCCCTGTCTGGGTCCCCTCGACGATCTCGTCGATCGCGAACGTCGCGATCGCAAGATCAGCGTGGGCGGATGACAAGCTGTCGACAGTCTACGCGTCGACGTCCCCGGCGGGCAAGACGTAGGCCCACTCCGAGGCCCAACTCACCCAGGCACGGCCCTCGGCGGCCGGGTCGAGCCGCTCGGCGAGCGGCGTGATCGCCGTGAGGCGCGCGCCTTCGGCCGCCTCCAGACCGTAGCGGACGACCGCCCCCTGGAACACCTCCTCCACCACGCGCGCCGGGAAGCACCCCGGCCGGCCCGGGTCGGCGGCGCTCAGTCGGACGTGCTCGGGGCGGAGCATCAAGACCGCGTCGGTCCCGGCCTGGCAGCCGTCCGCGGCCCCACCCGCCGTCGCGAGGACCCCGCCGGGCAGCACCACACGCGCAGCATCTGCGGAGGCGGCCTCGACACGGCAGGGCAGGAAGCTTGCCTGGCCGATGAACCCGGCTACGAACCGCGTGGCGGGCCGTAGGTAGATCTCTTCGGGTGTACCGAGGTGCTCGACCCGCCCTCCGTTCATCACGGCGATCCGATCGGACATGGTGATCGCCTCGCCCTGATCGTGCGTGACGTAGACGAAGCTGATACCGACGTCGCGTTGGATCCGTTTCAGCTCGAACTGCATCTCCTCTCGCAGCTTGAGGTCGAGGGCGCCGAGCGGCTCATCCAGCAGCAGCACGGCCGGTCGGTTCGCCAACGCGCGGGCGAGCGCGACACGCTGCTGTTGCCCGCCCGAGAGCTCACGCGGGTAGCGGCCCGCGTAGTCGTCCATCCGCACGGTGGTGAGCGCGTCGCGCACCGCCGCCTCGACCTCGTGCTTCCCCGATCGCTTGCGCTGCGGGCCGAACGCCACGTTCTGCGCCACGGTCATGTGCGGGAACAGCGCGTAGCTCTGGAACACCATGTTCGTATCGCGACGATGCGGCGGGGTGTCGGCCGCGTCGTTGCCCTCGATGAGGATCCGGCCCTCGGTCGGATGCTCGAAGCCTGCGAGCATGCGCAGCGTCGTCGTCTTGCCGCACCCGCTGGGTCCGAGCAGCGAGAAGAACTCGCTGCGACGGATGTCGAAGTCGATGTGGTCAACCGCCACGACGTCGCCGAAGCGCTTCACGACCCCTTCCAGCCGCATGGCTACATCACCGGTCCCGGTCATCCCGTCCTCGATCACTCGCTCCTCCTACGCCGTCGCCTGCAGCCGTCGGATCCGACCGAGCCGGTACCCAGTGAATGCGATCGCGCCCGAGAGCACGAGGAGCACGAAACTCATCGCCGCACCCACGCCCCGGTTGCCCGCCTCGAGGATCTGCTCCTGGATCGCGTTGCCGATCATGTAGCCGCTCGTCCCGCCCACCAGCGCCGGCGTCGCGAACTCCGAGTACAGCGGTATGTACACCAGGATGATGGCCACGAAGATCCCGGGTGCGGCCAGCGGGAGCAGGATCTTGCGGAAGCGGGTCCCGAACGTCGCGCCCAGGTCGTCCGCCGCCTCCAGCAGGGCCGGATCGACCGCCTTGAGTGCCGCGTAGATCGGGATCGTCGTGTACGGCACGTACGTGGTGGACATGACGATCACCACCGCGAGGCTCGAGAACAGCAGGATGTCGAGCGGCTGGTCGATCACCCCTGCCCTGGTCAGGAGGAAGTTCACGACCCCCTGGCGGCCGAGGATCGTGCGCCACGCGTAGACACGGATCAACGGGTTGAGCTCCTCGGAGAGCACGAGGAGCAAGAGGAAGAGCAACTCGGCCTTCGGGCGGAGCCGGAGCGCCAGCAGGTAGGCCAGCGGGATCGCGAGCGCGAGCATGACCGCCATCGAGACCGTGCAGATCACGACGGTGGTGAGCATGACCTTCCCGTAGGTGGGATCGGACAGGATCGAGGTGTAGTTCTCGAGCGTCCACCCCGTGGTCTGGCCGAACGAGGACTCCTGGAACGAGTAGTACAGCAGGATGAACATAGGACCCACGAACAGCAGGAGCAGGACGGCCGTCGGCAGGGATGCATAGAACGGCCCCGCGGGGCTTCGGCGACGCGGCGCACCCACCGGGCGCGCTACCACAACATCTCCATGGGGTCGGCGCCTGCGAGCTTGCGAGCCCTTCGGTTCCACAACAACCACGCCACCACGATCACCGCGAGCTGGACGCCGGAGACGAGGGTCGAGATCGCGTTCACGATCGGCACGTTCTGCGCATGCCGCAGGGTGGAGAACACCCACGTCGGGAAGGTGAGCTCGAACCCACCCGTGAAGAAGCTGATCACGAAGTTGTTGAACGAATAGCTGAACGCGAGCACCGCCGAGGCCGCCATCGCAGGCGCCAGGTGCGGCAGGATCACGAACCGCAGCACCTCGGCGTTCGTTGCTCCCAGGTCCCGCGCCGCCTCTTCCTGGCGTGGATCGAATCGCACGAGCCGGGCCGAGACGATGGCGGCGACGAGGGGGAACGCGACCACGATGTGGGAAAGACCGATCGTGGTGAACCCCAGGGGCATCTTCAGGCGGCTGAAGAACAGCAGCAGTCCGACCGCGATCAGCAGCCACGGGACCACGAGCGGGCCTCCCACGAGGACGGCGACCGCGCCACGGAACCGATACGCGAATCGCGTGAGCGCGAACGCTGCCAGCGTGCCCAAGATCACGGAGACCGGCGTCACGATCGTGGCCAGGACGAGCGAGTTCTTGAGCGACTCACGGACCAGGGTGTTGGCGAGCGCCTCCCGGTACCACTCCAGGGTGAACGCGTGGAAGGGCAGGGCGATGATGATCTGGTCGTTGAACGAGAACAGAGCGAGCACGGCGAGCGGCCCGTACAGAAGGAGCAGGACACCCGAGAGGAAGGCGATGCGAGCGAGGCGGGTGATGGATCTCGGGCCGGCGGGGGTCATGGAGCGCCCGACCTTCGCTTCTAGCGTCTCGCGTCGCTGGGCCACGTCATCACCGGGAGCACTCCACCTCTTCATCCGCTGGAAGACCCTGAACGTCTGGACCGACCGGCTGCGGATAGTAGACAGTCAACCAGGCATCGAGCAAGGCGCCCTGAGGCGGCACACGTACGGATCCCGCGTGATCTTCCCCCCACCTCGCCGGTATTCGATCCGAGCGGTCGTGACGCGGCTCGTAAGGTGATCCATCGATACCGACGCCTCCAAGGAGCCCGCAGCGAGCGAGAAGCCTCGGGTCATCACCTCCTTGCCCGGTCCGAAGAGCTCGGAACTCTTGGATCGGTTCGATCGCCGCTACGTTGGCCGTGCGGATCACGCCGACGTCCCGATGGTGCTCGCGAGGCAGCGTGGATGGCTGCTGGAGGACGTCGACGGGAACACGTACGCGGACCATGTCTCAGCATGGGGCTCCGCTCCCCTCCGAGGGTCCTCGCGGGTGGCCGATGCGATGGACGCCTGCGAGCGCTCGCTCGGGATGCAGAACACCGCCTACACCATCTCGGAGCCTGTCGTGGAGCTCGCGGAGCGTATCGTCGAGATCTCGCCCGAAGGTCTCACCCGGGTCGCCTACTCCTTGTCGGGGACGCTTGCCGTCGAGGGCAGCATCAAGCTCGCTCGCGAAGCAACGGGCCGGCCCATGATCTTGGGATTCCTCGGTCAGTACCACGGAGAGAGCACGTACCTCACCGCAGGCTCATCGACCGATCTCGCCGAGGTGACGACCCAACACGCGCAGTTCGCGCCGGGCCTGGTCTTCATCCCCTATCCCAATGCGTATCGCGCTCCGTTCCATCGAGGCGCCGGGCCCTTCGACGACACGGCAACCCTGGACTACCTGGAGGACTGGGTCCTGGTGCACCAAGTCGAGCCGGGGGAGATCGCGGGAGTTCTGATCGAACCGGTGCTGGGCGAGGGCGGGATCATCGCGCCTTCCCCGGCGTTCTGGGAACGACTCCAGGCGATGTGCCGGCGATGGGGGTGGAAGCTGATCCTCGACGAAGTGCAGACGGGACTGGGTCGCTGCGGAACGATGTTCGCTGCGGAACGATACGGGATCCGACCGGATCTGATGCTCCTCGGCAAGGGGTTCAGCGGTGGCGGGCAACCGATCGGCGCCATCCTCGGGACCGAGGAGATCATGGCGCGAAGCACCCTCGCGCTGGGTGGAACCTTCGCGTGGACCCCACCGTCTGCGGCCGGGGCGCTGGCCAACATCGACGCCATACTCGATACCGGCGCTCTTGAGAACGTCATGCTGATGGAACGCACCGCGTTGGATGTGCTCGGACCCCTCGTGCGCGACGTCGAGCACGTGGGTGATGTGCGGGCCTCAGGCGCGTACATCGGGGTCGAATTCGTGCAGGACAAGATCTCGATCCGGCCAGCGCCTGCCTTCCATCGAGCCGTCCACCGGGCCGCCCTGAGGCGCGGTGTCCTCGGACTGACACAGTGGGGCAAGTGGGTGTACCGGCTGCAGCCACCGCTGGACATGCCGATCGACCTGTTCCACTGGTCCTGCGAGCAGGTGGCTGAGGCTGTGCGCGAGACCGCCTCCGATCCCCCTCCCGAGCCGGCACTCCTGATCGATCGGGAGCGCGCTTCCTGAAGGCGGAGCGGCCCGGGTCCCGGCCCGGGAGACGGGCATGCGCTTCCAGAAGTTCGCGGCGCGGCCGGGGCCCGGGCCGGGGCCGCCCACCTGCCTCATGCGGACTTGAACTCGCGCCAGACCGCCACCCACTCGTCGTAGTTCGAGGGAACCGCGTACGGGACGGCGTTCTGGAAGCTCCCCGGATCCGCGAGCCCCGCCGTCTCGACGATCTCTGGTGATACCGCTTCGAGCGTGTCTTGGTTGGAGACGAGGTAGAAGAAGTTCTCTGCCTGCCACGCCTGGGTCTCCGGCTGGCTGTAGTGGCTGATGAGGGCATACGCAGCGTCGACGTTCGCTGCGTTCGCCCCGATCGAGTAGCCGCAGGTCCACGTCAGCTGTCCCTCGGAGGCCAGCGAGAAGGCAGCCGGCAGCCCCTCTCCCTGAAGGGTCTCGGTGGAACCCTTGTATCCGGGGATCGCGATGTCGATCTCACCTGCACCGAACAGTTGTGAAACGTCGGAGTCTCCCTTGAAGAGGGCCCTGAGTAGAGGCTTCTTCTCGATGAGGAACGCCTTCACCTGGGCGAGTTGATCCTCTGTCAGGTTGAGAGGATCCTGGATGCCGAGCGCCATCGCGGCGACGGCCACCCCCGTCAAGGGGTCGTCATCCAGCCCGATCCTTCCGGCGAACTCCTCGGAGAAGGCATCCGCGTAGGAGGTCACACCGTCGGGGATGGCGTCTTCGTTGTACATGATGCCGCTCGTCCCACCGACCATCGGCACGAGGTAGACCTGGCCATCCACGGCGACCCCATCCAACTCGCGGAACGCCGGGAACATCCGATCCCAATTCGCGATCCGTGTGGTGTCGATGGGCTGAAGGAGGCCTGACGCAACCATCCGCCCCGTGTCTTCCACGCAGACGTTCACCACGTCGGCAACGAACCCGCTCTGCAGCTTCGTGATCGTCTCGTCTGCGCTCGAGAATGCGGCCGTCCTGACGCTGACGTCGGGATTCGCTGCCTCGAACGGGTCGAGCAGAGCGGGCTCGAAGGCGTCCTCGTAGGCGAAGAACGTGAGGTCGCCCGTGAGCGGTGCTTCGCTCGTCGGGAACCCGCTCGGCGCAGGGCTCTCCTTCACGCTGCATCCGGCGGCAAGCATCGCCACGACCGTGCCCACCGCGAACGTCCTGCCTCGTTTCATGGCGCATCTCCCTCCCTCATCGCCGTCCGTGCCTCCTGCAACTGACCAACGTCACCTATGACGCCGGCCATCACCCTGGCGGCACGGACGATGTCTGCCGCATCGATGTGTTCGTCGGGCCGATGCGCGGTGCGCAGGTGACCCGGTCCGTACACGACGACCTCCGAGTCGCTCCGGTCGTGGAAACTGTGGGCATCGGTCCAAGCTGGCATCCTCGTGGGACGCGGGGTTCGGCCGATAGCCCGCTCCGACGCACCGACGAGCGTGCGAACGAGCGGCGCTTCCCACGGCGTCTCCCACCAGCCCCCGCGATCGATCTCGTCGAACACGGCTCCATGCTCAGCGCAGAGCCGTGATAACTCCCCCGCGACGTCAGCCAAGGACGGCTCCTCGAACACCCTGGCCGAGATGAGCATCCGAGCTTCCTCAGGCGTGGCGTTCGAACGCTGATCCGCGAGCAGCTGAAGGACCGTCACCATGTTCCGGCCTGCGATCGGATGTTCCAGCCGGGTGAACGACGCTCGCCCGAGGTCTTGGATGAGACCGGCCGCCCGCAGGAGCGGGTTGTCAGCCTCTTCGATCAGCGAACCGTGCATCGAGCGGCCTGGGATCCGAACCCAGCCCTCGACGAAGCCCGTCTCGGTAACGGCGACGTCGAACTCGGTCCCCTCCGAAGCGATGACGAACGGCGGACGCAACGAGTCCGCCATGGCTCGTGAGCCCTTGCCTCCGACCTCCTCGTCGACACAGAAGCCCAGGGCGACCGGCAGCCGTTCGACCGGCACCCCTTCGTCGCGAGCCATGAGCATGGCGAGCAAGATGGCGACGGCGCACCCCTTGTCATCCTGGGCGCCGAGGCCCGAGACGATCGTGCCGTCCACGGAAGCACGATGGTCGGTCTGCCACATCGGCACGATCGTGTCGATGTGGGCGGTGAGCAAGAGCGTGGGCGCGACATCCCACCCCACGACGAGGTTCGGACCCGCTCCCGGCACCGGCTGCTCGTCAACCGGCAGATCGAGACGCCGGCACCGATCAGCGAGGTGGCGCATCGCCTCGTGCTCCTGGTCGGACACAGATGGGATCTCGATCAGGCGGGTCAGTTCGTCGATGACGAACCCCAGCGCCTCGTCTTCACGCACCGAACCCCTCACGATCGGCGGGCTGATCCCGCGTTCGCGACGGTAGGTCACGACCTCCCGCACGCACAATGGCTCACTGCGCCGAAAGACGGTATCTCTGCCGGGCAGGACCACCGGATCTCGGCGAACCCGGTGCGTCAGACGTTGAGCAGGCTCGTCCAGCCGTAACTGTGCTTCGGCACCTGCAGGATGGTGAACGTATCGATCGAGTCGACGCCGGGCGCGGAGCGAACCTCCTCGTCGAGGACGCGGAGCAGATGATCGTTGTCCGTGCACACGACCTCGATGAGGAGGTCATAGGCGCCGGTGCACACCGCGACGTAGTCGACCTCGGGGATCTCGACGAGTGCGCCGACCGTTCGACCCACGGGGCCGCCCCTGACACGGACGCCCGCCTCAGCGAACACGAGGCCCAGCGCGAGCGCATCGGAGATCGCAACGACCTGGATGACGCCACGCCGCACCAGACGCGCGTACCGATGCCGGATCGTGGCCTCGTTCACTCCCAGCTCCCGGGCGATCTGCGTGAAGGGGCGTCGCCCGTCGTGGTTCAACGCCTCGACGATGCGCTCATCCATCTGATCGAGCACGCTTCGGATCCTCACGGTTCGCCCCGCACCTCCCTTCCCCGTCGCTCGGTCACGCCGACTTGATCTGACGAACGGCGTCGAGCCAGGCGTCGTAGTTGTCCGGTATCTGGGTCGGGATGGCCCGCGTCAGCCACTCGGGATCGGTCATCCGGAGTGAGTCGATCGTCTCCTGATCCAACACCGCGAGCGTCTCCTCGTTCGAGGCGAGGTAGTTCCACTGCTCGGCGAAATACTTCTGGATGTCTGTGGACAAGAAATGGTTCACCCACGCATAGGCGGCGTCCACGTTCTCAGCGTTGGCCGAGATCCCCATCCCGCACATCCACGTCAGGGTCCCCTCCTCGGCGAAGTTGAACCCGATCTCCAACTCGTCCTTCGCCAACTGCCCCTCGTAGCCCGGGAAGGAGGCCGCCGCGTCGACCTCCCCGTTGCGGTACAGGCTCAGGAAGTCGGCATCGCCCTGGTAGAAGGACCGGAACTGCGCCTTGTGTTCGATGAAGTAGGCCGTGACCTCGTCGAGTTCCTCCTGGGTGAGGTCGTAGGGGTTCTCGTGGCCCAGGGCCAGCGCCCCGATGGCGATCATGTAGTAGGGCGTGGCGTCCATGGCGACCCGCCCGGCGAGCGCCGGCTCCTCGAACAGCTGCCGGTACGACGTCACGCCGTCAGGGACCGTCTCGGGGTTCCACACGACCCCGGCGGGACCACCTTGTGCCACGGCGACCCACGTCTGGCCGTCGAGCTCGCCGCCCGACTTGAACGCCGGGAACACCGAATCCCAGGGATCCAGCCGTGCCGTATCCAGCGCCAACAGCACCCCGGAAGCCGTGTACCGCGGCACCTCTCGGATACACACCTCCACCACGTCGGCCTGGAAGCCGGACTCCAGCTTGGTCAGCGCTTCATCGCCGGAGCCGAACGCGGCGGTCTGCAGCTGGATGTCGGGATATGCCGCCAGGAAGGGTTCGGTGACTTCCGGGATGATGGAGTCTTCGAACGCGAAGACCCTCAGATCCCCCGAGGGTTCGGTCGCCGGCTCGCTCGAGGTGCTCTGCGAAGTACCGGCGCCCGTGGGCTCGCTCGATGATGCGTCCGTGCACGCGACAGCGATCAGCGACATCGCCGCGGTCGCAGCAAGCAGCCGGAGGAACTTCGTCACCATGGGTGCCCCTTTCATCAGGTCATGCGGCCTTGAAATCGCGATAGGCGTCGAGCCACAGGTCGTAGTTCTCGGGCAACTGCAGCGCGATCGCCGCGTCCAGCTGGGTCGGATCATCCAGACCCAGCTCCGCCACGAGCGCCGGGTCGAGCTCATCGAGCGTTCGCTGGTCCGAGACGATGTACGTGTACGACTCGGCGTAGAACGACTGTGGCGTCGGCGACACGTAGTAGTTCATGGCCGCGTAGGCCGCGTCGATGTTCTGCGTCGTGGAGGACAACCCGACGCCGCAGATCCAGGCCAGCGATCCCTCGGCGGAGACGAACTCGACCGGGATCCCTTCCCGGGTCATCGCTGCCCGGTAATCGTGGTAACCGAAGCCGGCGACGATCTCGCCGGAGCGGTAGAGGTTCAAGAAGTCCGCGTCACCCTTGAACAAGGCCCTGATCTGGCCCTTGTGCTCGATGAGGTAGTCCCTGATCTCGGCGATGTCGGCATCGGTCAGCGCGTAGGGATCCTCGTGGCCGAGGGCCAGCGCCACGATCGCGATCACGGTGGCAGCCGAGTCCTCCAAGGTCACCTTGCCCGCCAATGCGGGGTCCTCGAACAGGTCACGATAGGAGTCGATGCCCTGCGGCACCTCCTCCGGGTTGTAGATGACACCGGAGGTCCCGCCAACGTTGGGGATCATGTAGACCTGACCATCGACGACAACCCCGGGCTGGTCCTTGAGCGCCGGGAACAACGTCTCCCAGCCCTCGATCCTGGAGGTATCGATGGGCTGCAGGAGCTCGAGGTCGATCATGCGACCCGTCTCCTCCGTGCAGACGTTGATGACGTCTGCCTGGAACCCGTTCTGGAGCTTGGTGACCGCCTCGTCGTTGCTGCTGAACACGGCCGTCTTCACGTCCAGTTCGGGGTAGGCCGCGTAGAAGGGGTCGATCACCTCCGGGACGAAGTTGTCCTCGTATCCGAACAGGGTGACCGAGCCTTCGACCGGGCCTGGCGTGCCGGAGCCGGTCGGTTCCGTGCTCGACGTGGTGTCGGATGAACATGCCGTTGCGACGACGAGCAACGCGCTCAGGATGGCGACCAGACGACGACCCGGCATGGATCCCTCCCTCGGTTCCACTCTGTCCTGATGTACGAGGGACGCTAAGCCCGAGGCTCGGATGTTGTCAACGGTCGACAGTCAGCGCTACGACCCGGTCATCCTGGGACGAGCGGCGCATCCGCGGCGTCGTACCAGTCCCCGCCACCGAGTTCCCCGCCGTCGACGATGACGGTCTGACCGCTGATCCACGCTGCCTCATCGGATGCGAGGAAGAGCACGGCCATCGCCTGGTCGCGGGGGGCGCCGGCTCGCCGAAGTGGGATCTTCCGCAGGTACTCACGCTGCAAACGCGCCTCGTCAGGATCGGCGGCCATCTCCGCCTCTCCCTCCGGGGTCACGGTCTGACCCGGCGCCACGCAGTTCGCGCGGATGTTGAGATGCCCCCACTCGTGAGCCGCCGCCTTCGTGAGCGCCACGAGCGCGGCCTTCGAGGCGTTGTACGGCCCCTCGGGTGACTCGTTCTTGAAGGCGTTGGCGGAGGCGATGTTCACGATGGGGCCGCCGCCGTGCTCGGCGAAGTGCGGCGCGATCGCCTGCATCGTGGCCATCGGGGCACGCGTATTCACCGCGAACGTCAGGTCGAACGTCTCGCGCGAAACCTCCAGGAGCGGCCCGCCGGGCATGACGCCGGCGCAGTTCACCAAGACATGCACACGGCCGAAAGCATCCAGTGCAGCCGGGACGACCGCGCGTGCGGCGTCGAAGTCGGCGAGGTCGACGACGTGGGTTCGGACGCGATCGGGCGCGAGCGCCGCCGTTTCTTCGAGGCCGTCGGCACGCACGTCTGCTGCGAACACGTTGGCCCCCTCATCCAGGAAGGCCTGCACGATGCCACGGCCGATCCCCTGCGCCGAACCCGTCACGATCACGTTCCTGCCTTCGAACCGCATCACGGCACCTCCGGGTGGTGCAGCGGTTGGCCGAGGACGCCCAGGTCGATAGCGAGCAGATGGCGCCCACCGACGTTGGCCACGACCGCTCGATCCAGGCGCTCCCCGACGAACGCCAGGTTCGTGGGGGCCTCCAGGATGCTGGCGAGGTGATCGTCGATCCGTAGGACTTCCTCGCCTGTGGGAGACAGTCGCACCAGCCCGTCGGGCCTGTACAAGGTCGCCCAGAGGTGACCCTCGGTGTCGAGTGCCAAACCGTCGGCGTCGGTATCGGGGAGTTCTGCGAACGTCGTGGCCGACCCAGCCGACCCATCGGCCAGGATCGGGATACGGGCTACACGCTCCGCCTTGGCCTCGATCACGAGCACCGAGGACGCGTCGGGGGTCACGACCATCCCGTTCGGGTACGCCGTGAGTTCCTTGGACCAGGTCTCCGTTGCTCCGCCGGGCGTGATGCGAACGATCTCGGTTCGCTCCTCGCCCGAGCAGGTCACGTACAGGGATCCATCCGGTCCGAACGCGGCCACGTTGGGCTCTGCCATCTCGGCACCGTCGACGCCGCGTGCGTACGTCTCGATGGTGCCGGTGGCGGGGTGAAGCCGTGCGATCTCCCCCTTGCCGGCATCGCACGCGTAGACGCGCCCCGACCCGTCGACGGCGATCCCGAGCATCGAACCCCCGGTGGCCCCGACCAACTCGACGTGACCCTCGAGCGAGACTCGGTAGAACTCCCCTCCCTCGCCGCCGGCCCACACGTGCCCGTCGAAGGGGCTCCACGCGACCCCTTCCGGATGGTTCAGCCCGTCGGCGAACTCCTCGAAGCGATCGAGCATCAGCGTCGTCCTTTCCGTGCGTCGCGGATGATCACGGCCGCGGCGTTGCGGCCGTTGGCACCGGTCACACCGCCCCCGGGATGGGTGCCGGCGCCGCAGAGGTACAGGCCCCGGACCGGCGTGCGGTAGTCGGCATGACCGCGGACCGGCCGCAGGAAGTACAGCTGGTCCGGGGACATGTCGCCGTGCAGGTGGTGACCTCCGGTGAGCGCCAAGCGGCGCTCCAGATCCAGGGGCGAGAGGATCTCTCGGTGCAGCACCGAGCCCGGGAGCCCGGGGAACACCTCGCCGAGGTGAGCGATGATCCGGTCTGCCACCGTCTCGCGCCGGTCGTCCCAGCTTGCGCCCGCCAGGTGGTACGGCTGGGAGCGGGCCCCCACCGTGACCACGTGCCTGCCCTCGGGCGCGAGCGCCGGGTCATGGACCGAGGGGATGCAGACCTCGAGGTGGGGACGCTCGGCGGGGATGCCCGCCCGTGCCGATGCCTGATCGGCGTCCATCTCCGCGAGCGTCTTCGTGATCTGGATCAGGCCGCGATGGTAGGGCTGCGGGTCACTCGCGTGGTCGCCGGGCAGGCGGGGCAGCTCTGCGACCGCCAGGTTGAGCTTCACGCTTGCGCCACTGATCTTGTACGCACCGATGGAGGCGACGACCGAGGCGGGGAGGTGATCGACGCCGACGAGCGTGGCGAAGGTGCGCTTCGGGTCGGCGTTGGACACCACGAGCGCGGCCGCGATCTCTTCACCGTCCTGCAGGACCACGCCCGTCGCGCGCCCACCGTCGATCCGTACGCGGGCGACCGAGACGCCGGTGCGGATGTCGGCCCCCGCCTCCCTCGCGGCCTCGGCCATCAGCCCGGTGACCACGCCCATGCCCCCGTTCACGAATCCCCACCCGACGCCGCCCCCGGATCCGCCGGATGCCGCCTCGTGCAGCAGCCCGTACGCGGTCCCCCCGGACGATGGCCCCGACAGCGTGTTGCTGATGGACTCCCACCCCAGTGCTGCCTTCAGCTGTTCGCTGTGGAAGTGCTCGTCCAGGTAGCGCTTCGCAGACGTCGAGAACAGGTAGGCGGCATCGGTCAGCTCGCCGCGATGCCGCCACCCCATCGACGCCAGCCGCAGGACCTCGCGGACGTCGCCGGCCTTGCGGACGCGCGGATCGACCGGGGCCCGGTCGGTGAGCGGCATGAGCATCCGGGCGACCTGCCGCAGCCGCGTCTCGTAGACGGGGAACGTCCGCGCGTCGCGTGGATCGAGCCGCAGGATCTCCTCGACCGCGCTCCCCGTACCGGCGTGCAGGGTGAACAAGGATCCGTCGGGGAACACGTTGAGGGATGGGCCGCCGGGCACCACGGTGAGCCCCCGTTCGCGCAGCCGCATGTCGCGCCAGATCGCGGGGCGAAGCATCGAGAGCACGTAGGCGCCCGGCGAGGCTCGGTAACCGGGCGCGAACTCCTCGGTGACGCATGCGCCGCCGACGATCTCACGTCGTTCCAGCACGACGGTCCGCAGACCTGCGCGTGCAAGGTAGAACGCGGCGACCAACCCGTTGTGACCGGCGCCGATCACCACCGCGTCCGCCGAGGGAGCGAGGTTCACGAGAGCCACCGCGGCGCATCGATCAACAGACGTTCGACGGCGTCATGCTCGCCGCCGGAGGGTGAAGGGATGGCGACGAGGTCGTGCAGCTCGCGCGCGACCCGGTCGAGCGCGTCGCCGGGTTCCATCAGCCCCCGCCCGTGAGGGTGGCCAGGACCTCGCCGAGGACCCCGTATGCCTCCCGGAGCCGCTCGGGCTCGAGCACGAGCGACGGCTGCAGGTTGAGCGAGGTGCTGGCCGAGTCGGCCAGGACGCCTCGCTCGGCCATGCCCCGTGCGAGGCGTCCCTGCAGATCGGTGTCGCGCTCCCTCGTCACGCGATCCGTCACCAGCTCGATCGCCTGGAAACAGCCGACGGACCGGACATCGCCGATCGCGTCGAACCGGGCCGCGAGCGCCGCGAGTTCCTCGGCGCCGACGTCCTGAAGAGCGCGGACGTTCTCGAGCACCGGCTCTTCGCGGAAGATGGCCAGGGTCTCCAGTGCGGCCGCGCAGGACGCCGGGAACCACGACCACGTCGAGCCGGTGGAGACGTCGTCGAAGTCCATCGCCGCTTCGGTCCCGAGCACCGCGCCGATCGGCATCACGCCACCACCCATCGCCTTGCCGAGCGCCATCAGGTCGGGCTCGATGCCCCACCGCTCCACCGCGAACATCGTCCCCGTGCGCCCATAGCCACACTTCACTTCGTCGACACCGAGGAGGAACCCGTACTCGTCGCAGAGCGCACGCAACGCCGTCCAGAACGCGTCCGGCGGCGCGACGCACCCGCCCGCGCCCAACACGGGCTCGATCACGATCCCCGCGACCTCGCGGGGATCGACCGCGTGGAACAGGAGATGGTCGCGCAGGTAGTCCACGGTGCCGTCGGGGG
>JBBDHX010000004.1:14418-24287 GCA_040880745.1 Actinomycetota bacterium
CTCCGGCACGGGCGACGAACGGCGTCCGGTAGGGGTTCGGGTACGGGACATGCACGAACCCCGGCATGAGCGCGCGGTACCCCGTGGACAGATCGCTCGTCTCGGCGCCGATCGCGCCAGCGGTGCCGGCTTCACCGTGGTAGCCACCCATGAACCCGATCACGATCGGCCGCCCGGTCGCCCGTCGCATGAACCGGATCATCGTCTCCACGGCCTCGGTGCCGTTCAGCGCGATGTCCACCCGTGCGATGCCGGACGGGGCGATCCGGAGCAACTCTTCTGCCAGCGGCAGCATGTACTCGTGCGCGTAGAAGTGGGGATCCTCCAGACCGATCGTCCTGTGCGCCTCCAGCGCCGCGCGCATGATCCGCTCGTTGGCCGCGCCGAGCGGCACGGATGCCATCGCGCTGATCAGGTCGAGGAAGACGTTGCCGTCCACGTCCTCGATGAGGGAGCCCTCCTTCCGCCTGATGACGAACGGCCCCAGGTCATGGGCGAGCCCTGGGTACAGCACACTGCCCAGACGCTCCAGGATCCGGGCGCCCTCAGGCCCCGGCAGCGGCGTACGGACGAGGGGACCTTCCACCGCTATCGCTCCCTCTTCGCGCGCCGGATGATCTCTCGTGCAGCGTTGCGCCCGTTCGCCCCCGTCACGCCACCGCCGGGGTGTGTCCCTGCTCCACAGAGGTACAGGTCGCGCACCGGGGTGGTGTGATCGGCGAACCCGCGCACCGGACGCAGGAACAGCAGTTGGTCCGGCGACATGTCTCCGTGGAGCGCGTGCCCCCCTGTCAGGCCCAGGCGCCGCTCGAGGTCCAACGGCGACAGGACCTGGCGATGCCGGATCATGTTTGGCAGCGTGGGGAAGTGCTGCGCGATGAGCGCGATGGCGCTCTCCGCCCGGTCCTCCTTGATCGCGTCCCACCCCTGGTCCTTCAGGACGTAGGGTTGGGAGTTCACATCGATCGTCACGACGTGGTGGCCCTCGGGTGCGAGCGAGGGATCGTGCACCGTCGGGAAACACAGCTCCACGTGCGCGGGATCGGCGGCGATCCCCTGCGTCGCCTGCGCCTGCTGGTGATCCATGTCGGCGACGAACGGGTTCAGCTCCATGATCCCGCGATGGTACGGCTGGACCGAGCCGTCATCGCGCCCGCCCACGCTCGGCAACCCGTCGACCGCCAGGTTGATCTTCATGCTCGTCCCCATGCTCCGGTACGCACGGATCCGGGCCACGAACTCTGCAGGGAGATCGGCCTCGTCCAGCAGGCTCAGGAACGTGCGCTTGGGATCTGCGTTGGACACGACCCGGCGAGCGTCGATCTCCTCGCCCGAGCTCAGCAGCACGCCTGTCGCCGTGCCGCCCGCCGTGAGGATGCGTTCGACCTCGGCGCCCATCCGGATGTCGCAGCCGGCTTCGCGTGCGGCCTCGCCCATCATCTCCGTGAGCCGTCCCATCCCGCCACGGACGAAGCCCCACTGACGGACGCCGCCGTCGGTGCTCTCGCTGGCGTGGTCGTGCAGCAGCACGAACGCGGTTCCCGGGGTCGACGGACCCGCGACGCTGTCGTTGATCGCATGCCAGCCGAGCGCCGCCTTCACGTGCTCGGAACCGAAGTACTCCGACAGGTACTGGCTCGCCGACGTCGAGAACAGGTATGCCAGATCGGCCGCGTACCGGCGGTGCCGGAAACCCAGGCGTCCCCACTTGGCCAGTTCCTTCAGATCGCGCCATGTCCGCAGACCCAGGTCCGGCGCGATCCACTCGAACGCGGGCAGCACGCTCTGGACCAGCCGCGCCAGGTCGTCCTCGAACCGCTCGAGGGCATCGGCGTCGCGCGGCGCGAAGCGTCTGGTCTCCTCGACGTTGACCGCCATATCCTCACCCACCGCGTACCGAGCGCCGTCGGGGAACAGGTTCAGCGTCGGCCCGGCGGCGTCGACCCGGATGCCGCGCCGGACCAGGTCCATGTCCCGCCAGACGGCCTCGCGGAGCATCGAGAGCACGTAGGCCCCGGTCGACGCGCGGAACCCCGGGGCGAACTCCTCGGTGTTGCAGGCACCTCCCAGGATGTCGCGCCGCTCCAGGATCAGGGTGCGCATCCCCGCGCGAGCGAGGTAGAACCCGCACACCAAACCGTTGTGGCCGCCACCGATCACGACCGCGTCGTACATGTCCCTCATTGGACCCCGATCGCCCCCTGCGCGCGAGTGCCGCGAGGCTAGAGAGGCTGATCGCAGACTGTCAACCATCGAGGCCACCTTCCGATTTGACCACCTGTCGAGGCGGGTGTAGACAGTCAACCATCTGCGATAGGGACGGGAGCAGGGCCATGACGAAGACATCCAGCACACGCACGGTGGGCCGCAGGGACGTTTTGAAGGCGGGGCTCACCGCAGCCGTCCTCGGAGGGACGGGTTTCGGGTCGGCGGCCTTCCCAACCCTGGCCGGGCACGTGGGGTCGGCAGCCTGGGCGAATGGGATGACGTTCGGTGTGGGATTGGATCCGGCGGGACCCGAGATGGCGCTCCCCCCCGGCTTCTCGTACAAGACCTTCGGGGCGTTCGGGTCGGCGATGAGCGACGGGTTCATCACCCCTCCGATCCACGACGGCATGGGCACCTTCCAAGACGGCGAGAACGTCCGCATCGTTCGCAACCACGAGCTCGGGAGCGGCAACGACGTCTTCGGGCCATCCGTCATCGGCCGGCGTTCGACCGCGTATGACCGCACCGCTCCCGGCGGGACGACCACGATGATCGTGGACTCCGATGCGAACCTGCTCGAGAGCTTCGTCAGCCTGAACGGCACCGACACCAACTGCTCGGGGGCACCCACGCCGTGGGGAACGTGGCTCTCGTGCGAAGAGACGACGATCGGTACGAGACGCGGCAAGGACCGCGAGCACGGCTACGTCTTCGAGGTGGACGCGTTCGCCAACTCCTCGCAGAACTACTCGCCGCACAAGGGTCTCGGCCGCTTCGTGCACGAGGCCGCGGCCGTCGATGAGGAGACCGGCGTCGTGTACCTCACCGAAGACAACAACCCCGACGGCTTCTACCGGTTCGTCCCCGACACGTTCGGTGACCTCAGCTCGGGCGTGCTCCAGGTGCTCGCCATCAAGGGGCAGCCCAACTACAACACCGTGAGGAACCAGACCGTTGGGGTCCCGCTGCCGGTGAAGTGGTTCACGATCGATGACCCCGATCCCGAAGACGCGGAGCGGCACGCTCGGGCGGTGTACGCGCAGGGCCAGGCGAAGGGCGGGGCCCGATTCCTGAGTGGTGAAGGCGCGACCTATCGTGAGGGGAGCTGCGTGTTCGGCTCCTCCGACGCAGGGGACCTCGGGTTGGGGCAGATCTGGCAGTACACGCCGACCGACGATGCGGGCTCGGTGGGCGAGCGGGGCGAGTTGGAACTGCTCTTCGAGTCCCCCGGCCGCCATTTCCTGGATGGCCCCGACAACATCTGCACGAGCCCCGGCGGGGCCATCGTGGTCGCGGAGGACGGCAAGGAGAACTCGAGCTTCATGCGCGCGCTGCTGCCCGACGGGTCGATGATCAACCTGGCACAGAACCTGGTCGGGATCCGTCTTTCGATCATCGACGCCAGCGGGAAGACCTATGACCCCTACGTGCCCGACGACGACTTCACGGTCGCCGACGGGCTCGGGTACTCGGAGTTCGCAGGGCCTCGATTCAGCCCCGACGGCACGTGGCTGTTCGTGAACATCCAGGTTCCCGGCATCACGTGCGCGATCACGGGGGACTGGGGCTCACTGGGGCTCTGACCCTCCCGACGACAGACCCCCGACCTTCGGCCCCCCCCGGACCGAAGGTCCGATAGACCGAGCCGTCCCGCCGGTGGGATGCTTGCCGCGACGACAGGCAAAGGGAGGGCTCACACCATGTCGAAGTTCCTGCGGTTGACGGTCGGCGCCGCGGTCATGCTCACGGCGAACGCCGCGTGGGCGGCCTCGGGCACCGACCCCAACGACACGGCCGGCGGGATCGACATCCTGCGGTCGACGGTGACGCAGATCGAGCGCGAGGACGGTACCAAGCGGATCGTCCTGCGTGCGATCGCCGAGGACACCCTTAAGCTCGACACGGGCAAGGGGTCCATCTACTGGCAGCTCGACACGAGGGGCTCGGGCGCGGTGGACCACGAGGTCTACATGTTCGGCGACGTGGAGGCGAACGACCCTCCCGGCCCGGTCTACTGCCTGGTGCAGAAGCCGAACGAGACCCAGAAGCACTTCGTCGAGGTGGCCGTGCACGACACGATCGCCCGGTGCGCCATCCCCCGGGCGTTCCTGAACATCGACGAGCCGATCCGCTGGCGCCTGGCGGGTCGCCTGCACGGCGTGGTGGACCGCGCGCCGAACGTGGGCTGGTACTCGAGCTGACCCTAGGAGGCGGGGCGGTCGTCCTTGATGACCGCTCCGCCCTTCATCACGAACGGCACGGACTCGAGCACGGCGATGTCATGTGTCGGGTCGCCCGCGACGGCGATGAGGTCCGCGTAGGACCCTGCCTTCACCGTCCCGACCTTGTCCTGCCACCCGATCAGCTCGGCCGCCACGATGGTGGCGCTGCTGATGGCCTGCATCGGGGTCATCCCGTGCCGCACGTAGGCGCTCAGGTTCTTCGCCTCGCTCCCGAACTCCGCTATGCCCGCATCCGAGCCGTTGGCGATCTTGGCTCCCGCGGCAACGGCCTTGCCGAACATCGCGCGGCTGACCTCGTTGGTCCACTCGACCTTGCGCATGACCTCGTCGGTGTAACCGAGCGAGGGTCCCCGCTCCATCATCCAGTCGCCGTCGGCGATGTCGATCACGAGGTAGGTGCCGTGCTCGAGCACGAGCGCCAGAGCATCCTCGTCCATCAACGACGCGTGCTCCACCGAGCGAACCCCGGCACGGACGGAGCGCTTGATCCCCTCGGGCCCGTGCGCGTGTGCGGCCACGAAGGTGCCGCGCAGGGCGCACTCTTCCACGGCGGCGCGCAGTTCGTCCTCGGTGAACTCCGGCGTACCCGGGTCGGTGCCGCTGGTCAACACCGCGCCCGTTGCTATCACCTTGATGAAGTCGGCGCCGTACCTGAGGATCTGGCGGACGTTGGCCCGCATCTGGTCCACGCCGACCGTGACCCCGAAACGGAGTTCCCGTGGAACGACGATGTCGACGTCGGGCGCCAGTCCCGTCAGGTCGCCACCCCCGCCGGGGCAGGTGACGTAGGCGCCGGCGCAGAGCATCCGGGGCCCCGGGAACCACCCGTTGTCGATGCCATCGCGCAGGGCCACATCGGTGAACGCGCGGAACGAGCCGACATCGCGCACCGTCGTGAACCCCGCCTCCAGGACGAGCCGCGCGTTGCGCACGCCCACGATGGCGTCCTGCGCACCCGAGCGCATCACGAGCGACGCGTAGCCCTGACCGGCCTCTTCCTCGCCCGCGAGATGGACGTGCAGGTCGAGCAGACCAGGCATCAGCGTGTGACCGGCGAGGTCGATCCGCCGCGGACCGTCGGGAACGTCGGCCACCGGCATCATCGATACGATCGTGTCGCCCTCGATCAGCACGGCACGCCCCGTCAAGAGCTCACCGGCGCGGACGTCCACCACCTGGTCCGGGATCAGGACGGCGCGCTCAGGAGCCATGGCGCCGCAGCATACCCGGGGGTCCGCCGAAGGAACGAAGAAGGATCGGACCATCGGTCACTGCGCCCGAGGGGCCCTCGGAGCCGATACCGAGGACGTGGTACGTGCAGGCTCCTTCTTCGGCCGCCCATCCACTATCCTATGCGCGGTGGCCGGTGCGGGCGTCGCGGTCCTCTTGACGGCGGCGCCGTACGCCTCCGCTACCGACGCGACGTTCACATCGATCCCGGTTCCGACCGCCGGCGGCCAGCCGATCGGGATCACCACCGGGCCCGGGGGCATCTGGTACACCGACGCCGCCAACGGTCTGGTCGGACGCATGAACGATGACGACACCATCACCGAGTTCGCGTTGCTCGAAGCCGACTCCGCACCCACCGCGATCGCGGATGGCCCGGACGGGGCCCTGTGGTTCACGGAGTCGGGGACCAACGCGATCGGCCGCTTGACCCCGGCGGGCGAGGCCGTCGACTTCCCGCTGCCCGCGGTAGGCAGCACGCCCGCCGGGATCGCGGCCGGACCCGACGGCAACGTCTGGTACACGTTGCGCTCCGCCCACCGGATCGGATGGGCGAACGAGACCGATGGTGTCTCCGAGATCCAACTGAGCGGCATGCCCGGCCCGTGGGGGATCACCGCCGGCCCCGACGGCGCCATGTGGTTCACCGAACAGAGCGCGAACGCGATCGGAAGGATCGACGTGTCGTCGACGGCGGTCTCGAGCATCGCCCTGCCGATGCCCGACGCCCGGCCCGGGGCCATCGTCACGGGCGGTGACGGGGCGTTGTGGTTCACCTTGAAGGGGACCAACCAGATCGGCCGCATGACGACCGCGGGGACGCTCAGCCTGTTCGACCTCCCGGACGCCGCCGCGAATCCCACCGCGATCGCGGCCGCACCCGACGGCGCGATCTGGTTCACCGAGACGGCGGTGGACAAGGTTGGCCGGCTCACGGGCGGCGGGATCGAGACCTTCCCGGTGGGCAACGCGCCGAAGGGGATCACCGTCGACGCCGACGGCGACGCCTGGGTGAGCGTGGATGACGACGGGCTCATCACGAGGATCACGTTGGATGGTGCGCCGGCGGACACCACGGCGCCGTCGATCACGATCGATCAGCCGGCCTGGGGAGCGTGGACGGTGCGGGGGTCGGGCGCACTTCCCGCCGCCTATCACTGCGCCGATGAGACGGCGCTCGCCGTCTGCCGGGGCGACGTCGGGGACGGCGAACAGGTCACCGACGGAACGCTCGGGGCCCATGTCTTCGGCGTCCACGCCGAGGACGAGGCCGGCAACGCCGCCGACGCGAGCGGCTCCTACCTCGTGTTCGCCTCCGCCGCCGGCACGCTGCTCGACGGCGCGCACGGTGGCCCATGGCTCACGCTGTCCTTGGGGATGGATCTCCCCAAGGGGAGCGCGGATCCGCTCGGGACCGCGCTGATGGCTCCGAGCGACTGCGGGACGGGCGAACCCACGTCCGGGTGGGTGCCTGCGGATGTCGGCACGCGCGTCTCGCCGCAGGGCACGCTCGAGGTGCGATGGCGTACCGACCGCCCATGGACGGGCTGCCACTCCCTCGCGTTGTGGTTCACGGCCGCGGGCTGGGAAGGGCCCCCGGCGGTCTTCGGGCCCGTGGCCTTCACCGCCGCGGGGGTCTGACCGCTCAGCCTGAGAGCTCGTCGATCCAGGACTGAGCCACCGACGCCAGTTCCGCGCCGTCGAAGACCCGCTCGTGTCCGGCGTACACGTGGGACACGTCCGGCGCCAGATCGCGGAGCCGGCCGAGCGAGAACACCATCTGCTCCTCGTCATCCCAGCTGAGCTTCGCGTCCACGTACATCGCATCGCCGCTGAACAGGATGCCGGTCGGCTCCTCGAACAGGCATGCCGAGCCCGAGGTATGCCCGGGCGTGTGCAGCACGGTGAAGCGCCGATCGCCCAGGTCCACCACGTCGCCCTCATCCAGCAGGAGGGTCGGCTCGGCCCCGGGACCGACCCACGCGGTCAGATCGAAGTCCGCCGACGGCACGGCCTTCACCAGCAGATCGGGCACCGGGTACCCGTAGTAGGCGTACATCTCTTCGGTCTCAGGCGGCAGATCTTCGCGCCGTAGCCGGAGCGGGAACGGCCCGCGGGTCATCTCGAGGTCGCCGCGATGCACCCGGCGATCGTCGAACTCCCCGAGACCACCGACGTGATCGAAGTGCCCGTGCGTCGCGACGGCGATCACCGGCTTGCCCGTCGTGAGGGCATCCACCACGGGCTTCAGAGGTCCCACGCCGTTGGCGAAGTCCACCACGAGGTCGGCGTCGCGGCCCGGGAGATGCCAGACGTTGGACCGCAGCAGGTCATCGATGTACGGCTCCCAGAAGCGTGTGATGCCCTCGCCGGCGTCCTCGGCGTAAAACCACGGGTGCGCCACGGGCAGATCGGTCACGGCGTCCGTCCTTCGAACGCCACCGAGGCGGCGGGCGGGCGGAGGCAATGCTCCGAGGCCATGCTCGCGTTGTAGCTCCCGACGCCGAGCATCGCCAGGATGTCCCCCTCCACGACCCGGGGCAGGAGCTGATCCTCGGCGAACAGGTCGTCGCCCTCGTTGATGTTGCCGGCCACCGTGGTCGGGAGCAGGTCGCTCGCGTCGGCCGCCGAGCACACGACGATCTCGAGGCGGTCGCCGTAGACGAACCGCTCGCCCGCCTGGTTCCACCCGGCGTCGAGCCCCACGAACCGGACGCCGTCGCGGCTCTCCGTCGTCACGACTTCGGCGAGGAGGACGCCCGACTCCTTCACCAGGAAGTCGCCCGGCTCGGTTGCGACGGCGACGTCCAGCGGCCCGAGGTGCTCGGCCACGATCTCTGCCCAGAGGCGGAGATCGAGCGGCTCGTCGCCCTGAGCGATAGGCACGCCGAGCCCGCCGCCGGTGTTCACCTCGCTGATCGGGCAGCCGGCGTCGCGCAGCACCCGGACCATCTCGGCGACCCTGCGGACGGTCTCCTGCAGATCGGGGAGACCTGGGGTGAGGTAGCCGTCGCCCGCATGCACGTGGACGGTGTCGATCGTGAGGTCGGAGCGGGCGGCCACATCGAGCGCCTGGGGCAGCTGTTCGGCGAACAGGCCGAACTTCGTGGGACGTCCGCCCGCGTACTTGGTCTCGCCCGCCCCCTGGTAGGAGGCGCCGACGCGCGGGTTCAGGCGGAGCCCGACGGTCGTGCCCGGCGCCCGGCGCCCCACGCGCTCGAGCTGGGAGAGGAGGTCCACGTTGAGATGCACGCCGGCCTCGAGGATCACGTCGAGATCGCGTTCGGAGACGTTCGTCCCGGTGTAGGAGATCTCTGAGGCCGCCCACCCGTGCGCGAGGGACCAGCGCACCTCGCCCGGCGAGCAGACATCCATCCCGACCCATGGGCAGCGCTCCCGCAGGAACGCCAGCACGGCCGGCTCGCGCTGGGCCTTGAGCGCCAAGCGAACGATGCCACACAGATCGGCCCCGGCGAGCGCGTCCCGTAGCGCCGAGGCCTGTTCGGCGATGCGCTCGAGGTCATAGACGAACAGCGGTGTCCCGTGTTCGCGCGCGAGCCCCTCGGCGTCACGTCCGGCCACGAGCAGCCGGCCGTCGCGGACCTCGAGGCCCGGCCGCGACCACCACGTGCGCTCCGAGATGCCCTGCACGGACGCAGAGCCTACCGGGAGGTCCTCAGGCGCCGGCGCCCTCGACCTCAGCTTCGGTCATCGACACGTCCTTGAGCGACAAGATCCCCGCCGCCACGCTGATCGCACCCCCGAGCATGGACAGGTACAGGCCGTTCGCCACGACGGCGCCGGCGGCGACATCCCCCTCGCGCATGGTGCCCCAGATGCATGCGATGACGAGCACGACCGCGCAGAGCGTCATCAGGGCGCCCATCGCGCGGCGGATCCGAGCATCCGACAGGAGCACGAACGCGGCGCCGAAGGCGAAGGTCGCGATCGCCATCGCGAGCGCGAGGGAGCCGGAGATATCAGCGGTGCCCTCGAAGGTGGCGTTGCTCGTCTCCCACCAGTCGGCATAGACACCGATCAGTGCCACGACACCTCCGACCGCACCTGCCACACCCGCGTAGCTGATCTTGGCCGAGTTCATCGAGCCCATGCCGAACCCCTTCCAGATAGAGAACTGCGCAGATGCTCACCCGTCAGACGACCATATGCAACGACCCGCGGCGCGAA
>JBBDHX010000004.1:24297-52912 GCA_040880745.1 Actinomycetota bacterium
CCCCCCCCCCCCCCCCCCCCCCCCCCCCCCCCGGGTCCTGGCCGGTGGAGGTGAGGGGATTTGAACCCCTGACCCCTGCAGTGCGAGTGCAGTGCTCTACCGGGCTGAGCTACACCCCCCGGAAGATCCGAAGCCTAGCAGAGGGTCCTGACCTGGCAGGAGACGGACTACGCCGACGCCGTCTTCACGACGACGTGCACGCGGTCACCCTCGCCGAGGCTGCCCAAGCCGTTCACCGTCTGCCGGGCGAGACCATTGGCCCCATCGGCCACGTATCGCGGTCGCGTGACGCGCGTGGGTCGTTCGGGCACCCGCGCCGCTTCCATCTTCTCGTCCGGGCGTGGCGCGCGCGCCTTGATGGCGAGCAACGCCCAGGTGTACAGGAGCAGCAGCGCGGCGAGCGTGACGGTGACGATCCAGGCGGGCCGCAGCGGTGGCACCAACCCGATGAGGAACGACAGACCGAGGCCTTCGAGCAGGAAGACGAAGACGTGCCGGCGACGCTCGCGCGCCCGCGCCCGCTCGCGTACGTTCGGACCGAGGAAGCGCACCCCCTTGCGGGGGGTCACGATCCAGCGTCCCGCCGTGCCGTGCACCTCGGCGTTCGCCAACATCTCCATCCTGCGTTCGTGGTCGGTTACGGTCGAGGCTTCGGACCGCCGGCGCCCCGATGGCACCAGGAACGCCGCCCACATGATGCCGAACGCCGCGAGGAGCAACCACTCCAAACCAACAGCCTCCTGTCGTTCGAACCCCGGATCGACACAACATCTAGGCTGGGGCGGGACCGTAGCACCAGATATGGTGCTACGGAACTACATCCGTGGGATTTCTACGAACCACGCACGGACGGACAGGCGGATGACGGACATGGATGAGGAGTACGTCACACCCCACCCATGGTTCCCGACGCTCGTCACGACCGGGATCGTCTCATCGGCGATCCTCGCGATCGCCCTGATCGCGTGGCTGCTCGAGCGGTTCGCCTAGGGTTCTGCCCGGAACTCGCCGCTCTTGCCACCGGACTTCGCGAGGAGCCGGACCCCTTCGATCCGGGCGGCACGGTCGAACGCCTTCGCGGTGTCATAGAGCGACAGAGCCGCGACGACGGCGGCCGTGAGCGCCTCCATCTCCACCCCGGTCCGGTCCACAGCGCGGACGGTGGCCACCACCCGGAACCGGTCACCGGCTGCATCTGCGTCGATCAGCACCTCCGCTCCCGTGATCCGGATCGGGTGACAGTGCGGGAGCAGATCGGGCGTGCGCTTGACCCCGGTGATGCCGGCGAGTTTCGCGGATTCCAAGGGTGATCCTTTGGTGGTGCCCGCGAGCAGATGCGACACCGCGCCCGGCGTGGTGAGGAGCCACGCCTCCGCGGTGGCCTCCCGCGCCGTCTCCTGCTTGGTGCCGACCTCGACGATCCGGGTCCGGCCGTCCGCCCTGGCCTGGTCGGGAGCCACCTCAGTCCTCCGACGCCCGGAAGAGCATGACCTTGACCTTCGAGCCCGCAGGAGCGACATCGGTGCCCGAGGGCACGATGGCCAGGCCGTTGGCCCGTGACACGGTGGAGATCAGGTTCGAACCGCGACCCCCGGTCGGAGCCGCCACCCAGCCGGCGCCGCCTCGGCTGACCGACTCGCGCGCGAACTGCGTCTTGCCCTTCGGTCCCCGGATCTCCTCGGAGAGGGTCGCGGTGACCTCGGGCCGTCCGAGGGTGGTCCTTCCCATCATCTTGAGGACCGCGGGGCGCACGAACAGCTCGAAGGACACGAAGACGCTCACGGGGTTGCCCGGCAGACCGAAGAAGGGCTTCCCCTCGACGTGGCCGAACCCCTGCGGCATCCCGGGCTGCATGGCCACGCGATAGAAATCGACATCGCCGCGTCGGAAGAACGCGGCTTTCACGACGTCGCGCTCCCCCACGCTCACGCCTCCTGAGGACACGAAGGCATCGGCGCGCAACTCGAAGTCAAGGACCGTCTCCTTGAGCGACTCGGGGTCGTCCTTCACGATGCCGGCCATCACGGGGATAGCGCCTGCTTCGCGGAGCGCACCGAACAGCGTGTAGGCGTTCGCATCCCGGACCTGCCCGAACGACGGCTGCTCGGTGGGTGGGATCAGCTCGTCGCCCGTGGAGATGACGATCACGCGTGGACGTGGATGCACGAGCGGGTGCGGCACGCCGGCGTTGGCGAGCAAACCGATCTCGGGCGCGCCTAGGCGCTTACCCCGGGGGACCAAGACATCGCCTTCACGCACGTCTTCGCCGCGCGGGCGGATGTGCCGGCCTTCACCCGCCGCCTCGAAGACGCGCACGATCCCGCTGTCTTCCTCGGCGTTCTCGATCGGGACGATGGTGTCGGCGCCCGCAGGGATCGGGGCACCGGTGGCGATCGCGACGGCTTCCCCCACCCCGACGGTGACGTCGGGCCGGTGCCCGATCATCGAGCGCCCGACGATCTTGAGGTCGGCGGCCGCCGACGGAGCGGCTCCGAGGATATCGGCCGCGCGCACGGCGAACCCGTCCATCCCCGAGGATGCGAACTCGGGCAGGTCGACGGCCGAGACCATGTCGTGCGCCACGACGCAGCCGTAGGCGTCGGTCAGGGGCAGCTGCAGCGGTGGGAGCGACTCGATCGCCGACAGCACCCGCTCCCGCGCCTCCTCCACGGAGATGAGGCCTTCACCGGAGTCGTGGTCGTGCACGTAGCGACCCATGCGGGGCAGTGTAGCCGTGGCCGGGAGTTGCTCCGGGTCAACTCCTGCCGAGCAAGCCTCCGACGTGGTCGCGCAGCGCCGGCCCGAGGTCGTCGCGTTCCAGCGCGAGCGCGAAGGTGGCCTTCAGATGGTCGAGCGGATTGCCCACATCGAACCGCCCGTGATCGAAGCGGTATCCGTAGGCGGACTCTTCGTGGGCCAGGATGTTGATCGCGTCGGTCAGCTGGATCTCGCCCCCGCGACCCACGGGGGTTCGGGCCAGAGCGTCGAAGATGCGCGGCGTGAACACGTAGCGGCCGATGGCCGCGAGGTTCGAGGGAGCCTCATCGGGATCGGGCTTCTCCACGATCGAGACGATCTTCACGAGGTGCGGGTCGTCGGTGGGCTCGGGCTCGAAGCAGCCGTACATCGCGATCTCGCGCGGGCCAACCTCCATCGCGGCAACGACGCTGCTCCCGGTGCGCTGCGCCGCCGCGAGCATGTCGGCCAAGAGCGGAACCGACGGATGGATGAGATCATCGCCCAACAGCACGGCGAACGGTTGGTCCCCCACCAGGGGCGCCGCGGTCGCGACGGCGTGCCCGAGACCGCCCGCTTCTTCCTGCACGACGTAGCGGATGCGGGCACCCCCGGTGACGTCGCGGATGAGGGCGAGTTCTGCATCCTTGCCCTTCTCGGTGAGGAACGCCTCGAGGTCCGGATCGGGCTCGAAGTGATCCCGGATAGCCCGTTGTCCGCGGCCGATGACGATGATGACGTCGTTCAGTCCGGCTCGGACGGCCTCGTGCACGACCATCTGGATCGCGGGGACATCGATCACGGGCAGCATGACCTTCGGCTGCGCCTTGGTGGCCGGCAGGAAGCGGGTGCCCTGCCCGGCGGCCGGGATCACGGCGGTACGGACGTCCATGGTGCCGCAGTCTACGGACGACGCGCCGGTAGACTCACGCGGTCATGCCCACCTACGAGTACGCCTGCCGCGCGTGCGGGCACATCTTCGAGATCGTCCAGAAGATGAGCGACGATCCGCTCGTGATCTGCCCGGAGTGCGGCGGCGCTCTGCGCAAGGTGTTCGCGCCGCCCGCCATCTCGTTCAAGGGATCGGGCTTCTATGCCACCGACCACGGCAAGAGCGCGAAGCCCTCAGGGGAAAGCGGCGGCCCCAAGGGCGACAAGCCGAAGGAGGGCGGAGCCTCGAAGGAGTCCAAGGGCGATACCACGAGCGAGGGCTCGTCGTCGTCGCCCGCGCCCGGGGCGGGGGCGGCTATGAAGTAGGACTCGTCGTCGTGAGCACGGCCGATTTGGGCGTCTTCGGGGGTTCGGGGTTCTACGCGTTCCTCGAGGACCCCGAGGAGATCACGGTGCAGACCCCCTACGGTGCGCCGAGCGCGCCGTACACGATCGGCACGATCGGCGGCCGGCGCGTAGCTTTCCTCCCGCGGCACGGGACCGATCATGAGTTCCCGCCGCACCGCGTCCCCTACCGAGCGAACGTGTGGGGCATGAAAGAACTCGGCGTGACACGCCTGTTCGGGCCGAGCGCGGCCGGGTCCCTTCGCCGCGACATCCCGCCCAGGACCTTCGTGGTCTCCGATCAGGCGATCGACCAGACCCGGTCTCGCGAGGGCACCTTCTACGACGGTCCGGCGACGGTGCATGTCTCGCTCGCCGATCCGTACTGTCCCGTGATGCGCGCCACGCTCGTACAGGCTGCGGCCGGGCTCCAGATCGCGCATCGCGACGGCGGCACGATGCTCGTGATCGAAGGGCCGCGCTTCTCAACCCGCGCGGAGTCGAAGATGTTCGCACAGGCGGGCGGCGACGTGATCGGGATGACCCAGTTCCCCGAGCTCGCCCTCGCCCGCGAGTTGGAGCTGTGCTTCGCGAACGTCGCCCTGGTGACCGACTACGACGTTGGCGTCGACGACATCCCGCCCGTGTCACATGCCGAGGTGCTCAAGGTGTTCGGCGAGAACATCGACGCGCTGCGCGATCTGCTGTTCGCCGCGATCCCTGCCCTGCCGGCGGAGCGGGACTGCCCGTGCGCGACCTCGTTGGCCGGGAGTACTTGATGGCGCGCGCGTTGGTCCGTGTGGAGCTGTCCTTCGTGAGCGAAGACGACCCCGAGCAACTCGGCGACCGGATCCGTGAATCGGTGGGCATGATCGTCGGGCGCGAGGGGATCGAGGACTTCCGTGTGCGCTCGATGCCGCTCGATCCCAAGAAGAAGGACCACCTGCGTTCGGTCGACTGAGCGCCGGGTGTGACCGCCGTCACGATCGGTGCGCCGGGGGACGATAGCGTCGCCTCATGTTCTCGTGGCGTCGCAAGGTTCCGCCGTCCTCGAAGCTGGCGTTCGTCGGGGCCGTCGTGTGTGCCGGCGCCGCGGCGTGGCTGGTGACCGGGCAGCTGGCGCCTGGACCTGCGAGCGACCCTCTCGTGAGGGTGGTCGCGGCCACCAGGGATCTGGCCGCGGGGACGCGGCTGCAGCCCGGAGACGTCACGACGAGACCTGTCGAAGCCGGGCTGGTCCCTCCCGGGGCCCTCACCGGCGAGGCGGAGGCCGTCGGGCGGAGCACGGTCACACCGTTCCTGCAGGGTGAGGTGGTCGCGGGGACGCGGCTCGCCGCTGCGGCGGGGCCGTCGTCGATCCAGGTCCCACCCGGGCTCGTCGGGGTGATGGTCTCCCCCGATTCGGCTCCTGCGGGACTCGGCGAGGGCGACCGTGTCGACATCCTCGCCACCTACGCCACCGCGCGCCCCTACACGACCGCCGTGGCCGAGGACGTCGCGATCCTGCGGGTGGCCGCGAGTGGCGCGGCCTTCGGCGAAGGCTCCGGGCCAGCGGTCACCCTCGTGCTCGACCCCTACGTCGCGCGCGAAGTGATCCGCGCCGACGTCACGGCGCATATCAGCCTGGTCGTGCGGGGATACGCACCGGTGCCGTGAGCGAGCCCGGCCGATACCATCTGCCCCCCATCCGTCCGGACGAGGAGACCCGCCCCCGTGTCCATCCTGCAGGCGATCATCCTTGGGCTCACGCAGGGCGCGAGCGAGTTCGCGCCGATCTCCAGCTCGGGACATCTCATCCTCGTGCCCTGGCTGTTCGGCTGGGACGTCGTCGCCGACGCAGATCTGAACAAGACCTTCGACGTGGCGCTGCACCTCGGCACGCTCCTGGGGGCGCTCGTGTACTTCCGCGCCGACGTCGCGCGATACCTCCGGGCTCTCGGGGTTTCCGTCCGGGCGCGCGCGGTGCGGACACAGGACGAGCGCCTGGCATGGGCTCTGGTCATCGGCACGATCCCGGGCGTGGTCGCCGGGGCCACGCTCGAGAGCCTGATCGAAGAGCACCTCTCGCAACCCTGGCTCATCGCCGTGATGCTCGCTGTGTTCGGCGTCGTGCTCTGGGGCGTCGACCGATGGGCGGCGCATGCGCGCGGGATGGACTCGATCAAGCTCCGGACGGGCCTGGGGCTCGGGGTGGCGCAGGCGCTCGCGCTCTCGCCGGGGGTGTCTCGCTCGGGCATCACGATGACCGCCGCGCGCGCGATCGGCCTCGAACGTGCCGACGCCGCGCGGTTCTCGTTCCTGCTCTCGCTCCCGATCGTCTTCGGAGCCGGCGTCTACACCTCGCTCGACCTCATCCGCGAGGGGTTCCGAGGCTACGGGAGCGAGTTCGCATGGGGGTTCGTCGCGGCCACCGTGAGCGGCTTCGCCGTCATCGCGCTCCTGCTGCGGTACCTGCGACGGCACTCGTTCGCCGCGTTCCTCTGGTACCGGCTCGGCGTGGCCGCGATCGTGCTGGCGCTCATCGCGACCGACACGCGTCCTGCCACGGTCTGACGTAAGGAACTCGCAACGACCCTGTGGCACGATGGGTCGATGGCCGGCCTGCGCGTGCTCATCGTGGACGACGAGCCGATGGTCCGCGATGTCCTGGCTCGGTACCTCACCAAGGAGGGCTTCGTCGTGAGCCAGGCAGCCGACGGCGAGGAAGCCCTCGAGCGCGCTGCCGATGACGATCCCGATCTGGTGTTGCTCGACCTGATGCTGCCGAAACTCGACGGCTACGAGGTGTTCTCGCGATTGCGCGATCGGGGCCGGACGATGCCGGTGATCATGCTCACCGCCCGGGGCGAGGAGACCGACCGGGTCGTCGGCCTGGACATGGGCGCGGACGACTACGTGACGAAGCCGTTCTCCCCGCGTGAGGTCGTGTCGAGGGTCCGCGCGGTGTTGCGGCGTGCGGGGACGCCCGCGATCGACGGTCCCCCGCCCCTGCTGGAGTTCAACGGCCTCGTGATCGACGCGGCGCGACGGGAGGCGAGCGTCGGAGGCGAAACGCGCCACCTGACCCGCAAGGAGTTCGACCTGCTCCTCTACCTGGCGTCGAGCCCCGGCGTGACGTTCACACGCACGCAGTTGCTCGAAGACGTCTGGGACTTCGCGTGGGACGGCGACAGCGCCACCGTGACCGTGCATGTGCGCCGGCTGCGCGAGAAGATCGAGGACGACCCGTCCGAGCCACGCCACGTCGTCACCGTGTGGGGCGTGGGCTACCGGTTCGAACCATGAGGACGGCGCGCACGCTCCTCGTGATCGGCGCGATAGCCGCAGCCGGCGCGCTCGGGACCGTGATCGTCGGCGCCCTGCTCGGCATGAAGGCGGACGAACTCAGCCACCTCGGCCGGGCCCTGGCGGTACCTGCACTGGTCACGGTGGGGGTGGCGCTCGCTGGTGGGCGGCTGCTCATGCGGACGTCGCTCCGCCAGCGGACCATCGCCGTCGCGCTGATCGGTGCGGTCGTCGCCTTGGCGAACGTGGCCGTGCTCACCATGCAGATGGCGGTGAGCGACCATGACGCGACCCTCGTCACCGTCCTGCTCGTCTACGCGGGGGCGGCCGGGGTGGCGGCGGCGATCGCGGTCACCCGCTCCGCCGATGCGGCGATGCGGCATCTGGGAGCGACGGCGGAGCGGCTCGCTGCCGGGGATCTGGACGCTCGCGTTGGGCAACCCGGCGGAGGTCCCGAACTCGACGTGCTCGCGCGCACGCTCGACGACATGGCGTCCGCCCTGCAGCAGGCGCAGGTCCGCGAACGCACGATCGAGCGCACGCGCCGGGACCTCATCTCCGCCGTGTCGCATGATCTGCGGACCCCGTTGTCTTCGCTCCGCGCCATGGTGGAGGCGATCGACGAGAATGTGGTGCAGGACATCCCGACGATGCAGACCTACGCCGCGGAGATGCGCCGCTCGACCGATCAACTGGTGGGGATGGTCGATGATCTGTTCGAGCTGACCCAGGTCGACGCGGGCGCGATCGAGGCCGAGACCGAGCGTGCGCGCCTGTCCGACATCGCCGCGACCGCCGTCGCGGCCGTGCGGCCGCAGGCGGTGGCGAAGCGATTGCAGCTCGATACCGCGATGGGACCGGGCGCCGCCGAGACGCCGTGCTCGCCGCGCTTGGCGCGTGTGCTGCAGAACCTGCTTGCGAACGCCGTGCGCCACACCCCCGCGGACGGTGCCGTGCACCTGACCGCGACGCGGGAAGGCGACGACCTGCGCCTGGTGGTGGAGGACACGGGCGAGGGGATCGCGCCGGCAGACCTGGAGCGCGTCTTCGAGCCGTTCTTCCGGGCCGACCCCTCACGGAGCGGCCCCGGCGCGGGTCTCGGGCTCGCGCTCGCGCAGCGGATCGTCGAGACGCTCGGTGGACGGATCGGCGCCGAGAGCACGCCGGGCGGAGGCTCGCGTTTCGCGGTCGACGTGCCGGTGCGCGCCTAGGGCACTTCAGCCCACGGCTTCCAGACCGGCGACGCCGAACCCGACCGTGAACCGCCGGCACCAGATGGCGACGGTCTTCACGGCGTCGAGGTCGACATCCGCGCCGATCTCGTAGGTCAGGTTCCCCTTGTTCGCGCGGAGGGCGCCCAGGTCGGCCACCAGCGAATCGTCACCGAACGCGGCGTCATCGGCATCGACCGACTCCGAGGACAGGTACACGCGCAGATCGGGCCCGGCGAGCGAGTCCAGGTCCTCGATCCGCAAGTAGGTCACCCCGTCGGGGTCCGTCACGATCCGTGCGGTACCGGTGGTCTCGTGGGCCAGGCTCCGGAACGCACCTTCTGCGACGGTGACGAGGCCGGTCTCGGGTTCTGACGTCGGGTCGTCCGTCGCAGCAGCGCTCGGACCGGCCGTGCTCGTGACGCCGGGTGAGCCGCTCGGCCTCGCGCCGGGGAGCGCCTCGTCGGCCGTGGCGCTCGTGAACAGCCGCTGCGGCCCGAACCAGTAGATCCCGAACGCGAAGACGGCCACGGCAGCGACGCCGGCGACGATGAGCGTGGTACGTGAGAAACGTGACAGCAGGTTCCGCATGACGCCTCCTGAACGATCGGTCGACCCCCGACCGTGCCCGGCCGGCGGTCATACGTTGCACCCTCGCTCCTTACGATCCCCGATCGGGATCGGGGATCCGCCCCATCAGGAGCACCACCCACGGACGGAAGCCCTCGCGTTCGTACAGCCGGATGGCCGGGTCGTTCGTGACCAGGGCGCTGATCACCATCTCCCCGACACCCGCCGCGTGCAGCTCCCGGTAGACCTGGCGCAGGAGCGCGGTCCCGATCCCGGCACCGCGGGTGCGTTCGAGCACCGCCAGCGACTCCAGCTGGGCGAACCGCTCGCCGGTCGCGTGCGAGTCGTCCTCGTCGTGCAGCGTCGCGAACGCGTAGCCCACCGGGCTGCCCTCGTCCTCGGCGATCAGCAGGAAGGCGCCGTCCCCGGCGCCGAGCCAACGGCGGTAGCGCTCCGAGCGGATCGCCCACCAGTCGTCCTCGTGGCGCGGAGGGATGCCGGGGATCGCTGGGTCCACCGTGAGGTGGTGGCGGTGGAACGAGCGGGTGATGGGCTCGAGCTCGCCGATGCGGCCGGCGTCGGCGCGCTCGATGCGCACCTCGGCCATCAGACGCCTGCGAGGGTCATCTCGCCGATCAAGATCGAGGGCGTGCCGACGCCCATGAAGAACCGCAGGTCGTTGCCGACCGCCAGGACGCCCCGCAGCATGTCCGGGAGGGTCGATGCGATGGTCATCTCGCGGAGCGGCTCGGCCGGCGCCCCGTCACGGATACGGAGCCCCGTGGCCCCGACGCTGAACTCACCGCTGATCGCATTGGCACCGGAGTGCACGCCTGCGAGGTCGTCGATCAGGACCCCGCCGTCGGCCATCGCGTACAGCTCGTCGAGGGAGCGCTCGCCCGGCTGGACGAAGAAGTTCGACGTCCCGACCCCGGGCGCGCTCTTGAACCCGCCGCGCTTGGCGTTGCCCGTGGATCGCTGGGAGCCGCCGGTGCGCCGGGCCGTGTAGGTGGAGTGCAGGAACCCTCCGAGCACCCCGCCGGTGAACAGGTCGGTACGGCCGCTCGGGACGCCTTCTCCGTCCACCGGGCACGTGGCGGGTCCGTCCTGCAGGGTGCCATCGTCCACGAGCGTGAACGCCTCCGATCCGACGGGCTCGCCGACGCGGCCGGCGAACAGCGAGCGACCTTTCAAGACGGCGTCGGCCGAGAGCGCGCCCCCCACGACCCCGAGGAACTCCGACGCGGCGAACGGATCCAAGATCACGGGGAGCTTCGCGGTCTGTGGCTTCGTCGCTCCGATCATCCGGACGGCGCGCTCCACGGCCTCCTTCGCGATGGCGTGGTGGTCGAGGAGGTCAAGACCGCGGGCGATGCGGAACGAGTACCCGGTTTGCGTCTCATCACCTTCGACGGCGAGCGTCACCACCACGACCCACGCGTCCGTGCGCGCGTACTCGGCCTCCACGCCGAGGGTGGACGCGATCGCCATCCGGGAGACGGCGTCCCCGACCTGCGCGAGGTCCACCTTGCCGACCCGTGGATCGCTCGAGATGGCCGCCGCCTCCAGGTCGAGCGCGCGGCGGACCTTGTCGTCGGTGCTGAGCGCCGCGCTCGCTTCGTGGAACAGACCGGGGATCGGCGTGAAGGGTGCGGCCTCGGGCAGGCCGTTGAACTCATCGGGTTCGCCGAGGGCCGCGTTCTCGCGGGCGCGCCGAACGGTGTCCAGGGCCTCCTCCGGCGTGGGATCGGCGGCCCAGGCGTACCCGAGCCTGCCGTCGCGGATGACGCGAACCCCGAGCCCCCGGCCCTGGGAGAACTTCATGCCCTCGACCTCGCCGCGCAGCGCGGAAACCTCCGTCTCACGGGTCTCGTCGGCGTAGGCCTCCACCTGCTCGCGGGACCTCGCCGCGTCGACGGCGATCCGCACCAGATCGGTGAGCTCAGCCACCCGTTCCCCCCACCGTCATCCGCGCGATCCGAAGCGTCGGAGAACCGCTGCCCACCGGAGCCCCCTGCCCGTCCTTGCCGCACACGCCTTCCCACGTCTCGAAATCCGAACCGACGGCGTCCACGCTGCTCATGACCTCGATCGCCCGTCCGATCAGGTTCGCCCCACGGACAGGCGTGGTGATCTCGCCCTTCTCGATGAGGAACCCCTCCGAGACCCCGAACACGAAGTCGCCGGTAGCGGGGTTGACCTGGCCGCCCGCCAGGCCCGAGACGTAGACCCCACGCTCGGTACTGGCGATCACATCCGCGGGATCTGTCGTGCCGGGCAAGATGTTCGTGTTGGTCATCCGGGGGATCGGCGGATACGCGTAGGACTCACGTCGCGCGTTGCCCGTGGTAGCGACGCCCATCTTCGCGGCGCGCATCCGGTCCTGGAGGAACCCCTGCAAGATGCCATCGGTGAACAGGACGGTCCGGGCCGAGGGCTCGCCCTCGTCGTCGAAGTCGTACGACCCCCACCCGTTGGGGATGGTGGCGTCATCGACCCCGTTGATCAGCTCGCTCGCGCACTTCGTGCCGACGAGCCCCCGGTACACGCTCGCTTCCTTGTCGACGGCGTCGGCCTCGAGCGGGTGGCCGACGGCCTCGTGGAAGAGCACGCCGCCACAGCCGTTGGCCACCACGACGGCCATCTCCCCGGCCGGCGCCGGGATGGACCCGAGCATCGTGACGGCGCGCGAAGCAGCGATCCGGCCGGTCTCGCCCGGCGCGTGGACATCGAGGAATTCCACGCCGGCGCAGGCGGCCGGGCCGTGCCATCCCGTCTGGATCACGTCGCCCCGTTTGGCCACCACCTGGGCGACCATGCGGATCCGCGGGCGGTCCTCCTCGATCCACCGGCCGTCCGAGGTGGCGATCAGCCGGCGCTGCAGGGAGTCGCCGTAGATCCCGGTGACCTGCGTCACCTCGCCGGAAACGGCGCGGGCGTGTTCGTCCACCTCGCGGAGCCATGCGACCTTGTCCGCAGCGGGGACCGCACCGGCCGGCCGCTCCGCCCGGTTGCGGCCCTCCCCGTGCACCCGCACGAGGTCGACCACGGATCTGGCCGCACCCTGGCGCAGGGCCGCGCTCGCGGCCGCGGCGGCTTCCAGCAGCGAGTCGCGATCGAGCCGGTTGGAGAAGGCGTAGCCGTAGGACGTGCCTTCGACGACGCGGACCCCCGCGCCACGGTCAAGGCCCGTCGTGAGTTCCTCGACCTTCCCGTCGTCGAGCCGGATCGAGGTCGATGACCGCTCCTCGACGAACACCTCCGCGAGATCGCCACCGCGGCGGCGTGCCGCGGCAAGGACATCGGCGACGAGGTCGCGATCGAGCATGCGCGCGAGCCTAGCAGCGCCGCCTGGAACGCCCGGCAGGGAGCGCGTGTACCGTCCGGCCGATGCAGACACCCGGCCGCACCGTGCGAGCCCGGCGGATCGGCACGGATGCCGTCCTCGTCGCCGGGCTGCTCGTGGTGCTCGTGGGCCTGTTCGTGTGGCCGACCCTGAGCCACGGGTTCGTGTTCCCCGTGGGTCCGGACGTGCCGGTCTACCTGTGGTGGGCACGCGTGGCAGCCTCCGAGGGGTTGTCGCTCGTCGGCGAGCGCCCAGGGGCGGTCGCGATCATCCCCGCCGTCGGCGGCGCGCTCGGCCTGGGTCTCGTGCCCGCGCTCGCGGGCCTGCAATATGCGCTGGGACCGGCCATCGGCCTGGCCGGGGCGGGTCTGCTCCGCGGTCGAGGATCCGGCGCGCGCCCCGCCTGGCTGGCCGGTGGGTTCCTCGCCGGCGTCTGGGCGACCCATCTGGGCGGCGGGTTCCTCGCGAACCTCGCGATGGCGGCACCGTTCGTAGCCGCGGCAGCCGTGCTCGCACGCCGCAACCGCCGCGGCACGGTCGGCGCTGCCGTGCTGCTCGGCGGCGGGGGCCTCGCCCATCCGCAGTTCTTCGCGGTCGGTGCGAGCGTCTTGCTCCTCACGGCGCTCTGGGCGGCGGCTCGCGACCGGCGGGTCTCGGCGCGCTCAGGAGATGCTGGACGGGTGCTGGCCGCCCTCGGCGGCGGCGTGCTCATCGCCGGCGCCGGACTCCTTGCCGCCCTGGCGGGACCACCGCGGATCGGCGGCGAGACGTCCAAAGACGCGTTCCTGCGACGGGTGGGGGCGTGGCAGGCGCTGCGCGAGACCTACGTGCACCGGTTCGGGGAGAACTGGCGGCGCTACGCGCCGATCATGAACACCGGGCTGGTCCTGGGCGGCGCGACGCACGGGCGGGGCTTCTCGCGCCGTTTCCTCCTGGCATGGATCGTGCTCACCGCGATCGCCGTCCCCGCCGGGGTCGTGACGGGGTGGTTCCCACCCGATCGCGTCCTCACGTTCGCGTTCTGCATCCCCCTCCTGGCATCGGTGGGGCTCGTGTGGCTCGGACGCCTGCTCGGACGGTGGTGGTTCGCGTGGCCTGTGGGGATCGTGCTCGTCGCGCTGACCGCGCTCCCGACGCTCCGCGCGTGGGATGAGGAAACGCCGTTCATCGCACCGGGCGAACTCCGCTCGGCGACGATCGCCGGCCGGATCGCCGCGACGACCCCCGACGGGACGCCGATCGTCTTCGTGGTGCACGACGACACGTCGGACTCGCTGTTCCTCGCCTCGCACGCCCTCAACGTGGCGCGCGCGACCGCTCCGAGCGGCCGCGTCCATGACGTGTCGGTGTTCGTGGGGACGGTGGCGGACCTGCGCGCGCGGCGGCCGACGCTCGGCGGGAGCCGCCTGGGGGACCTCGCGTCTGTCACCTCGCTCCAGGACATCCCGGCATCCCCCGAGCCCGCGATCTTCGTCATCCCGGACTTCGACCGGGATCAGGGCGCGCTCACATCGGCGGGGCTCACCCGGTGGGATCCGCTGGTGGCGAGCTCGCTGCCGGATGCCCGGCCGCTGCCGTCCGCCGAGGACGAACTCGCGCCCGCCTCGCCCAGGGCCATGGCGAGCGCGGCGATCCGCGTCATGCTCCTGCTCATCGTCGTGGGGTTCGGTTGGGCACGGTGGTCGGCCGGAGACCTCGCCGGCGCGCTCGCGGTGGCGCCGGCCTTCGGCATCGCGACGCTCGCCATCACGACGGTCGCCCTCGAGCGGATGGGACTCGGCCTCGGGGCGGGGACGGGGACCTTCGCTTCAGCCCTCGCCGGTGCCGGCGGCTACCTGCTCGCGTGGCTCCGGCGGCGCACCACCCACGCCCGCTGAGACGGCCTCGTCGTCGTCCAGCGGCAGACCCACCTCCAGCCGCGTGCGGAGGTCACGAACGGCGCGCACCAGGAGCACGATCATCACCGGCGTCACGACCCAGCGGCCGAGGAAGGTATCCACGCCGAAGGCCACCGGGAAGCGCAGCGGCTCGGTGGACCACAACGTCACGGCGAGCAGCGAGGCCGTCGTGATCAACAGGGTCCGGGCGGGCCGCGGGAGCACCCACACGAGCGGCAGCGACCAGACCACGTACCACGGGAGCAGCACGGGACCGAGCAGCGTCAGCAGGACCAACGCCCATCCCCACGCGGCGGCCAGGCCGTCGAAGGTGAGTGCGGCCCCGCGCCGGGCGACCCCCCGTCCGAGCCACACGAGCGAGGTGACGAGGATCGCCGCGAACACCAGCCGGGGTACGAACGTCACCACGTCGAACGTCAGGTACTCGAGGACGCGTGAGAACGCCATCGAGGGCGCCAGCCACCCCTCGTGGGTCGCCAGACGCGCCATCCCCAGGCTCGGATCGTGCCACTGCAGGTAGGGGATGGACAGGGCGGCACCGATCCCGGCCGCGATCGCAACCAGCACCCCCAGCGCGTGGGCCCGTTCGGACCGAGGCCGGCGCGCCACGCACCAGAGGACGAGCAGCGCCAACGGCAGGACGCCGGTCACCTTGATGAGCGCGCCGAGGGTGAGCACGGCGACCGCCCATCGCTCGCGTCCACGGAGCACGAGTGCGAGGCCCCCCGCGATCGCCAGCGCGACGAACAGATCGTTGTGCCCGCTCGCCACGGAATGGAACAGCACCACCGGGTTCGCACCGAACGCGGCCAGAGCGAACGCCGCGCGTTCGGGACGTCTCCTCCGCACGACCGACACGATGACCGCGCACGTCGCGAGCGAGGCTGCGATCGCGAGGTAGCGATAGGCTGCGACCTGATCGCCGGGGCGTGACAACAGCCGCGACAGGCCCGCGGACAGGCTCGTCCACGCCGGACCGTAGACCGCGGGCGTGTCGACCCACTTGGGCCCGACGTAGTCCCAGAGCGGGTCCTCGGAGTGATCCAGCGGCGTCTCGAGGTAGGGGTTCCCCCCGTAGATGCCCGCGATCCGCCCGTAGTAGGAATAGGAGTACACGTCACGCGAGAACAACAGCGGGACGAACAGCAGCACCAGGTGCCCGAGCACGACCACCACCGCGATCTGCCGAACGCCAACGTGGCCACGGAACGCCTCGCGCAGTAGGAGCAGGAACGCACCGGTCGCCGCGAAGGCGATCAACGTGCTCACGGTGATGAGAGCCGTGCCACGAAGATCCGCGAGTCCGATCGCGACGGCGAGCTCACGCAGCGGCCCGGTGGGGCGTCCGCTGGGCGTGAGGACGGGTTGGTAGGGCGAGCCCGGCGTCGCGCCCATGACGGCCATCGCGCCCAGTCCACCGATGGCTCCGGTGACCACGGCGGCGGGGTGAGCGCGCAAGGAACTCGTCGCACGGGTCACGATCAGGCACGGTAGCACCGAGCCTTCCCCGGCCGGCGTGGCGTGGCAGGATGCCTCCGTGCGCCGCGGCTCGAAGTACGTCCTCGGGATCCCGATGGTCCTCATCGGGTTCTTCGTGACGCTCGGCGGTGCGGCGGCCATGGCTGTCTTCGGGCTTGACGGGACCTTCCGGCTCGAGAGCGGCGTGCACTCTTCCGGTCATGCGCTCGTGTTCGATGCACTCTCCCTGCGAGGTCTTCGACCGAGCGGCGCGTGGAAGGCGGACGTGCGCATCGAGGTGCTCCTGAGCGAAGGCGGGCCCGCGTTCGTAGGGGTCGCCCCGCGCGAGGACGCGGCCGCCTATCTCGCCGATGCCGTCGTCGATCGGGTCGTCCAACTCCGCCCCGTCGGCGGCCTGCAGACCGAGCGCGCCGAGGGGCCGACGATCCGGCGCGAGCCCGGGCCCCCCGGGGAGCAGACGTTCTGGGTCGCGAGCGTCGAGGGCAGCCCCGCGACCCTCGCGTGGACGGCCACTTCAGGGGACTGGTCCATCGTGGTCATGCGCATGGACGGGCGACAGCGGATCCATGGCGACGGCGTGCTCAGCCTCACGATCGACGCGATCGGTCCGCTCTCGGTCGCCCTGCTCGTCGCCGGCACGCTCCTGCTCGGCGGCGGGAGCGCCCTGGTCATCTCCGGTGCGAAGACCCCGCGTACGAACATCGGGCGGCGATCGCCTGGGGCGCCGCCATCCGGCGGCACGCCTGCACGGCCCGACGCTGTCTAGCCGGGAGACTCGACCGCGACGTCGGCCACCGATGCCTCCCGGCGCGCGGCGTGCACGATCACCGCGGCCGTGCACGCGATCACCACGCCGCCACCGACGGCCACGATCGGCGAGATGGGCTCGTGCAGGAACGCGAACGCCAAGAGGGTCGCGATCACCGGGGTCGCCTGCGTGATCAGAGCCGAGCGCCAGGACTCGACGTGCGCGTGCGACCAGATCACGAGCGAATGACCCACGAAACCCGGCAACGCGGCGACGGTCACGACCGCGAAGACGTCGCGGGCGCTCGGAACCGCCGGGACCCCGCCGAAGATCAACGCCACCGGCGTGATGAACGCGGCGCCCGCCAGCATCACGCAGGCGAAGTACTCGATGGGTCCGGTCTGCGCGCGCGCGCGGCGGGAGAAGAACCAGTACGACGACCACGACACGATGTTGATCACGGCGAGCACGTCACCCCCCAGACTCGCGCCCGCGTCGTTCGACGTCCCGATCGCGACGGCGAGCACACCGACGAACGCGACCCCGGCCAGGACGGCATCGTGCCGGGGGACCTTCTCGTGCAGCAGTCTCGCGGACGCGATCGCGATGACGACGGGCGCGAGCGAGCCGATCACCGCGACGTTCGCGATGCTCGTTCGCTTGACGGCGGAGAAGTGAAGCGCGATGTCCGTGGCGAACAGCACCCCACCCAGAGCGCATGCGCGGAACGTGGCCCAAGGGAGCCTGCGGCGTGTGATGAGCAAGGCGAGGCACGAGATGACCGCACCGGACCACAGCCGGAACATCGCGAAATGCAAGCCGGTGATCGAGGACCACTTCACGATCACCGATCCTGTCGCCCATACGCACGTCGCGACGGCGACCGCCAGCGTCCCCAGGGTGCGGTTCGAGGAGCGGGCGAGGACACCGGGCACGGGCATGCGGCCCATCCTCCCAGGCGCTAGGCTCGCGGCATGCGTGAACTCCGGGGTACGGCGCTCGCCATCGCCGCCGTGGTGATCGTGTTCACCGCCACGCTCGCGGCGGTGATCGTGGTCGTGGGCTGGACCAGCCTGTCGGTCTACGGGCTCGTGAAGCTGATCGGCGGCGGCTCGGACGAGCCGAACGCGGCGGGGATCCTCATCGCCATGGTCATGATCGTCACGACCCTCGTCGCCGGACTGGCAGGCACGATCAAGCTGATCGGCGGAGCGATGGAGCCGCCGAAGCGACGGGAGCCCGACGGCTTCGACGCCTCGGCGTTCTAGCCGGCCCTGCCCCACCACCGGTCGTCGCGACGATGCACCACGACCTCCATCCCGAAGCATGCGGAGAGCGGCTCCGTCGCCAGGACCTCGTCCACCGGCCCGGCGGCCACGACGGCGCCCTCGCGCAGCAACGCCGCATGGCTCACCGTGACCGGGATCTCCTCGAGGTGATGCGTCGTCACGATCGAGGCCGCGAGCCCCGGGCGCCGGCTCGCCGCCCGCATCGCCTGCAGCAGCCGTTCGCGTGCCGGGAGGTCCAGCCCCGCCGCGGGCTCATCGAACAGCAGCAGCTCGGGATCGCCCACGAGCGCCCGGGCGATGAGCACCCTCGCACGCTCCCCCAGCGACATCGTCCCGATCCGCCGCTCGGCGAGCTCGGCGCACCCCACCTGCTCGAGCGCGGCCTCTGCTGCCTCCCGGTCGGCCCCGCCGAGGTCCTGCCACCAGGTCTCGAGCGCAAAGACCCGCCCCGCGAGCACGGCGTCCATCACCGTCATCGAGGGGCGGAGCCGGTCCGCGACGTGGTGGCTCACATGGCCGATCCGGCGCCGCAGCGCTCGCACGTCGGTGCGGCCGAGCCTGGCCCCCAGGACGGCGACGCGCCCCTGCGACGGCTGCCGCCAGGCGCCGATCAGCGACAGCAGCGTGGTCTTGCCACCGCCGTTGGGTCCGAGGATCGCCCAGTGCTCACCGTGCTCGATCCGCAGGTCGACCGGACCGAGGAGGACGCGTCCGTGCAGCCGGACCTCGGCCCCCTCCAGGAGCACCGCGGCGTCGCTCACCGGACGATCACGCCGAACGGGGACTCGAGCAGCTCGCTCACCCGCCCGTCGTCATCGAAGAACAGGAAACGGTC
Source organism: Actinomycetota bacterium (assembly GCA_040880745.1). Classification (GTDB taxonomy): domain Bacteria; phylum Actinomycetota; class UBA4738; order UBA4738; family HRBIN12; genus AC-51. The sequence goes on from JBBDHX010000004.1 coordinate 42,970, forward strand.
GAGCAGCCGCATCAGCCAGCGGTCGTGGGTCACCGTCACGACGGTCCCCTCGTAGCGCGCGAGCGCGTCCTCCAACGCATCGGCGGAGGCCACGTCGAGGTTGTCCGTCGGCTCGTCCAGCAACAGCATGGTCGGTGAGTCGATCTCCATCAGCAGGATCTGCAGGCGCGCCTGTTGACCGCCCGACAAGAGCGAGAACGGCAACCGCGGGACATGGTCGAGCTCGTACCGGCGGAGCAGGGACATCGCCTTCGTGCGGTCCAGGCCCTTCTTGGTGATCACGTCGAGGATCTCGTGCTCACCGATGTCGGGGCGCTCGTGCATCTGGGCGAACATCGCGGGCTCCACCCGAGCGCCGAGCATCCACTCCCCCTCGTGCGCGATGTCTTCGCCCGCCAGCAGCCGGAGGAAGTGCGACTTGCCCGTCCCGTTGGGGCCGATGACACCGACGCGCTCGCCGAACCGGATCTCTGCATCGAACGGTTCCACGATGCTCGCGATCGACAGCCCGCGCGCGCGGAAGGCGATCTTGCCCGTCCGCCCCCCGGCCACACGCATCCGGACGTCCTGGACCTCGGCCTTCTCCGGCGGGCGCTCTCGTTCGACGAACCGCTCGAGGCGGTGTTCGGCCGAGCGGGCCTTGGACGCCCAGCCCTCGTTGTAGGCGGCCTTGCGCTTCATCTCCTTCACCATGTCGCTCAGACGTTTGCGCTCCTCCTCGTAGCGGCGATGCCGCTCGTCCAAACGCTCCACCCGCGCATCGCGCGCATCCGTGTAGGTCGCGAACCGGCCCGGGTGGGTCCATGCAGAGCGCCCCTCGAGGGTGACGATCTCGGTGGCCGCCCGATCCAAGACCGTCCGGTCGTGCGAGACGAACAGGATCGTCCGTGGATCCGCGGTGACGGTGGCCTCCAGCCACTCCTTCCCCTCGATGTCGAGGGCGTTGTCGGGCTCGTCGAGCAGTACGACGTCGAACGGCCCGCCCAGGACGGCCTCGAGCGCCAGCCGTTTGCGCTCGCCTCCGGACAGCGTCTCGATGAGCCGCTCGGCGCTTCCGGGATAGCCGCCACCGAATGCGACGTGCGCCGCCTTGTCCCACCGAACCTCCGCGAGGTAGCCGCCCGCGGTCTCCCATGCCGTGAGCGCGTCCGCGTAGCGAAGTTGCGCTCGCTCGTCCGGATGCGCGGCGAGCCTCGCCTCGGCTTCGGTCACACGCGCGGCCGCGTCACGAACGGCAGGCTCGGCATAGGCGAGCAGGAGTTCTCGCACGGTGGTGGGCCGCGCATCCGACCCGATGAACTGCCGCATGAACCCCGCACGCCCGTCGACGCGGATCGAACCTGACGTCGGTCTCTCCTCCCCGGCGAGGAGCCGGAGCAGGGTCGACTTCCCGATGCCGTTGGCCCCGACGAGCCCCGCGTGCGCGCCGTCGGACACCCGGAAGGAGACACCCTCGAAGAGCGTCCACCCCCCGGGGAGCGCGTAGGCCACGTCGGCCAGTTCCACCGAACCCATGGGCGGCGACGCTACCAGCGAGAACGCACCCAGCCGTTCGAGTTGTGGTGTTCCCGTTGCGGCCAGCCGCGCGGGGGCGAACCGGGCTTCTCTCCGCGAGCCCCTCTGCGCTAGATTCCGATTCACATGCAGGTCGTCCACTCGCGGCCCCAGCCGCTCGCCCGTTCTGCTCGGCGTGCCATCTGGGCTTCGGCCGGGAGCATGGGGTTCGTCGCGGTCGTCGCCGCGACGCCTCGGTCGCCGTTCCCCGCGATCCTGCCGCGCGGCTACGAGCCCACCGGCCCGCTCCGCTGGCTCGCCGATCTGCTCTTCTTGCACAACCTCGGCGACACGGGACTGATGCTGCTCGGGCTCCTCGCGATGGTGAGCACCGGGGTCGCGTTCCTGATGGTCCTTCGCGAAGCCTGGCACGGCAGGCTCCCCATGCGCGCCGTCGCGATCGTCGCGGTCGCGTTCCACGTGATCGTGCTCACGCTGCCGCTGCTGTTCTCGCGTGATGTCTACTCCTACGCGTACTACGGGCGCATCGTGAGCACGTACAACGCGAACCCGTACATCGCGACGCCGGATGATTTCCCACTCAACTCGCTGTTCGGCTACACCTGGCCGGGGTGGCGGGCCACGCCGTCGGTCTACGGCCCGCTGTTCACGTGGCTCTCGGCGGCGCTCACCACCGTGACGAAGAGCGTGCCGAGCCTCATCACCGTCTTCCAACTGGTGGCCGCGGCCGCGAGCCTCGGCACCATGGCCATCGTCGCGCGGACCGTGGGGCGCGTCCGGCCCGAGCGTGCCGTGTTCGCCGCAGCGATCATCGGCCTGAACCCCGTGGTCGTGTTCCACGTCGTGGGCGGCGGACACAACGATATCTTCTTGGCGCTCTTCCTGGCGGCGGCCGTGATGGCGCTGTTCGCCGGACGAGACGTGTGGGCTGCGGTCGCCCTGGGGCTCGCGATGTCGGTGAAGGCCAGTGCGTTCGTCCCCCTGGTGCTGCTGATCGTCGCCATCGTCGCGAAGGCCCCACCCGAACGCCGGACGCGAACCGCCCTCACGGTGGGCGGCCTGGCATCGGCTACGTGGCTGGTGCTCGCGATCCCGTTCCTGCAGGCGAAGAACTGGAGCCTCGGACTCATCGACGTGGCGGACAACGATTCGTGGATGGCATCGGGCCAGATCGTGGTGCGGGCTTTCTCGTTCGTGGGAGGGCTGATCGGCGGCGATCCGGTCGCCGGACCGATGGAGGTGCTCGCACGCCTCATCCTGTTCGCGACCGCGGCCATGATCATCGCGGTGCTCGCACGCCGGATCTGGCGAGACCCCGACGCCCGCCGGCCCGAGGCGCTCATCGCCGCGTGGGGGTGGGGGTTCCTCGCGGTCTTGCTGCTCTCCCCCGTCATGTACTCCTGGTACCTGATGTGGGTGCTGCCGATCGCGTGGGTGCTGCCACGGGTTCCCCGCCGCTCGTTGGTCATCATGTCGGCGGTGCTCGTCGCTTCACAGTTGGTGACCGAGTCGGCCAACATCCCGGGCGACCTCTCCGAGGTCAACCTCGCCTTCGGTCACCCCGTGACGATCGTCGTGGCTATCTGGGTGGGCCGCGAGTTCCTCCGCTACGTCCGGGCCCAACGCGCCTGGGACGCCGAGCGAGACGGTCCGGTCTTCGGCGACTCCTTCGAGGACGGCTCGCGGAGGGTCATGCAGCTTCCGACCTGACCTTGGGTCACTGCATCGAACCGTTCCCCGGTTCCCGCCCCCTGCCTGCACGCCTATCCTCGTTCGAAGGGCTCGAAGCACCCTCAGCCTGACCTTCGGTCACCCATCGAGATGACCGCCGAGCACCACGACCGCACCCAGGGGGACGAACCGGTGACCGACGCGGCAACGACGATCCTGCGCTCGGGTGCCGGAGCCGGCGTGTCGATCGGGGACGCGCATCCCTTCGCGATCATCGGTGAGCGCATCAACCCGACCGGCCGCACGACCCTGGCCGAAGAACTCAAGCGGGGGGTGTACGACACCGTCCGCTCCGACGCGGTGGCACAGGTCCGCGCGGGTGCGAAGGTCCTGGACCTCAACGCCGGGATCCCCGGCTTCGACGAGGTCGCGATGCTCTGCGAGATGGTCACCATCGTGAACGGTCTCGTCGACGTGCCGATCTGCATCGACTCCTCCACGCCCGAGGCGCTGGAGGCCGCCGTTCCGCTCGCCGGTGGCAAGGTCCTCATCAACTCGGTGACCGCCGAACAGCATTCGATGGACCGGCTCTTGCCACTGGTGGCCGCCCACGGCGCTGCGGTCATCGGCATGGCCAACGACGAGACCGGCATCTCGATGGATCCCGACGAGCGCTTCGCGGCGGCGGCCAAGATCGTGGAGAACGCGGAGCGGCACGGCATCGCTCGCGAGGACGTGATCATCGACCCGCTGGCGATGCCGATCGGCGCCGCGACCGACGCCGCCACCGCGATGATCCGCACGATGCAGCGCATCCGCGACGAACTCGGCGTCAACCTGTCCTGCGGCGCGTCGAACATATCGTTCGGGATGCCCGACCGCCACGGAATCGACGCGACGTTCCTCACGCTCATGATCGGCGTGGGGATGAACGCGGCCATCACGAACCCGCTCCATCGCCAGGTGCGCAAGGCGATCCTGGCGGCGGACCTGCTCCTGGGTCACGACGAGTACGGTTCGGCGTGGATCGCGGATCACCGCGCGGAGCTGGCGGAGGCCTGAGGGACGTGAGCGGCAGCGCCAAGGTCGAGGTCACCTACCTGCCGAGCGAGAAGACGGTTCGCGTGCCGGAGGGTACGACCCTGTTCAACGCCGCGCACTGGGCAGGCCTGCCGATCGAGTCCACCTGCGGCGGACGAGGGACCTGCGGGAAATGCAGCGTGAAGGTCCTGCACGGCGAGGCGGAGCTCAGCCTGGCCGACTACCGGCACCTCGCGGGCAAACTCGAGGACGGGTGGCGCCTGTCGTGCCAGTGCCCCATCACCGGCGCCATGACGGTGGAGGTCCCGCGCCTGATGAAGATGCCGAAGGCCGCGACGATGGGCGTCAACCGCTTCGTGTTGCTCGAGCCCAACGTCGTGAAGCTCTTCCTCGAACTGCCGCCCCCATCGCTGCAGGACCACCGCTCGCACCTGGCGCGCGTCCTGGACGAGATCGACGCCAAGGGGTACACCGGCAACTACGACTGGGAGGTCCTCCCGCGGATCGCGCGTGCCTTCGCCGAGACCACGAACGTGACGGCGACCCTGGTCGGGGAATACCTCGTGGACTGTGAGCCGGGCGACACCACCGACCGGATGTTCGGGGTGTCGTTCGACATCGGCACGACCACGTGCGTCTGCACCCTCGTCGACCTGCGGAACGGCGCGACCGCCGCGGTGGCGAGCACCATCAACCGCCAGGCCTCCTACGGCGCAGACGTGATCGCCCGGATGGCCAAGGCGATGCACGGCCAGGAGCACATCGACCAACTCCAGGTCGCGGTGATCGGAACCGTCAACGAACTGCTGCACCAGGTGCAGGAGGAGGCGGGCGTCCGGCCGGCCGAGGTCTACGAAGCGGTGGTGGCCGGCAACGCCACGATGCTGCACCTGCTCACCGGTGTGAGCCCCGAGTCGATCGCGCTCGCGCCCTACGTGGCCGCGTTCCTGGAGCCCCAGGACCTGCGCGCCGACCGGATCGGGTTCGACATGCACCCGCTGGGATGGGTGGCGCTGTATCCCTCGATCGGCGCCTACGTCGGGGCCGACATCGTGGCCGACATCGTGGCGACCGGACTCGTGCGCGATCAGGAGACCCGGCTGCTGGTCGACGTCGGCACGAACGGAGAGATCGCGTGCGGCAACGCCGAGCGGAGCGTCGCGACCGCGGCACCGGCCGGGCCGGCGTTCGAGGGTGGCGAGATCCTCTGCGGGATGCGCGCCACCGAGGGCGCGATCGAGGGGGTCGTGCTCACCGAGGGCCGCGTCGAGTTGCAGGTGATCGGCGGGCCGGACGTGGAGGCTCGCGGCATCTGCGGCTCCGGCCTGATCGACATCGTGGCGCAGTTGCGGCTGACCGGCCTGCTGGATGAGGGCGGCAAGATGCTCGGCCGCGACGAGGCCGCGGCGGAGCACCACCCGCTGGCCGAGCACCTGGTGATGCACGGCGACGTCAAGGCGTTCCGGTTGCACGGCGAGGTCGTCCTCACCCAGCCCGACGTGCGTGCCCTGCAGTTCGCCAAGGGCGCGATCGCCACCGGCATCGAGACCGCGATGCGGGCGCTCGGGCTGCGGGCCGAGGACCTCGACGAGGTCATGCTGGCCGGTTCGTTCGGCTCCTACATCAACCCCCGCAGCGCGCAGGTCGTGGGGCTCGTGCCGGCGGTGCCCGTACACAAGATCAAGGCGGTGGGCAACACCGCGAGCGAAGGCGCGAAGATGGCGTTGATGTCGTTCCGCGAACGCGAGGTCGCGTGGGAGATCCCCGGGATCGTGGAGTACATCGAGCTGTCCGGGGTCGAGGACTTCAACGACCGGTTCATCGGCAACCTCGGGATGCCGCAGCTCGGATCGCTCCCCGCGGGCGAGGCGCCCGTCGCCGCGGAGGGAGCCGCGGGATGACCCGCACCGGCGCCCGGACCGCCTTCATCGCGTGCGGTGCCGTCGCGCTCGACACCGCCACCATCATCGAGCGCAACGGCTGGGACGCCGATGTCCACGGCATCTCGAGCGACCTGCACATGACGCCGCAGAACATCGGTCCCGCGGTCGAGGAGAAGCTGCAGCGACTCATCCCCGACTACGACCGCGTCATCGTCGTCTACGGCGACTGCGGCACCGGCGGGCGTCTCGACGAGGTCTTGGCGAGGTACCCGGCGGTGCGTCCGGCGGGCGTGCACTGTTTCGAGTGGTACAGCGGCGATCTCTACGAGCGCTACCACGAGACGACCGGGACGTACTTCCTCACCGACTGGCTCGTGACGAACTGGGACCGCGCGGTCATCAGGGGACTGGGGATCGACCGCTTCCCCTGGATGAAGGACGAGTACTTCCGCAACCTCTCGCGGGTCGTGTTCGTGCGACAGCACCCCGACCCCGAGCGCGAGGCGAAGGCCCGCGAGATCGCAGCGTTCATGGGCAAGCCGCTCACGATCGAAGACCTCGGCATCGAGCCGCTCGAACGGCTGCTCGTGCCCTTGATGGAGGAGGACACCGATGCTGTTCGACCGTGATGAGGCCCCGCGGGTCATGACGCACGAACAGGAGGATCTGATCCACGCCCAGGGCATGCGGATCCTCGAGGAGATCGGCCTGGATGTCCTGCACGAGGACATGCGTGCGCGCCTGGCCGAGGCGGGGCAGCAGGTCGACGGCGACCGGGTCCGCTTCGACCCCGCGTGGGTGTTGGAGCAGGTGGCCTTGGCGCCTTCGACCTTCACGCTGCACGCCCGCAACGCGGCGAACAGCGTTGAGGTCGGCGGCGGGACGCCACTGCTCATGGGCGTCGGCGGCCCGCCCTTCTACTCCGACCTCGATGAAGGACGCCGCGGCGGCACGCTCGAAGGCCACGACATCATGATCAAGCTCACGCAGGCCGCGGCGCCGCTCAACTGCGCGCAGACCGGGGCGTGTGAGCCCGTGAAGATGGACGTGCACACCCGGCATCTCGACATGGAGTACTCGACCATCCGGTGGTCGGACCTGCCCTACACCACCTACGGGACGAGCGGCCCGAAGGCGCGCGACGGCATCGAGATGGCCCGGATCGTGCACGGCGGCGACCTCGCCGGCCGGACAGCGCTGATGGGTGTCGTGAACTCGGTGAGCCCGTTGATCTGGGACTTCCGCATGGTGGACGCGCTCATCGCGTGGGCCGAGTCGAACCAGGCCACCATCGTGACGCCGTTCCTGCTCGGTGGCGCGACCGCATCGGTGAGCGTGGCGGGTGGTCTCGCCCAGCAGGTGGCCGAGGCGCTCTCGGGCGTCGCGCTCGCACAGCTGGTGCGCCGCGGCGCGCCATGCCTCTACGGCTCGTTCTTCCAGGCCACCGACATGCGCACAGGCGCACCGGCGTTCGGGACACCCGAGTCGATCTTCGGGATCTTCGGCGGCGCCCAACTCGCGCGACGCTACGGGCTACCGTTCCGTGGCGGCGGCGCGTTGACCGGCGCCAACGTCGTGGACGCCCAGGCGGGTGCCGAGGCGGCGTTCATGCTGTGGGCCACGATGCTCGCGCGGACCGACGTGGTGCTGCACGCCGCCGGCTGGCTCGAAGGTGGTCTCGTGGCGTCGTGCGAGAAGTTCGCGCTCGACGTGGAGCTGCTGGAGCAGTTCACGATCCAGATGCGCGGGATCGGAACGTCGGAGGAGGAGATGGCCTACGACATGCTGGCCGAGGCTGGGCCGGGCGGGCTCATCCTCGCCTCGGAACACACCAGCCTGCACTTCAAGGAGTGGCTCTACATGTCGCCGCTGTTCACGACGCAGGACTTCACCACATGGAACGCGACTGGTGCCGAGGACACGGCCGGCCGCGCGAACCGTCTCTGGAAGAAGCTGCTCGACTCCTACGAGGATCCGGGCATCGACCCGGACGTGGACGCCGAACTGATCGCGTTCATGGACCGGCGCAAGGCCGAACCGCCGCCCGAAGAGGACTGAGCCCACATGCGCAAACCGACCTCGGTGAAGGAGTACCTCTCCTGGCAGGACGACCGGCAGCGGGCGGCCCTTCACCGGCTGCGGGAGGTGATCCGCGCGGCGGTGCCACAGGCGACGGAGGGGATCTCGTACTCCATGCCCGCGTTCCTGCTCGGGGGCCGCGGTCTCGTCTGCTACGCCGCGTTCAGGGACCACTACAGCCTGTTCCCCATGAGCGGGGCGGTGGTGGAGGCACACGCGGATGAACTCGGCGCCCGGATCACCGGCAAGGGCACGATCCAGTTCTCCTACGACGAGCGCCTTCCCGTGGGTCTCGTGAAGAAGGTCGTGAAGACCCGGCTGGCGGAGGTCCGGGCGAAGCGCCGGTAGTTCTTCTCTTTACCTTCGCGGGCCGCTGCCGCTCTGTAACAGTGACCTGGATGGGAGCGGCGCATGACTTCGACGCCATCTACCGGGAGGCCGGAGCCCGTCTCTGGCGCTCCCTCTACGCCTATACGGCAGGCCAGCGAGAGATCGCGCAGGAAGCGCTCGCTGAGGCCTTCGCGCGTGCCATGGAGCGAGACGGGCAGATCCGTGACCCTGTGCCGTACCTGTACCGAACGGCGTTCCGGATCGCGGCGGCCGAGATGCGTCGAGCACGCCGCGTCGCGCCCGAGCCGGAGCCGTCGGTCAACGACCCGTGGGGTGCGACAGACCTGCTCGCCGCCCTCCGACGCCTCACGCCGGGCCAGCGGGCCGCCGTCTTCCTGCACTACCAGGCGGATCTCCCCGTCCGGGAGGTGGCCTCGCTGATGGGCACTTCGGCCGCCGTCGTGAAGGTCCACCTCTCGCAGGGCCGCAAACGGTTGCGGGTCCTGCTCGCCGATGATGAAGGAGCGATCGAGGATGCCTGAGCGCTGGCGCCGTGAACTCGAGCGCCTGGGCTCGCTGGAGCCACCGGCCGGACTCGTGGATCAGGCGCGCGCACGACCTCCCGGCACCTCGCGCGGACCGAGCGGCCGATCCCGTGTCGTGGCGGCCGTCGTCGCCTTCGGCGTCTTCGCGATCGCGGGTGGCTTCGCGCTCCGAGCTTTCGATCGCGCGCCGTCGCCTCCCGCTGGCTCCGAGGTGAACGAGCTCCTTCCCGCACTCACGGTGACGTTCTCGTCCGGAGGATCGATCGAACCGGGGTCGCGGCGGGTCGACACCGTGATCGACTACGGCGACGCGCACGAGGAGAGCTTCACCTCGACCACGCCGGACGGAGCGATCGTGAGATGGGTCAACGTGGACGACCTGACCCCGTTCGTCCCCGGACCCACCGGCGGGAGCGAAGTCACGATGGAGGCCGACGGTGAGGACCCGCGGGTCCTGATCGGCCCGCCGGATGCGTGGCCCGGCTTCGACCGCTTCGAGCGGATCGAGCGCCTCCCTTCAACACCGGGTGACTACGTGCTCGTTTTCGAGGCCGACTACCCGGAAGGGACGGCGCGGACGGCTCGCCGTGTGCGGCTCGTCGAGCCGGGCGTGCTGCAGCTCGCCCCCGTGTTCGAAGGAGCTGGCCCTGATGATGCGAACGCCTCCGCCTATCTAGACGGAGAGGGCGTGACGGGTCTCCGGGTCCCCGTGCGGGAGGACGACCTCCTCGGCGCGTCCAGGCCACCCGTGGATCTCCTCATGGTGCCGCCGAACGCACCCATCGTGGTCGTGGGCGACGTTCGCGAGGCGAGGGCGGGGCTCTACACGATCGACGACACCGGTTGGAACAGGATCGGCCTGCCGATCGATCTCCTCCA
>JBBDHX010000005.1:0-51512 GCA_040880745.1 Actinomycetota bacterium
GCGGCGACCACGTTGTTCGTCGTGAACACCCCGGCCGCCGTGGTGCCTGGGTCTCCCACGAGCAGGCCGAGATCCGGACGCCCGCTCGGCTTCAGCCCGGCGACGACACCGGCGGCGCGGAACCCGCGCGGGTAGGTCACCCCGGCGCTCATGGGTAGACCGCCGTCACGGGGAGCCCGGTCTCCTGGGGCAGGCCGAGCACCAGGTTCGCGTTCTGGATCGCCTGACCGGCCGCCCCCTTCACCAGGTTGTCGAGGGCGCCGATCACCACGGCGGTCCCGGTCCTTGGGTCCGCCACCGCTTGCAGTTCGATGAGGTTGGTGCCGCGCGTCCGCTTCGAGTCGGCCATGTCACCGGCCGCGAGCACCCGGACGAACGGCTGGCCGTCGTAGGCCGCCGCGAGGCACGCCGTGAGCTGTTCGGTCCCCACCCCGGGGGCGAGCGCCGCATAGGAGGTCGTGAGGACCCCCCGGACGGTCGGCACCAGGTGCGGGACGAACAGCACCTGGACGTCCGCGCCGGTGGCGAGCCCGAGCGCGCGCTCGATCTCGGGCGTGTGCTGATGCCCGGGCACGCGGTACGGCCGGACGGAATCCTCGGTCGACGCGAACGACATCGACTCCACGGCCGCGCGGCCCGCGCCCGACAGGCCCGTCTTGCCGTCCACGCGGATCGGCCCGGGTTCGACGAGCCCGGCCGTGAGCACGGGAGCCAGACCCAGGACCGCGGCCGTCGGGTAGCACCCGGGGTTCGCCACGAGCTTCGCGCCGCCGATCCGCTCGGCGAACAACTCGGGCAGGCCGTAGACCGCCTCGTCCAACCAGGCGGGCGCCGGGTGCTCGAACCCGTACCAGCCGGGATAGTCCCCGGCGGCGAGCCGGAAGTCACCGGCGAGGTCGATCACCCCGACACCGGCCTCCAGGAGCGCAGGCGCCAGGCTCGCGGACGCCCCGTTCGGCAAGGCCGAGAACACCAGATCGGCGGCCTCCGCGATCGCTCCGGGATCCATCGGCTGCAGGAGCATCGCAGCGCTCGGCAGGCCCGACAGGTGCGGATGGGACGCGCCGAGCGTGCTCCCGGCGGAATCCTTCGCGCCCAGGAAGACCACCTCGAGGGATGGGTGATCCGCCAGGAGGCGCACCAGCTCGCCGCCCCCGTACCCGGAGGCGCCCAGCACCGCGACCCGTGTCACCCCGCCCATGAACGCATAAGTATGCATAACTCGGATAGATCTGTCATCCGTGCAGCGGGCCTCCGAACCGCTCCGCTAGGATCGCGGCCCATGGTGACGCCCACGGTCACACCCGGTCCGTTCGATGGCCTGTGGATCGTCGATCTCGACGTCCGGGAGGACGCTGAGCGCCCGGAGGCATCGTTCCGCGAGGTGTTCCACGCGGCGGCGATGAGCGAACGCGGCCTGCCGGCGTTCCGCCCGGTCCAATGGAACATCTCGGAGTCACGCGCGGGCACGCTGCGCGGGTTCCACGCCGAGCCCTGGGAGAAGTTCGTGCACGTCGCGCACGGCGAGGCGTTCGCGGCGGTCGCGGATCTGCGGCGCGGCTCCCCCACCGCGGGGGCCGTGTGGACGGGCACGTTGGATCGCTCGCGCGCGCTGTTCCTGGAGCGCGGTCTGGGCAACGCGTTCCAGGCGCTGGCGGACCCGACGGTGTACGCCTACCTCGTGAACCAGCACTGGCAGGAAGACGGCACCTATCCGGCCGTCGCATGGGACGACCCCGACCTGGGCGTGTCGTGGCCGATCACGGACGAGCGCCTCGCGCTCTCGGCCAAGGACGGGTCGAACCCGAGCCTCGCCGAACACCTGGGCCGCTAGACGCCGCGGCAGGCAACGCGCCACGCATCGAGCGACAGGCGCTTGCGCAGGAAGTTGAAGTCGTGGGAGTTCGCCTGCGCGCAGAACGCCGATGTCTCGAGCTTGTACTCCACGCCGAACACGGGCTTGCCGGCCTGCACGAACGGATCCAGCCGGCCGCACTCATCGTACTGGTGGCACTGCTCGTTGAGCGCAGCGTCGAAGTACGGCAGGAGCCGGCCGATCTGGCCGAGGTCGTTCTTGAGGAACGCGGTCAAGCCACGGCGATGCGCCTGGTTCGCGAGGAACACGTTGTAGCGGATCTGGTCGGCGCCGGTGAGCGGGAAGCCCGTCCGGTTCTGGTAGCCATCGACGTTGTCGAACTCGACCCCGTCGAAGCCCTTGCGGACACACATGTCCACACGGGCGCGCATGATCGGGCGGAGGAGGTCCAGGCGGCGCACATCGAGCCACCGTTCCCCGGGCCACCCGTTGGTCCGGCCGAGGACCGCCGCAGGGAAGTCACCGGCATCAGGACGCCAGTCCTCCCACGAGCCGGCGCTCAGGTAGCACACGGCCTTGGTCCCCTGGTCGTGCATGGCGCGCACGAGCGAGACCCTCGCCTCGAAGCCATCCACGTCGTACATCCGCACGTCCAGCAGCGCGGAGGCTCGCGGAGGGGCCTGGAGCTGCCATTGCCACGAGACGCGGAGACCCGGGTGCCAGCACCCGGGGCACGCGACAGGCGCCGCCACCTGGACGGACGAGCGCGCACCCGCCCCGGGCGCCACGACCACGAGTGCCAGCCAGGCCAGACCGAGCGCCACGACGCGCCGTGCGGACATCCTCATCCTTGAGGTATCGGCTCGTGGGCGAGCACGCCTTGAACCCGCTCACCCGATCACGGACAGCGCAGGACCCGTGTCCTCCTCGGCGCCCGCCCGCGCACGGGCGAGCGAACCCCGCGCCTTCCCCATCTGCGAGCGGAACTCCTGGGCGCCGTTCGTGAGCATGGTGGCGGCTCTGGCCACCCGGTTCTCCACGATGCCCTCGAGCGTGTCGAGGACCCCCGCGATCTCCGCCATGGCGACGTGGACGTCGGCCGCGTCCCCGTACCGCTGCACCAGCGAGTACAGGAACAGCACGATGGGCAGCGCCGAGGAGTACGGGACGATCAGCACCCCCTTGGCGTAGGCATCCGCGTGGGCGCGCTTGAGCACGACGTAGGCGGCGTCGGGGACCGCCGCCACGGCCACCGGCGCCGTCACAGCGGGGTCGAGGTACTGCGCCACCTCCTTCGCCCGCGTGACCACGGCCCTCTCGACGGCGCGCGCGCAGGCGTCGCGTTCGACGGGATCGGTGGCGGCCTCGAGCGCTTCCAACTCCGCGAGCGCCGCCCATTTCGAGTCGACCGGGAGACGGCGTCCATCCGGCAGGACGAGACCGAACTCGACCACGCGCCCGCCCACGCGGAAGTCGGTCGTGAGCATGGACGGCGGGAGCAAGGAGAGGTGCTCGCGCAGGACGTGCTCACCCGAGCGGCCCTTGGAAGCCCCGCCGGCCAGGACGGTGGCGAGCCGGCGGATGACCTCGCGCTGTTCGGCGTCGGTCCCGCGGCGTTCCTCGTCGCGCACGCGCAACGCATCCAGCGAGCGCCTGGCCCCTTCGAAGCCCTGGCGCAACTGCTCGCCCGCGAGGTCGCGTTGCAGCGCCAGGTCGCCGATGCGCCGGAGCTCCGCCGCCTGCACCTCCATCTGCTGGCGGAGCACCTGCGCCGAACCGTCGCTGACCGGACGCTTCCACGCGACCGCCGCCATGCCCGCCAACAACCCGAACACGCCCGCGACCAGCGCGACCGCTGCCACGTCACCGCTCATGCGTCGCCTCCAGGGAAGTCCATGTTCCTGACCGTAGCGCCCCCCTCTGACACGGCTCGGGCCCGAAGGCCCGCGCCGACCCCGGAGGGGACATCGGACACGGTAGCCTCCGAGGATGCCCGCCCACGGCGACCTCGACCGCGACCGGCTCGCGAGCCTCCATGACGAGGAACTCGCCCGGTTCCGGCAGGAGCGGCCCCGCACGATGGCGCTGCAGGAGCGTGCCCGGTCCCACATGCCCGGCGGTGTCCCGATGGCCTGGATGGTCACCGACAACGACCAGCCCATCTACATCGACACCGGTGCGGGCGCGAGCTTCACCGACGTCGACGGCCATACCTATCTGGACTGCAACGCGTCGGACATGGCGATGTTCGGCGGGCACGCGAACCCGGCCATCGTGCGCGCGGTCAGCGAACGCGTCGCACGCTCGACGCAGTTCCTCCTCCCGACCGAGGACTCCGTCCTGGTCGCCGAGGAGCTCGCGCGCCGCTACCCGGCCCAGACGCATTGGCAGTTCACCCTGTCGGCCACCCAAGCCAACACGGAGGCCATCCGTCTGGCGCGAGCCGTCACGGGCCGCGACGTCGTCGTGCTGTTCCATGGTCACTACCACGGTCACTTCGAAGAGGGCCTGGTGGACCTCGATGGGGTCCGCGAGGTGGCGGTGCAGCGCGGGCTCTCCAAGGCGGTGACGGGCCGTGTCCGCATCGCGCAGTTCAACGACCCCGGCTCGCTCGAGGAGGCGCTCGCACCGGGTGATGTCGCGATCGTCCTCACCGAACCGGCGCAGACCAACCAGGTCCATTTCCTGGAACCCGCGCCCGGATGGCACGGAGCGCTTCGCACCACGACGCGCGCCCACGGCACGGTCCTCGCCCTGGACGAGACGCACACCCATGTCGTGGGCGAAGGCGGCGCCACAGGTCTGTGGGGTCTTGACCCCGACATCATCACCATCGGCAAGGCGGTCGCGGGCGGCATCCCGATGGGCGCGTACGGACTCACGCCCGCGCTGGCCGACGAACTCGATCCGCATCGCAACATCGCCACGGGCGGGACGTTGTTCGGCAACGCGCTGTCGGCAGCGGCAGCACGGGCGGCGCTCACCGAGGTCCTGGTGCCCGAGGCGTACGCGCACGCGTCCGGCCTCGGCGCCGATCTCGCCGGTGGGATCGAGGCGGCCATCGCCGAGGCCGGCCTCCCCTGGACAGCGATCCGCTTCGGGCCCCGCACCGGGCAGTGGTACGGACCGCAACCGCGCACCGGGGAAGAGGCGCTCGGCTTGACCGATGCCCTCCTCACACGGCTGCTCAGGATCTGGATGGCCAACCGCGGGGTCTGGGACGCGCTCCCCGGCGCCGGTCCCACCGTGCCCATCCCCGCGAGCGGCGCCGACGTCGACCGCTACCTCGAGGGCTACACCGGGTGGGTACGCGCCATCACGTAGGATCGCGGTGATGACGCAGCACCCGATCGCGCGTTTCACGGTCGCGGGTACCCACCGCGAGGTCGGAGAGCAGATGGGCGAGGCCTCGGCCGGCCTCATCCGCGCCGACATCGCCGGCGCCTGGGACGACCTGCCCGCCGGCCGCACACGCGCCGAGCAACTCGCGTTGGCGGCCTCCTACCGCGCGTTCACCGAGCCGCGCCTGCCGTGGATGCTCGAGGAGTTCGACGGCTGCGCCGAGGCCGCCGGGGTCGATCCGCTCGAGTTCTTCGCGTGTTCCATGGAGGAGATCTGGTACGAGCCACGCCTGCGCCGGACGCAGGGCCGCTGTTCGGACCTCGTCGCCGGGCCCGCCGCGACGGCGGACGGTCACCTCCTCGTAGCGCACACGAACGACCTCCGGGAGGGATCGAGCGAGCGCATCGTCGCCCTGGAGAAACGCGTGGACGGCGATCCCGTCGTCTTCCAACTGGGCGGCGTCCCGATCCTGTCGGTGGGGTTCAACTCCGCGGGCCTGGCGCTCACCGGCAACGAGCTCTCACCGAACGACGAGCGTCTCGGCATCAGCCGCGACCACCAGGTGCTCGAGATGATCCGCGCGCGGTCGCTCGAGGAGATGGTGGGTATGGCGCTCCGCCCCGACCGCGCCTCCTCGTACAACAACGTGCTCACGTCCGCGGACGGCGGCGTCGCCAACGTGGAGGGCAGCGCCACCGACGCCGAGGTCACCGGTCTGGACGAGGACGGGCACCTGGTCCACACGAACCACTACGTCTGCGAACGGATGCTGCCGTACGAGGGCGATCCCGCCTACGCGAAGCGCTCGGCGATGCGGTACGAGCGCGGCCGCGCGCTGCTGGCCGCCCAACCGCCGGGCTCGGTCACCATGGACGCGCTTCACGCGATGCTGGCCGACCACGAGGGCGCGCCCGACTCGATCTGCCGCCACCCCGAGGGCGACAGCACCACCGAGACCGCGTTCTGGTGCGTGGCCGACGTCACCGACGGCGCGATCCGCTACGGCCGCGGCAACCCGTGCGACTCCGTGACGCAGGAGTACGCGTTCGCCGACCACGCCGTGGCCTGAGCTTCAAGCGAGCGCCGCGCGGGTGGCATCATCCTCGGCCACATCCCCAGGGGTCTTCCCGTCGTCGTTCACCGCCGCCGGATCGGCGCCGTGCGCCCGGAGCGCCCGCACCAGGTCGGTTCGACCGTTCGCCGCCGCGCTGTGCAGCGGCGTCCACCCTTGCCCTTGCCGCGCGTTGGGGTCGGCGCCGGCGTGCAGCAGCGCGAGGGCGCTGTCCACCTGCGAAGCGCTCGCCGCGCTGTGCAAAGCCGTCCCGGTCATCCATCCCCTCCCGGAGGCGTCGACCTCCGCACCACGCGCCAGGAGGAGCCTCGTCACGTCCGCACCCCCGAAGAACGCCGAGAAGTGCAACGCGGTGAAGCCGTCACGCGATCGCGCCGAGACCGCGCCGGGATCAGCCTGCAGCACCTCGGTCAACCGATCCATGTCACCGAAGGCCGCCGCCTCGAAGACGTCGAGCGGTCCCGCTGCGCGCAGGATCGGCTCCGTGAGCGCGCGGTCCATCCGGTAGCGCGCGGACATGAGTGCGGAGACGCCGGCGTCGTCGCGCGAGCGCGCGAGCATCGGGTCCTCTCCAACGATCTCCCGGACCCGCTCCACGTCGTCGCCCACGATCGCGGCGAAGAGGTCCTCCGGCGTGCTTGCCATCGCTGCATCCTCCCGCTAGCCTCCCTATTTGCTTAGGCTAAGCACATATAGATGAGCGCGTCGAGGCGGACTTCCCCATCGCGAGAGGTCCAGGACGTGGCCGACCGGCTCCACTCGGCCGCCCTGCACCTGTTGCGGCGCCTGCGCGTGGAGGACGATGCCCTGGGCATCTCCCCTCCCCGGCTGTCGGCGCTCTCGGTCGTCGTGCTCGCCGGTCCGATCGGGATCGGCGCCCTGGCGGCGGCCGAGGGCGTGGCGGCCCCCACCATGTCCCGGCTCATCGACGGTCTGGAACGCGACGGCCTGGTCCGGCGCGGTCCCGACCCCGCAGACGCCCGAGGCGTCCTCGTCCACGCCACGGCGAACGGGACCCGCACGCTTCGCAAGGGTCGGCGCCACCGGGTGGAAGGCCTGGCCGAGGGGCTCGTGTCGCTTTCGCCCGATGAACTCGCCGCCATCGCGCGCGGCGCCGAACTGATCGAGCGCGTCACCCGAAACTGGGCGGAAGCATGACGACGTCGTCCAACGCACCGCTTGCGCGCGCGACCCGTCCACACGTTCAGGCGGCGATCGTCACCGGCCGTCAGCGTCGGAGGCCCTGAACGAAGCGACGGTCCTGGCGAGCCCCTCCTCGATCGCCACCTGGGGCCGGTAGCCGAACGCCCGTTCCGCGAGCGAGATGTCGGCCTGGGTCAGGCGCACGTCGCCGGCGCGCGTGGGCTCGTGGATCGGGTCGGGGTCGACACCGCACAGGTCCGCGATGATCGCGAGGAGCCGGTTGACCGAGGTGGGCGCGCCGCCGCCGCCCACGTTGTAGGCGGTGCCCTCGCACGCGGACGGGGTGCGCGCGGCGCGGAGGTTCGACTCCACCACGTCGTCGATGTAGGTGAAATCCCGTGCCTGCTCGCCGTCGCCGTGGATCACGGGCCGCGTCCCGCTGAGGCAGGCGAGGACGAACCGCGGCACCACCGCCGCGTACTCGCTGGCGGGGTCCTGCCCCGGCCCGTAGACGTTGAAGTAGCGCAGGGCAGCGGAGCGCACACCGTAGGCGTGCCGCATCGCGGCGCAGTAGACCTCGACCGCGAGCTTGCTCGCCGCGTACGGGGACACCGGCCGCGGGGTCATGGACTCGTGCAGCGGGAAGACGTCCTGGTCGCCGTAGACCGAGGAGGAGGAGGCCGCGACCACCACGGCTCCCTCGTCCCGGGCGGCGGCGAGGACGTGCATCGTGCCCCGGACGTTGACGTCGGTCGTCATCCCGGGCTCGAGCATCGAGCGAGGGACCGACCGCTTCGCCGCCTGGTGATAGATGACGCCGCAGCCCTTCGCAGCGTCGCGGACCGCGTCCTGGTCACGGAGGTCGGCCTGCACGAACGCGACCTCGGGGACACGGGCCAGGTTCTCGAGGGTCCCGTCGGACAGGTCGTCCAGGCCCACCACCTCGGTCCCGTCGGCGACGAGCCGCCAGCAGAGGTGAGAGCCGATGAACCCGGCCGCACCGGTCACGAGCGCGCGGTTCGTGAAGGAGCGCGCCATCACGACACCCAGGGCGGGACCAGCTCCACGCCGTCGGCCTCGCGGATCAGCTTCGTGCCCGGGAGCATCGTGACCACGATCGCCGCGCCGCCGGGGCCCGCCACCATCCAGTGCAGGTCTCCCGGTGGGATGACGACGCTGTCACCGGCGAGGACCTCGTGTACCTGCTCGCCCAGGTGGAGTTCACCCGATCCCTCGGCAACCGTGAACACGTCGAAATGATCGTGGCGGTGCGGTGGCAGGCCGGAGCCGACCGGGAGGTCGATCCGGAACAGCGCCGTCTCAGCGGACCCGCGCTTCGGAGCTGCGTAGGACGTGACGGTGTTGCCACCGATCTCGAAGCTCGGGTGGTCGGTGGCGCGCTCGATGGGCATGACGATCCTCTCGGACGGATCGCCCATCATCCCATCGCAGCGACCTACGGGACGATCAGCCCCTCCGCTTCCGCCTCCATCTTCGCGAGCCGCTCGTAGTAGTCGGGCATCTCCTTCAGATGCGCCCATGCGATCTTGCCCGTGATGAGCGGGTCATCGTGGGTCACATCGGTCTCGGGGTCACGCCGGCCGTGCTCGAGTTCGACCTCCAGCCCGCGGCGGAACCGCTCCGTGTCGAACGCAGCCGCGTGCAGGTCCAGCCCGATCTCGTCGGCGACGGCGCGGGCCTGCTCGATCGTGAAATGCGAGCGAACGGGGTGCGTCAACATGGTTCACCTCCTCGGTCCGACGCTATGCCCGGGAGCGGGCAGGCGGAACGGCCGGAGGTCCCGGTCGAACCGAGTCCTTCGGCCCGCGGTAGGCTTCGGGCCCCAAGCGCCCAGGAGGTTCCGATGCTGGTCAGCGACATCATGCGCGGTGACGTGAAAACGGCCGACGCCCAGGACACGTTCGCCGACGTCGCCAAGGTGATGCGCGCGAACGGGATCTCGTCCGTGGTCGTGCTGGAGCACGACGAGACGCTCGCCGGCATCGTCACGGAACGCGACATCGTGAACCTGATCGCGGCCGGCGGCGACCCGCACTCCGTGAAGGTGGCGCTCGGCATGACGCGGCGGAACCTCGAAACGGTGAGTGCGAAGACGGACATCGCCGAGGCCGCGGACCGGATGGTCTCGCTCAACATCCGACACCTCCCGGTGGTGGATGGTGGCAAGGTCGTGGGGATCGTGTCGATCCGCGACCTGACGAAGTGGGCGGCCGACGAACTGGCGGGCGGTCACGAGATGCCCGACATCGCGCGGTCGCAGAAGGCCTTGCACGCCGCCAGCGAACTCCAGCGGCAGCGCCGGCTCAGCTAGCGGCGAGGGCGTCGATCACGCCGGGCAACCCACGGAGGTCTTCGACGCTCGCATCCGGCTCGGCGAGTTGTTCAGGGGTCGGATCGTCGGGAGCTTCGCCCCGGAGCAGCCACACCGTACGCATCCCGGCCTGCCTCGCGGGGCGGATGTCGTAGTCCAGGCGGTCTCCCACCATGACGGCGCGGCGCGGCTCGACATCCGCCAGCGCGAGCGCGTGCACGAACAGGGCGGGGTCGGGCTTGTGCAGGCCGAGGTCATCGGAGACCCCCCACACCTCGAAGGAGCCGACCAGGCCGTCGCGCGCCATGGCGCCGCGCACCTGCGAAGGCTGATTCGCGATCACACCCAGGCGGTACCCGCGCGTCCGCAGCGCGTCCAGACACTCGATGACGTCGCCGTGCAACGCCGAGGGCGGATAGCTCCAATGCCGTGCGGCGATCGCTTCGAGCCCCGCCAGATCGGCATCCGGTCCCGCGAACCGCTCGGCCAGTCGCCTGCGGAACGAGCGGTCCTGCCCGGCGCGGCACGCGGCGTACTCGGCGTCGAACTCCTCGTCGGAGAAGAGGGCCCCCGATGTGCGGAGTGCCGTGCGCCACGCCTGCGCGTACACGCGGTCGTCGTAGAGAACACCGCCGATGTCGAGGAACACGAAGTCGATCGCCCCGGGCACGGCGAGGAGACTAGCGGAGGGCGTGCAGCGCGATCGCGGCGGCGGCCGCGACGTTGAGCGAGTCCACGCCCGCGTGCATCGCGATCCGCACCCGGTGGTCGGCGGCCTCCTGCCACCTGTCCGACACGCCGGCGCCTTCGGCCCCGAGGACGAGCGCGAGTCTCGGAGTCGTGGCGACGTCGGTCAGCTCGACCTCGCCCTCCGGCGTGAGCGCCAGGATCGCGAAGCCGGCGTCGCGCAGCAGGGCAGGGCCGTCGCGATGGTGGATCCGGGTCCACGGGAGCGTGAAAACGGCACCCATCGATGTCTTCACGGCTCGGCGGTAGAGCGGGTCGGCACACCGGGGGGTCAGCAGGGCCGCGTCCCATCCGAGCGCCGCGACGCTCCGCATGATGAGCCCCAGGTTGGTCGTGTCGGCCAGGTCTTCGATGATGACGACGCGCCGCGCGGCGCCGAGCAGGCCGGCCGGTTCGGGGAGCGCGCGGCGCTCGAACGAGGCGAGCGCCCCTCGATGCACGTCGAACCCGGTGGTCTGGCGCAGGACCGCTCGTTCGACGACGTAGACGGGTGCGTCCAGTTCGGCGAAGGGGGTCACCCGTTCGCGCGTCCCGAGGATCGCGCGAGGCCGGAAGCCGGCGTCCAACGCGCGTTGGATGGTGGTGGTGCCTTCGGCGAGGAAGAGTCCCTCGGCCGATCCCAACGAGGTGCGCAGACGCGTGTCACGCAGGTGCAGGAAGTCCCGCAGGCGCGGGTCCGCTGGGTCCTCGACGTGCTCGATCACGGCCGCTACGCCGCGCCGGGCGTCCTGCTCCGCAGTTCGTCGACGAGTTCGGATGGCGTGGTCTCGCAACCCAGGCGGTACCCGTAGCGCGCGCCGTGGCAGTCGCTCGCGCCCGTCCGCACCAGGCCGAGGCGCGCGGCGAGGTCGCCGTAGTGCGCACGCTGGGTTCCGTCGTGGTCGGGATGATCGACCTCGAGTCCGGCCATGCCGTCACCGGCCATCTGCTCGATGAGTTCCTCGGGCACGGATCCGTTCCCCTTCCACATCCCGGGATGAGCCAGGACGCAGACACCGCCGGCGTCGCGGATCAGGGTCAAGGCGTCGAAGGGATCGAGCGCGTGCTTGGGGACGTAGGCGGGCCCGTCATCGGAGATGAACCGGTCGAACGCCTCCTTCTCGGTGGCCACGACCCCGGCGGCGACCATGGCTTCGGCCACGTGAGGCCGGGCGATGAGGTCATCGCCCGCGATCGCGCGCACCGCGTCGAACGTGATGTCGTAGCCGAGATGCTGGAGCTTCTCGATCATCATCTCGCCACGACGGAACCGCGTGTCGGTGAGGCGCTTCAGTTCGTCCCGCAGACCGTCGTGCGTGGGATCGACCCAGTAGGCGAGCACATGCAGCGACGCGCCGTCGTACTCGGCGGAGAACTCGATGCCGGGGATGATCTGCAGGTCCGAACCTGCGGCCGCCGCCTCGGCCTCGGCGTAGCCCTCGGTGGTGTCGTGGTCGGTGATGGCGATGCCGTCGAGCCCCCGCTCCAGGGCGAGCGCGACGTTCGCGGTGATGGAGTTCGTGCCATCCGAACAGGTCGAATGGGTGTGCAGGTCGATCCGTGTCATGGCCGGGCAGTCTACGGAGCCGGGGCGATGAGCCCCGGCCCGATCTCTGCCAGGGTTCTCGCGCCCAACAGCGCCATGGCGTTCTCCACCTCGGCGCGCATGATCGCGAGCACGTCTGCGACCCCCTCCTCCCCCGCCACCGCCAGGCCCCAGCAGATGGGACGGGCGATCAGGACGGCCGCCGCGCCGAGCGCGAGCGCCATCACCACGTCGGTGCCGCGGCGAACGCCGCCGTCCATCAGGACGGGCACGCGGCCGGCCACCGCCTCCACCACCTCGGGCAACGCATCGAGGCCGGCGGGGGCAGCGTCCAGCTGGCGGCCACCGTGGTTCGACACGATCACCGCGTCGGCGCCGTGCTCCACCGCGAGGGCGCCGTCCTCGGCGGTGAGGATCCCCTTGACCACCACGGGCAGGCCGGGGGCCCGCTCCCGGATCCACGCCAGGTCCTGCCACGTGAGCGACGGGTCGAACTCGTAGTGGGCACCGGGTAGACCGATCGGCATCACGAAGCCGCTGCGCGTATCGCGATGCCGCAGGCCCGGGACGGGGAAGTCCACCGTCCACACGATCGCGCCGTAGCCGGCCGACCTCACGCGGGCGAGCATGTCCGCGGAGAAGCCGCGGTCGGTCGCCAGGTAGAGCTGCCACCACGCGGGGGTACGGCCGGCGGCGGCGATGGCCTCGATCAGGTCGTAGGCCGTGGAGGACACCACCATCAGCGAGCCGGCATGCTCGGCGGCCCGTCGGATCGCCAGTTCCCCTTCCGGGTGCGCCATCCGCGGATAGGCCCACGGGGCCACCATCACGGGGAACGCCAGGTCGGCTCCCAGGATCGTCGTGCTCGGATCCGGCGTCCAGGCGCCGCGCAGCATCCGCGGCCGCAACACCCAGCGCGCGAACGCGCGGCGGTTCTCGCCCAGGGTTCGCTCGTCTCCCGCGCCGCCGGCGTAGTAGTCGTAGACCTCGGGCGCCAGGACCTCGCGTGCGGCCGGTTCGTAGTCCTCGACGGTCACGAAGCGGGGTGGCTCGGGCATCGGGCAGCGACCCTACTC
The DNA here is from genome assembly GCA_040880745.1 of Actinomycetota bacterium. Taxonomy (GTDB): domain Bacteria; phylum Actinomycetota; class UBA4738; order UBA4738; family HRBIN12; genus AC-51. Next base: position 13,054 of record JBBDHX010000005.1, read on the forward strand.
CAGGGGAACGGCTGCGACCTCCCGGCCCGCCGCGGCTTCCGCGCGGATCGCCAGGTACACGCCCGCCAAGATCACCGCGCCTCCCACGAGCGTGGCCGGCGCCGGAGCCTCGTCCAGCAACACGAGCGCCAAGGCCGTGGCGCCGACCGGTTCGGCGAGCAGCGCTATCGAGACGACCGAAGCCTTGAGATGTCCCAGCAGGAAGTTGAAGACCGTGTGCCCCAGGAACTGTGGCCCGATCGTGATGGCCGCGAAGAGCATCCACGTCCGAGCGGTGAACCCCGTGAAGGGCGTGCGGGAGATCAGCATCGCCACGGACAGCACGACCCCGGAGACCGCGTAGACCACCGCCGAGTAGGGCACGACGGGCAGCGTCCGGCGAGCGCGCCGCCCGATCAGGACGTAGACCGCCGCGAAGATCGCTCCTGCTATCGCCAGCGCGTCACCGGCGAGCGCACGACCGCCGCCGTCGAACCCACCGCCCCCGATCACGATCGTGCCCACGAGGGCCACGCCGATCCCGACCCACGCCGCGCGCGGGGTCCGTTCCCCGAAGGCGGGGCCGAGCAGCGCCACCCACACGGGCATGGTCTGTACGAGCACGGCCGCCGCGGCCACGCTCGTGAACGAGAGCGAGGAGATCCACGTGGCGAAGTGCGCCGCGAGCGCCAACCCGGACCACCCCAACAGCCGCCACTGATCCGCGGGCAATTGCCGCAAGGTCCCCCGGTATCGGATGAGCGCCCAGGGCACCAGCACGAGCGAGGCGAAGGAGCACCGGTAGAACGCCACGGCCAGCGCGGGTGCGTCCGCGAGCCTGACGAACACGGCCGAGAACGACACCGCGAGCACGCCGAGGACCAACAGCGAGAGATGCCGGCGGGTCACGGCGCCGATCATCGCACTAAGGTTCCGCCGTGGCGCGGATCGCGGTCTTCGGCGCAGGTGCGATGGGCACTGCCGTGGCCATGCACGTGGCACGCTTGGGCCACGACACCACGCTGTGGGCGAACCAGCACGATCTGCGCGCCTACGCGATGCTCCGCGACGAGCGCAAGCACCCCCTCTTGCCCGAGCACCTCCCCGCAGGGGTCCGCCTGTTCGGTCCGAACGAACTCCCCGACGCCGCCCAGGACGCGGAGATCGCGGTCATGGGCGCGAACTCGCACGGCGCGCGTTCGCTCGCCGGGATGGTCCGCGACCACACGTCGGCTGCCCGGTTCGCGATCAGCGTGGCCAAGGGGCTCGAACCGCGATCGGGGCTGCGCATGTCCGAGGTCTATGCGCAGGAACTCCCCCACACCGCCGTCATCTCGGTCGGTGGACCGTGCCTCGCCGCCGAGCTGGCGGAAGGGCTGCCCACCGCCGGCGTCTGGGCCGCGGCGGCTGAGGCCGACGCGAGAGAGGCCGGAGAAGCGTTCGACGACAAGCACTACCAACTCGCCTACACCGACGACGTGATCGGCGTGGAGCTCTGCGCCATGATGAAGAACGTCGCGGCCATCGGGCTCGGGATCTTGGACGGCGTCGGCAAACCGACCGGCGAGGACTTCAAGAACGCCAAGGCCGCGTTGTTCACGAAAGCCGCCCACGAGATCGTGGAGCTGGTCACCGCGAGCGGCGGGTTGGCGGTGACCGCCTTCGGGCTCGCGGGGGTGGGCGACCAACTCGTGACGTCGCTCGGCGGGCGCAACCGCCTGTACGGCGAGATGGTGGGCGCCGGCGACCCGCCCGAGGACACGCTGGCCGAGCTCGAGCACCGTGGCCTCACCGTCGAGGGCGTGGACTCCACCCGGGAGGTCGCCCGCCTGGCGGCCGAGCTCAACCTGTCCTTGCCCTATCACGCCGCGATCCACCGCGTGCTGTTCCAGGGGGCCGACCCCCGCGACATCCTGGAGGTGCTCCGATGACCGAACGACCCGACCGCAACCTCGCGATGGAACTGGTGCGCGTGACCGAGGCCGCGGCGCTGGCGGCCGGCCGATGGATCGGCCGTGGCGACAAGAACGACGCCGACGGCGCGGCGGTCGACGCGATGCGCCTGATGATCGACACGGTCTCGATGGACGGCGTCGTCGTGATCGGTGAGGGCGAGAAGGACGAAGCCCCGATGCTGTTCAACGGCGAGTCGGTCGGCTCGGGCTCGGGCCCGGCCACCGATGTCGCCGTGGATCCGATCGACGGCACGCGCCTGACGGCGATGGGTCAGCCCAACGCTCTCGCGGTGATCGCGCTCGCCCCTCGCGGCTCGATGTTCTTCCCCGGCGCCGCGATGTACATGGAGAAGATCGCGGTGGGCGCGGAGGCCGCCCACGTGATCGACATCACGGCCCCGATCCAAGAGAACATCCGCGCGGTGGCCAAGGCGAAGGGCAAGAAGCCCGAGGAGGTCACGGTCACCGTCCTCGACCGTCCGCGTCACGCGGACATCATCGCGACGTGCCGCGAGATCGGCTGCCGCGTTGCCCTCATCACCGACGGTGACGTCGCCGGCGCGATCGTGGCCGCCGCCCCCAGGACCCAGATGGACATGTTGCTCGGGATCGGGGGAACACCCGAAGGGGTGATCGCGGCCGCGGCGCTCAAGTGCCTGGGCGGGGCGATGCAGGGCCGGCTGTGGCCGCGCAGCGAGGACGAGCGGACCCAGTTGCTGGCCGACGGCTTCGACCTGGAGAAGGTCCTCACCACCGATGATCTGGTCGCCGGAGACGACGTGTTCTTCGCGGCCACCGGCATCACCGACGGCGACCTGCTCCGCGGCGTCAAGTACTGGCCCGACGGCGCATCGACGCACTCGATGGTGATGCGCGCTCGTTCCGGGACGCTGCGCTACATCGAGGCCGAGCACGCCTTCGAGAAGCTGGAGCGGTTCAGCGGCATCGAGTACCGGCCCTAGCCCGCAGCCGCGTAGACGCCCTTGCCGGTCTTCCGGATGGCGCCCTCGGCCAGGAGGGCATGCAGCGCGCGCTGCACCTCACCGCGCACATCGGGCGTGGTGAACGGGTCCAGATGACCGCCGCGCAGCGCCCGGTCGAGCACCACCGTCCAGTGCACCGGCTCCGTCGCCTCGCCGAGCACGGTCAGCACCGCCTCACGGGCCGTGCTCATCCGCGTCCCGCCAACACGTGCTCGGCGAAGATCTCCACCTGATCCTCCTCGATCACGGCGAACGGCAGGACCCAGGGCGACAGGATCAACTCCTGGACACCGAGCGCCTCGAACGCCCCGATCCGCTCCAGGACCTGATCGGGGGAACCGGACAGGGTGTCGGCGCGCCACGACGCCCATGTCTCGGCCGCCATCGCGTCGCCGGGGAAGGAGGCCCGGCCCCGTTCGAACGCGGCGCGCGCGCCCGCTTCATCCTGCCCGATCGTGCCGTACAGGCCCACCGAGAGCGGAACGGTCGCGGGATCGCAGCCCTCGGACTCGCATGCCGAACCGACGTCCACGACCTTGCCCGCGTAGGCCCCCGGCGACATGCGCCACACCACGTTCCACCCCGCCCCGTGCCGCGCGGCCATCCGCAGCAGGCGCGGACCGCCCTTGCCGCCGAGCCACCGCGGGACCGAGGGGACCTGCGCAGCGAGCGTCTGCACGGTCTGCTCCATGCGCGCGAACCGCTCGCTGACCGAGCCGAACGCGAAGCCGAACGCCCGGAACTCATCCTCGAGCCAGCCGGCGCCCACGCCCAGATCGAGTCGGTCACCGGAGACCTGCCGGATGACCTCCGCTTCGCGCGCCAACGATGCCGGGTGCCTGAACGCGGAGCAGAGGACCAACGTCCCCAGGCGGACGCGATGGGTCAGCGCCGCGAGGCCGGCGAGCGTCGTCATCGCCTCGAGCGAGCCGATGGGCGCCGGGTCGGCCCCGTACCGCCCGAAGGAATAGAACAGGTGATCGGACATCCACACCGAGTCGAACCCGAGGTCTTCGGCCTTGCGAGCCCACGCAGCCACGTTCTCGAAGCTCGGCGCATCACCGCCGGGAGACGAGAACCCGTAGTGCGGCAGCGCCAGCCCGAAACGCATGGACCCGAGGATACGGGCCGCCGCTCAGGGAGCGGGCGTGGGGAGCGACACCTCGGAGGTCAACGTCCCGGACAGGACGACCTTCCCGCGGCCGTTGCGCACCAGCACGTTCACGTACCCGGAGAGATCTTGGTCCTCCCCGAGGATGCGCCCCACCGTGAACCCGCCGTCCGTGGCGAGGGACCGCGCCGTGCCGACCTTGATGAACGACCCGTCCGCGTCGGCGAGCCACACCGAATACGGGAACACGCCGCGCTGCGAGCCGAGACCGCTCGTCACCACGATCGCACGGTCACGGACGCTCGGCGCGACGATCGCCATCGCCGATCCGCTCCCCGGTCCCCCATCAGGAGACATCAGGACGGCGAGCGACGCCTCGGTCTCATCGTCGGCGAGCCTGGATGCCTCCACCAGCCGGCGGAACGCATCGAGCCCGTCCTGCCGGCCCTGGATCTGCTCGGGCTGGATCTCCCCGGAGTCCCGGCCCGCGAGCACCGCCCCCCCGCCGATCCCGCCCAGTGCGAGCGTGGCCGCGAGCACCAACGTCAACCCACGGCGAGGGCGTCGTGGCACCGGCGCCGTTCCTGCGGCCGAGCGCACCCGAGCCACGACGTCGGCCTCGAGCCCCGGAGGCGGCGACGCGGGAGCCAGCGCGAACGACAGCGTGGCCGCAGCCCGATGCAGGTCACGTGATTCCTTCCGGCAGGCCGCGCACCGAGCGAGATGCTCCTGCACCGCTCGACCTCGCCCACCGGCGACCCCCAGCGCATGCTCGGGCAGGAGCTCGCGCACCCCGTCGCAGTTCACGGAGCCTCCTTGGCGTCGTTGGCGCGGCGGACCTTGATGAGCGCCGATCGCAGCCGCGTCTTCACCGTGCCCAGGGGGATGCCGTCGGCCTCGGAGATCTCGCGTGCGGTCATCCCCCGGAAGTACGTCCGGGCGATGAGGCGTTTCTCGGCGTCGGACAGGGAAGCGATCGCACGCAGCGCCTCATCGTGTTCGATCACGAGCGCTTCCTCGTCCACGCCCGGCGCTTCCGGTACCTGATCCACGAGCACGAGCTTGGGCCGGGATACGCCGGTGTCCCGCCGCAGACGATCGACCGCGAGGTTGTGTGCGATCGTCATGAGCCACGTGGACAGCCGGCCGCGGGCGGGGTCGAAACGCGCGGCCTTGCGCCACGCCGTCAAGAAGACGTCCTGCGTCAGTTCTTCGGCCGACTCCCGGGTGCCCAGCAGGCGGAGCCCCATCGTGTAGACGGGGCGGCCGAAGCGCGCGTAGAGCGCCCGGATCGCGGCGTCCTCGCCGGCCATGAGTCCCTGCATGAGCGCGAGCTCCTCACCTGGCAGCAGCGGTCCCTCGTGTGCCTGCACGTGGTGTTCCTTCCGGTATACGGCCTGCGCGCCGAACGCGGCTTGACCCATCCGATGGTCGCACGGACGGCTTCGAAGCGCTACGAGGCTTTCGCCGATGCCGCCCGGGAGCGTAGGCTCGTCACAGGATCGTCACAGGGTCCGAACCGGGTCGCGATCGAGGGCGAACCCGGAACGAGGGGGGGTCGCTCCAGATGTCTATCCGCCGCTTGACCCGCCTCCTCGCTGTCTCCCTCGTCATCCTTGGACTCGGCGCGAGCGCGGCCGGCGCGCAGGCTGCACCCGGGGCGATCCTCGCCCTGCGCCTGGAAGGCGTCGTCGATGGCTTCGTGGCGGACTACCTCGAAGAGGGTGTGGCCGACGCCGAAGCCGAGGGCCTCGCGGCGGTCCTCGTCGAGATCGACACCCCCGGGGGCCTGGGCTCGGCGATGGACCAGATCTCCGAGGCGTTCCTCAACGCCACGGTGCCCGTGATCTGTTACGTCGCGCCGAGCGGAGCCCGCGCCGCGTCGGCCGGCGCCATCATCCTGCTCTCCTGCCCGGTGGCCGCCATGGCTCCCGGCACGAACGTGGGCGCGTCAACGCCGATCGGTCTGGACGGCGGCGATCTCTCCAACAAGATCCGCAACGACGCGGCCGCGATGGTGCGAAGCCTCGCCCAGCGGTACGGGCGCGACGCCGACACCGCGGAGCGGTTCGTGACCGAAGCAGCGAGCCTGACCGCCGACGAGGCGCTCGAGGCCGGGGTGATCGACCTGATCGCGAACTCGCGCGGCGAACTCCTGGCGACCCTTCACGGTGCCACGGTCATGCTCGGCACCGGTGAGGACGCGACGCTCGCGCTGGGTGGACCGGTGCAGGAGCGCACCATCGGTGGGTTCGTCGGGTTCCTGCATGGTCTGTTCAACCCGAGCCTGGCGTTCCTGTTCTTCTGGCTCGGGCTCGTGCTGCTGATCTTGGAACTGCTGATCCCCGGACACGTGTTCTCCGGGACCGTCGGGACCGTGCTCCTCGCGATCAGCCTCTGGTCGTTCGGGCTGCTCCCGGTGCGGTGGGTCGGGCTCGTGCTCCTCGTCATCTCTGTGGTCGCTTTCGTCATCGAACTCAAGGCGCCGGGGATCGGGATCTCCGGCGGCATCGGGATCGTCACGATGCTGCTCGGAGGTTGGTTCCTCTACGACCGGACCGGCGGCGTGACGGTGTCGCCGGTGGCGCTGGTGGCGACGGCCGCGCTCACGGCAGGCTTCTTCGGGTTCGTGGTGGTCAAGGTGATGTCGGTCGCGAAGATGCCTCTCGCTCAGGGACCCGACGCGATCATCGGGCAGGTCGGCGTCGCCCTGGCCAGGGGCGTGGATGAGCGTGGCGGCCTCGTGCGTGTGGCCGCCGAGGAGTGGAACGCGGTCTCGCCGACGGAGCTCATCCCCGGGGGCGCTACCGTGCGTGTGACGAGACTCGACGGGCTCGTGCTCACCGTCGAGCGGCATGGTCCCGAGCACGAGCAGGCCGGCGCTCCCGCGGCGGCCGCGGAAGGAGGATGACGAGATGCCCACTGGGCTCATCGCGCTCGGCGTGGTGCTGTTCCTGCTCTTCGTGTTCGTAGCGAGCGCCGTCAAGATCGTGCCGGAGTACCAGCGCTTGGTGGTGTTCCGCCTGGGGCGGCTGCTCGCGACGAAGGGCCCGGGGCTCATCCTGTTGATCCCGTTCGTCGACCGGGGCGTGAAGGTCGACCTGCGCGAGTTCTACCTGGAGATCCCACGGCAGGATTCGATCACGAAGGACAACGCCGCGATCTCGATCGACTTCATCTTCTTCTACAAGGTGTTCGATCCGGCGAACTCGATCGTGAAGGTCTCGAACTTCGCCGGGGCTGCCCAGAACATCGCCGCGACGACGCTGCGTGCCGTGGTCGGTGATATCTCGCTCGACGACGTCTTGGCCAAGCGCGACGAGATCAACCAGATCCTGCGCGTGAAGCTCGACGAGGTCACCGAACGCTGGGGCGTGAAGGTCACGAACGTCGAGATCCGCGAGATCATCCCGCCACCGTCGGTGCAGGAGGCGATGACCCGGCAGATGTCCGCGGAGCGGACGCGTCGGGCCGTGGTGACCGAGGCTGAAGGTGCCAAGCAAGCCGCGATCACGAACTCCGAGGGCAACAAGGCGGCCGCGATCTTGATCGCCGAGGGTCAGAAGCAGTCCGAGATCCTGCGGGCCGAGGGTGGCCGCCAGTCGGCGATCCTCAACGCCGAGGGCTTCGCCCTGGCGCTCACGAAGATCAACGAGTCGGCCACCGGCGCGGACGTCAAGACGATGCAGCTGCAGTACCTGGAGGCGCTCAAGGCGGTTGGCGCATCGCCCGCCTCGAAGATCGTCGTCCCGATGGAGCTGTCGGGGCTCGTGGCGGCCTTCACCGCGGTCGCGGGTACCGCATCCAACGGTCAGGCCGAGGCATCGGGCTGACCGACCGCGTGCTGCTCAGGCCGGGACGGCGATCCCGGCCTGTTGCAGCGCCAGCTCGAAGTCGTGCCTGCTGGACACGGCTTGCATCGCGTCCTCGACGCTCACCGTGCCCTCCTGGATGAGCTTCAGCAGCCACTGGTCGAAGGTGACCATGCCGTAGTAGCCGCCATCGGCGATCACATCCTTGATCTCGTGGGTCTTGTCGGGGTCAGAGATCCTCTCGGCCACGCGGCCGTTGTTCACCAAGATCTCGAGTGCGGGTGTGCGGCCCCCATCGATCGTCGGGACGAGCCGCTGGCAGATGATGCCCCGCAGCGTCCCGGCCAGAGCCAGGCGCACCTGCTTCTGCTGGTAGGGAGGGAAGAAGTCGATCACGCGGTTGATCGTCTCGGTCGCGTCCTGGGTGTGCAGCGTGGACATCACGAGGTGACCCGTCTCCGCCGCGGCGATCGCCGCGCGGACGGTCTCGGTGTCACGCATCTCGCCGATCAGGATGACGTCGGGGTCCTGCCGCAGAGCCGCGCGCAGTGCGGAGAGGAAGTCACCCGTGTCGTTGCCGATCTCCCGTTGGTTGATCGAGGCCATGTGATCCTTGTGCAGCACCTCGATCGGGTCCTCGATCGTCACGATGTGGACGGGCTTGGTCTTGTTCACGTAGTCGATCATGGCGGCGAGGGTGGTCGTCTTGCCCGACCCGGTCGGACCGGTCACGAGGATCAGACCGCGATGCTCATCGGCGATCGTGCGGACGGCGTCCGGCAGGCCCACCTCCTCGAACGAGGGGCCACCGAACCGGAGCTTCCGAAGGACCATCGAGGTGGAGCCCCGCTGGCGGAACACGTTCGCGCGGAACCGGCCGACGTTGGTGACCGAGTACGCGAAGTCGACTTCGCCCTTCTCGGCGAAGGTGGCCTTGCGGTCGGCCGGGACGATCCCCTCCGCGATCGCCTGCGTCTCGATCGCGGTGAGGGCGTCGCGTTCCAGTCGCTGCAGGCCTTGGGGAAGGCGGATCATCGGCGGGGAGCCGACCTTGACGTGCAGGTCAGAACCCTGACCGTTGATCAGCTCCTCCAGCCAGGAGTTGAATTCGGGCACGATCTGTTCGTCCAACGTCTGTTCCACCTCCCGCCCGCTCGCCGCCGGACAGATGGGAAGCCACCCGCCCGTGTCCATGATTCCCATCGGCCGGTGGGTGCCCCGACTCAAGCTTCAGCCGGCGCGAGCCGTGAGCTTGCAGACGCCCCTGTCCGCGAGCGGCTCGAACGAGGTCATCCGCAGGGCCGGCCGGGAAGCTCCCAGGACCCCCTCCAGGAGGCCGACGTGGACCGCGCACACGAGATCGCGGTGCTCATCCAGCAGGTCGCGGAAGGGGCAATCGCGAAGGGTGATGTCCACGGTCTTCGCGCTCCGGCGCCGGAAGCGGGGGGTGAACCCCGCCTCGTCCAGCGCCTCCTGCAGGGCGGCCAGGTTCACCCCGCCCGAGCGGCGTGCCCCCGGACGCGGCGCCGACCGCCCGACCAGGTACGCACCCCACTCGCGGGCCAGATCGTGGGCTTGGCCTCGCTGTCTCGACGTGGTGAGCAGTCCCGCCAAGATGTCGGCGAGCAGGCGATGATCGCGGCCCTCGCGGCCCTGACGATCGACCGACGCGTACAGCGTCTGCGGGCGGCCCACGTTGGCCGCCTTGCGGACCTCCGAACGGACGAGACCGGCGTCCTGGAGGCGGCGCAGATGCGGGCGCAGGGTGTTGGGATGCAGCGAGAGGCGCGTGGCAAGCTCGCGGATCGGGACCTCACGGCCCGACAAGCGCAGGTAGCGGTAGAGCCGGTAGCGCGTGTCGTCGGCGAGCGCCTTGTGGACCTCCAGGGGTAGCGGTTCGGGCATCGGACCTCCGGCGCGACCGTCGTAGACTGGGGTTTGCACGGCCTGCGCCGTGTTTACCCACCGAAGCCTAGCCGAGGGAGCCCCGAGCATGGTGACCGAACAGCAGGTCCGCGAGGCCTTGCGATCCGTGAACGACCCCGAGATCGGCCGTCCGATCGAGGACATCGGGATGCTGAAGACCATCGAGGTCGAGGCCGGCCTCGTCCGGGTCCACGTGCTGCTCACGATCGAAGGGTGCCCGCTCCGCGATCGGATCACGAGCGAGGTCACCGCCGCGGTCCAACCGCTGGCCGGCGTCGAGCGGGTCGAGGTCACGCTCACGCCGATGAGCGAGGAGCAACGGGCGGCCCTCGTGGGGAACCTCCGCGGCGGGGGCGAGGCGACGAAGATCGCGTTCGGGCCCCAGACCTCGATCGTGGCGGTCGCCTCCGGGAAAGGTGGGGTCGGCAAGTCGAGCGTGACGGTGAACCTCGCGTGCTCGCTCGTCGCCGACGGCGCGACGGTCGGCATCCTCGACGCCGACGTGTGGGGCTTCTCCATCCCGCGGATGCTCGGTGCGGCCGGCAAGCCGGTCGGGTTCAACGACATGATCATGCCGCTGGAGGCCTACGGCGTGAAGGTCATCTCGATGGGGCATTTCGTCCCCGAGGAGACCCCGGTCATCTGGCGTGGACCGATGCTGCATAAGGCCATCGAGCAGTTCCTCGGCGATGTCTACTGGGGGGACCTGGACTTCCTGCTCTGCGACCTGCCCCCCGGCACCGGCGACGTGAGCATCTCGCTCGCATCCTTCCTCCCCGGCGCGTCGATGCTGGTGGTCACCACGCCGCAGGATGCCGCGCGCAAGGTGGCCGAGCGCGCCGGCAAGATGGCAGAGCGCACGAACCTGCGCGCGATCGGCGTCATCGAGAACATGTCGTACTTCGTGTGCCCCCATTGCGGGGAGCGCGAGGCGATCTTCGGCGAGGGCGGCGGCCAGGAAGCGGCCACGACCCTCGGCGTCCCGTTGCTCGCACAGATCCCGCTGGTGCCGGCGCTGCGAGCCGGATCGGACACCGGCAGGCCGATCGTCGTGACGGACCCCGAGGCGCCGGCGAGCGTGGCGCTGCGTGAAGCGGCTTCGGCACTGCGCACGCTGACGAAGTCGAAGATCGGCAGGCCGCTCGCGGTGACCGCTCGGTGACGGGGCCCTCGGAGGTCCTGCGCGACGGGTTCGCCCACCACCTCTGGGCGACCCGGAGGTTGCTGGACGCGCTCGACGCGTTGGGCGAGGAGGAACTGGACGCGGAGATCCCCGGCACGTACGGGTCGATCGCGCGCACGATCACGCATCTCATCGATGCCGACGACCGATACCTCCAGCGGCTCGCCGTCGCCGACGTCCCGCCCTACGTCGACCATGGGGGCCAGCCCGTCGCGGTGCTCCGCGAACGCCTGGCCGAGCATGAAGAGCGATGGGCAGCGATGCTCGGCGCGCTCGAGGAAGGAACCCTCTTGAGCAGGGTCGATCGCGGCGAGGATGGCATCGTCGACCCGGCGGAGTCCCTGCTGCTCCTGCAGGCGTTGCACCACGGCGACGATCACCGCACGCAGGTGTGCTCCACGCTGGGCGCGTCGGGGCTCGATGTCCCCGAACTCGACGTCTGGAGTTTCTGGGCGGCCGAACGGGCTTAGGGGTCGGCCGGGGCTTCTTCGGGCTCGGGGGCGGGGTCGGGGGCCGTCCGGGCCACGCTCGTGGCACCCTCCCGCTTCGTCACCGCGAGGAACACGAACACCGCCACGCAGACCGTGACCACGGTGAGTGCCGTCCACTGCGAGCCGGTGAGCGGACCGAACCGCTTGTCGATCCGCAGCGAGTCCTCGAGCAGCCGCGCACCGCCGTACCAGACGCCGAACAACAGGGTGGCCATCCCCTCGCGGCGATCGGAACGGATGAACCACCACAACACCCCGAACAGGACCCAGCCCAGCACCATGTCGTACAGCGCCGTCTGGTGCACGCCGATCCCCTCGGCGATCGTGGTCCCGGTCACGTCTTGCAGGAACGCACCTCCGCGCCCGATCACCTGGCGTGAGCCGTCGACCAGGGTCGCGGAACACAGCTCGTCCAGGCACCGGAAGGGCGGCGCGAGCGTCCCGCCGCCGTACCGCCACGCGAGCAGCCACGACGTGGGCTTGCCGAGATGGTCACCGATGATGAGGTCGCCGATCCTGCCGATCCCGATCCCCATCGCGAGCGCGGGCGCGATCGCGTCGGCCACCTGGAAGAAGCGCAGCCCGAACCGGCGGATGTTCACGGCGTTGGCGATGGTCGCTCCGGCGATGCCGCCCAAGAGCGAGATCCCGCCGTTCCAGATCTCGAACCACTCGAGGGGGCCGGAGAACTCGCTCACGTGCCCGATCACGTAGCCGACGCGCGCGCCGACGATCGCCGCGATGAGCGACCAGAACACCACCGAGTTCACCGCGTCGATCGAGATGCCGCGGCGCCTGGCGAGCCGGCCGAAGGGGACGGACCCGACCATGAAGCCGATCGCGATGAACAGACCGTGCGGGGAAAGACCGACGACGCGGTCCACGACGGGCCATCCGACGGCGGCGAGGAAGGGGTGGTCCATCGGCGGCGAGCCTAGCAGCGGCCCGCTACGCTCGGCCGCGGGGCCACAGGCGGGCGACGGCCCGGCCGAACAGCAGCCCGCTCGCGACATCGCTCGGGTAGTGCACGCCGAGGTAGACACGCGAGGCCGCCACCGTCAGGTCCACGCCGGAGAGTGCCGCGCGCGTCATGGCCCCTGACCGGAGTTCGCGCGACGCCACCCGGGTGAACGTCGTGAGGACCGCCGGGTGCGAAGACGGCCACGACTGCGCATGCGGCCGCGCGATCCGCAGGATCGTGCCCGCGGGGTCGGCGTCGGATGGCCGCGGCCGGTCGACGACGCGCTTGAGCGCCTGCAGCAGGACCCACGTGGTGAGGGCCGCGGCCCCGGCACGGGCGGCGGCGCGGCCCCGTCCCGTGGCGATCAGGGCGGCCGCCGCCCCCCCCGAGGCGTACAGCGACCCGAGTTCGGTCACCCCGGAGAAGATCCGGTCCGCCTGCGGACCGTGTCCGCGGTTCACCTGCTCGAAGAGTTCCCGGTCCACCGCCGGACCGTCGTCACCACGGATCGCCGCCACGCCGACGGCACAGGCACCGGCCGCCAGCGCGCCGCCCCACACCACCCTGCCGATGCCCACGGCCCTGATGATGCAAGATGAAGCCCTCCGACGTCAGGCGAGGAGGCTGAGCATGCGAAGCGAAGGCGAGATGCAGGGCGGGGAACGCAAAGACTGGGTCGGATCGAAGGAGGGTCCCGGGCCCAAGACGATCCTCGCGATCGTCGCGGCCGTCATCGTGTCGATCTTCGGGCTGCAGAACCTGGACGCCGCCAACATCCGTTTCCTCTTCTGGGACCTGGATACCGCGGTGGTGATCGTCATCGCCGTCTCGGCGGGACTCGGCTTCCTGATCGGGTGGCTGCTCGGCAGGGGGTCGGGGCGGCGGAAGGTGCTCGAGGACCTGACCGATCAATGAGCGGTCAGCGGGTGGCTGCTCGTCGCTCGATCTCTCGTCGCTGCGCGATCGTCCCGCGCCGCAGGGCGAAGGCGGCGCCGCCCACAGCGTTCACGCTCGCCGCGGCGAACGCACCGAGCGGGCCCCCGAACACGAACGTGACCTCGTGGCGCAGCAGGGCGCGACCGAACGGGAGCGCGGCGATCGAGGTGACCACCGTAGCGTCGAGCAGACCCCCGAGGTGAAGCGACGAGCGCCACGGGGGCTCCCACTCCAAGACCTCGCACGGGACCGAGGCGCGAACCCCCATGAACACCATCTCGGCGTCGTAGCGGACCCCCGGGCCGAGACCGCCGTCGGGTACGTCGACCGCACGGATGTGCCTGTCCCAATGCGGCAAGTTGCGGGGATCGCTGATCACCTCCCAGACGACCTCTGGCGGGGCGTCGACCTCCACCGAGTACTGGGCAGTGCTCAAGGACGCAAGCTCCCGCTCGTCCAGCCGCGCCACCACACGAGGCGGCCGACATCGACGCGCACGAGGGCATCGGCACCCGGAGCGACGGCCGACGCCAGCGACGCGACGGTCTTGGCGCCGGAGCCGACGGAGCCCGCCACGAAGCTCGATGCCCGCCCTTGCAGCATCGCGCCGAGCATGTCCTTCGCACGCCATTCCGAGGGCCGATCGAGCGTCAACGCCGCTGGAGCATCTGCCTCGGCGTCTGCCAGAGCGAGGATCTCCGACGGGAGGGCCGCGTACAGGGCGTGTTCATCGGCACGCCACCGCACGGGCAGGACCACGGGTCCGCGCGATCCCGCGAGCGTCAGCGCGCCCTCCCCTTCGCGCCCCAGCGCCTCGGAGATCTCCGCAGGCAGGCCGGCGATCGGGTCGGCGCCGGCACCTGCACGGCGGAAGGTGAGATGCGACGCAGCCTCGCCGGACCAGCGGCCTCGGCCCTCCTGCACCCCGTCGGCGTCGAGCAACGCGGTGCGTTCCAGGTCCACCCCGACGAACACACGACCCGGCGGCGTCCACGCGAGCGGTACCTGCCTCGCGTCGATGGCGTATCCCGCGAAGAAACGCGCGTTCTTCCGGCTGAACGTCGCGGTGGCCCGCGCGATACCGGTGGCGCCGGCCACGGCGCTTCCCCAGGTCCTCGTGTCCAGCGCGTCGTAGGTGCGCACCGTGCCGGTGAAGCTCACCGCCAGGTCCCCGTCGCGTATGAGCCCGGCCATCGCGGGATCGCTCCGCCAGTTGCGAGCCTTCACCGAGCGGCGCGACGTGGTCAGCCAGACGCGCCCGCCGCTGGCCGCGTAGACGAGCGGCGTGCAGTGCGGCCCGTCGGGGGTCATCGTCGCCACCGCACAGAACGGACCCCTGGATAAGACGTCTTGCACCGCGCTCGATAGGAAACTCACGACACCCCCATCTTCTCCCGCGCGAGCCCCGGCGGCAGCACCAGCATGAGCGTCGTCCAGATGACGTGGCTGAGCAACGGCGAGAGCGCGCCTCCGGTGAGCCACGCGGCAACGCCCCACACCGCGCCGCCCACCAGGGCGCCCGCGATGATCGGGAGCGACCTGCTCATGGCGTTCGCCGCCACGTAGCCCGCCCACGTGAGCCCCGCCGCGACGGCCGCGTCGAGCCCCAGGCCGTGCTGGATGCCGAGGCGCCAGACCAGTTCCTCACCCGCGGTGACGACGAGCGACAGGCCCACCGCCGCCCGCACGCCGAGGACCCCGGCGGGCTCGTACTGCGCCGCCGTGTGCCGGGCGAAGGGCTCCCACCTGCCCGCGATCGCTACGGCCGCGCGGGTCGCGAGGTAGAGCCCGAGGCCACTCGCGATGCCCCACCCCGCCGCGACGGCGACCGAGGTATCGGTCCACCCGTACCATGCGCGCGCCCGGGGCTCCGGTGAACGCGACGACCAGACGAGCACGCCGAGGATCCCGAGCGCCGCGTACAGCGGCGGCATGACCCGCCAGATCGACGCGCCACGCCGGGCGACCAGCCACCACCCCGCCGATGTGGCGGCGATCCCCAGGACGAGCAGCATCCACGGCACGGGCTACCCGGGGAAGAACCTCGTCTTCACCGCGATCTCACCGACGATCGCCGTGATCACGGCCAGATAGGAGAAGCCGGTCGCGGATCGCACGGCCGAGGCCCGCTGCCCACGGAGCGCCGCCTTCGCCAGGACGGTGATGAGGAGCGTCGCCACGGTCATCCCGATCGCGATCCACGGCGCCACGTCGCCGATCGCGAGCAGGGGGTTCAGCGACGGCGATACGACGCCGCCGGAGAACCCGGCCGCACCGATGGCGATGAGCTCGACCACGCAGGCCCCGATGAGCAGGTTCACGTACCTCTGGATCGGCGCGCGGGTGAGCTTGCGGTCGGTGAGGTACCAATGGCCGAGGAACAGCAGGTCATACGCGCTGCCCAGGAACAAGGCGCCGGCCGATATCTGGAGCACGGCGAGCGGGAGATCACGATCGGCGAGCCCGGCGAGCGCCACGATGACGCCCACGGAGACCGAGGCGGAGGCCAGGCCGAGGAGCCGGGCGACCGCCTGACGCCGCGCCATCATGAGCGCCGTCGTCGACGCGACCAGCACCATCGTCACCAAGGCGAGCCGCTCTGCCCACACGGCCTCGCCGGACGAGCCGGCGCTCCCGCGAACCACGAGCCAGGCCGGGAGCGCGAACACCACCAGCAGGATCGCGGAGTAGATCGTGAAGTAGGAGCGCTTCGCCTCGCTCCACAGCGGCGAGCACCACGTGATCACCAGCCCTCCGGCGACGAGCTGCGCCAAGACGAGGGCGAAGAACCCGCCGACGCCGTTCACATCCCACCCTCGCCCATGGCGCCACAGCCTAGCGGGCACTCGATCGGCCCCGAGGGCCGTTCGACCCCGTCGCTGGGTAGCCTTGCGAGATGGCCAACGGGTGGCGTTCGTACGACGAGGTCGCGGAGATCTACGAACGCGTGCACGCGCCTCGGTTCGCAGAACCGGCCCGCGACCTGGTGGCCCTGGCCGGGATCGGTTCGGGGTGGCACGTCCTTGACCTGGGCACGGGCACCGGTGTGGTCGGTGAAGCGGCGCGAGCGGCAGGAGCCGTCGTCGTCGGCGCGGACCCGTCGATCGGGATGCTCCAGATCGCGCGCCGGGTCCGTCCGGACCTCCCGGTGACCGGAGCCGAGGCCCTCGACCTGCCCTTCCGCGCCGGGGCATTCGACGGCGTCCTGGCCGGGTTCGTCCTCGCGCACTGCACGAGGCCCGACACCGCCCTGTTCGATGTCATGCGCGTGACCAAGCCGGGCGGCACCGTCGCGGTGTCGTCCTGGGCCGACGGTCGCGACGCGTTCACGACGACGTGGCTGGAGTTGGTCCACGGCGTCGTCCCGAAGGAGATCCTGCGATCGGCGCTGGACGGCGCCATCCCCAACCATGAGCGGTTCCGGCGCTCCGAGTACCTCAGCGAGACCCTGCACCGATCGGGGGTGCGCAAGATCCGCGTCGAACGCATGGCGTATGAATGGGGCTACACCCAGGCCGACTACCTCGACGGTCTGAAGACATGGGCCACGGCACGATTCGTGCGCGGGATGGTCGGTGAAGACGCCTGGGAGCGGCTCCTCCAACGGGCGAGAGGGCTTTTCGCCGAGCGGTTCCCCGACCCCCTGCACGATCGGCGCACCGTGCTGCTCGCCACCGGCATCAAGGAGTAGGCCTCAGGAGAGGTCGAGGACCCGGAACTCCTCGGCATGTTCCACTCCGATCTTCGCGCCGGCCTTGGCCGACTCCTCGGTGAGCCACTCGTCGAAGAAGCGGATCCCCTCGGTGAGCTGGCTGGCATGCGCGGCGAGCGCGTCGATCTTCGTCTGGAGGAACCCCGTGACGTCCTCCGTGTGGCTCGGCTCCATCGTCCACCCGAGCCATACGTCGTAGACGTCGCGAGCCTCCAAACCCTCCTCGAGGTGCTCGGCGAAGAAGTGTGGGTTCCCGCTGCCCGGGAACAGGCTGTCGAGCGCGATCCACCCCGCGTTGCGATGGTCAGCGTGGTTGTAGTAGCGGTTCTCGAAGAAGATCGAGGTCGGGTCGGCCGAAACGACCGTCTCGGCCCCGACCTCACGGATCCGGCGTGTGACGGCTTCTCGCACGACGGGCGTGTTCTCCAGTTCGCCGTCGTGGATGGACAAGATCCGCGCCGACGCGAGCCCCATCAGGCCGGCCGCGGCCTCCGTCTCCTGCTTGCGGAGCATCGCGAGCTCCTCCCGCGACTGCGTCGGATCCTGCGAGCCACGGTCGCCGTTCGTGAGGACGAGCAGATGAACCTCGCGGCCCTGCGCCGCCCACTTGGTGAGCGTGGCACCCGCGCAGATCTCGGCGTCGTCGGGGTGGGCGAAGATCGCCAGGACCGGGCCGGTCTTGGGCTCGGCCGCCTCCGTCATCTCAGGCTCCGGCGCGATCGAGCACGAATCGGACGAGCGTGCGAACGGGCGCCCCGGTTCCTCCGGGCGGCCCCAGGTCGTGCGGTGCGTCGGTGAACGCCGGCCCGGCGATATCCAGATGGCACCACGGCGTCTCCCCGACGAACTCGGCCAGGAACAGCGCGGCGGTGATCGCGCCCCCGTAGCGCTTCCCGGTGTTCTTCACATCGGCCACCTTCGAATCGATCAGCTGGCGGTAGTCGTGGTGCAACGGCAGCTGCCACGTGGGCTCGCCGACGGCGTCGCCGGCGGCGACGATCTCCTGGACCAGATCGTCGTCGTTGCCCATCGCTCCCGTGATCTCGGCACCCAGCGCAACCATGCACGCGCCGGTGAGCGTCGCCGTGTCCACCATCAACGACGGGCCCTTCTCCGCGAGGTAGGCGAGCGAGTCGGCGAGGATGAGGCGCCCCTCAGCGTCGGTGTTCATCACCTCCGAGGTCGTCCCACCGCGATGCGTGATCACGTCGCCGGGGCGCTGCGCCGAGCCGCTCGGCATGTTCTCGCTCGACGGGATCACCGCGATCACGTTGATCTTCGGCTTGAGTCGCGCGAGCACCTTCATCGTGGCGAGGATCGAGGCGGCCCCTCCCATGTCGCATTTCATCGTCTCCATGCCTTCGGCCGACTTGATCGACAGACCGCCCGAGTCGAACGCGATGCCCTTGCCCGTCAGCCCGATCGGCTTGGCCCGCCCGGCCCCCGTGTAGGTCAGCTCGATCATGCGCGGGGGGTTCGCCGAGCCCTGTCCGACGCCGATGATCCCGCCGAAGCCACCCTGCTTGAGCTGGGCCTCCGTCCACACCTTCGCGGTGAGACCCACCTGGCGGGCCATCTTCTGGGCCTCCCTGGCGATCGTGGCCGGCGACATGTCGGCCGCCGGCGTGTTGACCAGATCCCGTGCCCAGCACACGGCATCCACGATCACGTCGGCCCGCGTCAGCGCCGCGCGGGCCGCTTTCGCGTCCCAGCGCGAGGACCCCGCCACGACGACCTTCTTGAGCGGGCCGGCCGGATCCTTCTTCGAGCGGTACCGGTCGAACCGGTAGGCCCCCAGGGCCAGGCCCTCGGCGGCGGTCTGCACGGCTTCGGCGGACTGCTTGGCTCCGAAAGCGAGAGCGCACGTCGTGGCGGCGGATCCGAACCGGCGGGCACTCGCGCCGACCCGGCCGAGCGATCGCCGCATCGAGGTCAGATCGAAGTCCTCCTTCGCGCCCACGCCGACCAGGAGCACGGCCTCGGCCGCGAAGCGGTCGCCGCGGCGCTTGGGGACGAGCAGGTTCTCGCCCTTCTTGCCGGTGAGCTTCGCGCCCACGTAGGCATCGAAGGTGCGCGTCTCTTTCGCACCAGGCCCCGGCTCGGGGCCCTGGAACACGGGGACGATCAGCAGTCCGACCGCGATCTCGCGCGGCGAACCGGTCACGAACGCGTACGTGGTCACCGGCGATGCTCCTCGCTCAGGGGTCGATCCGCGCAGTCTAGACGCGGAGACCGGCGCCCGGACCCGTACCCTGGGGCGATGCAGACCCGCGATCTCACCGACCTGGTGCACTTCGCCGACGAGGCCGCGCGCACGCAGGTCCTCGCCGAGACGGAACGGTTGTGGAGCCAGGTGATCTGCCTTCAGGGCGGTCAAGGGCTGGGGCCGATGCGCGACGACGACGCCGACGGTCTGCTCCTCGTGCTCTCCGGAGAGGTCGCGGCGCAGGTCGGAAGGGACCGCGCCCGGCTGCGCCAGTGGCATTCGAGCGTCGTCCCCGCAGGGGCGGACCTCACCGTGCGCAACGCGTCGGCGGAGCCCGCGGTCGTGCTGCTCGTGCTCGCTCCCCCGCCGGCCGGTTAGCGGGCCTGCAGACGCCGCCGCAGGTCGGCCTGGCCCCTGCCCATGAGGATCCGCATGAGCGGGCGGTAGCACCACGCCGCCGTCTCGCCGAGGAGCGGCACCGCCAAGCCGACGTCCTCCGTCCAGGTGAACCGCGTCACGGACGGGCCGTGTTCGGTGAGCCTCCACGTCCCCTCGCCCCGGACGGGCCCGCCGTGGCGGATCGTGAGCACCCTCGGGGGATCCCAGCGGGTGACCTCCATCGGCTCGGTGAACGCCGGTATCCCGAGCAGGCGCGTCCGTACCGCCAGGCGCACGCCGACCCCGGTCCGATCCGCGGAGACCACGCGGACGCTGTCGGCGTCACGCATCCACGTGGCCTGCTCCTCCCAGTCGGTCAGGATCGCCCACGCGGTTGGCGCGTCACACGGCAACGTGATCGAGCGCTCGACGTGCACCGTCACGCCGGGGCGCCGAGGAAGCGGACCGCGAGCGGTTCCTCCGTGAGGACCCCGCCCGGAACCTCGACCCGGAAGGCCTTCGCGCCGGCACGTGAGGCGACCACTTCCTCCACCTCGGTCCCCACCACGTGCACCGCGGCGAAGTCATCGCACGCGATGCCTCCCGGCAGTTCCCCCTTCCCGATCAGCGCATGCAGCGCGGGGCGGCGGGCCACCTCGCCGTCGTAGTGCGGCGTGAACGACCCGGGAGCCAAGCCCAGCCCGTCGAGGAGAGGATCCGCGCGCCCGAGCCCGTAGGAGTCCGTCGTGCACGCCTCGAACCAGCAGTTCGCTCCGGCGCTCATCCCCGCCATGACGACGCCGGAGGCCCACGCGTTGCGCAGCGCGACGTCGAGACCGTGGACCCGCCAGGCGGCGAGCATGACGGCCGTGTTGCCGCCCCCGACGTAGACGAGGTCCTGTTCGCCCAGATACGCCCCGAGGTCCGCTACCTCTCTGTCGAACAGACGCAGCAGCGACGGCTCGAAGGAGCGGGCCGGGAACGCCTCGAAGAAACGAGCCACCGCGGTGGCGGCGTCGCCGGATGCGGTGGGGACGAAACAGACCTTCGGTCGCTTGGCGCTGAGCCCCACCGTGAAGGCGTCGAGCACGGGGTCCTCCATCAGGAACCCACCACCGCCCATCGCCACGATGTGCCGCACCACGGCCGAACAGCCTAGCCCGACCGGGGTCGGCTGCCCGGGTGATTGCGCCGGGCCCCCCGTGTGGCTACCGTCGGCCCCCGTGGGCAGCGCACTTCCCCTTGAGACCGCCCTCGTGACCCCCGTGCGGGTCCGAGTCCTGGTCGCCGATGACGAGCCGGCGCTTCGCAGCGCCCTGTCCGAGCTGCTCGGGCAGGAGGAATGCGTCGAGTTCGTGGGTGCCGCGGCCGATGCCGATGAGGCCATCGACCTCGCCCGCCGGGAACTGCCCGATGTCGCGCTCGTCGACGTGAAGATGCCGGCCGGAGGCGGTCCACGGGCTGCGCGCGAGATCCAGCGGCTCTCCCCCTCCACACGGGTCATCGCGCTGTCGGCCTTCGAGGATCGGCCGACCGTGCTCGAGATGCTTCGTGCCGGAGCCGTCGGCTACTTGGTGAAGGGCACGGCCGCCGAGGAGATCGTGGGGTCGATCCAGCGGGTGGCGAGCGGCGGCACGAGCCTGTCCGCCGAGGTGATCGGCGGCATCGTGCACGAACTTTCATCGCAACTGCGCCGAGAGGAGATCGAGGAGGAACAGCGCCGGGCTCGCCGCGACGAGATCAGCCGGTTCGTCGGGGGCGAGGGTCTCACGATGGCGTTCCAGCCGATCGTCGACCTGGCATCACGAGAGGCGGTCGGCTTCGAAGCGCTCGCGCGGTTCCGGTCGATCCCTCTGCGGGCCCCCGATGTGTGGTTCGCCGAGGCCGTCGCGCTGGAGCTCGGAGCCCAGCTGGAGCTCGCCACCATCGGCCGATCGCTCGCCGCGCTCCCCCACCTGCCCCCCGACACCTACTTGTCCGTGAACTGCTCTCACCGGGTGGCGACCTCTGAAGAGCTGTTGACTCTGCTGAAGCCGGTCGCCGCTCGGATCGTGGTGGAGATCACGGAGCACGAACCCGTCGAGGACTACGACGCGCTGTTCGGTGCCCTCGCCCGCCTGCGTGCGCTCGGGGTTCGGATCGCGATCGATGACGCGGGCGCGGGTTATGCGAGCCTGCGGCACACGCTGCATATCGCCCCGGACATCGTGAAGGTCGACATCTCCCTCACCCGCGACATCGACAAGGATCGCGGCAAGCGGGCCATGGCGTCGGCGTTGATCTCGTTCGCCGATGAGATGGGGATGACCATCGTGGCCGAAGGGATCGAGACGGCTGCCGAACTCCGCACCCTGGCGGAACTCGGTGTCCGCTACGGCCAGGGGTTCCATCTCGCCAAGCCCGGGCCGCTGCCCCGCTGAACCTCAGGCGCTGGAGCGGCGGTCCACCGACCACGACGAGGCGCCGGTCCCCTTCGCGAAGTTCCGCATCTCGGTCGCCACGGCGATCGCCTCGGCGAAGTGCGCGAACTTCCTGCGTTGGGTACTGGCCACGCCGATCGAGATGGTGAGCGGGCCGTAGCGCTGTGCCTCACCCCGGCGGTTCAGCACTTCGATCCACCCGCGCTCGGCATCCTCGCCCGTGAACAACGTCGGCGCGAGCTCGTCGAAGCGCTGCACGATGGAGTCGGCGGCCATCGACGCCGTGGCCGGCGGCACGAGCAGCGCGAAATCGTCGCCGCCCAGGTGCGCGACGAACGCCTCGTCGCCGGCGAGTTCCGTGGCGACGTCGCCCATGAGCCGTGCCGTCGCCTGGATGACCTCGTCGCCGCGGGGGAACCCGTAGTGATCGTTGAACGGCTTGAAGTGGTCGATGTCGGTGAGGAGCAGCGCGAAGTCCTGACCGCCGGTGACCCGCGCCTCGATCTCCTCCTGCGCCCGGCCGTTGCCCGGCAGACCCGTGAGCGGAGATTCGTCGCGCATCTCTTTGGACCTGCGAAGGACCCCACGCACCCGTGCCAGGAGTTCGGGTGTGTCGAACGGTTTGACGATGTAATCATCCGCGCCGATCGCGAAGCCTTCGAGCTTGTCGGCGGACAAACCGCGCGCGGTCAGGATGATCACCGAGATGTGCGCCGTCCGTGGGTCCTGGCGAAGCAGCCGGGTGAGCTCGAACCCATCCACGTGCGGCATCATCACGTCGGTGATCACGAGGTCGGGCGCCTCTTCGCGGACCAGGTCGATCGCTTGCTGGCCGTCGTTGGCCACACGCACCCGGAAGCCGGCGGCCGCCAACTCGATCTCGAGCAGCCGGGCGATGAACGGGTCATCATCGACGACGAGCAGGCGTTCTCCACCCGCGTCGGTACCACGCTCGACATCGCTCACCAGACCACCCCCGTTCGGATCCCCCGCACGGCCGAAACATCGGCAGGATACCCCGGGGGCCTGAGCGGGCCGGGATGGCTCAGGGTGAACGTCCCCCGAGCGTGGGACGATGGGTCGACGTTCCCAGGTGAAGGACCACGGATGCCGGTGCTCGACACGTTCCTCGATGCCATGGGCCACACGCCCATGGTTCGCCTGCACACGGTGACCGAGGGGGTCCGCCCCACCGTGGTGGCCAAGCTCGAGATGCTGAACCCCGGTGGTTCGGTGAAGGACCGCATCGGCATCCGGATGATCGAGGCCGCCGAACGCGAGGGACTGCTCCGCCCGGGCGGCACGATCGTGGAGCCCACCAGCGGCAACACCGGACATGGCCTCGCCATCGCGGCCGCGATCCGCGGCTACCGCTGCATCTTCGTGATGCCGGACAAGATGAGCCAGGAGAAGATCGCGCTGCTGCGGGCCTACGGAGCGGAGGTCATCATCACGCCGACCTCGGTCCCGCGCGAGAGCCCCGAGTCCTACTACTCGGTCGCCGACCGCCTCGCGACGGAGATCCCCGGCGCCTTCCAGCCGAACCAGTACTGGAACCAGGAGAACCCGGCGACCCACTACGAGACCACGGGCCCGGAGATCTGGGAACAGACCGAGGGACGCATCGACGTCTTCGTCGCCGGCGTGGGCACGGGCGGCACGATCACCGGCGTCGGGCGTTACCTCAAGGAGCGCGACCCGGCGGTGCAGGTGGTGGGCGCCGACACGGAAGGTTCGGTCTATACGGGCGACGATCCCCGGCCCTACCTCGTGGAGGGGATCGGCGAGGACTTCTTCCCGGGCACCTACGACCCCACGGTCGTCGACCGTTGGGTCCGGGTCACCGACCGGGATGCGTTCCTCATGGCCCGTGCCGTGACCCGCCGGGAAGGGATCCTGGTCGGCGGCTCGGGCGGCGCGGCCGTGCACGCCGCACTCGAGGTAGCGAAAGGGATCGACGATCCGGCCGCGGTCATCGTCGTGCTGCTGCCGGACTCGGGGCGCGGGTACCTGTCGAAGCTCTACTCCGACACCTGGATGCGCCAATACGGGTTCCTGGAGGGACCCGAGGTGGTCACCGTGGATCGCGTCTTGTCGGCCAAGCACACCTCGCTCCCGGCGCTCATCACCGTGAACGCCCATGACAAGGTGCGCAGCGCCGTCGATCTGCTGCAGGACCACGGCATCTCGCAGGCGCCCGTGGTCCGCGAGGATTCCGCGGACATCTCGCAATTCGTCGGTTCGATCCGTGATCGTGAACTCCTCGAGCGGGTGTTCCGCGACCCAGACGCCTTGCAGGCCGAGGTGGCCGAGGTGATGGCCCCACCCATCCCGACCATCGAGTGGGACGCGGCGATCGACGAGGCATTCACCGAACTCGAACGCGCGCCCGCCGTGTTGGTGACGAAGGCGGGGCAGGCGCTCGGCGTCCTCACCCGCAGCGACCTGCTCGACCATCTCGCCCATCGCCGGACGGCGCCTTCGTAGACGTGCGGGCGCTGGGCATCGACGTCGCGGTTGGCAAAGGCCTGGATCTCGTCCTGCTCGATGAGCGCAAGGTCCCGCTCGTGATCGTGCCGCATGCCGGCCTGGACGACGTCGAACGGGTCATCCGCGAAGCCAAGCCCTCCATCGTCGCGATCGACTCGCCCCCACGGTGGGCCCGAGAGGGGAAGTCCCGCGCCACCGAGAACGAACTCGCGCGCCTCAACATCCACGCCTTCCGCACGCCCTCCGAGGCCCACGGCGCCCCCGCCACGTTCGACTGGATGCGCCGGGGCATGGAGGTCTTCGCCGCGGTCGATCGCCTGGGATTCCCTCGCGCCACCTCACGCCCGTGGAAGGACCGCGCGATCGAGGTCTACCCGCACGCGTCCGCGGCCGTCCTGGCCGGCTGTCTCTCGCCCAAGGGCCTGCGCAAGCGAGCATGGCGCGAACACGTCCTGCAGATGGTCGGCGTGCGCACCACCGACCTCACGACGCTCGACAAGATCGACGCGGCGCTCGCGGCGATCACGGGGCTGGCGGCCCTTCAAGGACAGGTCACCGCGCTCGGCGACCCGGGTGAGGGCGTCATCGTGATCCCCACGAACGCACCGGCCACGACGTACCGGCCGGGGACGATCGCCGAGCGTGGGGGCACCGAGTCGCTGTTCTCCTGGTGCGCGTGCGGGACCTGTGAGCAGCAGGTTCCGGCAGGGAGTACCTTCGCGCGCGGCCACGACGCCAAACGCAAATCGCTGCTGTGGACCCAGGCCCGGGACGGACGCGACGCGCTCGATGAGCTGAGGAGGCGCGGGTGGGAACTCCCCCCGGAGACGGCCTGAGGTTCGACACCCGCGCGATCCACGCCGGGCAAGACCCCGATGCGGTCTACGGCTCGGTCAACGTGCCCATCTACCAGACGTCGACCTACGTCCAGGATGCCGTGGGTGATCCCAAGGTCTGGGACTACGCCCGTGGCGGCAACCCGACCCGCGCCGCGTTCGAGACGGCCCTGGCGGCGCTGGAAGGTGGCGAGCGCGGGTTCGCGTTCGGCTCGGGCCTGGGCGCCGAGACGACGCTGCTGCTCACCCTGCAACCCGGGGATCACGTGCTCCTGGGCGACGATGTCTACGGCGGGACGTATCGCCTGCTCGCTCGGGTCCTCGAGCCCTGGGGTCTCACGTTCGACACCGCCGACCTGACCGACCTCGATGCCGTGGCCAACGGACTCACCGAACGAACGTGTTTCGTGTGGTTCGAGACGCCGTCCAACCCGCTGCTGAAGATCATGGACATCGCGGCCGTCTCGGCGGTGGCGCACGCGGGGGGTGCCCGGGTCGTGGAGGACAACACGTTCGCCTCACCCGCCCTGCAACAGCCGTTGGCGCTCGGCGCCGACGTCGTGGTCCACAGCGTGACGAAGTACCTGGGTGGGCACTCCGACCTGATCGGCGGCGCCATCGTGACGAGCGAGGCGGACCTGATCCAGCGGCTCGGGTTCCTCACGAACGCGGTGGGAGCCGTCCCGGGGCCGATGGACTCCTACCTGGCGCTGCGAGGTCTCAAGACGCTCGGCGTCCGGATGCGGCGACACTGCGAGAACGCCGCGGCGGTCGCGTCGTTCCTGGCCGACCACGAGATGGTCATGCAGGTGTACTACCCCGGCCTCGAGGACCATCCCGGTCACGACGTGGCCGCGCGACAGATGGACGGCTTCGGCGGGATGATCGCGTTCACGGTCTCGAACGGTGCGGAGGCGGTCGCCCTGGCCGGCCGCACGCGTGTGTTCTTCCTCGCCGAGTCGCTCGGTGGCGTCGAGTCCCTGATCGAGGTCCCGGGGCCGATGACGCATGCGAGCGTGGCTGGCTCCCCGCTCGAGGTGCCGCCCGAACTCGTCCGGCTCTCGGTCGGGATCGAAGACCCAGCCGACCTGCTCGAAGATCTGGACCGGGCGATCCGGGGCTAGAGGACGACCTCGCCGGAGGGGGTCGCGATCGCGACCCGGATGATCCCGGGCGGCTCGGCGCCGACGTGGCGCACCGGGAGATCCGCCCCGCCGGTCCACATCGCGAAGGCTCCGGGGTCGCCGGCGACCTCGACCCAGGCGATCCCCGTTGCACCATCCGGATGGTGGACCGCCGCCGCACCCGGATGCATCTCGGCCGGGACGTCCCACGCGAGGAAGAACGGCAGGTCCGGCGTCCGTCGTTCGTCCTCGATCCCGGCGCCTCGCCAGCGGACCACCGACCCGTCGGGCCGCTCACGCGATCCCGGCACGGCCTCGAGGCCAAGGCGAACACAGGTGGCGTCGATATCGTCATCCGCCAGGCACAGCGCGAACCACGCGTCGCCGGCGGCGACGAGGTCTCGCAGCATCCTCCCGAGCGTGGTCCCCGACGCCGTCGCGAGGTCGAGGACCGAGATGAGTTCCACGTAGTCCCGCCCCAAGGGGGCGATGCGGTTCGCCGTCCCCCACCGCGGGTGTGTGCCGCCGGGGAACGAGACCAGCCCCTGGTCCCGCAGCAAGCGGTCGCCCGCTTCGTCGAGATCCTTCACGACCCGAACGACGTGATCGATCCGCAGCATGGCTCCACGGTAGCGCGACGACCCGGGTAGCGTGGCGAGATGATCGGCTGTCCTCTCGTGGTCGCAGCCATGCTGGTCTGCTTCGCCGTCCCCGTGTCGGCCCAGCCGGTCGGGCCGTGGCTCGGCGACCTGGACTTCCCGACCAACATGGCGTTCGCGCCGGACGGACGGCTGTTCTTCACCGAGAAGGAGACGGGGCTCGTGCGGGTCGTCGACGCCGGCGGGACCTTGCGCCCCGAGCCCTTCGCGACGTTCGCTGTCAGGGGTGGCGGCGAGACCGGCCTCCTCGGCATCGCCCTGCATCCCTCGTTCGGCCAGGGCGAACCGTGGATGTACCTCTACGTGAGCGATCCGGCCACGGGCATGAACCGCCTGGTGCGCGTGCGCGCCGAGGGCGACACGGCGGGTGAGCCCGAGATGCTGCTGGAGACCGTCCCGGCGACCAACGCGTACCACAACGGGGGCGACCTCCTGTTCGGTGCCGATGGGATGCTCTACGTGAGCGTCGGCGAGGCACACGAACCGGCGCGCGCCCAGGACCCGTCCAACCTCGGAGGCAAGGTCCTGCGACTCACGCCCGAGGGCGAGCCAGCTCCCGGCAACCCGTTCGGCGAGGGCAACGCCGCCTTCACGCTGGGTCATCGCAACTCGTTCGGGCTCTGCCTGGACCCCGCCACGGGCACGATATGGGAGACCGAGAACGGCCCTGACCGCGATGACGAGGTCAACCGACTGGAGGCGGGTGCGAACTACGGGTGGCCCGTCCTGACCGGTGCCGGCGGCGACGGCCGGTACGCTGACCCCGTGTCGGTGTTCCCTCGGACGGTCGCGTTGACGGGATGCGCGTGGCTGGCGGGGACGTTGTACATCGGGTCGTTCACGGACGGCGGGATCCGCAGCCTCGATCCGGTCACAGGTTCGACGGATGATGTCGCGCGCTTCGATGCCGGCGTCACGGACCTCCAGGCGGGTCCCGACGGGCGGCTGTACGTCGCAACCGCCGAGCAGATCTGGCGCTTCACCCCCGGGGACGATCCCGCGCCCGGGATGGTCAACGGGTCCCTGAGGCCCCCCGATCGCGATCGAGGGTGGATCGCCGTCGTCGCGGCTGCCGTCCTCGTCCTGGGGCTGCTCTGGCGCGTCCGGGCCGGCCGGCGGCTGCGGAGCTAGCCCTTCGGACGTTTGAGGTAGGCCACGAGCGAGGTGCCGCCCATGGGGGTCGGCTGCGCCACGATCGTGACCAGCTCCCACCCGTCCTCGCCGAACGAGTTCAAGATCTCGCCGGGGTTGTGTTCGAGCACCGGTGCCACGAAGTACTCCCACTGCGTCATATGTCCCCCATCACTCGCCGTCGTGTCTGCCTGATGCAGACCCCCATGATGACGTCCAGCCCGGCTTCCTCTGCGATCCGCGCCGCCTCCTGGTTCACGATGCCTTCCTGCAGCCAGAGCGCCTTCGCCCCGATGGCCACCGCTTCGCGCGCGATCGCGGGCGTCTCCTCCGCTCTGCGGAACACGTCGACGATGTCCACCTCGATGTCGGAGGGGATCTCGCGCAGGGACGGATAGGACCGTTGCCCCAACACCTCGTCCACCATCGGGTTGACCGGGATCACCCGCATCCCGTGCTCCTGCAGATACGCCGCGATCTCGTTCGAGTCGCGCTCGGGGTTCGGCGACAGGCCCACGACCGCGATCGTCCTGGCGGCGCCCAGGAGCGCCCGCAGCTCGCGGTCCTCGCTCACGCCGAGATCCATGACGACTCATCCTTGAGCAGACCGAGCAGCGCGTGCAGCATGAACCCGGTCGCACCCCAGATCGTGGCGTCGGGGATCTCGTACCACCATCCATGGAAGGTCCCGCTCGCGTCCACATGCAGGACGCGCCGCTCCTCGACCTCCGTCAGCGTGCTGAGGGCCACGGTGAACGCGCGGGCGATCTCGGCCTCGCTGGGCGCCAGTTCGGGGAGGGCATCGACCACACCGACGAACGGCGTGACCAAGATCGCCGAGACGTACGTATGGATGGGGTGAAGAGCCCCCAGCGTCTGCACGAGCCCGGGTTCGATCCCGAGCTCTTCGTGTGCCTCACGCAGCGCCGTGGCTTCGAGCGACACGTCGCCCGGGTCGCGCAGGCCGCCGGGGAAGGAGACCTCGCCGGCATGCCGCGACATGGACCTGGCCCGCTCGGTGAACAAGATCGCCGGCTCCTCGTCGTCGACGATCAGGGCGAGCACGGCCGCCGCTCGATCACCGGGGGCCGGCTCGTGGCGAGGATCCGCATCCAGACGCGCGCGAAGGGCCGGGCGGTGAAGCATCGAGCCATCGTAGGCGACGCCGCGGTGAATGCCGCCTGCTAGCGTTCGGCGCGTGACGGAGGCCGACGCGACCCGATCCGCCGCCGCCGATGCGGCCGCTGCTGCCGTCGACCCGGATGAGATCCTGGCGCTGGCTCGCGCGCTGATCGCCGCGCGTTCGGAGAACCCCGGAGGGTCGGAGGACGACGCGGCGGCGGTCGCGGGGGACGTGCTCGCGGGGGCAGGCGCCGACCCGCGGACGGTGCGCGGGGACGCAGGACGCCCCAGCGTCGTCGCGACCCTGGGAGCCGCCGAAGGGCCGGCCCTGGCGTGGAACGGCCATCTGGACACGGTCCCCGCAGGCTCCGCGGATACCTGGTCTGCGCCGCCGTTCGCGGGGACGGTGATCGACGGCCGTCTGATCGGCCGGGGCGCCTGCGACATGAAGGGAGCGGTCGCCGCTGCGCTCGCGGCGGCGACCGCGGTCGGCCGGGCCGGGGTGGAGCTCGCGGGCTCGCTCACGTTGCACCTGGCGGCCGACGAAGAACTGGCCGGCGTGCACGGGACCCAGGTCCTGCGCGACCTCGGTCTGCTGACCCAGGACGCCGCCATCATCGGCGAGCCCACGGACATGAACATCGGTCTCGCCGAGCGGGGAGGCGCCTGGATCACGGCCACCTCTTACGGCGCAGCCGCCCACGGGTCACAGCCCCATCGCGGCGTGAACGCCATCACGTCGATGGCACGCTTCCTCCTGCGCCTCCCCGAGGCACTCCCCGACCTCGAACATCCGCTCTGCGGGCGCCCGAGCGTCAACGCCGCGCTGATCGAAGGTGGCAGCGCCCCGAACATGGTGCCGGACCGGTGCACGGTGGACATCGATCGGCGGATCGTGCCGGGTGAGACCTCGCCCGATGCCGTCCTCGCCTCCTTCCGGGATCTGATCGACGATCTGCACCGCGAGCACCCCGAGAGCGATCTCCGCGTGGAGATCCGGGAGTGGACCGAGGCGGCCGAGTCGCCGTCGGATGCTTCGATCGCTCGGATCGCCCGCGCTGCCGGAGCCGCCGAGACGGGTAGCGCACCACTCGACGCCGGGTTCACGGGCATCACGGACGCGCGCTTCTACATCAACGACGCGGCCATCCCCGCCATCATCTGGGGCCCGGGGTCGCTCTCCGTGGCGCACACGGCAGACGAATGGGTCGCCACGCAGGATCTGATCGACGCGGCTCGTGCCTACGCGCGCTGCTTCGTGGCGTTCTGCGGCGCTGCGTAGGCGCCCGCAGCGACTATCCTGTGGGTCATGGCGACCGCGGTCCTGACCGTCACCGACAAGGCTGCCCGCAAGGTGGCCACGCTGGCCACCAAGGAAGGGCGCTCCCAGCCGGTGCTCCGGATCCGGGTCCTCACGGGCGGCTGCTCGGGCTTCTCGTATCAACTCGCGTTCGACGACGCCGCACCGCAGGACCACATCGTCGAGGGCGGCGCCGGCGTCCGGATCGTCGTCGACCCGGAGAGCGCACGCATCATCAGGGGCTCCACGCTCGATCTCGACGAGAACCTCATGGGCGGCGGGCTCAAGGTCCGGAACCCGCAGGCCATCGGCGAGTGCGCCTGCGGTGAGTCCTTCAGCATCTAGCGGCGCGCGTGCGGGCTAGGACCCCAGGGACACCGCCCCGGTCATGCTCGGGTGGATGTCGCAGTGGAACGACCCGGCGGCGGTGATGGTCACCTCGACCGTCTGACCGGCACCGACCTGCTGATCGACCGATCCGTCATCCATGGTGAAGGTGTGCGTGGTGGAGTCCTCGTTCGTGACCGAGAGGGTTCCACCCGTGCCGGTCGTGACATCGCCGGGGACGAACGCGAACCCGGACATCGAGAGCGACCCTGCCTCCCCGCTCGGCGCCGAGCTCGATCCTCCCCCCGCCGGGGTGCTGGTATCACCCTCACCGCCGCACGCCGCTGCCACCAGCATGCTCAACCCGATCGCCACCACGAGTCGCTTCGTCCGCACGCCCCCTCCTTCGCTCGAGATGCGACCAGGGAACCACGGCGCGCGATGCCGGGCAACCCAACGGCTATGATCGCAGACGATGTCGCCCAAGGCAGACACCACCCAGTGGCGCGAACTCTACAACGAGGTCGTGGTCACCGGGCTGTGCACGGGATGCTCGGCCTGCATCGTCGCCTGCCCGTTCCACGTCCTGGGCTACGAGGACGACAAACCGCTCCAGCTGCAGGAAGACGGCCCCGACGCCTGCTCGCACGGCGATAAGGGATGCTCGCTCTGCACGCTCGCCTGCCCGCGGTTCCGCGAGTGGGAATCGGAGATCGACGAGCTGCTGTTCGGGCAGACCCGCAAGCCCGAGGAACTCATCGGCCACCACCGCGAGATCGTGCTGGCCCGGGCGACCGCCCCCGAACCGTTGATGCAGGGCCAGGACGGCGGCGTCGTGTCGGCGCTGCTCATCTGGGGGCTGGCGAACGGCCGGATCGACGGAGCGTGCACCTCGGCGCTCTCGAACGAGCGGGCGTGGGACGCGGAGCCCACGGTCGTCACCGATGCGGCCGGGGTGCTCGCCACCGCCGGCAGCCGCTACACGTACAGCGCGAACCCGATGGCCCTGCTCAAGGCGGCCGAGCTCGGGCTCTCCAAGGTCGCGCTCGTCGGGATGGGGTGTCAGACCTCCGTCACCGGCGTGATGGAGGCGCGCCGCGTCAACAAGTGGCGGAAGAAGATCGCCTGGACCTTGGGGCTCTTGTGCTCGAAGTCGTTCACCTACGACGGGCTGATGGTCGAGATCGCGCAGAACCAACTCGGGATCGACCTGGATCACCTCGCCAGGGTGAACGTGAAGGGCAAACTCCTGTTCTACACCGACACCGGCGAGGAACGCACCTACTCGCTCAAGGATGCGCAGCGGTTCACCCGGCCCGGCTGCCTGCATTGCCCCGACTTCGCCGCCGAGCACGCTGATATCTCCTTCGGTGGCCTGGGTCAGTCCGAGGGCTGGACGCTGACGATCATCAGGACGGAACGCGGCCAGGAGATCTTCGATGCGGCGCAGGCCGACGGCGTGATCGAGTCGCGACCGGCCTCCGAGGACCCGAAGGCGGTCGATCTCATGTTCCGCCTCGCTGCGAGGTCCCGGGACCGCTGGCCCGAGCCAGGGACCGTGCCGAACGCCGGATCCACGCCCGGCCAGGTGCCGCAGGCTCCCGCCGCCGCTCCGTAGTCACTCCGGACTAGGCGAGGCCCCCCGGCGAGCGGACTCCACCACTGCGCACCCACGCCGATAATCAACCAAGGCGACCCCGCGGGGCGATCGGGTCGCGCCCCGGAGTACTTCGAAGGAGCGAACGGATGGTCGATACGGCCCGCGAGGCGGGTGCCGCGTCACTGCGGCGCGATGCGATCCTGCAGGCCGTGGCGTTCGCGGCCGAGCGGCTGCTCCTGTCGCAGGACTGGCGTGACGCCGTGGGCGACGTGCTCGCCCGCCTCGGGGACGCGGCCGGCGCCTCGCGCGCCTACCTGATCGAGAACGACGCAGACGCCGACGGCGACCTGTGCAAGACACAGATCGCGGAGTGGTGCGCCCCCGGTATCCCGACCCAGTCCGGCACGCCGTCGCTCACGCACGCGAAGTGGAACGGGTCCGGGTTCGGGTCCTGGGCCGCCGCGCTCGAGGCCGGCGACGTCATCACCGGTGAGCCCGCTGAGTTCCCGAACGCCATCCGGACGGAGCTCGAAGCCCAAGACGTTCGCTCCGTCCTGATCCTGCCGGTGATCGTCGAGGGCGCGTGGTGGGGATGCGTCGGGCTGGGCGACTGCGAGCGCCCGCGCACATGGAGCCACGGCGAGGTCGACGCGCTGCGAACGGCGTCGGCTCTGATCGGTGCGGCCATCACGCGGCGGGCCGAGCATGAGCGACTCGGCGCGGCCGAGGCACGGCACCGCAGCGTCGTGGAGCACATCCCGGCCGTGACCTACGTCGCGATGCTCGAGCCCGGCTCCGTCCGCCTGGGATCGGTGAGCCCGCAGATCGAGACGCTCCTGGGATATGCGCACGAGCGCTTCCTGCACGAGCCGAACCTCTGGTCCGCCCTCATCCACCCCGACGACGCGCCACGCGTGGGTGCAGCCATCGGTGGCAACCACCCGGAACCGGCCGCGTCCGAACTCGAGTACCGGATGCGCCACGCAGACGGTCACTGGGTGTGGGTGCATGACTCGACGACCCCCGTGCGCGACGAGATGGGCTCGATCACGCACCTCCAGGGGTTCCTGCTCGACGTGACCGGCCGGCGCGAGGCCGACGATCGCGTGCGCGACGCGGAGGAGCGCTACCGCGCGGTGGTCGAGGGGATCCCGGCCGCGAGTTACATCGACGAACCGGCCGACGCCGTCGGCGGGATCGGCGCTCGGGTGACGTACATGAGCCCGCAGGTGCAGGGGCTCCTCGGCTACGCCCCCGAGCGCTTCCTCGACGAACCGGGCCTGTGGTTCACCCTGATGCACGAAGAGGACTACGCCCGGCTCGAGGCCGAGGGCGCGTTCGATATCCGTGACGAGTCACCGTTCGACGAGGAATACCGGATGCGCCATGCCGACGGTCATTGGATCTGGGTCCACGACACGTCGATCGCCATCTACCGAGCCGACGGTTCGCTCGCGTATTTCCAGGGGTTCATGGTGGACATCACCGCGCGCATGGAAGCCGAAGAGCACCGGGCCGAGGCGGAGGCGCGGTACCGCAGCGTGGTCGAGTCGATCCCCGCGGTGACCTACGTGGAGGTGGTCGCCGGGGACGGCCAGGAACCGACCGCGCAGATGACCTTCGTGAGCCCTCAGATCGAACGGATCACGGGCATACCCGCCGATCGGTTCATCCAGGACCAGGGCCTGTGGTTCTCACTGATGCACCCCGACGACCTCGCCTCGCTCCGAGCGAGCGGCACGATGAACGGGGCCAACACCGGGCTCTGGGAGGCCGAGTACCGGATGCAGGGACCCGGCGGCGAGTGGGTGTGGGTCCACGATGCCTCGGTCGGCGTCTTCCGTGAGGACGGGTCGCTCTCGCACGTCCAGGGGTGGGTGGCGGACGTGACGGCTCGCCACGACGCGGAAGAACGCCTCCATCGAGCCCAGGAGCGGTTCCGCGTCCTCGTGGAGCAGATGCCGGCGATCGTCTACACGGAGTCGTTGGTCCCCGGCACGACCCGCGCGGCCCGGCCCGACTACGTGAGCCCTGCCGCGGAGGCGATCTCGGGATACACGGCGCAAGCGTGGACCGAGGATGCGGACTTCTGGCAGAACGTGGTGCACCCCGATGACGCCGCACGCGTGCGCGAGGCGATGGAGCAGGTCAACGCGACCGGAGAGCCCCTGTCCATCGACTACCGGATCATCGCGGCGGACGGCCGGACGGTCTGGATCCACGAGGAAGCGATCTTGGTCCGTGACGACGACGGGGAGCCCATCCACTGGCAAGGCCTGATGCTCGACATCACGGAAAGGACGCTGGCCGCCGAGCAGATCCGCGTCGCCGAGGAGCGGTTCCGCACGATGGTGGAACACACGCCGGCCGTGACCTATCAGGAGCAGCCCTGGGCTGCGCCCGATGACCCACTGTCGTCGATGACGTACATGAGCCCCCAGTCGGAGCGGATCTTGGGGTACCCGGCCACCGCGTGGGAGGAGCCGGGGTTCTGGATGAGGGTGACACATCCCGACGACCTCCAGCGCGTGATCGACGTCTCTGCGGTCAGCAACGCGACCGGGTCGGCCTACGGGCAGGACTACCGGATGGTCGCGAGCGACGGTCGCATCGTCTGGTTCCACGACGAATCCGAGCTCATCCTCGACACCGATGGCCAACCGCTCGTGTGGCTCGGCGTGATGACGGACATCACCGAGCGGATGCAGGCCGAGGAGCAGTTGCGCCTGGCCCGCGCTCGTCTGCAGGCGATGATCGATCACATCCCCGCCGTGGTCTACATCGAGGGGATCGACGCCGCGCCCGAGTCCTTCTACATCAGTCCCCAGGTCGAGCGACTGTTCGGTCATCCCGCCGAGGAGTGGACCTGGACGCCGGACTTCTGGCTCGATCACGTCCACCCCGGCGATCGTGAAGCGGTCCTCGCCGAAGACCACCGCTCGGACGAGGAGCGCCAGCACTACGCCCACGAGTACCGCTTCCGATGCAGCGACGGCACCTACGTCTGGGTCCACGACGAGGCCGCGTTCGTCTCGACCGAGGACGGCGAGGGCTTCTGGCAGGGGTTCCTGTACGACATCACCGAGCGCAAGGAGGCCGAGGAGCGGGTCTCGGCCGCCGAACGGGTCCTGCGTGCGACGGTGGAGCAACTGCCCGCCGTCGTCTACCGTGAGCCGCCCACGCGTGAGGGAGCATCCACCGAGCGCTACATCAGCCCTGCGATCGAGGAGCTGATCGGGTGCTCCCCCGACGGATGGCTCACGGGCGGCCGGGACGCATGGGTGGCGCGCTTGCATCCGGACGATCGCGCGCATCTGATCGAGGCCAACGACGTCGCCAACGCCACGGGCGAGCCATTCACCCAGGACTACCGTCTCCGGCGGGAGGACGGAACCTACGTCTGGGTGCATGACGAGGCGACCTTCGTCGAGGACCCCGACGGCACCGCGTGGTGGCAGGGATTCCTGCTCGACATCACCGAGCGCAAGGAAGCCGAGCAACGCATCCAGGCGGGTGAAGCCAGGTTCCGCGCCATCGTCGAGCAGAGCCCGGCGGTCATCTACACACAGGAGTTCGCCGCCGACGCGCCGTCCATCACGAAGACCACGTACATCTCGCCTCGCCAGCCCGAGATCTTGGGCTACACGGTCGAGGAGACCTCGGCCGATCCGGCGTTCTGGACGGGATTGATCCACCCCGAGGACCGCGAACGGGTCTTGGCCGCGGACCTGGTGAGCAACCAGGCCGGCGACGAGTCGTTCTCGCTCGAATACCGCATGATCGCGAAGGATGGGCGGGTCGTGTGGGTGCAGGACCAAGCGAACCTCGTCCAGGTCGAGGGGCAGCCGCCCTTCTGGCAGGGTTTCCTGCTCGACATCACCGAACGCAAGGGCGGGGAAGAACAACTCGCGAGAGCGTTGGAGGTCGAGCGCGAGGCGACCCGTTCCCTGCGTGCCCTGGACGAGATGAAGAACACGTTCCTTCAGGCCGTGTCGCACGACCTCCGGACGCCGCTCGCGGCGATCCTCGGCCTGGCTATCACGCTCGAACGAGGGGACGTCCACCTGGACGAAGACGACGCGAAGGACCTCGCCCACCGGATCGCGGGCAACGCCCGGCGCCTGGACCGGCTGGTCGCGAACCTCCTGGACCTGGACCGGCTCGCTCGCGGCATCGTCACGCCGAAGCTGCAGTCGATCGACGTCGGCACGCTGGTGCAGCGGGCCATCGCCGAATCCGAGCTCGTGCCCGAGGAGCGCCTCCACGTGGAGATCGAGCACGTGCAGATCCCCGTCGACGCCGCGAAGGTGGAACGCATCGTGGAGAACCTCGTGGCGAACACCGTGCGCCACACACCCGAGGACTCCTCCATCTGGGTCCGCGTGATCGCGTATGAGGGCGGCTGCCTGCTCACGGTCGAGGACGACGGACCCGGCGTGGCCGAAGAGATGCGCGAGGCGATCTTCGAACCGTTCCGTCAGGGCGAGGACGCGCCGCAGCACTCACCGGGGGTGGGCGTGGGGCTCACGCTCGTCCGCCGGTTCGCGGAGCTGCACGGCGGGAAGGCGTGGGTCCAAGATCGCGAAGGAGGCGGCGCCTCGTTCCGCGTCCTGCTGCCCGGGCCCGATCCGGTGAAGAGCTAGATCGCTTCCCAGCCGGCGACGACCGGGTGGTCCGTGGCCGCGGGCCCGACCTGAGCCGCCCCTCCGGGCGAGCCGACGCCGGAGGTCTCGAACCACTCGGCGTTGATCGGGGTGAACTGCTTCCACTCGGCCGGGACGTCATCCTCGTAGAAGATCGCGGTCACGGGACACGCGGGCTCGCAGGCACCACAGTCCACGCACTCGTCGGGCTGGATGTAGAGCATGCGCGGACCTTCGTAGATGCAATCGACGGGACACTCGTCGACGCAGGCGCGGTCCTTGATGTCGATGCAGGGCTCGCAGATCGTGTACGTCATCCCCTACTCCTCCGGTCGGGTTTCCCCGATTCTCACGGTGTTGACCGGGTAAATGGTAGCGCGTCCGCGGGTGTCTGCAACCCTCATGGCGCGAGCGTCCGCAAGGTGGCGAGCGCGTCGCCCGGCTGGGGCCTGCCCACACCGTGTTCCCACCGCTCGGGCGGGCGGATGACCGGGTAGACGACCGGGAGGTCGGCGCCGGCCTGGCGATAGGCCTGCAGGCGCAGGCGAGACCGGCCGGCGTCGCCGGTGAGACACACCGCGGCCACGATGGACGCCGGATCCCCGGGGTCGATCCCCATCGCCACGAACTGCCGGGCATACCCCGGGTAGGAGCCGTATTCGCTCGCCGCGGCGAGCGCCGCGTCCGCGGTCCCGGCCGCGAGCGCAGCGCGGACGTACACCGCGATCGTGACCGCGTCCGGCTCCCGCCCGGCTTCAGCCGCCGCCGCCCGGATCACCCCCGTCGCCTCGGCGGCGCGCTCGGGGGTGCACCAGTTCAAGATGACGCCGTCGGCGACCTCACCGGCCATACGGACGGCGCGCGGCCCGAGGGCCGCGATCCAGATCGGGGGCGGTACCTCGGGCACCAGACCGAGCCGGAGCCTCTCCCCCTGAAGGACGGCCTCACCCTCGCGGAACAGCCTCCGCAGCGCCACCAGGGTCGCTCGCAAACGGCCGAGCGCCCCGGGCACCGCCGGCCCGGTTCCGAGCCCCAGGATCAGGCGGCCACCCGAGCGCTCCGCGACGGTGGCGGCCGCGGCCGCGAGCAGTTCGGGATGGCGCGACGGCAACGGCACCACGCCGGTGCCGAGCGAGATCGCGGGGACCTCGCCCGCCAAGCCGGTCAAGGCCGC
>JBBDHX010000006.1:0-42609 GCA_040880745.1 Actinomycetota bacterium
GACGTGGAACGATGTCGCGAGACATGTCGGCACGATGTCGTGCGACATCACACGGCGCCTGCACGCGGCGATCAGACCTCCATGATCACGGGGAGGATCACGGGCTTGCGCTGCGTTACCTCGAAGAAGTACCGCTTGAGGACACGGCTGACGTTCTGCTGCATCACCGAGGGGTCGGTGACGTTGGCGGCGGAGGAATCGTCGAAGACGGCGGCCACGCGCTCGCGAGCCTCCTGCAGGATGTCCCCTGAGGTCTCCTCGTGCACGAAGCCGCGGTTCACGATGTCGGGGCCCCCGATGATCTCGCCCGTCTGCGCATCGACGGTGAGCACCACCACGACCACGCCGTCACCGGCGAGTTTGCGCCGGTCACGCAGCACCTCCCCGCCGACGTCACCGATCCCCAGACCGTCGACCAACGTCATCCCGGCCCGGACACGTTCCGCACGGAGCACCTCCGCGCCCACTTCGAGGACGTCGCCGTCCTCGCAGATCATGATCCGGTCGTGCGGGATGCCGATCTCCTCGGCGATGCGCGCGTGATGCTGCAGGTGCCGGCGTTCACCGTGGATGGGCACGAACCAGCGCGGCTTCACGAGGGAGAGCAGCAGGCGAAGTTCTTCCTGCGCCGCGTGACCACTCGCGTGCACGGCGTCGGCGGGCACGTGGTAGACGTCGGCGCCGCTGCGGTACAGGGCGTCCACGACGCGGTGGATGGCGGGCTCGTTCCCGGGGATGAGGCTCGAGGAGAGCACCACCGTGTCGCCCTCCTTCAGCTTCACCCACTTGTGTTCGCGCGCGGCCATCAGGCTGAGCGCCGAGTAGGGCTCGCCCTGCGAGCCGGTGCAGATGATCACGACGCGGCTGGGATCGAGCGACTCGACCTCGGAGATGTCGATCACGTCCTTCTCGTCCACACCGAGGATGCCCAGGCGCCGCGCCGCGCCCACGCTGTTCTGCATCGAGCGGCCCAGGAACGCCACCACGCGCTCATCCGCGATGGCAGCGTCGACCACCTGCTGGATCCGGTGGATGTGGCTGGAGAAGCACGCCACCACCACGATGCCCGGCGCGCTCCCGACGATCTCGCGGACCACAGGTCCCACGCTCCGTTCGCTGGCGGTGTGCCCGGGTTCCTCGGCGTTCGTGGAGTCCGAGAGCAGAACATGGACGCCCCGGCCGGCCTCCTCGGCGAAACCGTGCAGGTCCGTAGACAGGCCGTCGATGGGCGTGGGGTCGATCTTGAAGTCCCCCGTGTGCAGCACGGTGCCGTGGGGCGTGTCCACCGCGATCGCCATGCCGTCGGGGATCGAGTGGGTGACGTGCAGGAACCGCATCGAGAACGGCCCGACGGTGAGCCCTTCGCCGGGAACGGCCAGCATCGTGTCCGCCAGATCCGTCACCCCGTGCTCCTCCAGCTTCCCCTTGAGGAGTTCCAAGGTGAACGCCGTCCCGATCACAGGGACGGGCCTCCCGAGGTCCTTCAACAGGTACGGCAGGGCGCCGACGTGATCCTCGTGCCCGTGGGTGAGCACCACGGCCTCGACGTCGTCGGCCCGGCCTCGCACGTACTCCATGTCCGGCAGGACCAGGTCGATCCCCGGCATCTCTGCCGAGGGGAACGACAGGCCCACGTCCATGATCAGGATGCGGCCCTCGAGCTCGAAGCAGGCCATGTTGCGGCCCACTTCGCCGATGCCGCCGAGGAAGACGATGCGCGCGTCAGGCAAGGAGGCCGGCGTCCTCCAGCGCCGTGCGGACCCGTTCGCGCTCTTCGAGGGTGGGGGGGACGAGCGGGAGGCGCGCGATCCCGCACGGACGTCCGACCATCTCGAGCGCCGCCTTCAGCGGGATGGGGTTCGACGTCACGAACAGCGCGTTGAACAGCGGCGAGAGCGACTCGTGGATCTTGCGGGCGGCGGGGATGTCGCCGGTCTGGATCAGGTCCACCATCTGATGGATCTGGGGGCCGACCAGGTGGCTCGCCACGCTGATCACCCCGACCGCCCCGAGGCACATGTACCCGAACGTGGCCCAGTCATCACCGGAATAGACCTCGAAACCCTCCGGCGCTTCGGCGATGAGGCGAGACAGTCCGTGGAAGTCCCCGGTGGAGTCCTTGACCGCGACGATGTTGGGCTTCTCGGCCAGGCGCAGAAGCGTGTCGTGCTCGATCCGCGTGGCGGTGCGGCTCGGGATGTTGTACGCGATGATCGGGAGCTCGGTGGCGTCGGCGATCTTCTCGAAGTGCGCGACGAGACCCCGCTGGGGCGGCCGGTTGTAATACGGCGTGACCACCAGCAGCCCGTCGGCACCGGCATCCTCGGCCACCTGGGTCAGCTCGAGGGTTTCGGCTGTGGAATAGGTGCCGGTGCCGCAGACGAGCTTCCCGCGGCCACGGACCGCCTCGGCCACCGCGGCGAACAGATCGGCCTTCTCCCGGTGGGTCAGGGTTGGCGACTCCCCCGTTGACCCGGCAACGACCACCGCGTCGGAGCCGTTGGCCAGCAGGTGCTGTGCGAGTTCCTGCGCGCGATCCAGATCGACCGCGTGATCGTCGCGGAAGGGTGTCACCATGGCGGTGATGACGGAGCCGAACCGGCCGGCCATGCGCTCGCCTCCTTCCTGTGGCGCCGCCTCGGGCGAGGGCGCCGAACCTGCTTATGCTAGCCGTCCATGCCGCGCATCTACACCCGCACCGGCGACGACGGCACCACCGGGTTGCTCTACGGGGGGCGGATCGGCAAGGACGACCTGGTCACGGAGGCATACGGGACCACGGACGAGGCCGTCGCGGCGCTCGGTGCCGCGCGAGCCTTGATGCAGGGCCCGGCCGCCGAAGAGGTGCTCGGGCTGCAACGCGGATTGTTCGTGGTGGGCGCGGATCTGGCGACGAACCCGGCCGAACGCGGCCGCCTCGAGGCCGGCGTCTCCCTCGTCACGCCCGACATGGTGCAGCGTCTGGAGGGCTCGATCGATGCCGAGGTCGCGGCCCGCCCGCTGCCGCAGACGTTCATCGTCCCGGGCGCCAACCCCGTGAGTGCGGCGATGGATGTGGCTCGCGGCGTGGTGCGCCGGGCCGAGCGGGCCGTGGTGGCCCTGGAGGGTGCCGGGCGCGCGGTCAACCCCGAGGTGCGGCGCTACCTGAACCGGCTGTCGGATCTGCTGTTCGTGCTGGCCCGCCGCGAGGCGGGCGAGTCCGAGCCGGCTAGCCGCACCTGAGTCCGGACGATCACTCGCGCACGACGGGTGCCATCGCTCCCCACGACTCCTCGCCGTAGGACAGGACGAGCAACCCTGCGTCAGCGGGATCCAGCGTGTCGGGGAACGTGACCGTGAAGGTGGCCTCGCCCCCGGCCGGGATATCTTCGGCCGGCTCCACCACCGCGTCCACGGTGGTGGAGGCGGTGGTGATCGCGTAGACACCGGGGACGCCCAAGCCCGAATCCGAGGCGTTCGTGACGCGGAGCTCCCCCGCTCCGCCGTTCCACGTCAGGTCACTGCGTACCTCGGCGAAGTCGATGAAGAACTCCCCGGGCACGAACACGATCTGCCCCGACGGGATGGGCGACTCGGTCGCGGTGGGGGTGGAAGAGGGCGGCGACGCAGGCTCGGAGGTGGACCCCCCCGTGCAGGCCCCGAGGACGAGCACCAGGGTCATCGCCATCCATCGGGTGGTCATCGGGGCGGGATGATACGAGACACCCGCCCCGACGACCCCGGGCGGTCCTACGCCTCGTCACGCTCCTCGCCGCGGGTGCGCATGGCGACCGCTCCCCCGCCGATCACGGCGATGGCGGCGATGGCGGCGATCCAGATCCACCCCGGGACCCCAGGGGACTCCGGCGTCACGCCCGCGGCCTCCGACACCGGATGGATCGCGAGCAGCGAGTCGTAGTTGTACGTCGGCATCAGGTACCCATCCGGGCCGGGATGGGGAACCCAACCCTCGAACCGGTCCGTGCGGTAGGCCTGGAGCCAGCCCGGGTACGCGAGCACGACCATCGGTACCTGCTCGTACACGTAGCGCTGGGCTTCCTGGACGACCGCCAGACGCTCGGTCGGGTCCATGATCCCTCGCTGCTCCTCATACATCGCGTCGTAGGCAGGATCGCTCCAGCATCCGTCGCTCCACCCGCCGCACTGGTCGG
The DNA here is from genome assembly GCA_040880745.1 of Actinomycetota bacterium. GTDB lineage: Bacteria > Actinomycetota > UBA4738 > UBA4738 > HRBIN12 > AC-51. The sequence goes on from JBBDHX010000006.1 coordinate 4,152, forward strand.
AGGTGAAGACCGACAGCTGGTAGTTCGGGTCGGGGTCACCGCTCCAGTACCAGATGTACGCGTCGAAGTTCCCCTTACCCCAGTAGTCGCCCATGAGCGAGTCCGTGGCGGCGATGAGGTCCACCTCGATGCCGACGTTGCCCAAGAAATCGACGATCAGCTTCCCGGCATCGACCGCGCCCTCGGTATCGGAGGACGCGGGCATGTCGAGGTGCATCGGATCGCCGGTGGCCGGGTCCTCACGGACGCCGTCCCCGTCGGTGTCGATGTAGCCCGCGCCGTCCAGCAGGGCCTCGGCGCCCTCCGGGTCGAACGGGATCTCCTCCTCCGCCGGGATGTCCAGGTGCCAGTAGGCAGAGGCGGGCCGGATGATCGTGTCGCCCGGAGCGGCCGTCCCCAGGTATACCTTCTCGGCGATCCTCTCCTTGTCGATGGCCATCGCGATGGCCGTGCGCACGGTGATGTCACTCAGCGCCGGCAGCGGATCCGCGTCCTTGCCCTGCCCACCGAAGTTGAAGGCGAGATTGAGCCACCAGTCGGACACGGTGCGATGCGCCTGGATGTTCTCCTCACCCTGCAAGGTGTCGAACAACGACGCCTTGAGCCCGTCGGCGAAGTCGACGTCGCCGTTCTTGAGCGCCAGGATCAGCGCCTCCTGGTTGGAGAAGATCCTGAACTCGATCCGGTCCACGACGGGCTCCTCGCCCCAGTAGTTGGGGTTGCGTTCCATCGTGAAGAATTGGCCGTTCTCCCACTCGGTGATCGTGAACGGCCCGCTGCCGATCCCGGGGATCGTCTCCACCTGCTTGATGGTCTTCAGGTCGTCGTCGTTGTACTGCCCCCAGAAGTGCTCGGGCACGATGTAGACCCACGGCGGCATCGCCGGCGCGAAGGTGGGCTGGGACGCCTTCCAGATCAGCGTGGTGTCGTCGGGCGTCTCGAAGACCGGGTCGAAGGGGAAGTACCCCCGGTACTGCGGGATCCTGTGATCGATGATGAACCGATAGGTGAACGCGATGTCGCGCGACGTGAGCGGTTCTCCGTCGCTCCACGTGAGGCCCTCGCGCAGCTTGCAGGTGTACGTCATGAAATCGGCATCGGGTTCGCACCCGGTGGAAAGGCTCGGCGCGGCCGAGGCGTCCTCGCTGCTGAACTTGAGCAGCATGTCGTACTGGATCGTCGCCAGCGACCAGTCGCTGCCCGCGTTGATCCCCCAGATGTTGTCCGTCGTGAGGTCGGAGGTGGTGCCCACGCGGAGCACGATCTCCTGGTCCGGTTCGGACGTCTGTGCGGCCGCCGGAACGGCCATCGCGATACTCACGAGGGCGGCCGCTGCCGCCCGTTTCAGGTTCCTGCCCATCTCATCCCCCTCGCTCACCTCTGGCGGACCCTAGCCCCCCGGCGCATCGGCGCACAAGGGCTTCCCTGATGCATCGCCCATCACGTCATACGACGTTCGACCACGCCCGGCGTCCACGCTCGTCCGAGACGACGAGACGCTGCCAGGCGTGGGCACGCTTCTCGGACCACGCGTCGGACCCGGGTTCGAACCGCACACGCGTGATGAGCCCTCGGTCATCGCGCTGGATGATCCGGGCCTCCTCGCGGCGTCCTCGGGGGCCCACGGAGACACCCCACCCCTGTTCCCACGACGCGTGCAACCACACGGCGGCGCACGGGCTGCAGGCGACCTCGACCGCGGTCCCGTCGCGCTCGACATCCACGATCGTGGGGCCGTTCGAGGCGTACACGTGGCCTTCACGCAGCGCCTGGACCACGGCCTCGCGCGTGGGCTCGGCCGCGCGCACCATCGTCCATGCATCCCCGACGTCGAACGCGGGGTAGTGCGAATCATCCGTTCCGAACGGCGCGAACGAGATCCCTGCATCCAGTGCCAGATCCCAGACGTAGGACGAGTCCCCGCGATCGTTCTCCCGGTGCGCCGAGGCGTTCCAGATCTCCATCCCGTCCATCGCGCGAGCCGCGGAGACGCTCTCCTGCGGCAACCCGCTCCAGGACGGGTGGCACAGGAACGTGACCCCACCCTGCTCGGCGACGTAGGCGGCGCCGTCGTCGAAGGTCGCGAAGGTGCGGAACCCCGAGTTATCGAACAGGTACCAGTTCTCCGGATCGCCGTTGGGCTCCTGCGGAACGTCGTCGATCCCGATCGCGATGAACTCCGGCGCCATCGGGCCACCGACGGGGTCGACCCCGAGCTCGGCGCCCGGGATGACGAGCAACCCCTCGGGCCCGTCGACCTTCGTCATCGTCCAGTGGTCCGAGATGGTGAGCACGTCGAAGCCGTGATGGAAGTACTCCCGCGCGACGTACTCCGGACCCAGCTCACCGTCGGAACGCAACGAATGCGCGTGGAACTGGGCCTTGAGCCACTCGCCCTCGGTGCGGAACGGGTTGGTGAGACGCAGCGCGATCCCCTTGGTCGGTCGGGCGAGCCTAGCAGCGGACCCCGGTGCGCTGTGAATCGTCTCGGTGCGCGGTGCGCAACACCAAGGGGCGTCAGTCCAGGATCGAGTCCAACCCGACGGTCAGACCCGGGTGCTCGGGTGCCCACCGGATCGCGAGCAGCAGCCCCGGCATGAACGCGGCGCGGTCGGTGGTGTCGTGCCTGATCGTGAGGGTCTGGCCGTCTCCGCCGAGGATGACCTCCTGGTGGGCGAGCAGCCCGGGCAGGCGTACGGCGTGGACGCGGACGCCCTCGATGTCGGCGCCGCGGGCACCGGGGTGTGCACCGTCGCCGCCTGGCGGCGCCCAGTCGCCCTGGCGCGCGGCCGCGATCCGTCCCGCGGTGGCGATCGCCGTGCCCCCGGGGGCGTCGGCCTTGCGGTCGTGATGGAGCTCGACGATCTCCGCCGCGTCGAAGAACCGGGCGGCTTGCTCGGCGAAACGCATCATCAGCACGGCGCCGATCGCGAAGTTCGGCGCGATCACGATGCCGACCGGAGCGCGACGCCAGGCCTCGTCCACCTCGAACCCCGTGGTCCCTTCCACGACGTGGACCCCGTGCTCGATCCCCCACGCGATGTGTTCGGGCGCGAACGAGGCGCTCGTGAAGTCGACGAGGACCTCCGCGCCCGCGTCCTGCACGCTCGCGAGCGAGCCGGTGTAGACGAGGTCGGTGCCACCGGTGCCGGGGACATCGGCCACGGGCTGGCCGGCCGCGGAGCGCGAGACCGCGGCGACCAGATCGAGTCCGTCATCGGCGAGGATCGCAGCGCACGCGGTCCGGCCCATCGCGCCGGTGGCGCCCAGGACCCCGGCGCGGATCACGCGAGCGCGCCCTTGAAGGCGGAGGAACCGAAGGGTCCCAGCACGGTGAGCGTCATCGGCTGCGACAGTACCCGGTGCGCAACGCGCCGCGCATCCTCGAGGGTCACGGCCCGGATCTTCCGCAACGTCTCGTTCAGGGTCAGGATCTCGCCTTGCGCGATGGTGGCCTTCCCCAGACGCGACATCCTCCCGCCCGGATCCTCCAGCGACAGCACGCTCGCCCCCGCGACGTGGCCCTTGGCCCGCGCGAATTCCTCGGCGGTGAGCCCGCCATCGCGGACCGACTCGATCTCGCGACGCATGAGACCGAGGACCTCGTGCGCACGCCCGGGCGTGGTGCCCGCGTACGCGCTGAACAGCCCCGCCTCCGTGAATTGACCGTGGTAGGAGTACGCCGTGTAGGCGAGGCCGCGCTTCTCCCGGATCTCCTGGAAGAGCCGGGAACTCATGCCGCCGCCGAGCGCGGAGTTGACCACCCAGAACGCGAACCGGTCCGGGTCTGAGCGCGCGAGGCCGTTGGTCCCGATCACGACGTGCGCCTGCTCGGTCTTCTTCCTGCGTACCACCGTGGCCCCGGAGGACGTCGGGGGATGTGCGTGTGCCCTGAGGTTCCAGGCCGAACGCGAGCGCGGCCCGAGCGCGCGCCCGGTGTCCATGCGCGCGCGCACGAGGCGGACGACGTCGTCGTGGCGCACGTTGCCCGCCGCAGCGACCACCAAGTTCCCGGGCACGTAGTGCCGCTTGTAGAACGACCGCACGCTCGTGGTGGTGGCCGCGCGGATCCGCTCCTCGGTCCCCAGGATGGGCCGGCCGAGCGGGTGCCCCGGCCACAGGGCCTCGGTGAAGACGTCGTGGACGACGTCTTCCGGCGAGTCCTCGTGCATGTGGATCTCTTCCAGGATCACCTGCGCCTCGGCCGAGAGATCACCACCCTTGATCCGGGAGTTGGTGAACATGTCCGCCAGGTGATCGATCGCCATCTCCAGGTCACGGTCGAGGATGCGCGCGTAGTAGCACGTGTATTCCTTGGCCGTGAATGCGTTGAGATCACCACCGACAGCGTCGAAGGCTTGGGCGATGTCCTGGGCGGTGCGGGTCGGTGTCCCCTTGAACAGCAGGTGCTCCAGGAAGTGGCAGTGCCCGCTGATCGCGGGCCGCTCGTCGCGCGAGCCGGCCAGCACCCAGAAGCCGATCGAAACGGAGCGGACGCCAGGCATCCGCTCCGTCACGACACGCAGGCCGGAGGAGAACTCCGTCCGCTCGATCGGCATCGTCGTTGGGCTCAGGCGTCCTTGCGCTCGCCGCCATCGCGGAAGCGCTTGCCCTGCCGGTCACCGCGGGGCCGGTCACCACGGGGGCGGTCACCGCGAGGACGATCGCCTCCGGTCTCCACCTCCTGGCCTTCGGGGACCTCCCATTCGGTGCCGACCGGCTTCAGGCTGATCTTGCCCTGGCCGTCGACATCCTCCACGAGCACCGTGATGGCGTCGCCTTCCTTGATGGCCTCCTCCACGCTCGAGAGACGCTTGCCGCGCCCGAGCTTGGAGATGTGCACCAGACCATCGCGGCCGGGCACGAGGTTCACGAACGCGCCGAACGTGGTGGTCTTCACCACGCGGCCCTCGTAGGTCTCGCCCACCAGGACGGGACGGGGGTTCGCGATCTCCTCGATCATCCGAGCGGCTTCGTCGGTGCCGCCGGCCTCGTGTGAGCCGATGAACACCCTGCCGTCGTCCTCGATGTTGATGTCGGCACCCGTGAGGGCGATGATCTCGTTGATCTTCTTCCCCTTGGGGCCGATGACCTCGCCGATCTTGTCGACCGGGATCTGGATCGTGATGATCCGCGGAGCGTTGTCGCTCACGGAATCACGCGGGGCCGGGATGGCCGCGAGCATCACCTCGAGGATCGCGAGCCTGGCCTCCTTCGCCTGCTGCAGAGCGCCGGCCAGCACCTCGGCCGGCATACCCGCGACCTTCATGTCCAGCTGGATCGCCGTCACGAAGTCCTCGGTGCCCGCGACCTTGAAGTCCATGTCGCCCAGGGCATCCTCGGCGCCGAGGATGTCCGTGAGGGTCACGAACTGGCCCTCGTCGGCGATCATGCCCATCGCGATACCGGCGACCGGCGCCTTGATCGGCACCCCCGCGTCCATCAGCGACAGCGTCGAGCCACACACGCTCGCCATCGACGTGGATCCGTTGGAGGACATCACATCGGAGACGAGACGGAGCGCGTAGGGGAAGTCCTCCTCGTTCGGGATGACCGGGACCAACGCACGCTCGGCGAGCGCACCGTGGCCGATCTCACGCCGGCGAGGTGAACCGACACGGCCCGTCTCCCCGGTGGAGTACGGCGGGAAGTTGTAGTGGTGCATATAGCGTTTGGAGTCCTCGAGGTCGAGCGTGTCGATCATCTGGGTCATGCGGAGCATGCCCAGGGTGGTGATGTTGAGGACCTGCGTGTCACCGCGGTTGAACAACGCGGAGCCGTGCGTGCGGGGCACGAGGTTCACCTCGGCCGACAGCGGCCGGATGTCCTTGGGCCCGCGCCCGTCTAGACGAACGCCCTGGGCCACCACACGGCGGCGCATGACCTTCTTCTGCAGCGACTTCCACGCGGCCGAGAACTCCTGGCCGCGCGACGCGAAGACGTCTTCGCCGAGCGTTGCCGCCAGCGAGGCCTTCGCCTCGTCCTTCACGGCGCTGAACGCCGCGTCGCGCGCCTCACGGTCCGGGACGATCGCCGCCTCGAGCTTGCCGGCGAACCCCTCGTAGAGCGGAGCCCAGATGTCCTCGCCGTACAGCGGGGCGGGCACCCATTCCATCTCGGTCACGCCGTGGGCGCTGATGAACTCGTCCTGGAACGCGATCAGCTTCGCGATCTCGACCTTCGCGACCTCCAGACCCTGGGCCACGATCTCTTCGGTCGGGGCCAGGGCGTCGCCGCCGTCGGACAACAGCGGCCAGGTGTTCTCCGGCGCCTCGCCCTCGATCATGAGGACGTCGACACCACCGTCGGCGCTCTTGGAACCGGCGACGACGATGTCGAACGTCGCCTCATCGAGCTCCTGGAAGGTGGGGTTCACGACCCACGCGCCGTGGATGAGCCCGAGCCGGACCGACGCCACGGGGCCGCCGAACGGCAGCCCGGCGAGCCCGACCGCACACGCGGCGGCGTTCATCGCGGGGATGTCGTACGGGTTGGCCATGTCCACCGACAACACGGTGACCACGACCTGGACCTCGTCGCGGAACCCCTCCTTGAACGTGGGCCGCAGCGGCCGGTCGATCAGGCGGGCGGTGAGGATCGCGGTCTCGCCGGGCCGGCCCTCACGCCGGAAGAACGAGCCGGGGATCTTCCCGGCCGCATACGCCCGCTCTTCGACGTCGATCGTGAGCGGGAAGAAATCGATCCCCTCGCGGGGGGCGGAGCGGACACAGGTCGCGATGACCTGGGTCTGTCCGTACGTGACGACGACGGCTCCATCGGCGAGCTTCGCGAGCTTGCCGGCTTGGAACGTCATCTCGTGCGCGCCAACGTGGCGCGTCATCTCGGTGACCATCCGGTCGGTCCTCCTTGCATCGTGCGGCACCGGTGTGGTGCCGCGGCACGGTGGAGGGGGGCGGCCGGTTGTCAGTCGTGAACCTCCGACAGGCGATTCGGGGGCTCGCGACTGAGAACCGACCGTGCGGGGCTGCCCCTCCGGTCAGCCTGGGGTGTCGTCCTGGTGTATCAACTCCTCGACGGACGGCGCCAACGACGGCGCCTCCGCGGCGTTATCGGCGAAGGCCCAGCTTCGCGACGATGTCGCGGTAGCGCTGGATGTCTTCGCGCTTGAGGTACTCCAGCAGACGGCGGCGACGTCCCACGAGCATCAGGAGCCCTCGGCGGCTGTGGTGGTCCATCTTGTGCATCTTCAGGTGCCCCGTGAGGTCCACGATGCGCTGCGTCAGGACCGCGATCTGGACCTCGGCGGAGCCGGTGTCGCCCTCGGTGCGGGCGTGCTCCTGGATGATCTGGGTCTTGGCGTCTTTGGTCAGCGTCATGGTCGGTCCTCAAGGCTACCAGCGGCGTTGCTGCCCTGACCGGGCGGCTACCATCCCTGCATGGTTCGGATCGCCGCCAGCGTGCGCGCCCTCTGTGGGCTGATCGGGCCGGCGGCGTTCACGACCGCCTGGGTCATCGGGACCCGGCGCCAGCGAGACTACTCGATCGCCCACGAGCACATCAGCGGCTTGGCGGCCCCCGACGCCGAGGAGCCCCGGATGATGCGAGCCGGGTTCCTCACCCTCGGTGCCTGCTCGGTCGTGTTCGCCTCCGAACTCGACCGGCGCCTGGACGGCGCCCGAGGTACCGGGTGGGGACCCGCGCTGCTCGCCGCGGCGGGTGTCTCGACCGTGGTTGCAGGTGTGTGCACCCGCGACCGCATGTCGAACGCCCCACCGCATGAGGGGTCCGGCGATCCCTCGATCACGAACGATGCCCACGACATCGCCTCGGTGGTGGGCGGCGTGGCCGCCACCGCGGGTCTGCTGGCGCTCGCGCGCCGGTTCCGCGACGATGCATCGTGGCGCGGTCTGGCTCCGCACGCCTCGAGGGCGGCGTTCACGGGCGCGGTCCTGTCTGGGTGGTTCCTGAGCGATGTCACGCGCCCCGGCAACGGCTTGGTCCAGCGTGCGAGCGTCTCGCTGCCGCTGGGCTTCATGGCCTGGATGGCGCTGCGGATGCTGCGTCCAGGCTAGGGAGACAACGCCTGCAAGGGCACGATCGCCTGCGTCGCCTCCACGTCGCGGGCGATGGCGGCCACGAGATCGTCCACGGAGTCATAGCGCTCCTCGTCCCGCAAGCGCTCCCAGAACTCGATCGACAGCGGCTCGCCCGGCAGATCATCGCCCTCGAACTCGAGCAGGAACGCCTCGACGTGCAAAGGCTCCACGCCGAACGTCGGGTTCGTGCCGACGTCCAGGGCGGTCCGGTAACGCCGCCCGCCGTGTTCGGCGACCCCCGCGTAGATCCCCTGGCCGGGCAGCAGCAACCGCGGCCAGGTCCGCAGGTTCGCCGTCGGGTAACCCAGCCCCCGTCCGCGGCCGTGACCCGTCACGACCTCCCCGTCGAGCACGAACCGGCGGCCGAGGGCCTCCACGGGCCAGCCCAGATCCCCTGCCGACAGCGCCTCGCGAACCGAGGTCGAGGAGACGCGGCGGTCCCCGATCGTGAGCAGCGGCACCGCTTCGACGCCCATCCCGTGCGGTGCTGCGAGCGCCGGCAGCGTCTGCATGGTCCCCTCGGCGCGGAACCCGAAACGGAAGTTCTCCCCCATCACCGCGTGGACCGCGTGCAGCCCGCCGGCGAGGACGCGCCCGACGAACTCCTCGGCCGTGATCAGCGAGAAGTCTCGGTCGAACGACAGCACCACGAGGAGGTCGATCCCTGCTGCCTCGATCAGGGACGCCTTGCGCTCGACCGTGGTGAGCAAGCGCGGTTCTTCCCCCGGACGCAGCACCTCGGCAGGGTGCCGGTCGAAGGTGACGGCCACCGTGCGCACGCCGCGCTCGGCCGCCCTCGTCCGCACCGTGTCCAGGACCGCCAGATGCCCCCGATGCACACCGTCGAAGAACCCCACCGTGACGACGCAGGGCTCCTCCGGGAGCGGGAGCGACGCGAGTCCGTGCACGACCTGCATGGCGGCCGAGGCTACCCGCCTGCGGGAGCGAGCACCATCTCGGGGACGGCCTTGGAGCCGGCGTCCCGCCAGATCCCGATCAGCCCGCCCGGCCCGTACACGCCGTAGGGTCCTTCGATGCCCGCGGGCGCCAGGACGCGGCCGTGCGATGCGGCGACCGCTTCTTCCGCGTCGAGGTCGAACCGAGGGAGATGGGCGACCGCGCGCCCGGCGGGCAGCGGCACACCAGGGTCCTGCGGTGACCGGGCGTCTCGCACCTCGAACGGACCGATCGCGGTTCGGCGGAGCGAGGTGAGGTGCGCGCCGACGCCGAGGGCAGAGCCGACATCGGCGGCGAGCACGCGCACGTAGGTGCCACCGCTCACCTCGCACACGAACGCCACGTCGGCACCGTCACGGGAACGCACGTCGAATCGGTCGACGCGCACGATCCGCGCCGCGGCCTGCAGATGCTCGCCCTTGCGCGCGGCCTCGTACAGCTTGCGTCCACCGACCTTGACCGCGCTGAACGCCGGTGGCGTCTGCGCACTCGCGCCGAGCTTCGCGGTCATCACCGCGCGCACCTCGTCGTCGGTGAACGCCGGCACCTGACCCTCGCGCACCACCTCGCCGTCAGCATCCAGCGTGGTCGTCTCCACGCCCAGATGCAGCACGCCCTCGTAGATCTTCGGCAGATCGCCCAGGAAGCGCAGCAGCCGCGTCGCCCGGCCCACGCCGACCACGAGCAACCCCGTCGCCATCGGATCGAGCGTGCCCGCATGGCCCACCTTCTGGGTGCCGAGCGCCCGGCGGATCTGTGCGATCGCGTCGTGCGAGGTGATCCCCGCGGGTTTGTCGATCAGCAGGAGGCCCTCGGGCGGGGCCCCGGCGTTCACGGCGCCACCGGCTCCCCCGCGAGCGACGCCACCAGGCGCTCGATCGTCCCCACCGGGCCGTGCTCGCTCGTATAGCCGGCAGCCAGGCGGTGCCCGCCCCCCCCGAAGGCGGCGGCGGTCGCGGCCAGGTCGTGCCCACCCCGGGACCGCACGCTCACCTTGAAACGGCCATCACGCTGCTGCTTGAGGACGGCCGCCACGTCGGTGTCGCGCGCGGTCCGGATCACGTCGATCAGGTCGTCGGTCTCGCCGAGGTGCACACCGTGCACGCGCAGGTCTTCCTGCAGGAGATAGGTCCACACGAGGTCGACCGCCGGCACGTGCTCCAGACGTCCGAGCGCGACCGCCAGGACATCCAGGAACGAGCGCGGGTTGTCCTCGTAGAGCGCTTGGACCAGCCGGGAGTGGTCGAACGGCTGCTCGCGCAGCCGAGCGGCGAAGCGGAGCGTCTCGGGCGTCGTAGCCTCGTACTGGAACCGACCGGTGTCGGTGACGAGGCCCGCGTACAGACACGCCGCCACGTCCGCTGTCATCTCACCACCCATGACATCGACGAGGCGCCCGACGACCTCACACGTCGAGGACGCGTCGGGGTCCACGAGCCGGATGGTGCCGTACCCGTCGTTCGAACGATGGTGGTCGATCCAGATCAGCTCGGTCGCTCGGGATGCCGGGGCTCCCAACATCACGAGCCGGTCGAAGGACGCGCAGTCGCAGGTCACCATGACCTCCGGCGCCTCGGGGAACTCCCCCGGCGCCACGAGCCGGTCGCTCCCGGGCAGGAGCGCCGCCCAGCGCGGCAGGTCCAGCGGGTCGTTCGGGTAGGAGCACACCGCGTCGATGCCGAGCGTGCGCAGGTGTGCCGCGAGCCCCAACATCGAGCCCAGCGCATCGGCGTCGGGATGCACATGGCACGTGATCGCCACCTGCCCGCCGCCGGTCAGCGCCGCGGCCGCGCGCTGCAGCTCCTCAGTGCCCATGGAGTTCCTCGATGATCGTGTCGATACGGCCGCCCAGTTCGTTGGTCTCGTCTTCTTCGAATCGGAGTTCCGGCGTCACCTTCAGGTGGACCTGGCGGCCCAGCTCATGGCGCAGATGCTTCGTCGCGCTGCGCAGGCCCGCCCTCGACGAGGCCCTGGCTTTCTCGTCCCCGAGGGACGTGTAGTAGACCCAGGCGACGTGCAGGTCCGCGGAGACCTTCACACCCGTGATCGTGACGAACCCGACCCGCGGATCCTTCAACCGTTGGACCTCCTCGGCCAAGATCTCGCGGAACTCCTCACCGACGCGCGCGCGGCGTGCTCCCTGTGGCATGCGACCAGACTACTCAGTCCTCGGGCCAGAGCAGCTGCAGTTCGCGGTCGATGACCTCGACCTCGACCCACGCGTCGACCGCCTTCTCCACCTCGTGCATCACACGGCGCAGGTGATGCTGCTCGCGGCCCACCGCGGCGACTCCGATGGTGCTCCGCTGCCAGAGGTCGTGGTGATCCACCTCGGCGACGCTCACCGGGAAGCGCTGGCGGATGGCGGCCGTGAGGCCCTGGAGGACGTGCCGCTTCTGTTTGAGTGAGACGCACCCGGGGATGCGCAGATCGAAGCGTTCCAGTGCGACCAGCATCTAGATGCTGCGCGCTATCTCCTCGACCTCGTAGGTCTCGATGACGTCGCCGTCCTTCAGGTCCTGATACCCGGCCAACCCGATCCCGCACTCGAACCCGTCGCGAACCTCGCCCACGTCGTCCTTGAAGCGACGCAACGAACCGACGACGCCGTCGTAGATCACGATGCCGTCACGTACCAAACGCGCCTTGCCGTTGCGCTTGATCAGGCCGCTGCGTACGAAGGACCCGCCGATCACGCCGAGCTTGGGGACCCTGAAGATCTGGCGCACCTCGGCTTCGCCGAGGATCTTCTCGCGCTCTTCGGGCTTGAGGAGCCCCGACAGCGCGGCCTTGATGTCGTCGATGGCGTCGTAGATCACGCGGTACAGCCGGATGTCGACGCCCTCGCGCTCCGCGAGTTCGCGCGATTGCACGTCCGGGCGCACGTTGAACCCGACGATGATCGCGTCGGATGCCATCGCGAGCGTCACGTCATCCTGTGTGATCCCGCCGACGGCTCCGCGGATGATGCTCACGCGAACCTCGTCCTGCGGCAGTTTGAGCAGCGAGTCGGTCAACGCCTGGAGCGACCCCTGCACGTCGGCCTTCACGATCACGTTGAGATCCACGACGTCGGCTTGCTCCACTTGCCGCATCAGGTCCTCGAGCGTGCGGCGGCGGCTCGTGACGAGCTCGGCGGCGCGCATCGTGGCCTCGCGCTCCTCGGCGATGTGGCGGGCCTCGCGCTCATCCTCCACCTCGCGGAGATCATCGCCCGCGCTCGGCACGTGGCTCCACCCCAGGATCACCACGGGCTTGGACGGCCCGGCCAGGTCCACCGCGTTGCCGTTCTCATCCTGCATCGCCCGGACCCGGCAGTACGCCGTGCCGGCCACCAGCGCGTCGCCCACCTGGAGGGTTCCCTTGCGAACGAGCACGGTGGCCACCGGCCCGCGCCCCTTGTCCAGGTGTGCCTCCAGGACGGTCCCGCGCGCCCGGCCTGTGGGGTCGCCCCGGAGCTCCTGGAGATCGGCCACCACCAGCAGCGTCTCCAGCAGCGTGTCCAGGTTCAGGTGAGCCTTCGCCGAGACGTCCACGAACTCGTGGTCCCCGCCCCACTCCGAAGGAACGATCCCGTGCTCCACCATCTGCGTCCGGACGCGGTTGGGATCGGCCTCGTCCTTGTCGACCTTGTTGACCGCGACGACGATCGGCACCCCCGCCGCCTTCGCGTGGTCGAGCGCTTCGAGCGTCTGCGGCATCACGCCGTCGTCGGCCGCGACGACGAGGACGGCGATATCGGTCACGCTCGCGCCGCGTGCACGCATCGCGGTGAACGCCTCGTGACCCGGCGTGTCGATGAACGTGATCTCCCGCCCGCCCACGTGCGCCTGATACGCGCCGATGTGCTGCGTGATGCCCCCGAACTCCCCGGCGACGACGTCGGTGGATCGGATGGCGTCGAGCAGCTTCGTCTTGCCGTGGTCGACGTGTCCCATGATCGTCACGACGGGTGCCCGCCCAACGAGCTTGGCCTCATCGACCTCCTCGTCGAGCTCTTCACTCTTGAGCTGATCCTGCAGGTCGACGACATCGGACTCCAGCCCGAACTCACCGGCGACCACGGCGATGGCGTCGTCGGACAGCGACGTGGTCGCCGTCACCATGTCCCCGCTCAAGAACAAGATCTTCACGATCTCCGCGGGCGACTTCCCGAGCTTCTCCGCCAGGACCTGCGGGGTCGCACCAGCTACCACCTGCAGCGTCGGGGTCGAAGGCACCTCGACGGGGGCCGGCCGCCGCTCGGCCTTCTTGACCGGTGCCGGGGTGGCGCGAACGGGCGGCGGCGGGGGCGCCACCGGCGCGACCGGAGCCGGCTTGGCCACCGTGTTGGGTGGCGGTTTGGGCTTGGGTTTGGGTTTGCGCGGCGTGGGGGGCGGCTCGAGCACTTCGCGAGGCTTCGCCGGTGCGGTGGTGGCCTTGCCGCCGGAGGCCCGGAGCCTGGGAAGCAGGTCCTCGGGTACGCCGGAGGAAGCGGACTTGCCGCTGGCTCCCATCTGCTCGAGCGTCCCCAGCAGTTCCTTGCTGGTGACCTCGAGTTCCTTCGCGAGTTCGTGGACCCTCACGTGCCTCCCTCGATCAGCGACCTAAGCCTACCGACTTCCTCTTGCGCTACACCCGTGCGGAGCGACCGCGCGAACGCGTCACGGCGCACCGCCTTCTCCAGACACGCCTGATCCGCGTGCAGGTAGACGCCCCGCCCCGGCGCCGACCCCACCGGATCGACCTCGGCACGGTCTTGACCCGGTACCCGAGCGACCCTCACGAGCGACGCCTTGGGGGCCTTCCGACCGCACCCCGCGCACGTCCGCTCCGGCACGCGCGCGGGCGCCATGCTCAAGCTCCCGCGGGGGCCTCCGCCGCCTGCGATTCCGACTTGATGTCGATCCTCCAGCCGGTCAGCCGGGCCGCGAGGCGGGCGTTCTGGCCTTCCTTCCCGATGGCGAGCGACAGCTGGTAGTCGGGCACGATCACCTGTGCCGTCTGGGTCTCCGGGTCGGTGCGGACCTCCTTCACCTTCGCCGGCTGCAAGGCGTTGGCGACCAGTTCGCCGGGGTTATCGGACCACGGGACCACGTCGATCTTCTCGCCACGGAGCTCGGTGACCACGTTGCGCACCCGCGATCCCTTCGGGCCGACGCAGGCGCCCACCGGATCGACCGCGGGCTCGTTGGAGAACACGGCGATCTTCGAACGGTGCCCGGGCTCCCGCGAGACACCGCGGATCTCCACGACGCCGTCCGCGATCTCGGGGACCTCCAGCTCGAAGAGCTTGCGCAAGAGCCCGGGGTGACTGCGGCTCACGACGATCTGGGGCCCTTTGACACCGCGGCGGACCTCGGTGATATACGCCTTCAGCCGCTCACCGCTGCGGTAGGGCTCCGAAGCGACCTGCTCGGCCTGTGGGAGGAGCGCCTCGACCTTGCCGAGGTCAAGCAGCGTGAACCGGCGCTCGGACTGCTGGACGATGCCGGTGACGACATCGCCTTCGCGTCCGGCGAACTCCTCGTAGGTCATCTCCCGCTCTGCGTCGCGCAGCTTCTGGAAGATGACCTGCTTCGCGGTCTGCGCGCCGATCCGGCCTTTGAAGTCGTCGGTGACGGCGACCTCCTGCTCGGAGCGCACCTCCATGACCAACGTTTCGCCGTCCTCGCTCGTGACCTCGTCGAGCACCTGCTGGAACATCCGCATGTCGCCGCTCTCGGGATCGATCTCGGCGCGGAACCCGACGAAGTCATCGTCTGCGGTGGGGTTCTCCTGTTTCCACGCGGTCTTGAAAGCGGCCGCCATCGCCTCCTCGAGCCCGTGCAGGATCGTCTCGAAGGCGATCCCTTTCTCCCGCTCCAATTCGCGGAGCGCCGCGATCATCTCGGCGTTCATGCCGTGCGCTCCTTCAGTTCGGCGGCCCAGTCCGCGACCGTTCGCGCGCGGACCACGTCGGCGAGGAGGATGGTGCGCTCCACGTCTTCGACCGCGATGACGACCCGATCGGAGGCCGCCTGCAGCAGCGTGCCCGTGTGGGTCGTCGCACCCTCCACAGGCACGGTCGTCATGATCTTCACCCGCGACCCCAGGAACCGCGCGTAGTGCGACGGCGTGAGGAGGGGGCGCTCGATCCCGGGCGACGAGACCTCGAGCGCGTACCGGCTCGTGCCGAAGTCCTCCAGGTCGAGCCTGCGGGAGATGGCATCGGAGAGGTGGCTCAACGTCTCCAGATCGACGCCATCCTCGCCGTCGACGGTGACGCGCAGCACCTGCCTGCCCGCCTCGTGCCGGAAGCCGACCTCGAGAACCTCGAGGCCGCCTCGCTCCACGATCGGGCGCACAAGCGCCGCTGCATCCACCCGTCGATCAACCCCTTACGACGAAGAAGGCGGGCGCGCGCCCACCTCCGGCTCGTGCTTCGGTTCGTGTTCTGGGCGAAGTATACCCCCGTTGACGCCCCGGACCTGGCGTGGCACCATCGGCGCCCTCATGCGGATGACGACCTGGTGGTGGCGCGAAGGCTCGTGGAGCCATGCGTCACCGCGCGTCTGAGCGCGGCCCGCGCGAAGACCCCACGAGCCCCGGACCCGAGGTCCGGGGTTCTTCCGTTCCAGGAGGCGACATGCACCTGCAGGTGAGGCCCGACCGGGAGGGGTTCGACCGACTGGCGGCGACGTGGCCGCTCGTGCCGGTGTGGGCCGAACTACTGGCCGACGTCGCGACCCCGGTGAGCCTCTACGGCGCGGTCGCCGGGGCGGGGCCCGGCATCCTCCTCGAGTCCGTGGAGCGTTCCGAGCGCTGGGGGCGGTACTCCTTCGTGGCAGGTGATCCCGCCGCCGTCGTCGTGGTGGATGAGACCGGCCTGCATGTGACCGACGTCACCCGGCCGGTACCCGAGGCCGGGCCGGCCGCGAGCCCGAAGGACGCGCTCATCGCAACGGCGCGGGCGCTCCGCGGCCCTAGGATCGCGGAGCTGCCACCGCTCACGGGCGGGCTCATGGGATGCCTCGCCTACGAGGCCGCAGGGCTCCTGGACGACCACCCAGCGCCACACGCGAGCGATGCCCCATGCCCCCCTATCACCCTGATGGTCGTCGACCGGGCGGTGGTCTTCGATCACTGGCGCCAGCGTCTGATCCTGGTGGCACACGCCGGCGCCGGCGGCTACGACGCTGCCGTCGCAGCGGTGCAGGAGCTGGCCGCGAAGGTGGCCGGGGCTCCGGCGCTGCCACTCGCACAGATGGGCATCGACGACGCGGCGCCTTCCGGCGATGCGAACCAGACCGACGACCGCTACGAGGCGACCGTGGCCTCGTTCCGCGAGCACATCTTGGCCGGAGACATCTTCCAAGGCGTCCCATCGCGGCGCGTGTCGTTCCCCGCGCCGGACGGGGGGTTCCCGATCTACCGGCGCCTGCGCGTGACCAACCCGGCCCCGTACATGTTCTACCTGCGCCTGGGAGGGATGGAGCTCGCGGGGTCTTCGCCCGAACCGCTCGTCCGCGTGGAGGGCCGCCGGGTCTTCACCCGGCCGATCGCGGGGACGCGTCCGCGCGGCACGACCGAGGTCCGCGACCGCCTGCTGGAGCATGAACTGCTCGCCGATCCGAAGGAGCAGGCCGAACACGCGATGCTCGTCGATCTGGCCCGCAACGACCTCGGCCGCGTCTGCGTGCCGGGCAGCATCGAGCCGACGGAGTTGATGCAGGTCGAGCGGTTCTCGAAGGTGATGCACATCGTATCGACCGTCGAGGGCGACCTTCGCGAGGACGTCCACCCGCTCGAGGCCCTCGCCGTCACGTTCCCGGCCGGGACGGTGACGGGTGCGCCGAAACGGCGAGCCATGGAGCTCATCGCCGAGCACGAGCCCACCCCGCGCGGACCCTACGCCGGTGCGGTGGGCTACCTCACGTTCGCAGGTGACCTGGACATGTGCATCACGATCCGCACCGTGTCCATCACCGGCGGCGTCGCGAGTGTGCAGACCGGCGCCGGCGTCGTCGCCGACTCCGACCCCGCGACGGAACTCCAGGAGACGAAGGCGAAAGCAGCGGCGTTGCTCCCGGCGGTCGCCCCTACGATGGAGGCCACATGATCCTGGTCGTCGATCACTACGACTCCTTCACCTACAACCTCGTACAGCTCGTCGGATCGCTGGGGCACGAGACGCACGTCGTGAAGTCCGACGAGGCTCCGGCCGCGAGCCTCGTGGCGATGCATCCCGCCGCCGTGATCCTCTCGCCGGGGCCGGGGCACCCGCGCGACGCCGGATGCTTCACGGAGCTGCTCGGGCTGCTGCCGGCCTCCACCCCGCTGCTCGGCGTGTGCTTAGGGCACCAGGCGATAGGCCTGCAACTCGGCGGCACGGTCGACCGCGCCGAGCCGGTGCACGGGAAGGCCTCGCTGGTGTTCCACGAAGGCCGAGGGATCCTCGAGGGCCTCTCCACCCCGTTCGAAGCGGGGCGCTACCACTCCCTGGTGGTCGAACGCGAGGACCTGCCGGAAGAGCTCGAACTGACCGCGTGGACCGAGGATGGCCTCGTGATGGGGACGCAGCACCGCGAGTTTCCCCGGTTCGGCGTGCAGTTCCACCCGGAGAGCATCCTCACGCCGGAAGGACCCACGATCGTTCGGAACTTCCTCGCGCTCGCGCGCTGACGAGCCTCAGGGAGCCGGGCGATCCGGACCGTGGGCGAACTCCGCGGAGCCTCTCCTCACGCGGCACCCCGCCCGGTCGACGGCGACGGATGCCTGAGCGGGCGCCCGCTTCAGCTGGTCGAGCAGCCCGTTCGTCCAGCGATCATCCAGGGGTCCGAGCGACACCGCCAGCGCACCCTGTCGTCATCGGCACCGGAGGCCGCTACGGTTGAGCCTCATGTCGGGGACGCGGGTCAACGAGGCGAGCATCTGGGCCCGGGCCCCGATGGCGACGCTCGCCGTCTTGATCCTCATCCGCGTCATCGCCGTCGCCCTGTTGATCACGGACGCCCGCTCGAACCCCGTCGAGGACCCGGACGTCCAGCGCGCCGAGCGCATCGTCACGTCGCCTGCGACGCCCTACCGGGACTTCCCCGTGGAATACATGCCGCTGGAAACGGCGATCTTGTTCGGCCTCGCGGGTGACGGCATGGAAGCGACGGCGATCCGCCTGGTGATCGTGTCCCTCGGGGCAGACCTCGCGGCCGCGGCCGCGGTGGCGTACGGGTGGGGCCGGCGCCCCGCGCTGGTCTACCTGGCGCTCGGGATGCCGATGCTGGGGTTCGCCTACCTGCGATTCGACTTCGTCCCGGTAGCGCTCGCGGTGTGGAGCATGGCCGTGCTCCATCGAAGGGGCGATCACCCCGCCGCGGGGGTCGCGTTCGCGCTCGCGATCTTGGCGAAGCTCTGGCCCGTGATGCTGCTGCCCGTCCTGCTGCTTCGGCGCGCCCGGAACGCAGCCATCTGGGGCACGGCCGTGCTGGCCGCGGGTGGGCTCGCGTGGCTGTGGAAGGGCGGCATCAAGGGCCCGTTCCAGGTCCTGTCGTTCCGCGGTGCCACCGGCTGGGCGATCGAGAGCGTGCCGGGGAACCTGGTGTGGACCATCGGGCGGGGACAGATCTTCGTGCAGGCGGGAGCCGCGCGGATCGGGACGGCGCCGTCGTGGGCCAAGGCGCTGCTGGGGCTCGGACTGCTCGCGAGCCTCGTGGCCGTGTGGCGCAAGGCGGCGGGAGCCCGCTCCGAGCTGGCCGGAGCTCCCGCGCTGGTCGCCGTCATCGCGCTGCTCGTGTTCAGCCCGCTGTTCTCCACGCAGTACGTCGTCTGGTTGTTGCCGTGGGCCGCGGTGGCGTTCGAGGGGAACGCGGAGTCACGCAGGGTGGCCACCATCGCGGCGGTGGTCATCGCGATCACCGGGCTGATCCACCTGTCCTACCTGAACTGGTCACCGCTCACGAACGTGGCCGAGAAGCTCGGGCTGCTCACGCGGAACCTCCTCTGCGTCTGGCTGCTGGTCTCCTGGCTCTGGCCCGCGGTCGCTCTACGGTTCCGCCGGCGGACCGCCGTCCTCGCGAGCTAACCCGTCTCGCCGGCCGCAGCCTTCGCCGCGGCCACGAGGCGCGCCTCCACCAGGAGCCGGTCCACGAGTTCGTCCTCGGGAACCTTCGCGACGACCTCGCCGCGAACGACGATGAAGCCCAGGCCGTTGCCGCTGGCGATGCCGACATCGGCCTCGCGGGCCTCGCCCGGCCCGTTCACGACACACCCCATCACGGCCACCCGCATCGGCACCGAGAAATCCTCGCGCTCGATCGCGGCCTCGACCTGTTTGGTGAGCTCGAGCACGTTGACCTCGGCGCGGCCGCACGAGGGGCATGCCACCAGATCGAGCCCCCGCTGGCGGAGGCCGAGCGACTGCAAGATGGTGTTGGCGACCTTCACCTCTTCGACCGGATCATCGGTGAGCGAAACGCGGATCGTGTCGCCGATGCCTTCGGCCAAGAGCGCACCGATACCCACGGCGCTCTTGATGCCACCATTCGGCATCGGCCCTGCCTCGGTGACACCCAGGTGCAGCGGGTAGTCGCACTTCTCCGACAACTGCCGGTACGCCTCGATCATCACGCCGGGCGTCGAGTGCTTCACGCTGATCTTGATGTCGAAGAAGTCCTCGTCCTCCAAGATCCGGGCTTCGTTCAGGGCGGACTCCACCAACGCCTCGGGGGTCGGGGTCCCGTACTTCTCGAGCAGATCCTTCTCGAGCGAGCCGGCGTTCACGCCGATCCGGATCGGGACGCCGTGGTCCTTCGCCTCCCTCGCGATCAGGCGCACCTTGTCCTGGTACTTGATGTTGCCCGGGTTGATCCGCAGGCCGTGGACACCGGCTTCCAGGGCCGCCATCGCGTACTTCCACTGGAAGTGGATGTCGGCGACCACGGGCACGGTGGACTTCGCCGCGATGGCCACGAGGGCATCGGCGTCTTCCTGCCGCGGGACCGCGACGCGCACGATATCGACCCCTGCCGCGACCAGGGAGGCGATCTGCTGCAGCGTCGTGTTGATGTCCGCCGTCTTCGTGGTGGTCATCGACTGGATCGAGATGGGGGCATCTCCACCCACGGCCACGCGGCCGACGTGCAGTTGACGGGTCGGGCGACGTTGCATCATGACAAGTGTCTCAAGCGCCGAACACGTGGAACGTGACGGCGCGGTCCTTGGGCTCGTCCAACTCGAGGAAGATGAGGCGTTGCCACGTGCCGAGGGCGGGCGCGCCGCCGGCCACGGGGATCGCATGCGACGTGGCAGACAGCAGCATCGCCTTCACGTGCGCATGCCCGTTCTTCCGTTCGTCCTCGTGCATGTTCTGCGTGCGGATCTGGAAGTCGTCGTGCTCGTAGTACATACCCTCGTCCGGCACGGCATCGGTCAGGTGGCGCCGGAAGTCGGCGAGTGCGCCTGCTTCCCACTCGTTGATCAACAGGGCGCACGTCGTGTGGGCGCAGAACGCGATCGCGGCGCCATCGGTGATGCCCGCGTCCTTGATCGCGCGCTCCAGATCCTCGGTCAGATCGAGGAACGCGTAGCGCTCGGGCGCCGCGACGGTGACGGTGGTGGTCGTGGATCTCACGCATCCCTCCTGATGGCAGCTATGGGTAGATCGAACGTGAACACGCTTCCCTCGCCCGGCTCGCTGTCGGCGCGGAGCGAGCCCCCGTGGGCTTCCACCACGGAGCGGGCGATCGCGAGACCGATGCCGGTCCCGCCGTCTTCGCGCGAGCGGGCCACGTCGACCCGGTAGAAGCGCTCGAAGACGCGGGACAGATGCTCGGGGGCGATCCCGACGCCGGTGTCGGCGACGCTGATCTCGACGGAGCCGTTCTGTCGATGGGCCGCGACGGTGATCCGGCCGTCCGGGGGCGTCGCACGCACGGCGTTGTCCAACAGGTTGTACAGGACCTGGTGGACGCGCTCCGGGTCGGCGTCGACCGCCGGCAGGTCCTCGTCGACCGCTCGATCGATGGGTGCTTGGCGATCGGCTCGCACCACGATCTCGGAGACCACCCGCTCCACCAGGTTCGCGAGCGGGACATCCTCGCGCTGCAACGCCACCTCTCCGGACTGCAGCTGCGACAGGTCCAACAACTGCTCGACCAGCCGGCCGAGGCGCTCGCTCTGCGTGAACATCACCTCGAGGGTGCCGCGATCGGGTTGCTCCACACCGTCGAGGATGTTCTCCAGGTGTGCACGCATCGCGGCGATCGGCGTCTTCAGCTCGTGCGAGACGTTCGCGACCAACTCGCGCCGGCTCCGCTCCAGCACGGCCAGTTCGGCGCTCATACGGTTGAAGGCGTGGGCGAGTTGGCCCACCTCGTCCAGGCTGTTCGTCTGCACCCGCGTCGAGTAGTCGCCGGTCTCCATGCGCCTGGCTGCCGCGGCCATGTCCCGCATCGGGCGCGTCATGCCCTTCGCGATCCACCGTGCCAGAACCAGCGCGATCGAGCCCGCCACGGCTCCCGCCAGCAGGAACTGCCACCAGACGCTCTGGAGGAAGCCGAGGGTCGCGGAGAGCCGCCCGATGGCTCCGCGGGAGGGCGAGGGACGCATCACCGTCACGCTCCCGCCGTCGGCGGCGGGCACGGTGGCGTAGGAGATGCTGTTGATGATGCCCCAGTGGGGCACGCCGTCGGCGAACACGGGCGGATCGACATCGAGGACCGGCCCCTTCACGGTGACCTCGCCATCGGCGCTGCGCACGACGACCATCGTCTCCGAGGGCATCGACCCTTCGGGGGTGATCAGGAGTTGGCGCGCAAGTGCCAGCAAGCGCACGGCCTCCGTGTCCTTGGGCGAATTCCTGAGCGCGAACCCGATCAGCAGGTAGGAGATCAGCAAGGTGACGGCGACCGCCAGCACGATCACCGACCCGAGCTTCGCCCTGATGGTCGGCAGCTTCTCCAGCGGCCGCATCGCCATCGCCCAGCTACTCCTTGAAGGCGTACCCGACGCCATGGACCGTGCGGATGAACCGAGGCTCGTTGCCATCCTCGCCGAGCTTGCGGCGGATCCGTGCGACGTGGGAGTCCACGACACGGCCACCGGCGTAGTCACGGTAGCCCCAGACACGATCCATCAAGACGTCACGGGCCAAGACGACGCCGGGCTCGCGCGCAAGCGCCAGGAGGATCTCGAACTCGAGCGGGGTGAGTGAGACCTCTGCTCCGTCGACGCTCACGGTGCGACGCTGCGGGTCGATCGAGATCCCAGGGCCTTCGATCGGAGCGACCGCCTGGGCCGACGAGCCAGCGATCCGATCGATCCGGCGCAGGATCGCTTTCACGCGCACGGCGAGTTCCCGGAGGCTGAACGGTTTCGTGAGGTAGTCATCCGCCCCTACGGCGAACCCCGCGACCTTGTCGGCCTCCTCCGTCCGCGCGGTCAGCATGAGCACGGGCGTCCAGCGCTCCTTCTGGATCTCCTTGCAGACTTCGAGGCCGTCCATGCCGGGGAGCATCAGGTCCAGCACGACCAGATCGGGATGCTCGGCGGCGTGCGCGGCGATGGCTTGCGGGCCGTCGGCCGCGACCACCACCCGGTAGCCCTCGGACTCGAGCCGAGCCCGGACGGCCTCCGCGATCGCCTCCTCGTCGTCGACGACCAGCACGGTCTGTTCGCTCATGTGGTCATGCTACGCGGCAGCCGATGCGGGTCCGGCGTCGCCCGTATGGAGAGTTCGTGACGCGGCTCGCCACGCATCGGTGCTGGTCAGGGCAGGATCGGGACCGGTTTCCAGACGTCGAGGACGACCGCGGCCAACGTGAACAGGACGAAGAAGGACAAGACCGCGGCGGAGACGGGCACCATCGCGCGGGGGTCGACCTTCCGCCCCCGGATCTTCTCGACGATCAACACGGCGAGGTGTCCGCCGTCGAACGGCGGCAAGGGCAGCAGGTTCAACAACCCCACGAACAACGTGATGTAGCCGAAGGAATAGAAGAAGTCCGCCCACAACCCCTCCTGACCGATCTGACCGATCCGCTGCGAGATCCCCACGAGGGATGCCGGGTCCTGGACCGTGCGTGGCTCGTCCGTGAACAGCAGGGTCACGATGCGGCCGATGCCTTCGGGTCCGAACACGCGACCCATCTCCCGCAGCGAGAGCCACGAGAGGTCGACGACCTCCCCCGCCCCGTGGAGGATCGCCGAGGATGGCGGGAGTGCGTCAGGACCGAGTATCACGCCCAGCCGTGCGGTCTCGGCGCCGCTGGCACACCCTCGGACCGGCCGCAGTTCGGCCTCCGATGCCACCCCGTCACGTTCGATGGTCACCTCCAAGCTCGACCCGAGGCCTTCGTCGAACGCCTCGAGCGCCTGCAGGGCGGACGGGCCGCGGAGCTCACCGATGCGGGTGAACGTATCGCCGACTTCGATCCCCAGGACCGCGGCCGGCGTCGGTGTCCCATCGCGGAGTTCCTCCTGGACCGCCACGACGGTCGCCGGCTCCTCGGCTCCGGCGAAGCCGACACCCGCGACCCCGCCCCATCGCCCACCGACGCAATCCACCACGGCGCTCATCGTGAGGTCGATGCGTCGGCCGCCTCGCTCGATCGTGAAGTCCACGGGCTCCCGAAGGCTGCGTCGGATCACCTGCGTCAGCTCTTCCCCGGTCGGGTCTTCGATCCCGTCGGCGAAGACGATCTTGTCCCCTGCCAGCACGCCGGCGGCGGACGCGGGCGAGGTGGAGCCGTCGGCCAGCACCTCGTCGACCCCCTCGACCTCGAAGGAGATCGACCGGTCTCCCACGAAGGCGAGCAAGGCGGAGAAGATCACGAACGCCACCAACAGATGGGAGAGCGGCCCGGCCAGGATGACCAGCGTCCGCTGCCAGATGGGCTTGGCGTAGTAGGCCCGCTCCTCATCACCGGGCGGGACGTCGTCGGCGAACGGGTTCATCCCCGCGATCTTCACGTAGCCGCCGGCGGGGATCGCCTTCACGCCGTATTCGATCTCACCCTTGCGGCGGGACCACAGCTTCGGTCCGAACCCGACGAAGTATTCGAGGACACGGAACCCGAACGCTCGCGCCACCAGATAGTGGCCGAGCTCGTGGATCATGATGATCACGATCAACGCGACGATGAACGCGACGATCGTGAGCGCGAAACTCACCGGTGGGTCAGCGCTCCTCGACGATCTCGGCGGCCCGTTGCCGCGCCCAGCCATCGGCGCGTTCGATGGACACGATCGAGACGATCGAGGCGGGTTCGTGCTCGTCCACAACCGTTTGCACGATCTCGACGATGCGAGTGAGGGGGATCTTGCCCTCCAGGAACGCCATCACGGCGACCTCGTTGGCGGCGTTCATGACGGCAGGGAACGTGAGCCCGAGCCCACCGACGCGGTATGCGAGGTCCACCGCGGGGAAGGCTTCGCGATCAACGGGCTCGAACGTGAGCGGCCTGTCCGTGAGCGGAACCGGTTCGACACCCGTGGGGAGCCGTTCGGGCCACGCCAGCGCCAACTGGATCGGGAGCTTCATGTCCGCGCTCGCCATCTCCGCGCGCAGGCTCCCGTCGCGGAACTCGGCCATGGCATGGACCACACCCTCGGGGTGGATCAACACGTGGATCTTGGAGTAGTCCAGGTCGAACAGGTAGTGCGCCTCGATCACCTCGAGGCCCTTGTTCATGAGGGTGGCGGAGTCGATGGTGATCTTCGGGCCCATCGCCCACACGGGGTGTTGCAGGGCCTCCTTGACCGAGGCGCGCTGCAGCTCCGCCCGGGTCCAGCCCCGGAACGGTCCACCCGAACCCGTCAGCACGACACGTTTCAGATCTTCGCGGCGCTCGTGACGCAACGCCATCGCGAGGGCCGCGTGCTCTGAATCAACGGGCAGCAGCCGCTCGGGCTCGCCCTTGACCAGGTCGGTCACCAACTCGCCCCCCACCACGAGCGACTCCTTGTTGGCCAGCGCCAAGGTCTTGCCGGCCTGCAAGGCCGCGAGCGTCGGAGCGAGGCCCGCCGAACCGACGAGCGCGTTGAGGACGAGGTCGGCCTCGGTCTCGCCTGCCAGGATCTCCGCCGCATCTGGCCCGACGATCAGCTCCACGCCTTTGACCGAGGCGATCCGAGCGCGGACGTCCTCCGCAGCCACCTCATCCGCGATCGCAACGAAAGGCGGGAGGAACTCGCGGATCTGCCCCGCCAGGAGCTCCTGGTTCGCTCCGGCCGCGGAGAGCCCCGCGATGCGGAAGCGGTCGGGGTGATGACGAGCGACGTCGAGCGCCTGGGTCCCGATGGACCCCGTCGACCCGAGGACGGTCAGCGACCTCATGGGGGAAAGCCTACCCCGCTCTTCCGCGTACGCGGCCGAACGCTTACAGGACCACGCGGAACAGCAGGAACGCCGCCGGCGCCACGAACAGGAGCGAGTCGATGCGGTCCAAGACCCCACCGTGGCCCGGCAGGACGCTGCCCATATCCTTGATCTGCAGATCGCGCTTCACCAGGGACTCCGCCAGATCGCCCACCGTGGCCGCGATCGCGATCACCACCGCCAGGATCAGCGCGTCCAGCCGCTTGTCGAGGAACGGATCCACGAACGACGGGACCAGGGCCACGGACGCGACGACCGCCACCATGGTGGCGCCGATCGATCCTTCCAACGATTTCTTCGGGCTGATCTGGGGTGCGAGCGCCCGCTGGAAGAACGAGCCACCCCAGACCGACCCGATCAGGAACGCGCTCGTATCGAACAGGAAGGTCAACCCGATGACGGCGACGACCAGTTCGGGGCCGCTGTCCATCTTGAGCGTCGCGATCAGATATCCGGCGAGCAAGGGGATCCACGCCATGTTGAGCACCGTGAGCCCGACGTTGCGCAGGATGTCCTTGCGAGCCGAGGGGTGGACCGTCATGTACCACAGGAACGTCGCGAGCACGCCCAGCGCGAACATGGCCGGCGTCGCTGCCTCGCCCCGGGTGTAGGCGCCGACCATCATGAGACCACCTGCAGCCAAGCCGATGGCCGTGGCCGGCTGGTGGTGGTGGCGCACCATGACCCCGAAGAGCTCCCCCTGGGCAACCAGGACGGCGAGCGTGGCCACGACCGCGAACGCGGCCTCACCGAGCCAGAGCGCGCCGAGCGACACACCCGCGAGCACGAGTCCGGTCATGAAGGCGGCAGGTACGTCGCGCTCACCGATGTTCGGCCCGCGACGCTCCAGGTCAGCCCCGACCTCGACCGTAGCGACGTCCTGCCAGGACGGTCCGGTGGTTCCCTCCGCGCCGACGACGACGGTGCGCGGCGGTCCGGCGGGCTCATGGAGGTCACCGAGGATGTCCTCTTCGATGTCTTCGGCAGCACCCAGGTCGGCGAGCAGATCGGAGCCCTCGTCCATCACGTCGATCGGCGCGGTCTCGTAGGTTGCCTCCTCGCGGATCGAACCCGCGAAGTGCGCGGTGGCGGCCTCCAGATCCTCATCCGTGGGCCCGGCCGGCGCATCGACGTCCTCGGCCGGCCATGTGTCATCGGGTTCGTCCTCGACCTCCACGAAGAGCCCGGCCTGCGCGAGCTCGGCGTCCTCCTCGGCCGGAACGTCGTCGTCGTCGATGACCACGACGGGCTCCATCTCGGTGGTGAGGTCCTCCTGGAGGTCCTGCCCCGTCTCGACCGTCTCGTCGCCGTACCAGTCATCGTCATCATCGTCGGCGTCGTCCGCGAGGATCGTCTCGGGCGGCTCGGGCGTGCCCGGGACATCCGCTGGGCGGACCTCGACGTGTTCTTCCGCGGCCGACTGCGCGGCCGGCTGGTCCTCGTCCTCCCAGTCGACGTCGCGGATGGGCGCGAAGAACTTGTCGAGGTCTTCGAAGAGCTCATCGCCATCGCGCTTGTCTGCCACCGGCCTAGACCTCCATCAGCTCTCGCTCTTTATGGGCCGCGGTCTCATCGACCTCACCGACGGATCGGTCGGTCAGCTTCTGCAGCTCCTTCTCGGCCCTGATCAGGTCATCTTCGGAGATGGAACCCGCCCGCTCAAGCTTCTCCATCTCTTCCTTGGCATGGCGTCGCACGTTGCGCACGGCGACGCGGCCTTCCTCGGCGCGGTGATGGACCTGTTTCACCAGATCCTTCCGGCGCTCCTCGGTCAAGGGGGGGAACCCGAGGCGTATCACGGAGCCATCGTTGCTGGGGGTGATGCCCAGGTCGCTCTGCAGGATGGCCTTCTCGATCGCACCGATCGCGCTCTTATCGAACGGGGTGACCTGCAGGAGTCGTGGTTCAGGGACGCTCGTGGACGCGAGTTGCTGCAGCGGGACCGGCGTCCCGTAGTACTCGACGGTGATCCGATGAAGAACAGCGGGCGAGGCGCGGCCCGTCCGGATCCCGGAGAAGTCCTCCCGCAGGTGCGCCACCGCCTGCTCCATCTTGTGGGCGGCATCCTTCATCGCGGACTCGATCGTCATGCCATCCCTCCGTGGACCAGCGTGCCGATGCGCTCGCCGGTGACCACGCGGCGGATGTTCCCTTCCTCGCGGAGGTCGAACACGACGATCGGCAACTTGTTCTCCATGCAGAGCGACACCGCGGTGGCGTCCATCACCCGGTACCCCTCGCTCAGGAACTCCACGTATTCGAGCGCCTCCAGACGGGTGGCGGAAGGATCGACGTGGGGATCCGCCGTATAGACCCCGTCGACCTTCGTCCCCTTCAAGAGGGCGTCGGCCTGGATCTCGAGCGCGCGTTGGGCGGCACACGTGTCCGTGGAGAAGTACGGCACCCCCAATCCCGCAGCGAAGATCACGACGCGCCCCTTCTCCAGGTGGCGAAGTGCCCGAAGCGGCACGAACGGCTCTGCGACTTGGCTCATCGTGATCGCCGTCTGCACCCGCGTCGGGACGTGCATCTTCTCGAGGGCGTCCTGCAGCGCCAGCGCGTTCATCACGGTCGCGAGCATGCCCATGTAGTCGGCACGGTTGCGGTCGATCCCGGGAGCCTGGCGTCCCCGCCAGATGTTGCCGCCACCGACGACCACCGCGGGCTGGATCCCCAGATCGACCACGTCGGCCAGCTGGCGTGCGACCAATGCCGTCGCCTCAGCGCTGATGCCGAAGCCGGACTCGGGTGCGAAGGCCTCCCCGGAAAGCTTCAGGAGAACCCGGTGGTACGCGGGCCGCGCTGCGATATCGCCCATGCGTTCGGCCGTCCCCTCCTGCTCCCTCGGCCTCAGCTTACTCCGCGTCCTCGCCCAGCTTGAACCGGACGAAGCGACGTACGATGACCTTCTCGCCCGTCTTGGCACCGACCTCGTCGAGGTACTGCTGGATCGTCTTGGTGTCGTCCTTGACGAACGGCTGATCGAGCAGGACGTGGTCCTTCGTGAACGCTGCCAGCTTCCCTTGGACGATCTTCTCGATCACGTTGTCCGGCTTGCCCGACTCCTTGGCCTGCACCTCGTACACGGCCTTCACGCGGTCGAGCTCTTCCTGGGGAACATCGTCGCGCGACAGGTAGGCGGGCGCCGCGGGGCTCGCGATGTGCAACGCGAGATCTTTCACCAGCGCACGGAACTCATCGGTGTTGGCGACGAAGTCCGTCTCGCAGTTGACTTCGATCAACACGCCGACCGTGTTGTTGAAATGGATATAGGAGTCGACGAGACCCTGGTTGGCCGCACGACCCGAACGCTTCTCGACGCTCGCCAGGCCTTTGTGCTGGAGGAGCTCCTTGGCCTTCGCCAGGTCACCGCCTGCGTCCTGCAGGGCGCGCTTGCAGTCCATCATCCCCGCGCCCGTGGCGTCGCGGAGTTCCTTCACCATCGCTGCGGTGATCTCAGCCATCCGACGTCACCGCCACGCTCTCGTCGGGCCGGGGCGGCTCGGCCACCTGCGGCGGCTCCTCCGGCTGGTCGTCGAGGACCGCGATCTCCTCGGCCGGGACCTCCGGCTCGATCTCCGCATCGGGCGCGGACTCGACATCGGGCTCGAACACGGTGGTCGATGCGATGGCGGCCGCCTCCTCGTGCGTCGGCGTCTCGTCCACCGCGGCCGGAGCCGCCTGTGGCTTGGGCCCACCTGCCGGGCGGGGCATCGGCGCGGTCGCGGCTTCGACGACGTCATCCTTGGCCATGCCGTACCCCTCGACCAGCGCGTCCGCGATCACCCTGGCCACGAGGTTCACGGCCCGGATCGCATCGTCGTTCCCGGGGATGACGTAGTCCACTTCGTCGGGGTCGCAGTTCGTATCCACGATCGCGATGACGGGGATGTTGAGTTTGCGTGCTTCGTTGACCGCGATCTGCTCCTTCTTGGTGTCCACCACGAACACCGCGTCGGGCAGACGCTCGAGCCCGGCGATCCCCCCGAGGTTGCGCTCGAGCTTGTCGCGCTCGTGACGCATGCGGATGGCTTCCTTCTTGAGCAACCGGTCCATCGCACCGGACTCATCCATCTCGTTCAGTTCCCGCAAGCGCATGAGCCGTGTCTTCATCGTGGA
This sequence comes from Actinomycetota bacterium, assembly GCA_040880745.1. Classification (GTDB taxonomy): domain Bacteria; phylum Actinomycetota; class UBA4738; order UBA4738; family HRBIN12; genus AC-51. The sequence goes on from JBBDHX010000006.1 coordinate 33,618, forward strand.
GAAGTTCGTGAGCATCCCGCCCAGCCACCTGTTGTTGATGAACGGCATCCCGGTGCGCCGCGCCTGCTCGGCGACGACCTCCTGGGCCTGCTTCTTCGTCCCGATGAACATGATGGTGCCCCGGCGCCGGCCGACGGACAGTGCGAACGCATGGGCCTCCTCGAGGCCCGCCAGGGACTGCTCGAGGTCGATGATGTAGATGCCGGAACGCTCCCCGAACAGGTAGCGCTGCATCTTCGGGTTCCAGCGCCTCGTCTGATGGCCGAAGTGCACCCCGGCCTCGAGGAGCTCCCGCCTGGTAACGACAGGCACGAGCGACTCCTTTCGGTTTTCCGCCTCCCTCCGGATCGGCCCGTGCCGGCCCGCCTCGTGGACGGGACCCCGGCGTGCGGTCCCCGGAGGTGTGTGCTCGGCGCGGTTGCGCCGGCGATGGGCAGTCTACCAGCGGGTTCGGTGGCCGCCGCTGCGGATCAGCGTCTGGGGCGACGGGTCGCTTTCGGCGCCTCGTCGATGAACGGTGCCGACGCGAGGTAGCGGTACGCGAACATCACCGCCGCCGTCGCGTGGATCAGGTTCAGCCCGATCGTGACGGCCCATCTGGCGGGCGTGGGGTTGACGCCGATGTCACCCCCGAAGGCGTAGACCGAGGTGACGGCGAAGGAGGGGATCGCGTAGAGCGCCGCGATCGTCAGGCCACCTGACCCCGGCACCCTCGCGATGCGGTACGCGCGCTGCATCGTGCCGGCGAGACCTCGGTCCTCATCGGCCGCGATCGCAGGCGCCGACGCCGTCAGCCACACCGCGGCCACCAGGCCTGCGACGAAGACCAGGAACCCCAGCCCGAGCTGGCCCAGGAACTGCCCGCCGACACCTGCGACGAGTAGCAGGCCCAGACCGACCATGTTCGCCGTGATCGCAGCGGGCAGGACGTGGAGGGTGCGCCGCACGCTCCAGGCGCTCACACCTCCCGTTCGCAGCGTCTCCACGCTCATGGTCGTGAGGACCGCGAGCACCACACCGCGCACGATGAGGAAGATGAAGACCGAGAAGAGCGAACCCCGCGTGGAGCCGAACGCGACGGCTGCCAATTGACCGTCTAGGTAGGTCCCGGGGCCCGGCCACGACATGGCAGCGGCCATGTAGGTGAACGGTCCCTGGAAGCCGAGGCTGACCAGCACCACCCACTGCACGAAGGCCACGCCGGCCACCCACGCCACGATGGCTGGCGTCGAGATCACGGTCACGAAACCACGCGCGATGCTCGAGCGGATGCTCGGCATGGGCGCGGGCGGACCGGTCCGCGGCGCCATCAGGGTGTCGAAGAACCCACGCTTGACCGGTTCGGACGCCGACACCGGCGCCCGGTAGCTGCTCGGGGTCCGCGGCTTGCGTTTGCTCTTGCTCACGCGTCGCCCCCGTCCTCACCGATGGCGGCGTCCTCGATGCTCGGGAGGTCGATCGGCGCCATCCGCGCGACCAGGAACCTCCCGAGCGCGACGAGCAGCAGGGCGATCGGGACCGCGGCGAGCAACCAGTTGCCCACGATCCGCGCCGGTTGGGCGACCGTGGGGCTCTGCTCGGCGAGCAGGGGGGCGGCTGCGTCGTGGATCAGCGACAGCACGCCCGCATCGCTGCCACCTCGCACGACGACGACCGCCTCATCCGTGGCAGCCATGCCGTGGATCGGCCCTTCACCGAGGTCGCGGTGCCATACCGCGTCTCCGCTCGCGAGGTCGAACGCCACGATCTGCCCCTCGACGGTCCCCATAAGCACCGCGCCGCCCACCACGACCGGCGCGGGCCGGAAGACGGCGACGTTGCGTGCGTGGTCCCAGGCACGCTCACCGGTGCCGACATCGAAGCCGTACATCTGTCCTGCCGCGTTGGCCACGAACACGCGCCCGCCGCTCACGGCGGGGGGAGCCCATGGCGCGGCACCGTTGATCCGATCCGACCACCGCAGCGCCCCGTCCTGCAGACCGACCGCATGCACGGTCCCGTCGGAGAACGCCATGAAAGCCGAGCCGCCGGCGAGCGCGGCCGCGCTCGCGATAAGCGCCGGGTTCACCGGTCGATACCTCCACGCCTCGGTCCCATCGCTCTCGTGCAAGCCCAGAACGGAGGCAGCGGTGTTCTCGCCTCCGCGCACGGGCACCACCACGATCCCTTCGGCGGCGGCGATCGCCTGATCGACGTTGCGTCCCGCATCGGTCGTCCACGCAGACTCTCCCGTCGCGATGTCGACCGCCGTCACCGAGCCGTCGTTCGTCCCGACCACCGCCAGCCCACCGGTGACCGTCACGCCACTCCGGCTCACCTCGGGGAGATCGAAGGTCCAGAGCCGATCGCCGCCGGGCCAGGAAACCGCGACGAGCCCCGATGGCCCCGCGAACCCGTCCACGACCGGGGGCGAGGGGCTCGGGGAGGGGCTCTGGGTCACCGAAGGTGTCACGGAGCCGCTCGTTGCCACGGTCGCCGGCAGGATCGGCCCATCGCCCCATCCTTCGGTGAAGAGCAGGACGCCGCCATCGTCGGTCTGTGCGATGGCGGCCGGGACCGACGGTCCGAGTTCCCGTTCGAACGAGTCGATCGGCTCGCCGGACGCAAGGTCCATGACCTCGACGGACTCGGGCCCCACCGCCACCACGGAACCGTCGACCACGATCGGCGCCGAGAGCCCGAATCTCGCACCCGGCCCCGCCGGCTCGACGTCTGTTTCCCATGCGACCCCGTAGGGCGGAGCAGGACCCTGCACCTCCCCCGTGTGCGCCTCATCAGCCTGGAACTGAGGCCAGTCCGCCGCTGCGGCGGAGGCGCCGGCAAACGTGACGGAGGCCACCGTGAAGATGAGCGTGAGGAGGGATCGGATGGGGAGGCGCACGGCCGGGCATCCTACCCCCGTCGAGGGCGAGCCTACGCGGCCAAGGGCGCGAGCCGGATCATCGAGCGTATGTCCGGAGGCGCAAGGTAGAGGAGCGGATCGACATAGACATCCATGAGGCGAACCCCCATGTGCAGGTGAGGGACCGCGCCCCCGGTGTGCCCAGGACCCGTCGTGGCGACGATCACCCCGGCCATCACCGTCTGGCCACGCCGGGCCACCAAGGACGAGAGCCAGGAGTACGTGGACTCGAGACCGCCGCCGTGGTCGATGGTCAGGAACAGCCTGCCCCCGACGGGCCCCGCGAAAGTGACCGTCCCGGCGGCCGGGGCCCGCACCGGCGTGCCGAGACCGGCCGCGATGTCGATCCCACGATGACCGCTCCCGTACGGGGAGTCGGGCGGATCGAACGAGCGGATCACGGGTCCCGACACGGGCCAGATCCATGCCTGCGTGGCCGCGACGTCAGCGGCCGCCGGCGCATCAGATACCGTCGATGACGATGGGGCGCCGCTGACCGCGAGCCACAGAGCGAGGATGAACGGGAACACCACGTGCGCAGGCTAGGGAGCCGGCGCCACCGAGATCGTGACCGCCGTCACACGCGAGGGGCGGTTCAGTCGTATTCGGTCATCTGACCGCGGAGCACCCCGACGGCCTTCGTGTGGATCTGGCAGATCCGTGACTCGGTGACGCCGAGGATCTCACCGATCTCGGCGAGCGTCAGCCCCTCGAAGTAGTAGAGCGTCACGACGATCTTCTCCCGCTCGGAGAGGGCGTTGATGGCTGCGGCCAGCAAGCCCCGCGTCTCTTGGGACTCGACCCCCGACCCCGGTTCGAATCCCTTGTCGGCCAGCGTGTCGATCAGGGACACCTGCTCGCCGCGATCCTGGCCCACCGACACCGTCTCGTCGAGCGCCAGCACCGAGACGAACGAGATCTGCGTCACGACGTCGTGCAACTCGGACAACGTCATGCCCAGCCGCTCCGCCAGTTCGCGCTCGGAGGGTTGCCGTTTGAGCTTGGACTCCAGATCGGCCAGCGCCTTCTCGATCTCGCGCTGTTTGAAGCGGACCGAACGCGGGACCCAATCCATGGCACGGAGCTCATCGATGATCGCCCCACGGATCCGGGGTATCGCGTAGGTCTCGAACTTGTTCCCCCGGCTGGGCTCGAACTTGTGCAGCGCGTCGATCAGCCCGAACATCCCGTAGGAGACCAGATCCGCCTGGTCCACCGAAGCGGGCAGACCGCTGGCCACACGGCTGGCCACGTACTTCACGAGCGGTGCGTAATGCAGGATCAGTTTCTCTCGCGCCTGCTCGTCGTCCGATCCCTTGAACCCGTGCCAGATGGCGCCGAGTTCGTCGTCGACCTGCGGCGGGACCGTGATCACGGGCTCGGTGGAGGCCTTCGCCCGCGTCTTCACGGCCGTCGCCGCGGGTTTGCGGGCTACGGCCTTGGCCGTTGCCTTCTTCGGTTGGGCCTTGGCGGGCATCAGGCGCGGGGGTGGGACCGCTCGTAGGCCTCGAAGAGGCGGGACCGCGACACGTGTGTGTATCGCTGCGTGGTGGCCACGGACGCGTGGCCCAATAATTCCTGCACGACTCGGATGTCGGCCCCTCCTTCCAGCAGGTGCGTCGCGAACGAGTGCCGCAATGTATGCGGCGTCACTCGCCTGCCCGGCATCAGCCGGGCACCATATCGTTCCACGATCCGGCGGGCATCCCGGGAGCCCATCGCCGAACCGTGCCGATTCACGAACAGGGCCGGCTCGCCCGGAGCCGCGAGCGCCGCGCGAGCGGTGTCCAGCCAGTCCTCGATCGCGTCGACGGCGGGCTCGGAGAGCGGAACCTCCCTGTCCTTCGCGCCCTTGCCCGTGACCAGGACCCTGCCGCGACGCAGGTCGACCCGCTCCACCGGCAGGCCCATCGCCTCGCCGATCCGGAGCCCCGATCCGTAGAGGAGCTCCAACAGCGCTCGGTCGCGCAGCGCGATCGCCCGGTCCGGCGGATCAGCCTCGTCCATCTCGACACCGTGCCCCGGAGCCTCCACGAGCGCATCGGCCTCGGCCGCGCGAAGCACGACGGGCAACCGGTTGACCACTTTGGGCCGGCCCAGCAAGACCGCGGGGTCATCGCGCACGCGGCCTTCCGAGGCCGCCCACCGATAGAAGGTGTGGATCGCGCCCACGCCGCGCGCGATGGAAGCCCGCGCCGCACCCATCGTGTGCCGCTGAGCCAGGAACCTGCGGAGTACGGGGTAGGTCGCCCCCGCGAGCGAGGCTCCTTCCCGATGAAGGAAGACCGCCAGACGCCGCAGGTCGCGCCCGTACGCCGAGACCGTGTGCGGCGACAGCCGCCGCTCCAGCCGCAAGTGATCGGCGAAAGCCGACAACAGTTCATCTTCGGACGGGGGAAGGTCGTCCCGTGTGCGCACGCAGGCCTCCGGTCGGGGTCCGCGTATCCTCCCAGCGCCTCGGTGGCTGCGCAATCACCCGGCGGGGGGCCCTGCCCTCACCCGATGCTCCGGTTCGCCTCCCCCACCGGCCCCCGGCCGAAGGTCCGTTCGTAGCGCCCGCCGACGCCGCGGACCAGCCCGCGGAGCTCCAGCCGGATCAACGCGCCCACCGCTTCAGACAGGGACATGGCGGCGCTGCGAGCCAGGGCGTCGGGGAGCATCGACACCTCCAGCGCGTCGAAGGCCCGCTGCTCGTCGGGAGGCAACCCCACCGGCGCTGCACGGGCCGCCACGACCGGAGCGAGGTCCAGATCGGCCAGCAGATCGTCGGCCCCGCGGATCATCCGTGCGCCGTCACGGATGAGCGCCAGGGGTGTCTCTGCGAGAGGACTCGTGACCGGCCCGGGTACGGCGAACACGTCCAGCCCCAGGTCCGTGGCGCACTCCGCGGTGATCCGGGTGCCGCTCTGAGCCGCCCCTTCCACGACGACGACGGCACGAGACAAGGCCGCGATGAGCCGATTCCGCGCCGGGAAGCGGAACGGCTCCGCCGGGACCCCCGGTGGGTACTCGCTGATCACGGTGCCGGCATCCGGGATGCGCTCGAGCAGGACCCGGTTGGACGCCGGGTAGGCGACGTCGATGCCGGAGCCGAGCACGGCCACGGTCCGCCCTGCCGCGTCGAGCGCGCCGAGATGCGCCGCCGCGTCGATGCCGATCGCACCTCCGCTCACGACCACCGCCCCGGCCCGAACCAGGCCGCGGCCGAGGTCGATGGCGACATCACGTCCGAGAGCCGAAGGTCGGCGCGACCCGATCACCGCGACACGGACATCCCCGGGGTCCAACCGTTCGCCGCGCACGAACACCCCGACCGGCGGATCGGCGAGCCGGACGAACGCCGGCCAGTAGTCATCATCGCCGGGGGCGGCGAATCGAGCGCCGCATGCGGTGAGCGATGCCCGGATACGGGCGAGATCGGCCTCATGCAAGAACGCGCGATCGAGGTCCGAGCCGGCGGCGCCGCGCACGATCGCGGCCACCGTGAAGCACGCTGATCCTTCACGCCAGGCCAGCTCGTGCAGTGCCCGCGGCATGATGCCGAGGAGGCACCGCAGGAGGAGCGCGGCCTCACGCTCTGCGGGCCCCACGCCGAACCCCTCGGGGAACCCTTGCTCCCATGACGGTGGGCGATCAACCGGCATCGGCAAGGATCCGCCTCGCGTCATGGTCGAACGCCGTGCGGTAGGCGAGGGCCTCGGCCACGTGATCCATCTCGACGAGCGTCTTCCCGGCAAGGTCCGCGATGGTTCGGGCCACCTTGAGCACCCGGTCGAAGCCGCGGCCGGTGAGCGCCATCTGGTCGACGGCCGCCGCCAGCACATCGGATGCCCCATCGTCCAAAGCGCCGAAACGACGGGCGAGCGGCCCGGGCAGATGCGCGTTGCACGTCGCGGACAGGTCTCGGTAGCGATGCCGCTGCCGTGCACGGGCCTCCTCGACGCGGACACGGACGACGGCCGAGGTCTCACCGTCGGCGGCACCCATCAGTTCGTCCTTCGTGAGCCGCGGGACGGCGAGCCGAAGGTCGATCCGGTCGAGCAGCGGGCCGGAGAGCTTCTGGCGGTAGCGGTGGACCTGGTCGTCGCGGCACGTGCACGCACGCATCGGGTCCCCGCGGAAACCGCACGGGCAGGGGTTCGCCGCCGCGACGAGCGTGAACCGCGCAGGGAACGTGACCGACCCGCCGGTCCTTGTCACGACGATCTGCCCGTCCTCCAACGGTTGGCGCAGCGCTTCGACCGCATCGCGGCGGAACTCGGTGAGCTCGTCGAGGAAGAGCAGCCCCTGGTGCGCGAGCGACGCCTCTCCCGGTCTGGCAAGAACCGTGCCTCCGCCCAGGAGGCCTGCGGTGGAGATGGAGTGGTGCGGGGCTCGGAACGGCCGCTGGCGGAGCACCCCACGGCCGCCGAGCAAGCCTGCGATCGACCAGATCTGGGTCGCCTCGAGGGCTTCGGGGGGCGTGAGGTCGGGCAGGATCGTGGCGAGGCGTCTGGAGAGCATCGTCTTGCCTGCACCCGGTGAGCCCACCATCAGCAGGTTGTGACCGCCCGCGGCGGCGATCTCCAGCGCACGCCTGGCCTGCGACTGGCCCCGGACCTCGGCGAGGTCGACGGCGTGATGCAGGTCGGGCTCGCTCGCGTGGGCGTTCACCGGGGGCGCCTCCCACGTCCCCCGCAGGAACCCAACCACCTCTGCGAGCGTGGCGGCCGCGACGACGCGGAGACCTCCCACCTGCGCCGCCTCCGCGGCGTTGGCCGCCGGCACGACCAGGATCTCGCACCCCGACCCGGCCGCCGCGATGGCGGCCGCCAGGACGCCCGGGGGCGCGAGCACCGCCCCCTTGAGCGACAACTCGCCGAACAGCGCCACGCCGGCCAAGCCCGCGGCGGGGACCTGCGCCGTTGCCGCAGCGACCGCGACCGCGATCGGCAGATCGAGGCCGGGACCGTCCTTGCGGAGATTCGCCGGAGCCAGGTTCACGACGACGCGCCGCAGCGGCCACTCCAGCCCCGAGTGCTCGGCCGCGGGCCGGATCCGCTCACGGCCATCCTGGACGGTGGCCCCGGGGAGCCCCGTGAAGGAGAGCGACGGGAGTCCACGCCCGACCACCGCCTCGACCGCCACTCGGTGTCCTCCGACACCGAGCAACGCGATCCCCGCCACCCGTCCGTACACGAGATCGACGCTACGGTGACCCGCTCCCGCGCGACGTGACGGGCGTCACACGACCCGGCCGGTCGGGGCGGTTAGCATCGCGAGCCATGCGCCGACCCGATCTGCCCGAGGTGCCGGATCCCGCACTGCTGGACGTACGCGACCCCGAGGTATCGCGCGAGGCCCTCGAGGCGTTCGGGGCCGACGTGTGGCGCGAGGCGCTCGACTGGCTCTATGACCATGCGATGGTCCGGCCGATCACGAAGGATCCGTACCCGGAGTCACGCCTCCGGTTCTTCGGCGAAGGTTCGACCCCCGCGCCCGCACCCAGCGATGGCCGCCCCGCCACGGAGGTGCTGGCTGCCTTCCGCGAGCGCGTGGCACCCATGACGTACAACGCGCACCACCCGGGGTCGTTCTCCTACTTCACCCCGCCGCCCTTGCCCATGTCGATCGCCGGGGAGGTCCTTTCCCAGTGGCTCCAGCAGGGCGTGGATGTCTGGCACGCGGGGCCCGTGGGCGCATTCGTCGAGGAGGAGGTCATCCGGTGGCTCCGCGACCTGATCGGGATGGATCACGACGACGGATGGGGGGTGCTCACATCCGGGGGGGTCATGGCGAACTTGATGGCCCTGGCCCTGGCCCGCGACATCCACCTCGCCGCGGCGCGCGGCCTCGCCGATGCGCCCCGCGGCGGGGACCTCGAAGGCGTCCGCATCTACGCCAGCGACCAGACGCATTTCTCCGTGGCCCGCGGGCTCGACGTGCTGGGGTTCCCAGCCGACAGCCTTCGGATCCTGGCATCGGATGACCGATTCCGCCTGCAGGCCGACCCGGTGGCCGCCGCTGTCGCCGAGGATCGCGCTGCGGGGCTGCTACCCCTCGCGATCTGCGCCGTCGCGGGTTCGACGAACACCGGGTCGGTGGACGACG
>JBBDHX010000006.1:42619-49515 GCA_040880745.1 Actinomycetota bacterium
GCGACGCCACCCGCGTACCCGGGCTGGAACTCGCCGACAGCGTGACGGTGGATCCACATAAGTGGTTCTTCCAGGCGTACGACATCGGTGCACTCGTGGTGCGACGGCGAACCGATCTGCTCCGCACCTTCCACCGAGCCCCCGAGTACTACCGGTCCAACCGACCCGAGGACGAGCCCCTCAACTGGTACCAGTACTCGATCGAGGGCACGCGCCGGTTCCGCGCGCTGAAGCTCTGGATGTCATGGCAACACCTGGGAACCCGGGGTCTCGGCGGTCTGATCGAGCACAACGACGACCTCGCCGCCTACCTGGCCTCCACGATCCGCGGTGCCGCCGACCTCGACATGGCCTGCGAGCCAGAGCTCTCGGTGGTGTGCTTCCGGCACCTCCCCAGGGGTTGGGACTCGTGGGATCCGGCACGCGTCGACGCCTACCAGATCGCCGCCCAGCGCGCGCTCGAGGTGGATGGGGCAGCGTGGGTCAGCGTCACCACGCTCCGTGACCGTACGTTCCTGCGGGCCGGGCTCGTGAACTACCTCTCGACGAAGACCGACGTGGACGCCATGCTCGCCGCGATCCGCCGTCTTTCAGAAGGCGTCCTCGAAGACCTCGACCGACGCTGATCCGCCGGACCGCAGGGCCACGCTGGCGACGTCGAACCGGACGCTGCCGGGGCGCCCCGGCCATGCGAGGAGGAACGCCTCCGCGACGAGGCGCAGCTTCGCCTGCTTGCGAGCGTCCACCGCCTCGAAGCCCCCGCCGAACGATGGGCCGCGCCGTGTCTTGACCTCGCAGACGACCAGCGTCTGCCCCCGCGTCAGGATCAGGTCGAGCTCCCCGAGCCTGCAGCGCCAGTTCCGAGCCACCACGCGATAGCCGCGGCGGGCGTACAGGGCCGCGGCGACATCTTCGCCGATCCTCCCAGTCGCAGGACGCCTGTCCACGGGAACGACCGTAGGCGGGCCCTCTGACACGGTTCGGCCGCGACGCCGCCGCGGGGTCAGGCCGGATCGGTGCCGGGCGCGTCCGGGATCGTGGCGGTGTCCTGGGGGCGCAGCTCCTCGACGTTGACATCGCGACGGGTCATGACCCGCACGCTCGCCACGAATCGGGCGGGGCGGAACATGTCCCAGACCCAGGCATCCGCGAGCTCGACCTGCACCCATCCGTCCTCGGCCGGGCGCATCTCAACCTTGTTGGCCAGGTAGAAGCGCCGCTCGGTCTCGATCACGTAGGCGAACATCGGGAGCACGTCGCGGTACTCCCGGTACAGCTCGAGTTCGCGCTCTTCCTCGAACCGCTCGATGTCGTCTTCCATGATCCTCGCCCATGCTCTCACGGTGTTCGGACTTCGGCGCGGGCCACCTCGAGCCGCGCGAGCCCCGGGAGCGACGTCTGCCCGACGCCGGCGAACGAAAGTCGGTGCTCGGGTGAGGGGCCGTGCGTCGCCAGCGCGACGAGATGCTCGTGCGTGGCGTACCCCTTGTGCCCAGCGAAGCCGAAGGACGGGTAGCGTCGATCGAGCCGGCGCATGATGGCATCGCGTGTGACCTTGGCCACGATCGAGGCCGCCGCGATCGAGAGCGACACAGCATCCCCCTTCTTCACGCCCAGGGTCGGGCACACGATCCGTGGTACGGCGAACCCATCGGTGAGGACGTAGTCCGGTCTCGGCTCCAGGGCGTTCACGCACCGCCGGAGCAACGCGATGTTGGATCGGTGCAGACCGCGCGCGTCCAAGACGGGCGCCTCGATCTTCCGAACCGCCACCTGGCAGCCCTCCGTGATCCGCGCGAACGCCACCTCACGCTGCCCCCGCGTCAGCATCTTCGAGTCGTAGATGCCGTCGGGGTCGAAGCCCTCGGGAACGACGACCGCGGCCGCGACCAGCGGACCCGCGAGAGCCCCGCGGCCCGCCTCGTCGACCCCCGCGACCCGGGTGAAGCCGTGCGCGCGCAGAGCCTCCTCCAGATGTCCGAGCGTGCTCCTCACAGACCTCCCACCCTGCTCGGCGGCCAGACGCGGAGGAACACCGTGCCGATAACCGCGTCCTGGGGCACCAGGCCAACCCCTCTCGGGGGCTCGAACCGGGAGTCCCCCGACTCCGTCCTGTTATCCCCCAACACGAACAGCATGCCATCGGGGACCGACACGGGCCCGTAGGCGGAGGTGTCCGGGACGGGATCGAGGTACGGCTCGTCGATGACGGCGCCGTTGACCAGGAGCCGGCCACCGCCCAGCTCCACGACGTCGCCGGGGACCCCGATCACCCGTTTGACGAAGTCCTCGTCGGCGGGCGCCGCGACGCCAACCGCCTCCCCCAGCCAGTGCAGCGCCCCCGCGATGACACCGCGCGCAGGAGCCGGCTCTGGATCCGGATCGGCGAAGACGATCACGTCGCCTCGCTGGATGTCGCCGACCGAGCAGATCCGGCACACGAGGATCCGGTCGCCGGGTTGGAGCGTCGGCTCCATCGAGACGGAAGGGATGAAGAACGCCTGGACGAGGAACGACTTGATCACGATCGCGATGCCGAGGGCGATGATGAGGAGGATCGGGAGTTCGCGGCGAGCCGGGCGGCGAGGTCGAGCCGGCTCGGTGGCTCCGGAGGGGGGCGGATCGAGCTCCCCGCCGGCCATCCGATCAGGCCTCGGACTGCTCCTCGGCGGTGTCCGCATCCTGCGCGACGCCGGGGTCGTCCGCGACCGCGTCCTCAGGGGCGTCCTGCGCGGTCTCAGCGATCGCCTCGGCTTCGGCCGTATCGGGCGCCTCGGCGTCCGGCAGGTCGGTGGCGTCGGTCATCTCCGCTTCCGCCGCTTCCTCGGCGGCGGCCTCCACGGCCTGGGCGGCGGCGGCCTCCATCGCGGCGAGCTTCACGTCGTCGATCCGGCGCTCCTTGATGCGCGCCTTCTTCCCTCGCAGGTCACGCAGGTAGTAGAGCTTCGCCCGGCGGACACGACCGCGCTGGACCAGCTCGAGCTTCGCGATCGACGGCGAGTGCAGGGGGAAGGTCCTCTCGACCCCGACCCCGAACGAGATCTTCCGCACCGTGAAGGTCTCGCGGATACCCCCACCCGCACGGCGGATCACGACGCCCTGGAACACCTGCACACGCTCGCGGGTGCCCTCCACCACGCGCGCGTGCACCTTGACGGTGTCACCCGGGCGGAAGTCGGGGAGATCCGTGCGCAGGAACGGCTTCTCGATGAGATCGGTCTTGTTCATGGCAACGGTCGTCGAGTGTACCAGTCGGTCTTCAGCGGTTCGGATCGTATCCGCGCAGGTCGGAGCGGTTGCGACGCGTCTTCGCGAGCGCTGCATCGCGGCGCCATCGTTCGATCTCCGCGTGGTTGCCCGACACCAGGACTTCGGGGACCCGCAGCCCCCGGAATTCCGCGGGACGCGTGTACTGCGGGTGGTCCAGCAGCCCTGGATCGGAGAACGAGTCCTGCTCGTGGGACCCCTCCTTGCCGATCACGCCCGGGACCAGCCGGGTCACGGCTTCCATGAGGACGAGCGCCGGGAGTTCGCCGCCTGAAACCACGTAGTCGCCGATCGACACCTCTTCGGCGGGGAGGCCTTCGATGATGCGCTCGTCGAACCCCTCGTACCTGCCGCACAGCAAGGTCAGGTGCTCCTCGGCGGCGAGTTCGCGGACGAAGGACTGATGCAGGCGTCTGCCGGCCGGCGACATGGCGAGCACCCGCCCACGGTCGGGGTCCAAAGACTCAACCGCAGCGAAGACCGGCTCGGGCTTGAACACCATCCCCGGACCGCCGCCGAAGGCCTGGTCATCCACGGTTCGGTGTCGGTCGGTGGCGAAATCCCGGAGGTCATGGATCCGCACATCCACGACGCCTGCCTGCACGGCCCTGCCCAGGAGCGCCGTCGCGAGAGGCCCACGCACGAGCTCGGGGAAGATCGTGACCACATCGATCCGCACGGCTGGGAGGCTATCGCCTCGGTCACCGTTCGATCGTTCGCGCTTGCGCCGAAGCCGTCGCTGGGCGCATGATCCGCGCCGGTGTCCGGAAAGCGCCGGGAAGGAGAACCTGGTGGAGAACGCGCTCGTGGCCATCGTTGCCATCGTGGCCGTCCTCGTGATCGGCTCGGACACGCTGCGAGAGCGGAGGCGGCGCAAGAACCGGCTCGACGTGCCCGCGTTGCTCCGCGGCGTCCACGACGCGCCCGAGGAGCCGATGGACATCGGCGCCCTCGTCCGTGCCAGATCGGGCACAGCCACGGCTGAACGCGCAGCCGAACCGGAGGGCGTGTGGGCGCTCCTCGAGGACGCGGTCGACCTCGACTCGTTCCGCCCCAAGCTGGCGCCGGGCACCGAGATCGCCCCGTTCCCGCTCCGCTGGGGTGATGACTACGCCCTGATCGCGAAGGGTGACCGCAGCGCGCACTACGAACTCCAGACGTGGGAGGCGGACCTCGTCGCCACGCTCGACGGGAGCCGGACCGTGGGCGAAGTGATCGTCGATCACTTGGAGCGGTCGGGTGACCTCGACGTATCAGCGGTGGCCGGCCTCATCGAGTCGCTCCGACGGGCCGGCGTGTTCGACCCCGCACCGCTCGACGTGACGGCCCTGCTCGCCCGTCGCATGGACCCAACGTCTGGCGCCCGCCGCCGGTTGCGCTCCTTCATGAAGGAACTCAAGATCTCGTGGGACGGCGCGGATCGGTACGTGCGCTGGATGTACGACCACGCGTTGCGGCACCTGTACCGGTGGCCAGTCCTGCTCCTGCTCGCGCTCGTTGGCATCGTCGGTCTCGGCGGCTTCATCAGCGAAGCGGTCTCGGGGCATCATCAGCTGGTACTCGGATCCGCCTCGATCGAGACCCTCGTCTTGATCGCACTCGGATTCGTGCTCACCGCCATGCACGAGATCGGCCACGCCACCACGCTTGTGCACTTCGATCGCAAGATCTTGTCGGCGGGTTTCATCCTCTACTACGGCTCGCCCGCCTTCTTCATCGATACGTCCGACGGCCTGATGCTCAAGCGGGGACCGAGGATCTTGCAGGCCCTCGCCGGTCCGTTCGCCGAATTCTGCCTGGCCGGCTTCTCATCCCTGTTGCTCGTGGCCTTCCCCGATGCGGGCTTCTCGAACCTGCTGTTCAAGTTCTCGGTGCTCAATTACTACGTGATCTTCCTGAACCTGATCCCGCTGTTGGAGCTCGATGGCTACTGGGTCTTGGCCGACGCGATCGAGATCCCCGATCTGCGCCCACGGTCCATCTCGTTCATCAAACGTGAGATGTGGCAGAAGCTGTTCCGACACGAAGGCTTCACCGTCCAAGAGATCGGCCTCGGCCTGTACGGGGTCATCGGCATCGCGTTCACGATCTTCACGTCGGTGCTCGGGCTGGTGCTGTGGAGGGAGGTCTTCGGAGGGATCGTCAGCGACCTGTGGAGCAAGAGCGTGGGGACGCGGATCCTGATGATCGTGCTGATCCTGTTCTTCGCCGGACCGGCGATCCGCGGCCTGGTCACGCTGATCAAGTCCATCGGCCGAAGGATCCGGGCGATCGTGCGCAGGATCCGCTTCCGCGCCGAAACATCGTGGCGCGTCGAAGCTGCCGAGGCGATCGACGCCTTGCCGGCGTTCGACGACATCGACGTCGAGGTGCTGAACGATCTGGCTGGCCGGGTACGGCTGAGGACCTTCGCTCGCGGTGACACGGTGTTCCGCCAAGGGGACCCGGCGGACGCGTTCTACATCGTGCGCCGAGGCACCGTGGCGGTGGAGGATCGCGACCCGGACACGGCCGATACGCGCACCCTGCGCGTCTTGGGGCCGGGCGAGGCATTCGGTGAGATGGGGCTCCTGAGCGGCGCACCGAGGCAGGCCGCCGTGCGCGCGCTCGAGGACATCGAGGTGTTCCGGATCGACAAGAACGCGTTCGACCGGCTGCTGGCCGACGAGATCGACGCGCCGACGTTCGCGCCGACCATGCAGGCCTACGCCGACCTTCGGGCGCTCCCCCCGTTCCGCCGCCTCGGCTCCGCGGACCTGGCGGTCTTGGTGGAGCATGGGTCGTTCACCATGGCTGCCCCCGCGGAGGTCATCGTGCGAGAGGGCGACGCAGGAGACGCGTTCTACGTCGCCGCGACCGGACGCGCGCAGGTCGTGCAAGGCGGGCATCCGATCGCCGAGGTTGGGGCCGGCGACCACTTCGGCGAGATCGCTCTGCTCGAGGACGTGCCGCGGACGGCGTCGGTGGTGGCCACCACCCCGATGCGCTTGTTCCGGCTCGACCGCGAGGGGTTCGAGACCGTCGTCGCGCAAGCCTTCCATTCCGGCTCGATGCGCCGGACGACCGACCGGACCTGGGAACGCTAGACACACCGAGAAGGGAGCTTTCACACGATGGACTGCTGGCACTGTCGACGAACAGCCGTTGGAACCTGCCGATTCTGTGGTCGCGGCGTCTGCGAGGACCACGCAGGGACGGCTGCGTTCGTGCTCGCTCTGTTCAAGGGGGCTGAGCACACGAAAGCGCTCGTCGTCGAGGATGCGCTGTCGTGCGGCGCCTGCACGCTCCGCCCCGACCCGGTCGATCTGCCCGAACTCGACCTGTGACCTGCGTCACAACGCCGAGTGACGTAGGTCACCGCCGCGCCGGTGATCGACGACACGGCCGTCTTGTGACCCGCGATGCGGCGATCCGGGGGGAGGGGGGCGGATGATGCACGCATGGAAGGGCCCGACCGGGGCCCACGAGATCGAAGGAGGAGCACCAGATGGCGGAGAAGCGGATCGAGCCGAAGTCCCCCGAGAAGTCCGAGCCGGCGGCCGGCGCGCGCGAAGCGACCGAGGCCGAGCGGACGAACCTCAAGGTCGGCAAGCGAGCCAACCTCAAGGTCGGCAAGCGAGCCAACCTCA
>JBBDHX010000007.1:0-41886 GCA_040880745.1 Actinomycetota bacterium
GTGGCCCTACATCTCCCGGAGGCGGCGGATCCGCTCCTCGATCGTCGGGTGCGTGCTGAACAGCTTCTCGAGCGACCCCATCTTGTCGCCTTCGATCCGCGACGGTTGGTTCAACCACAGGTGCGCCGTCGCGTTGTTGGCCGCGTGCATCGAGGTCGGCGAGGCGGCGATCTTCCCGAGGGCGGCGATCAGTCCCGGTGGGTAGCGCGTGAGCATCGCTCCCTGCGCGTCGGCGAGGAACTCACGGTTGCGCGAGACCGACATCTTGATGATCTGACCGGCGATCGGCGCGACGATGAGCATCAGGAGACCCACCACGAGCAGGACGATCGCGAGCGGCCCACCGCTGGAGTTGTCGTCGCGCCGGCCGCGGAACCCGCCCCAGAACCACGAACGCATGAAGAACTCCGAGAGCAGCACCGCCGCTCCGACGACGGTGGCGACCACCGTCCCCACCAAGATGTCGCGGTCCAGGATGTGCGAAAGCTCGTGGCCGATCACACCTTCGAGCTCCACCCGGTTGAGGCTCGCGAGGAGGCCCTGGGTCACCGCGATCGACGAATGTTCGGGGTCACGCCCCGTCGCGAAGGCGTTGGGCGCCTGCTCGGGGACGACGTAGACCCGCGGCTTGGGGATCCCCGCCGCGATCGCCAGACCCTCGACCACGTTGTGCAGCCTGGGTTCCTCCTCGGGCGTGACCGCTCGCGCCCGGGTCGAGGCGAGGACGAGCTTGTCGCCGTTGAAGTACGACACGACGGAAAGGACCGTGGCCACCACCAGCGCGATCACGGCCCCCCACGGCCCGGCGTTCATGAGGTAGCCGAGCACCGAGCCGATCACCACCAAGAAGGCGATGCCGACCAACAGCAGGACCACGGTCTTGCGCTTGTTGGACGCGATCTGTTCGTACACCTAGGCGTCCCCCAGGTCGACCTGGACAGGACCGCGCACGGGGTCGTCGATCTGGAAGAACTCGCGCTCGGTGAACCCCAGGGGCCGAGCCAGGATCAGCCCGGGGAACCGCTGGATGGCCGTGTTCAGCTTCGCGACGGTGTCGTTGTAGAACTGCCGCGCGTACGCGATCTTCGATTCGGTGCCGGTCAGCTCCTCTTGCAGCGACAGGAAGTTCTGGTTCGCCTTGAGGTCGGGGTAGGCCTCGACGACGGCCAACAGCTGGCGAAGCCCGGCCGTGAGCACGTTCTCGGCCTCAGCTTGCTGGCCGACGCCGCTCGCCTCCTGGGCCGCCGCACGCGCCCGCGTCACGGTCTCGAAGGTTTCCCGTTCGTACCGGGCGTAGGCCTCGACCGTCTCCACCAGGTTCGGGATCAGGTCGTAGCGGCGCCGGAGCTGCACGTCGATCTGGGACCAGCCGTTGTCCACGCGCGTGCGGAGCGTCACGAGCCGGTTGTAGGTGAGGATCGCCCAGACCAGCACCGCTCCTGCGATACCGAGCGGGACCCAGATCTCCATACGGCCTATCGTACCGACGGCCCGGCCTCGAGCGCCTCGTCGTACACGGCCTCGATCCGCGGGACCACGACTCCCCAGTCGAACATCGCAGCCCGCTCGCGACCGGCTCCCGCCAGCCTGGCGGCGAACACCTCGTCATCCAGGATGCGGGCGGCCGCCCCGGCGAGGGCGGCGGCGTCCCGTGGCGGGACCAGCAGACCGTCGACGCCGTCTCGCACGACCTCGTCGTACCCGGGCGTATCGCTCGCCACCACCGGGAGCCCGGCCGCCATCGCTTCGACCAACACGATCCCGAACGACTCACCGCCCGTGACCGGCCCCAGGTAGAGGTCGCAGGCGGCGTGAATCGGCGGAAGATCGACGTTCGGGAGCGCACCGAGCATGAACACCCGTTCGCTGACCTCGGGGGCGAGCCGGTCCACGGCTCCTCGTGCCGGCCCGTCGCCCACGACGACGAGTACGGTCCCGGGATGTTGCTCGGCGACGATCGCGAACGCCTCCACGGCGACGGCGAAACCCTTGCGTTCGTCCAGGCGGCCCACGAACAGCAGGCGTCGGCCGGCGGGCAGGTCCTGGCGCGGCTCGGCATCGGCGAACCGGGCGGCCTCGACACCGTTGGGGATGACGGAGAACACGCCCCCGATCCTCGCTCGCTCGAATTCGGCCGCGCGCTCGGACACCGCGATGCGCGCCGACAGACGCCGTGCCACCCGCCGGAGCAGCGGCGCAGCGACGTCGTACAGGCGCGACCGCGTCGCACCGGAATGGAACGAACCCACGACCGGGACCCGGGCGTCCAGGGTCGCCCACATCCCCGTGGAGGGCGCGGTGGGCTGATGAGCGTGCACGATGTCGGGCTGAAACGCGGCCAGGGCACCGCGCACGGGACCCCGGGACCAGGGCCGGGGGTCGATCGGGGCGTTCGATCTGTTGTACCTGATGTCCACGGGGCGTCCGATCGGGATCACCCACGGCTCGGGAGCCTGGCCCCGAACGGGCGCGAGCACGACGACCGCATGACCGCGCGCCAGGAGCCGTTCCGCGAGTTCCCGTACGTGGACCTGGACGCCACCCGGGTCATCCCACGCATAGGGGCACGCGAGGGCGATGCGCACCTCAGCTCTCCCAGGCGGGCTGGAAGAGATGCCATTCCTCAGGCGCGGCCGAGATGGCGCGCTCGAACGCGCGGGCCACCTCGCGCGTGATGGCGGTCACGTCGGTGCGCCGGTCGCCGGTGCGCGCCACGTCCGGGAGCGGCCGGAAGGTCACCGACCATCCCTCACGCGTTTGATACACGTCGGCGGTCACGATCGGCGCGCCGGTGGACAGCGCGAGGATCGCCGGACCACCGGGCAGACGCCTCGGCGCTCCGAACATCTCCACCTCGATGCCGCGCCCGTTGAGGTCGCGGTCGGCCACCAACGCGACGACCTCCCCCCCGGCGAGCGCGGCGGCCAACTCCCGGCCCACACTGCCCCCGGCATGTCCCACGACACGCAGACCGAGCCGTTCGCGCATGCGCACGAACAGATCGAAGAGCCGCTCGGGCCGCAGCTCCTCTGCGACAGCCACCACGGTCAGCCCACGGGCAGCCACCGCGCGTCCGGCCACGTCCCAGTTCCCCAGGTGCGGTAACACGGCGATCACGCCTCGCCCGTGTTCGACGGGCTCACGCAGATGCTCGAAGCCGTGGATCTCGACCGTGGCCTGCACCCGCTCGTTCGACCATCGCGTGATGTGGAAGGTGTCGAACCAGTACCGCGCGTAACTGCGGAACGCTTCGTGCGTGGCCCTCGCGACCAGGGGATCGAGGACATCGAGGCCGAGCACCCTCGCCTGGTTCGCCGCCACCACGGCGCGCACCCGCGGGAGGAGTCGGTGTGCCACGGTGCCGAGGCCCATGAACACCACGCGCCCGGTCCGCGTCGGGAGCGCCCGGGCGACCCGTTCGAGCGCGGCGATCATGAGGTAGGAGGAACGTTCCCGCCACGTTTCCCCCCGTGTATCAGCGTCGCTCACGCGGTCCGTTCCTCTCGAGCGACCTGGGTGATCCTCACGAGCGCCGTCAGGACAGAAAGTGTCGCCGCCACCATGATGAGCCACGGGCCACCGGAAACGAGCGCGATGGAGATGAGGGCGTAGCGGAGGCCGCGCGTCACATGGCTCTCCTCCACCGAGTACCCGAGCGCAGCACCACGGGCTCGGACGTAGGAGGACAGGTAACTCGCAGACAGCGCCACGATCGCCGCGACGGAAGGGCTCCCGGCGGCACCGTTCTCCCACACGATCGCACCCAAGACGCCGCCGTCCCACGCCCGGTCCAGGAGCTCGGTGAGCATCCGGTCCACGGGCCCACCCGCGCCGTGGTTGGCTCGGTGCCCACCGACGAGCAACAAGAGTGCGGCGAAGGCGGCCACGAGGCCCCCTTCGCGCGGTCGTGAGGACACCACGAGCCAGGCCGCGACCGCCGTCGCCCAGGCTCCCACCACGAGCACGGAGCGGGTGATCGCGGTGCCCGGAGGCTGTCGTTGGAAGCGGACCATGCCGATCGGCGCGAGCCTAGCAACTCGGTACTATCCCCAGACCTGACTGCGACCTCGCGACCTCGAAGGAGTCTCGTTGAAGACCTACGACGCGAAGGACATCCGCAACGTCCTGTTGGTGGGCCACGGCGGTTCGGGCAAGACCACGCTCGTGGAGGCCATGCTGTTCACCGCCGGGGCCATCACCCGGATGGGGACCGTGGAGGACGGCACCACCGTCTCGGATCACGACCCCGACGAACATCGTCGGCAGGTCTCGGTCTCCCTCTCCTTGGCGCCCGTGGAGTGGGGCGGCGCCAAGATCAACGTCATGGACGCCCCGGGGACCGCGGACTTCGTCGGTGATCTCCGGAGCGCGGTACGTGCCGCGGACGCGGTGATCGTGGTGGTCTCGGCGGTCGACGGTGTCGAGGTCCAGACCGAGTACGCCTGGGAACTCGCGGTCGAAGCCGGTCTGCCCCGCGCGATCTTCGTGAACAAGCTCGACCGCGAACGCGCCGACTTCGACGCCACCCTGGCCCAGTTGGTCTCCAGCTTCGGTAACCAGGTGGCGCCCTTCGAGTTGCCGATCGGCCAGGAGCACGACTTCAGGGGTATCGCCGACCTCTTGCACGAGAAGGCGGACCTGTACCCGTCCGGCCCGAAGGCGCAGGAGTCGGCCTGGCCCGATGATCTGCACGCGATGGCCGACCCAGCCCGCGAGAAGCTGATCGAGGCGGTGGCGGAGTCCGACGACGCCTTGATCGAGGAATACCTGGAGACGGGCTCGTTGCCGGAGGAGCACATCGTCGCCGGAGCGAAGGATGGGTTCGCACGCGCACGGTTGGCGCCGGTGATCTGCGGCTCCGCCTCCAAGGCGATCGGGATCGATCGCCTGCTCGACTTCATCGTCGAGGAGTTCCCGTCGCCGCTTGACCGGGGGAGCATCGCCGTGGTGGGCAAGGGCGGCGCAGGATCGGAACGTCCATGTGATCCGGCGGCCGCGACGTGCGCGCTGATCTTCAAGACGGTCTCCGACCCCTTCGTCGGGCACATCACGATGTTCCGCGTGTTCAGCGGCCGGATCCGGCCCGACACCACCGTGTTCAACGCCAGCCAGGGCCAGGAGGAGCGGATCGGACAGCTGTTCACACAGATCGGGAAGGAACACGAAAGCGTCTCCGAAATCTCCGCGGGTGACATCGGCGCCGTCGCGAAACTGCAGTACGCCCATACCGGGGATACGTGGTCCACGAAGAACGATCCGGTGACGCTGCCGCCGATGGAACTGCCCGAGCCGCTGCTCGCCTACGCCATCGCTCCCAGGACCAAGGGCGACGAGAGCAAGCTCTCCACGGGCCTGTCCCGCTTGCGGGAGGAAGACCCTTCCTTCCGGGTCGCTCGCAATGACGAGACCCATGAGACGGTCATCTACGGCATGGGCGAGGCCCACCTGGACGTCCAGATGAGCCGGCTGAAGGGCAAGTTCGGCGTCGAAGTGGAACATCACCCGGCGAAGATCGCCTACCGCGAGACGATCAGGGGCAAAGCGGCGGCCGTGGGCCGCCATGTGAAACAGACCGGGGGCCACGGTCAGTACGCGCTGTGCAACATCGAGATCGAGCCGTTGCCACACGGCGAAGGGTTCGTCTACGAAGACAAGATCTTCGGTGGTGCCATCCCCCAGCAATTCATCCCGTCGATCGAGAAGGGCATCGTCCGGACGATGGCCGAGGGTGTGATCAGCGGCAACCCGATGGTCGACGTGAAGGTCACGCTCACCGACGGCAAGTTCCACGCGGTGGACTCCTCCGACATGGCCTTCCAGGTGGCAGGGTCGATCGCGTTGAAGGAAGCGGTGGCGGCGGCCGGCCCGATCTTGCTGGAACCCATCGTGCAGCTCTCGGTCGTGGTCCCCGAGAGTTTCACAGGCGACATCATGGGCGATCTCAACGCGAAACGAGGCAAGATCCAGGGGATGGAGCAGATCGGCGGCGGCAAACAACGGATCAACGCGCTCGTCCCCCAGGGCGAGGTCGCTCGCTATGTCATCGACCTGCGCTCGATGACCGGCGGCCGGGGTGCTTTCACCATGGTTTTCTCCCACTACGAGGAGATGCCGTCACACCTGGCCACGAAGGTGATCGACGCCTACCAGCAGGCCCGCGAAGAGGCCCACAAGAGGTAGCGCTCAGCAGGCGGGCGCCCCCAGGTGGCCGAGCCAGCCACCCGCGGCGCTGCCCGGCAACATCAACGCTGCGGCGATCACGGCGACCCAACCCACGATCAGGAGCACTCCGCCCAAGGGCGTCACCGCGCCCCACCGCCGGTTGCCCGTGAACGCCAGCGCGACGAGGCTCCCGGTGAACACCAGCACCCCCGCCGCGAAACAGAGCCCGGCGATCGTGACGAAGACGCCACCCGCGCAGTCGTGCACGAACACCGCGGTGGCCAGGATGCCCGGCAGGCTGGTGAACAGGTATCGGACGCCGGTGTCGATGTGCGCGAGACGCTCCGCAGGCAACCGATCCTTCAGCGCGTGAGCACCGAACGCGCCCAGGGCCACGCCGATCGCGCCGTAGAGCCCGGCGAGCGCGACGAGCGTGCGCGTCATCATCATCGCGGGGCGTGCTCCTGCAGGAACGGGATGACCTCGGCATCGAACGCCTCCGGCCGGCGTAGGTTCACGACGTGATCGGCGGCGATCGTCACACGGCGCGCGCCCGGGATCTGATCGGCCAACAGCTCGATGATCCGGCGCATGTCGGGTGGATCGTGCTGTGCCTCGACCACCAGCGTCGCCGCGGTGATCGACCCCAGGCGGCCGGCAGCCGCCGGATCGAGGTGCACCTCACCCGAGGAGTCCATCGCCAGCGTATGGATGTTCTCCCGCGCGATGGCCTTGATCAGGCTCCCCGCGGGATCGTCCGTCCCCAGCGGCGCCCACACACCGAGCTCGAGGTCCTGCACGGCCTCGAGGTCCCCGGCTGCGAGGAGTTCGTCGTAGTTCGGCGCATGCTCTTCGTACCAGGCCTCGTCTTCGGCCGTGGACTCGAGCCCTGCCAAGCCGGGAGCGACCGGCACGAGCGCCCACACCCGGTCCGGCCTCGCGATCGCGGCCTCGATGGCGGCACCGCCTCCGATCGAACAGCCCACGAGCGCCGCGCGCTCCACGCCCGCATGATCGAGCACGGCCACCAGGTCCTCCCAGTGCGCGAACCGCTCTCCGGCCACCGGCCGGCTGGATCGCCCGTAGCCCCGGAGGTCGTGACGGAGCACCCGGAACCCCGCAGCGGTGAAGGTCGGGACCTGCGGATCCCACGTCCGGCGATCCCACAGACCCGGGTGGACGAACGCGACCACCGGTCCGTCCCCCTGGAGGTCGTAGTCCACTTCGGCGCCGTCGGGCAGGCCGGCGCGCACCTAGTCGGCCTCGAAGTGCGGCCGGAGCTTCTCGTGGGTCTGTTCGAGGAGCTCGGGCAGCACCCTGGTCTCCCCAACCACGGGCATGAAGTTCGTGTCGCCGCCCCAGCGCGGCACGACGTGCCAGTGCAGGTGTTCGGGGATGCCGGCGCCCGCCACGCGCCCCAGGTTCAGCCCCACGTTGAAGCCGTGCGGGTCCGCCACGGCGCGGAGCGCGCGGATGCACCGTTGCAGCAGAGCAGCGACGCCGGCGTTCTCCTCGGCCCGCAACTCCTCCAACTCCCCCACGTGGCGCGTCGGCAACACGACGAGGTGCCCCGGGTTGTACGGGAACTTCGCGAGCGAAACGAAGGCGTGCTCCTCGATCCTGAGCGGTGGCGTCTGATCGGTGAGCTCACCTGCGAGCAGGGCGCAGAACACGCAGCCGCCCTCGGCGGGCGCGTCCTTGTTCGCCTGGATGTACTCCATCCGCCACGGGGTCCACAGGCGATCCACGCTCGATCAGCCCGCCGAGGCGAAGTCGGTCTGGGTGAGGCGCCGCTCGGCCGACTCCTGCACCAACGCCTCGACCACCTCATCGAAGACCAGCCCGCCCGCTTCGGCTCCGGACCGGGTGCGCATCGTGACCGTGCCAGCCTCGAGGTCGCGGTCACCGACCACGATCACGTACGGCGTCTTCATCAGCTGGGCGGCGCGGATCTTCTTGCCCACGGACTGCTTCGACGCGTCGACCTCAACACGCAGGCCGGCGGCTCGCGCCTTCGACGCGAGGTCCTGGCACGCCTGCACGTTCCGATCGGCGACGGGGAGCAACCGGAGCTGCTCGGGGGCGAGCCACAGCGGGAACGCGCCCGCATAGTGCTCGGTGAGTACCGCGAAGAACCGCTCGATCGAACCGAACAGCGCCCGGTGGATCATGATCGGCCGGTGCCGGTGGCCGTCGTCGCCCGCGTAGTACAGGTCGAACCGCTGCGGCAGCTGGAAGTCCACCTGGATCGTCGACATCTGCCACGTGCGTCCGATCGCATCGCGTGCCTGCACGCTGATCTTCGGGCCGTAGAAGGCGCCGCCGCCCTCGTCCATCACGAGGTCGAGGTCCATGCCGAGGGCCGCCTGGTGCAGCGCCTCGGTCGCCTCGTCCCACTCCTCGACGGTCCCGACGCCCTTGCCCTCGGGTTTCGTCGACAGCTCGAGGTAGAAGTCGTCCAGGCCGTAGTCGCGCAGGAGGGACAGCGTGAACTCGAGCGTTGCCACCAGCTCGGCGCCCATGTGTTCCTGCGTCGTGAAGATGTGCGCGTCGTCTTGGGTCATTCCGCGGACGCGTGTCAGCCCGTGGACGACGCCCGACTTCTCGTATCGGTAGACGCTGCCGAACTCGAACAACCGAAGCGGAAGCTCTCGGTAAGAACGCGTCCGGCTCTTGAAGATGAGGATGTGGAACGGGCAGTTCATCGGTTTGAGGTAGTACTCCGTGCCGCCGTCCAGCTCCATCGGGGGGAACATCCCGTCGGCGAACCACTGCAGGTGCCCGCTCGTCTCGAACAGGTCGCGCTTGGTGATGTGCGGGGAGTTCACGAACTCGTAGCCGCCCTCCTGATGCCGGCGGCGCGAGTAGTCCTCCATGATCATGCGGACGAGTCCCCCCCGAGGATGGAACACGGCCAATCCCGACCCGATCTCCTCCGGGAACGAGAACAGGTCCAGTTCAGCGCCCAGACGCCGGTGGTCGCGGCGCTCGGCCTCCTCCAGGCGCTCGAGGTGGGCGTCAAGGTCCTCCTGGGTCACCCATGCCGTGCCGTAGATCCGGGTGAGCTGGGGGTTCTCTTCGCTCCCCCGCCAGTAGGCGCCCGCCACCGCGGTCAGCTTGAACGCGCCGAGGCGGCCCGTGGAGGGAAGGTGAGGCCCCAGGCAGAGGTCCTCCCAGGCGCCGTTGCGATAGAAGGTGAGGACCTCCGCACCCGCGGTCACGTCTGCCGAGGCGTCCTCGCCGCCGAGCCCCTCCACGATCTCGCGCTTGAACGGCTCGTCCACGAGCCGCCGCAAGGCTTCGTCCTTGCCCACCTCTTCACGCACGAAGGGCTGGTCTTCCGCAGCGATCCGGCGCATCTCCTCCTCGATCCGCGGCAGATCGTCGGCGGACACGTGCTCGGGGATCGCCAGGTCGTAATAGAACCCGTCGTCGATCGTCGGTCCGATCCCGAGACGGGTGCCGGGCCAGAGGCGGGACACTGCTTGGGCGAGGATGTGCGCGGCCGAATGGCGCATGACGTGCAAACCGTCATCCGACCGCGGCAGCACCGGTTCGACCGTCACGTCGCCCACGGGGACGAACGAGAGGTCGCGCAGGTCGCCGTCCACGCGCGCGGCCACGCTGCCGGGCGGCAGGACGCTGCCCACGGGTTCCCCCTCGGGCAGGTCCACCTGGGTGGTGTCGGGCACGCTCAGGCGAGGCATGCCCGAAGGATAGACGACGGCCTCGGCCGCTCCGGGATCACTCGTAGGCGATGGCCTTCAGCACGTCGATCTTCGACGCCCGGCGGGCCGGCAGGATGGCCGCCAGGACGCCGACGAGCGCGGCCACCACCAGGTAGACGACGAGTTGGCCGGCGGGGATCGCCAACTGGGTGACGCCCTCGGGCTCGAGCGCCTGCTGCAGCGCCCAGCCGAACCCGATCCCGACGACGACACCCAGGAGCGCGCCGAACAAGGCGATGATGACCGCCTCCGTGCGGATCATCCGCCGGACCTGGCGGCGGCTCATGCCCACCGCACGCAGGAGGCCCAGCTCCCGGGTGCGCTCATAGATCGACAGACCGAGCGTGTTCGCGATCCCGAACGCCGCGATCAAGATCGCCATGAACAGCAGGGCAGTGATCAGACCCAGGATCTGGTCGATGAAGCCCGCCTGCTTCTCGCGGAAGGAGGCTTGGTCCTGCACATCGATGTTCGGGTAGCTCGCGACCGTCTGTTCGACCGCCGCCTGCAGATCGCCGATCGGCACGCCCTCGGCGCCTTTCACGAGCACGAACGCATCGAGCTGCTCGGTGTAGAGCTCCGCGTACGTGCTGAGCGCCACCGCGTAGTTCCCCACGAGTGAGTTCTCGCCGTAGATGGCGACGATCCGAAGCGGCCGGTCACCGATGCTCGCCAGCGCGGCAGGCACCTCATCCCCGAGCACCCAGCCTCGGTCGGCCGCCTCGTCAACGTGGACCATGATCGTGTCCCCGCCCAGGTCCGCGAGCACCCCCTGTTGGATGTCGAGGGCCGCTACCTGCTCCACGGTCGCCGGATCGATCGCGGTGAGGAACTCCTCCTCACCCTGCACCCGGAAACCGTTGGACCGGAAGGCGGAGGCGGTGTCGACCACGTCGGGGGAGAACGGCGTGAACGAGGTCGTGGACAGCGTGAGGTCGGCGCGCAGGGTGGAGCTGAGCGCCGCGTCGAACGAGGCTTTCAACGACGCCGCCAGGATCGCCACCATCGCGACGAGCCCCAGCCCGATCATCAACGCGGAGGCCGTGGACGCGGTGCGGCGGGGATTGCGTATGGCGTTCTCGCGCCCGACCCTGCCCGCGACACCGCGGGCACCGAACGGGCGGCCGATCGCGTGCGCGACAGGCCGGGCGAGCACGGGCGAGAGGGTCGCGACGCCGATGAACGTGAGCGCCGCGCCCAGCCCGACGAGTTGCCCGCCCGAGCCGGTATCGCCGAACAGACCGAGCAGCAGTGCGGCGACGCCGGCGGCGGTCACCAGCCCACCCACCACCACACGCTTGCCCATGCTGCCGCGCCGCGCCGACGCGTCGGGCTCGCGGAGCGCCTGGATCGGCGGGACGCGAGCGGCGTGGCGCGCCGGCAGGATGGAGGCGGCGAGCGTCACGCCGGTCCCCACGACGAACGACGCGACGATCGTCCGCGTCTGCAGCTGCATCGATGTGGACGGCAGATCGATCCCGAAAGCCTGGAGCAAGCCTTGCAACGCGAGGGCGATCCCGATGCCGGCCAGGATGCCCACCGCCGACGCGACGATGCCGACGATCGCCGCCTCAGCGACAACCGAGGTCATGACCTGGCGGCGGTTGGCCCCGAGCATGCGCAGGAGAGCCAGCTCTCGGGTGCGTTGCGCGACGATGATCGAGAACGTGTTGAAGATCAGGAACGCCCCCACGAACAGCGCGATCGCGGCGAAGACCAGCAACGCCGTCCGGAAGAACCCCAGGCCTTCCTGCAACGCATCGGCCTGCTCGTCGGCAACGTCGGTGCTGGTCAGCACCTCGGCGCCCGTGGGGAGCACTTCCTGGACGCCGGAGCGCAGCGACGTGAGGTCCACGCCATCGGTGCCCACCACGCTGATCGCGTCGACCACGCCTTCTTTCTGCAGCACGCGCTGCGCGGTCGGGAGGTCGAACAACGCCAAGGTGGCGCCGCCCAGGTTGTCGGCGTCACCGAACCCCGCGATCCCGACGACCTCGAAGTCCTCGGGTGGGCCCTGGAACAAGATGGTGATCGTCGTCCCCACGACGATGTCGTTCGCGCCTGCCGTTCCTGCGTCGATGACCACCTCGCCCACCGCGCTCGGTGCCCTGCCGTCCCGCAACTCGAGCACCCCGCTCGAGATCTCGGACCAGTTCGTGCCGATCGTCGGAGGGCCGACGCCGCCGATCACGTCGCCGCTTGCAGGATCCACCATCTGCGCGTACCCGGAGACGTCGCCGCTCGCGACCTCGACCCCGGGCACCGCGGCGATCACGTCGACCAACCCTGCCGGGAGTGGCAGACGCTCGTCGGCCCCGCCCCCACCGCCGGGACCCGCCACCTCGCCCTGGAACGCGCTCTCCGACCGCACCACGAGGTCCGTGCCCACGGCCGCCTGATCGAACAGCTCGTCGAACGCGGCGTTCATGGTGTCCGTCAGGACGTAGGTGCCGGCGACGAACCCGACGCCCAAGACGATCGACAACGCCGTCAGGACGAGCCGGAGCTTCTTCGCCAGGAGGCCCTTGATCGTGGCTCGCCACATGGGCTAGCCCTCCAACGACTTCAGGCGGTCCAGCACGCGCTCGGCCGTCGGCTCGCGCATCTCGCCCACCACGTTGCCGTCGGCCAGGAAGACGACCCGGTCGGCGAACGATGCGGCGTGCGCATCATGCGTCACCATCACGATCGTCTGACCGTGGTCGTCCACGGCGCTGCGCAAGAACCCGAGCAACTCGCCCCCGCTCTTCGAATCGAGGTTGCCCGTCGGCTCGTCCGCGAACACGATGTCGGGCCGCGAGATCAACGCCCGCGCTCCCGCCACGCGCTGCTGCTGGCCCCCCGAGAGCTCGGCCGGCCGGTGGCTCAGACGATCACGGACCCCGACCGCGTCCACGACGGTGTCGAACCACCCGCGGTCCGCGTCGCGTCCCGCGATGTCCAGCGGCAGGGTGATGTTCTCCGCGGCTGTGAGGGTCGGGATGAGGTTGAACGCCTGGAAGACGAAACCGACGCGGTCGCGGCGAAGCTGTGTGAGCGCCTTGTCGTTCAACAGGGTCAGGTCCGTGTCGCCGATGAAGACCTGACCGTCGGTGGGTGCATCCAGCCCCGCGAGACAGTGCAGCAAGGTCGACTTGCCCGAGCCCGAGGGCCCCATGATCGCGGTGAACTCCGCGGCGGCGAACGCGACATCCATGCCTCGCAGCGCCTCGACGGCCGCCCCGCCCTCACCGAAGACCTTGCGCAGTCCGGCCGCGCGCGCGGCGACCCCATCGGTACCTGACATCGTCCCTCCCCCTGGCTTGTCGCTGTGGGCGCGGCTGGTATCGAACCAGCGACCTCTCGCGTGTGAGGCGAGCGCTCTCCCGCTGAGCTACGCGCCCTGCAGAGCCATCACGATAACAAGAGGCCGGGCCCGTCCGGACCCAGGACGACCACGACGCGGTTGTGGCCCTCGTGCTGGGCCTCGTGCAAGGCCCCGTCGGCTCTCTCGAGCGCGGCGCCAGGCTCCCCCCCCTCGGTGAGTGCGAGCCCGACCGAGATGGTCACCCTGCCGCCCGGCTGGCGTTCCTCACCCTCGAAGGGCGCCTCCTCGACGGCCGCACGCAGCCGCTCGGCGATCTCGCGCGCCTCCTGGTCGGTCGTGTCCCCGAGCAGAGCGCAGAACTCCTCCTCGCCGTAGCGGTAGACCACGTCGCCGTCGCGAACGTTCGCGCGGAGCAGGTCGGCGACCAGCCGCAGCGCAATGTCACCCGCCACGTCTCCGTGCGCCCCTCTGTAGGTGTCGAAGTGGTCGACGTCGATCATGACGATGCCGACGGTCCTCTCAGCGGCTGCTGCATGCGAGAGCGCGTCCGGCAGATCGAGATCCAGGCGGCGGCGGTCGGCGAGCCCGGTGAGGTCATCTCGCATCGACGGCTCCGGGTCCTCACGCGCGGCTCGGCGAAGAGCGAGCGTCACGCCGACACCCCCGGCAGCGAGCACGAGCGCCGCAAGCCCGATCGCACCCGCCCGCCCGCCCGCGCTGTCCGCGAATCCTTCGGGATCGGGTGCTCCGCTGAGACTCGGCGGTACCTCCGCCGGCTCGGCGTCCTGCGCCAGGCCCACCGTCGCTGTCGCGCCGACCGCGATCAGACTCACGCAGACACGCAGGAGGAACCGCCGAAGCGCCATACCGGAGCCATCGGCGCCCGAGCAAGCCGGTTGAGTCGTTGGAGGACCCGGGGAAGGGTGACGGCGGCACGTGCCCGCATCGTGCCGCCGTCGGTCCGGTACGAAGCCCGGACGCGGTCGCCTGACAAGACCCCCTGGAGCGGAAGGCCCCTGGGCCGGGGAGCAACCCCTCACGGACATCGGCGGGATCGCTCGCTAGGATGTGCGCCAGTCATGGTCCAGAACATCATCGACGCGCTCACCGACTGGATGCCCGGCTGGGCCCAGCACGCGGCCGAGATCGTCATCTACCTCGGGCTCATCGGCGCCCTCGCCGCCGCCCCGTTGATCCTGTGGCTGGGCTACGTCGTGGCGTTCCCCTCGAAGGAACGCACCTGAGGGCAGCCCTCTAGCGGATCTCGAGAACGGGCAGTCCGCCCGCACTGTCCGAAGGCACCCGTGCTGCAACGAGAAACACGAGCGATGCAACTCTCGGAACAGTGCTCACCCGTGGAGCTCCCTACTCCTCAGGACCGTCCTCGAAGTGCAGCGGGGCCGGTGAAGCGGTCCCTGCATCGACGACCGCTCTGACGTCGGCCTCGAGCTCAGACGGACTCTGAAGCTCTGCTCGTGCTGCCCAGGCGAGCTCAGGGTTACTCGACGTGAGCGACTCGCCGTCGTAGATGAAGGCACCCGTCTCGAAGTAGCGCTCCCGCACGGCGTGACAGAGGCATTGATTGTTCTCACGTCCACGCGCGATCTTTGAAGCCGTATCCCGGTTGGGCTCAGACGACGGCATGCCTCCCCGCGAACACTTGCGTCAGCGTCTGCGCCCCGTCGATGTAGCTAATCGAGGCTGGCACCAGCGCCTCCACCCGTCCGTCGAACGTGACGAAGCCGAACCAAGACTGTCGGGGCGGCAACTTGAGTGTCTCGGGCAAGAATGACGTTGGGAAATCGGCGCGCTCGCGAATGTTGACCGGTCCGAATGTTCTGCTGTCGCGACCCTCGAGAGAGAAGTCCCTCAGGATCAAGGTCACCGGACGCTCCGAGGTGTTCTTGAAGCCAACGAAGAAGAGCAGGATGTCGTAGCCGTCGGCCTCCCAGGATGCGCAGTCCGACCGGAGGGCACCGCGAGTGGCACCCTTCCAGGTGTAGGTGTGGACCTTGCAATCAGCGTCGGGATAGTCCACCCAGAAGGCAGCGAACGACAGCCGCTCGCCCCGACTCCAGGAATTCTTCCTGTTGAAGTCGTTGCTAACCACGGTGGGGGGGTGGGTGGGGGTCCGACTCGCGGACGGCTGCCGTGATGGCGAAGGGCTCGGGGACGACGGTGACGCACCGACGCCAGCAGCGTCCTCGTCGCGCTTCAGGAGCAACACCGTGCCCGCGACGGTGACGACGATCAATAGCGCAACGACCAGCCCCACCACGATGCCCGTGCCGAAACTGCGCGGGCCGGGCGCTGGTGGAACTAGCGTCGCCATGGCGAGAGCATCGTCGCCCCGACGAGCCGAAGCAAACGGTTCGTTGGGCCGGAACAGCAGAGGGCGGAGAGACCCTCTGACCTGCGGTTTACCTGGCGGGCGGTAGAGGATTTGAACCTCTGACCTCTTCCGCGTCAAGGAAGGCCCGGAGCCTCGCTGGCCAGGACGTTCACCGAAACCCGCAGGTCAGGCGGCATCTGGAGTACGGCGGAGTACGGCCGAGTCCGCTCCAGTCCGGTAGCTCGCGGTACATCGTGGTACGCGGAGTGCCCGCACCCTGGCATATGCTGATCTGAGAAACACGTTCGACCGACAGGGATGGAGGACGTCATGCCAGCCAGCGCTCTCCCTCGTGGTTTCGTGTACACAACCGGACCCATCGACTACTGGACGGCCTGGTCCAGCGTGGGCGAGGTGGTGCAGAAGCAGGTCCCCGCCGAGCAGGAAGAGATGCAGCGTCAGTTGGAGCGACTCCTCGAACATGCAACGGATCAGGTCCGGCAACGAGGCTCTCACTGGGAAGGGGACATCATCCAGGGCCCATACTTCGCTGGGTTACCTAACGGAGTTGGCGATCCGGACAGCGACCTGATGGTCGGGTTCAAACAATCGAACAACGGGACGTGCTACTTCTGGTCACCGCACGAGCTGACCTGGATTCAGGAGTGGTAGACGGGCGGATGCTTAGGGCTCTTCGTCGTCGTTCAGGGCCGACACCTCGAGTTCGACGACGATTTCGTCTGCGCTGAACCGAAACCCTCGGCGGACCGTGACTAGGCGCGTGGATTCACTCGCCCGGTCGGACCTTGAACGTGACGTAGTCGTCTGCGTTCGGGATCGCCGCCCCGCCTGTGACGACGTCGTGCATCTCTTGACCATCGATACCGACTATCCGGAGAACGACATTCACTAGATGGCCTGCCCAAGTCGGTCCAGGTCAGCCTTCGCCGTCGTTACGATGCCCTCGACGTCCGCCTCCATCGCCAAGAGCAGCTTGAGAACCTCGGAGTGGTCTTGGTTACGGTCGGCCTCGGGGACCTGCCACTGGTACTGGAACCAGTTGCCACGGACTCGTTGGTAGGCGTCGACGATGGGCTGAGCCCCTTCCTCCAGACGGAGCCGGATCATGGCGCGGCCGAGGTCGACGTGAGCATCCTCCAACTGCTTCTGGATGCGCTCGTCTCGGGCCTCCGGGGTGTCGCCCGCCAGCAGCATCCCCAACTGCTTCGCTGCGCTGCCGACGTTCTCTGCCGCCCAAGCAACGGCGACGAAGTCGCCGCGTAAGCGCTCACGCTTCGCGTCGCGGAGGTTGCGCTCATCCTGTCGGCGCGCTTCGGCGTGGTCCGCATCGATACGGACCTGCTGCTGAACTCCGGCCTTCTTCGCCTGGACTCCGGCGATCCACCGGGAGCCAACCGACGTCAGGATCGACGCAACGAACGCCGCCGCCAGGGGCGTGTAGACATCAGCAGACATACGCTCGAATCGTACTCCCGACCTCAGCGACACGGAGTGCCGGCCCCGCTACCGCCGTCCTGCGGACCGGGGCCGTAGCGCCCGGACCTGCGGCGGCCCTGCGGGACCGGCGTCGAGTGACCTTCGGCGCGACGGCTGCGGAAGTCGAGACCAGCGGCCGGAGATGAGGAGGGGCGATCTGACGCCTCGGGGTCGCCGGGATCGGAGAACGCCGCGATGTGCTCCCACAGCAGGTTCGCCTCGACACCTGCGAGCGGAATCGTTCGGTGGAGCCCCGTCTTGGTATCGCCGCTCGCCGCCGTGTCGATCTTGAGCGTTCGCCGAACAGGTCCACCTTCTCGAAGCGGAGTGCGTATGCCTCGCCGGGGCGAAGTCCGACGTAGGCCATGAGCCGAACGAGAGCGCGGTAGCGGTCCGGCATCTCGGCTACGAGCACCGACAGCTGCTCGGTGTTCAGGCGGCGGAGTTCGTCCGTGGCCGTGCTGGCACGCTCCCGCTTCCGGGCGGCGCGGGTGGTGGCGCGGGCCCGCCTCGCGGCTGGGTTTACCTTCACCCGTCCGTGAGCGATCGCCCACGAGAACATCGCCGACACGACAGCTCGGGACTACTCCCGCATCGCGGGCTTCTCGATCTGTCCCAGACTCGGGCGACCGTTCCGGCGTCGAGGTCCCCGATGGGGCAGTCGGCCAGGCGTTCGAGGTGCCGCCAGACCCACTCGTGGAGAAACAGGGTCGCCGGGGCGTACTCCATGGCAGCGTGCACCTCGTCCCACAGGGCGCGGAACGTCTTGCCGGCTCGCTTTCCGATCCTGGAGGGTGCCCGCGACGCGATCGCGGGCGACCTGCTCCAACCACGCCGACGCGTCGGCCTTGCGCTTGAATTCCTTGACCACCTGTCGGCCGGCTGCGTCCCGGTAGCGCGCGCGCCAGCGCGAGCCCGACTTCACTTCGACCTTCCGAACGTCCGACATCGCTTCCGCCCCCTCGTGGTACACATCGGCACACGAGAGAGTGGCGCGGCCCCGAGTTATGGGAAGACCAGACGTTCAGACGTCTGACCTGCGGTTTCGTTGGTGGGCGCTAGAGGATTTGAACCTCTGACCTCTTCCGTGTCAAGGAAGCGCTCTCCCCCTGAGCTAAGCGCCCTCAGGCTCGCCGCTCATGGTAGCGGCGCCTGGAGGCGGGGACCGGAATCGAACCGGTGTGCGCGGCTTTGCAGGCCGCTGCCTAACCACTCGGCCACCCCGCCGATACATCAGCCCGGGGAGCCCGGGCTGCGGCCCAGTCTAGCGCGGCCCCGCTGAACGCCACGGTGGCTGAACCTCGAACACCCGGTACCGGGGTACGCTTCAACGCGTGAAGGCGCCGGCTCGCTGCCCCGAGTGCGGATCGCAAGAGATCCGATCGACCACGCGCCAGGTGATCCCCGATGGCCCCATCGAAGTCTTCGTCTGCGGGAACTGCGACTGGGCGTCGGACCTTCGGATCGGCCGCCCACCCGCCGATCGGTCGAAGAACCTCACGCTCCGCAGGCTGCTCGCGAAACCGAAGAGCAACACGGAACCACCGGTCGGCGACTGAGATCTGACCCAGCGCCGCCCCGCGGGCGGCCTTCACGTGGAGCGGATGACGGGATTCGAACCCGCGACCTCCACCTTGGCAAGGTGTCTCTCCGTGATTCCACTACCTGCAACGATGACTACGGACTGCCTCTGACCTGCGGATTCAATGTCCGAGGAGTCCGGCCGGGTCCGAGCGTTTCCGACCCTTCCGTGACCATTCTGTGACCATCCCTACGGGTCACTCCTCCAGCCCCGAGCCTTCCAGTAGCCCAACGTCTCGCGAGCGATCTCGATGAACTGCATGGAATCGTCCTCGGTGATGTTCAGCGGTGTCAGGACTTGGCCTTCCCAGCCGACGTACAGGGAGTTCAACTTGCTTAGGTGCGCAATCTTTGCCTCTCGCTTCCACATTCCGACATCCGGGCAGCTCCCGAACGTGTCCAGCCTCGTCAACCAGAGATCGAACTTGCTGGGGTGATCCTTGAAGGTGTCCCAGAACTGGAACCAGTCCCCATGAGCGGGAGGATGAAACGCCCACACGTGGCAGAGGTGAGCCTTGCCGGACTCTTCAACACCGAGGACTGCCAGCGCCCCTGCCCGCGCCCAATGCTCGTGCTCGAAGAGAAGCTCCGCCTCGGCGAGGAGAGCCTCGAAGTTCTGGAGTGAGTGGACGGCTATGTGCTCCAGCTCTGCGTTATCGAGCACGCCCCAGTTCTTGCTCACGGCTTCGACCGTACTCCACCGGCCCGACACTACCGGTGCAGCATCAGCCTCAGGTGAGCGCCGCTGTACCGGATCGTCGAGCCGCCACGGTCCACCGAGCTCCGGATCCGACGGGTTCAGCACCTGGACGCGATCGGTGGTCGTGACGGCGATGCTCGCTGGGATTCGGGCTGACGCGGTCACGTGCTGGGACTCCCACACCTGAAGCTCATCGGCGTCGAGGAACGTGAACCAGTCCGGCACGCTGGTTAGGTCTCCCAGTCGTAGCTCGGGCGCCATCGACGGCGGCGACCGTGATCCGTCGGATCAGCTCGAACCGATGCGGTGTGTTCCTCACGTCGTCCGTCGCCGGTACAGGTGGAGCACGGCCAGCTCGGGCAACGTGAATCCGTTGAGGCTCCCAACGGCGGAGTAGCCGTCCACCGACTCTCGGCTCACCTGCGCCGCGTTCACAACGAGCCGGGCCGTCGCGGTGATGATCACGGCCCGCAGATCCTCCTCGACCTCCTCGGAATCGTCGTCGAAGCCTCTCCCCCGCCGCGTCGTGCAGGTCGCCGAGGCGGTACGCCGATGGTGGGCATCGACTGCACGCCAGCGTAGTTGATCAGCCCGCGCGGCTCGGTGCCGTCGGTGGCGCTCGACGCGATGAACGCCGTGTCGAGCTTCGCAGCCACGTCGCGCACGAGGCGATCGCGGAGGGCAGCCTCCAGGGCGACCACGGACTGTCGTGCCGGCTCGTTGGAGAACCTCGTGATGACCTTTACCGACTTCATCGTTGAGGCAGGAACGTCACCTCACCGAAGTCGGGATCCTCTTCCGTGATCTGCTCGTTCTCGCCGTGCCAGTTCGGGTCGGTGACGACCGTCAGCTTCGGCACGCGGACCGGGCTGCCATCTGTGTCGAAGATTCGCGGGCCAGAAGCGAGGAAGACGCTCGCTTGCTCCAGCGGCTGGATGAGTATCGATTGGACTTGCTCGCTGGTGAGCTCGGGAGAGTTGGATACACCGCAAGCCACGGTCGATCGCTCCTTGGGATCGTCGGTTGTGGGCCTCCGGCTCCGGGCCTGTCAGGCATGGGACGGCTCCTGGCCGCTCGTTCCTAGTATCGGCATCGATGCCCGCACGAATCTGATAGCTAAGGGGTGCTGGGCGGCGCTGGGACGCGAGTCGGGAACTCGTAGATGAACCGGAGAAGCATCTCGGTGAACGTGATCAGCTCTTTCGCATCCTCCGCACTCATGATCTTGACCTCGTGGGTCGCCTCGTTTCCTTTCGATCGGATGTGATCCACCCATCCCTTGCCGTTCGGCGGGACGTACCCGTCCTTTGCGAGATGCTCGACATACTCGACGAACGTCTTTCCCTCGTCCGCTCCCTGAGCAACGGCAATGTTCATCAGTAGCTTGCGAGACATCAGTACGGACGCGGTGTTCGATCCGGCTGCCATGGCGTCGCGAGCCTCTTCGTATGCTTCGCCGACTGCCTGAGGGACGCCCTCTATCCCCCCGCCGGGGGCGACGCCGGGAAACTGCTTAACGTTCCGAATGAACAGGGTTGGCATCGTGCAGTGAGGACAGATGTACATAGCGTCCTGGGACGTGCTGGACCAACCCGAATCAGACGCCACCCGATTCCCACAGAAACCGCAATCGAACGACCGCGAAGGCAGCCCTCCTAACGGCTGCCAGCCGCGCTGCTCTTGATCCCACTTCGGCATGAGCTGAATCATACGCGGCACCTCAGACGAGCTGGCCAGCGCGTTTCCCTCAGCATCCCTGCGAGGTTGACCTCGCCGGTCTGCTCGGTCCTCGCGCCTTGATCGACTCGCCCTCCGGTCGGCGCGTGGTGAGGTGGGGCTTGGTAGCGACCAGCTCACGGGCCGCCGACCGAACCTTCTCCACGTCGGGGAAGCCATCGTCGTCGAGGAGATCATCGGCCTCACGATGGCGGAGTAGGTCGTCGGGATCCTCCAGGACGCCCGCCGCCCCCTCGCGCACGACGGCGTCACTTAGGCGCGACTCCAGCTCTTCGGCTCGCCTCGCCCGCGTCCGGTACTCGGCCGACTCGCGTCGGAGCCGCTCGACGTACGCACGGTCGAACGTCTCCTCGGGCTCGCTCGTGGCCGCCGGATCGCCTTCCGACCCAGCGCCCTGCGAAGCGGCCTCAGCATCTGTCTCGGGCGCTGCGGTGCCCTCGGGGAGCGTCTCCTGCTCGCTCATGCCGCCTGTCCTCCTTCGATAGGTACGGGTACGGGGACGCAGTTGCAGCCGGGGTGGTCGTACATCCGGTACTCCGGCGGGAGCACGGTGCCGCACTGATATCCACCCGGCCACAACTGAGCAGATCATGCGGACAGCCGACGCAATCGAAGCCCGGTACCACGCCGCCATCATCTTCGCGGGCATCGGGTCGGGTCTTCGAGCTGGCGAGCTGTGGGGACTGAAGGTAGACCGCGTGAACTTCCTGAAGCGCACCGCGCACATCGTGGAATCGCTTTCGGAGACGAACGGCGGACATCTCGACACGAAGCTCCCAAGGAACGGCAAGCCTCGCCACGTGCGACTCGATCCGGTCACCGTTGAAATCCTCGCTCGTCACGTCGAGGAGTACCCCTCCCCCTCTGGCTACCTGTTCACCGCACCGAATGGCGGTCCGGTCCGTCACCGGAACTTCATGCGGAAGGCCGACCGACGGGGCCGAGGCGTGGGACCTTGGGCCAGTGCGGTCGCTGAGGTCCCGGACCTGCCGGAGGGTTTCCGGTTCACGATCTACGCCACTCGCACGCCTCGATCCTCATCTCTCGCGGGTGGAGGCCGGAGCAGGTCAAGGACAGACTCGGCCACGGGTCAATCCGGACGACGATCGATCTCTACGGCCACCTGTTCCCCGGCCACGACGATGAGCAGCTCACCGAACTCGGGGGAATCGTCCGGGACGCCCTCGATCGTGACCATTCTGTGACCATTCCGGACACGGACACGAAGCAGGGAGCCAACTCGGGCCCCCTGACCTGCATCTTCTGGAGCGGACGACGGGATTCGAACCCGCGACCCCCACCTTGGCAAGGTGGTGCTCTACCAACTGAGCCACGTCCGCGCGGCGCCTCCCCATCCTAGAAGGCCACCCGACATGCTTCAACCGAACGCGGCATGCCATCGCGTATCTCCGGTGAGAAGATCCACCTGCGCGGGCTTCAAGACCGCGATCTGGAAGTCCTCCTCCTCGATCTGGGATCCGTCGGGCATGACGCCGGCGAACGGGTTGCGCAGACCGAACCGGACCGCCGGCACGAAACCCCTCGCGCCGTAGTAGGCGGGACTCCCCAGGAGGATCACCGCAGGGGCGCCACGCCGCTCTGATGCATCCAGGGCCGCAGCGACGAGTGCCGTCCCGATGCCTCTGCCCTGATGTGACGGGAGCACTCCGATGGGTCCGAGCGCGAGCACCTCGTCCTCGCCCACCCACGCCGTCGACATCTGCACGTGGCCCACGATCCCTCCGTCGACCTCTGCGACGAGCGCGAACGAGCCGGGCTCGTCGCGGATGGCCTCGACGATCCTCGCCTCGGCGGGCTCGCCGAACGCGGCGGCCTCCACCTCGATGGAGCCGATCCGATCGCGGCCTTCCTCGGGACGGATGATCACGATGTGCCCGTGGAGCCGAAGCCGCCCTCGCCTCTGGCGGTCGGAGGGAGCGCCTCGACCCAGGCAGGGGTGACCTCGGGGACCGCCACGATCACGAGCTGTGCGATCCGGTCGCCCACCTGGATCTCCACCTTCTCGGAGGGGTCCAGGTTCACGACCGCGCATACGACCTCACCGCGGTAACCGGCGTCGATGAGGCCGGGAGCGTTCGCGAGTGTCAGGCCTCGCTTGGACGCCAGTCCGCTCCTGGGCAGGACCAAGCCGGCGTGTCCGGCGGGGATCGCGACCGCCACACCGGTGGGGATCATCGCCCGCCCCCCCGGTGCCACCACCGCCGCCTCCGCGGCGCGAAGATCGAGCCCGGCGTCGCCGTCGTGCTGGGCCGCCGGCAACTCGCTTCCTGGCCGCACGCGCCGGAAGGGAAGATCCACGCTCAGCCCTCGACCGGCTCGATCAGCTCGAGCCGGTTCCCGAAAGGATCGCGGACGTGGCAGCGGAGGAACCCCTCCAGCACCACGTCGTCGGTGACCCGGTAGCCGGCCAGCTCGATCTTCTCGCGCAGCGTGTCCAGGTTGCGGACCACGAACGCGGGGTGTGCCTTGTGCGCCGGCTTGAACGGCTCCTCGACGCCCAGATGTACCTCGAGGCCCTCGTCGCGGAACCACACGCCGCCGCGAGGCGCGAGCTCGGGCGGCTTGGCCACCTGGGTCAGCCCAAGGATGGCCCCGTAGAACCGCACGGCGGCTTCCTCTTCGCCCGGCGGCATCGCCAGCTGGACGTGATGCAGCCCGATCAGTCGCGCGGTGTGCTCCCCCACGCGCCGGAGTCTACGAGCAGCCGCTGGTGCTACCGCAACTCCCGCAGACGTAGCACGACCCGGCGGGCTGCATCTGCGACCCGCACGAGTAGCACAGCGGCGCGTCCAGGATCTTCGCGGATCGCTTGGCGCCCATGTCGATCCGCTGCGGCTCCACGGGCTCCACGGATGCTGGCTCGCTCGCACCCGTCTCAAGCTCGCCGATCTTCTCCTGGACCTCGAGCGTGCGCTCCTGGATGGACCGGATGCCCAGGCCCTCGCGGACCTCGACCGGCAGATGGTCAAGAGCGAGACGCCGGAACACGTAGTCCACGAGCGAGGTTGCGAACCGGATGTCCGGGTCACTCGTCATGCCCGAGGGCTCGAACTTCGTGTTGATGAACTTCGAGACGTAGGCCTCCAGCGGCACCCCGTACTGCAACCCCAGCGAGACCGCGATGGCGAAAGCGTCCATCACGCCCGAGAGCGTGGAGCCCTGCTTCGAGGTCTTCAGGAAGATCTCCCCGAGACCGTCGTCGGGGTAGGAACCGGCGTTGATGTAGCCCTCGGCATCGCCCACCTGGAACGAGGTGGTGATGGAAGGCCGGCTCATGGGCAGACGCTTGCGGACCGGGTGTGCCAGGGCGGCCGGCTCGGGTGCGACGGCCGTCTTCTTCTTGTCCGCCGACATCGGCTGGGCGACCTTGCAGTTGTCGCGGTAGATCGCGACCGCCTTCAGACCCAGCTTCCATGACTCGACGAAGAGCCGCTCGACCTCCTCGACCGTGGCCTCCTCGGGCATGTTCACGGTCTTGGAGATGGCCCCGGAGATGAACGGCTGCGCCGCCGCCATCATCCGCACGTGCCCCATGTAGTGGATGGGCTGGGCGCCCATCGCGGTGTCGAACACGGCGTCGTGCTCACGCTTGAGGTGCGGCGCATCCAGCACCGAGTTGTGCTCTGCCACGTAGGCGACGATGTCCTCGATCTGATCCGGCATGTACCCCAGGCGCTCGAGCGCTCTCGGCACGGTCTGGTTCACGAACTGCATGGTGCCGCCACCGACGAGCTTCTTCGTCTTCACCAAGGCGAGCTCGGGCTCGATGCCGGTGGTGTCGCAGTCCATCATCAGCCCGATGGTGCCGGTGGGAGCGAGCACGCTCGCCTGCGCGTTGCGGTAGCCGTGGAGTTCCCCGAGTGCGATCGCTTCATCCCAGGCCTGCTTGGCCGCCGAGAGCATGGCCTCCGGGACCATCTCGGCGTCGATCTCATCGGCCGCCGCACGGTGCTTGCGCATCACCCGGATCGTGGCGTCGGCGTTCGGCGCGTACCCGGCGAACGGCCCCGTCACCTCGGCGATCCGCGCGCTGGTGCGATACGCCCAGCCCGTCATGAGCGCCGTGACAGCGCCCGCCCACGCCCGGCCCTGATCGGAGTCATACGGCATACCCCGGGCCATCAGGAGCGCCCCGAGGTTCGCGTAGCCCAGTCCCAACTGCCGGTAGGAGCGTGCGTTCTCGCCGATCTTCTCGGTGGGGTAGTCCGACTCCCCGACGACGATCTCCTGCGCGGTGAAGACGATCTCCACGGCGTGACGGAACGATCCGACGTCGAAGTTGCCCTCGGCATCGAGGAAGCGCATCAGGTTGAGGCTGGCGAGGTTGCACGCCGAGTTGTCCAGGTGCATGTACTCGCTGCATGGGTTGGATCCGTTGATCCGGCCCGAGGCGGGGCACGTGTGCCACTCGTTGATGGTGGTGTCGTACTGCATGCCGGGGTCGGCGCACTCCCACGCCGCTTGCGCGATATCGCGCATCAGGTCGCGCGCGCGCACGGTCTCGACCGTCTCATCGGTGGTGACCGACTTGAGACGGTGGTCGGCGTCCTTCTCGTAGGCCTGCATGAACTCGTCCGTCACACGGACCGAGTTGTTCGCGTTCTGATACTGGATCGAGTAGGCGTCTCGGCCGTCCAGGTCCATGTCGAAGCCTGCGTCGCGGAGCGCCCGCGCCTTCTCCTCCTCGTGGGCTTTGCACCAGATGAAGTCGCGCACGTCGGGATGATCGACGTTCAGGATGACCATCTTGGCCGCCCGGCGGGTCTTGCCACCGGACTTGATAGTGCCCGCGGAGGCGTCCGCGCCGCGCATGAACGACACCGGGCCCGAAGCCGTCCCACCGCCGGCGAGGGTCTCCTTCGAGGACCGGATCCGGCTGAGGTTGATGCCCGAGCCCGACCCGCCCTTGAAGATGGTCCCCTCCTCGACGTACCAGTTGAGGATCGAGGACATGTGGTCGTCCACGGCCAGGATGAAACAGGCGCTGCACTGCTGTGGGGTATCGGGGACCCCGACGTTGAACCAGACCGGCGAGTTGAAGGCGGCCTTCTGGTTCACCAGGAGATGGGTCAGCTCCTCGGCGAAGACCTGGGCGTCGTGGTCGGTGGCGAAGTAGGCGTTCTTGCGCCCCCACCCGGTGATGGTGTCGACCACACGGCCGACCAGCTGGCGGACGGAGGACTCGCGCTGAGGGGTCCCGAGGGTGCCGCGGAAGTACTTCTGGGCGACGATGTTCGTGGCGTTCTGCGACCACGACATGGGGAACTCGACGTCGCGCTGCTCGAAGGCGTTGCCGCCCTCCTTGTAGTTCGGGATGATCGCGTCGCGGGTCTCCCACTCGACCTGGTCGAACGGG
Source organism: Actinomycetota bacterium (assembly GCA_040880745.1). Lineage (GTDB taxonomy): Bacteria > Actinomycetota > UBA4738 > UBA4738 > HRBIN12 > AC-51. Next base: position 26,422 of record JBBDHX010000007.1, read on the forward strand.
TGCACCCCTTCCTGGGTGAAGTACCGCTTGAACGTCAGCCCATCGCGGATGACCTCGACATCTCCCTCACGTGTTGCCATGCCCCCTCCTTCGCCTTCGTCGTCCGCCCCGGTTGTGGGATCGCTGTGGGATCTCTGTGGGATCGAGTTACAGGTGTGTGATCCGGGGTTCGCATGATGATCCGCTGCACCGACAACGTCAAGGGCTTGTGGGTGAAAAGGTTGGCGACCACAACATCTAGTATCTCACACCGAGAACCGGGCGGCGTGACCCCAACCGATCGGGTCGCCCGATGGTGCTACCGGGACCGGCGCTTCGCGGGTTCCTTCTTCTCCAGCAACAACCCGAGTTCGCGCTCGAAGTCCGTGATCCCCTGGAAGTCCTTGTAGACCGAGGCGAACCGTACGTACGCCACCTCGTCCAGCTTCTGCAGCGCGGTCAGGACCTCGGCTCCCACCTGTCGCGAGGTGAGATCCGGCCCCTTCCGGCGCAGGCGGAGCTCGATCCGGTCGACCATCTGGTCGATCCGCTCGTTGGAGACGGCACCGCCCGCGAGCGCACGCCGGATACCCGCCTCCACCTTCCCCCGCTCGAAGGGCTCCCGGCTCCCGTCGCGTTTGCGGACCACCGACCCGATCTCCTCGATCCGTTCGTAGGTGGTGAACCGCCGGCCGCACGCATGGCACTGCCGCCGGCGGCGGATCGCGCCTCCGGCGTCGGCGGGTCGTGAGTCCACGACCCGATCCTCGTCGGCATCGCACCAGGGACAACGCATCAGGAACCCACAAGATGTTGGGCGGGCCGGACGGTACCGACGCCACCCGTAGGCGTCAAGCGGAAGGGAGGACGAGCGCCTGCCCCGGGACCAACGAGCCGGCGTCGATACCGTTCGCGCCGACGATCCGATCCACCACGAGGCGCGGGTCCTCGGCAGGGGCGACCCGCAGCGCGATCGCCCAGAGCGTGTCACCCGGGCGCACGACGTAGGTGGGGCCGGCAGGCCGTGAGGATGCTGCATCGCTCGTGACGCTGCGGGCGGCGGCCGGAACACCCCACCCGAGCACGGCGAGCCCGAGAACGAGAGCCGCCAGGCGCCGACGAACGTATGTTCGATGCATCTCTGCATGCTGGACGAACACCCGTTCGGTGTCAACAGAGGAATCGAACATATGTTTGCTGCCTCCCCCACCCCGTGCTAGCGTCGGCTCCATGAGCAAGGAGGGTAGAGACCGTGTCTGACATCACATCCCGCCAGCAGCACATCCTCGAGGTCATCGCCCGGACGGTGCGCGAGCGCGGCTACCCCCCCACCGTCCGTGAGATCGGGGAAGCTGTCGGCCTCACCTCGTCCAGCAGCGTCCACGCCCAGTTGGCGAACCTGGAGAAGCGCGGGCTGCTGCACAAGGACCCCACCAAGCCTCGCGCCATGTCGCTGTCGGGCGACGAGCATCGCGCCCAGGGCGTCAACGTCCCTCTCGTGGGCCGGATCGCGGCCGGGGCGCCGGTGCTCGCGGCCGAGCACGTGGAAGAGCACCTGAACGTCCCCGCCGACTTCGTCCGCGCCCCCGGTGAGCATTTCGCCCTGCGCGTCGCCGGTGACTCGATGATCGGGGCCGGGATCTTGGACGGTGACGTGGTCGTCGTCCACCAGCGCGAGACGGCCGAGGACGGCGATATCGTGGCCGCCTTGCTACCGGGTCCGGCCGAGGACGAGGCAACCGTGAAGCGCCTGGGTCATGATGGCGCCAGGGTCATGCTCATCCCGGAGAACCCCGCCCTGCAGCCTTTCGAGATGATCGACGGCCGGGTGCTCGGCAAGGTCGTCGCGGTGCTTCGGAAGGTGTGAGTCTGCGCTAGGATCCGCCCGACGATCACGTGGAGGGACGGACCGTGGCGCTTCAACAGGGAACGCAGCTCCTGCATCAGATCCAGTCACAGCCCGAGGAGTTGCACCGCCTTCTCACAGCACCGGGGACCACCGCGCAGATACATACCGCCGCGGAGGGCCTGCACCGGGTCCGTCGGATCTGGGTGGTCGGCACCGGCAGCAGCCAGCACGCGGCGGCGTTGGGTGCCGCCATGCTGCAAGACGCCGGCCGCAGCGCCCACGCCGTGTCCTCGATGCAGTTCGTGCGGAACGCGCCGATCGTGGCCCCGGGAGACGGGGTCGTCATCATCACCCACACGGGCGAGACGTCCTACGCACTCTCGGCTCGCGCCCTGGCGTTCGGCGCCGGGATGCAGACGTTCACCGTCTGCCGGCGGGGTCTGCCCCTGAACGACATCGTCGAGACCGTGGAGAAAGAGGCCTCGGAGACCTACACCTCCAGCTATACCGCTGCGCTCTTCGTGATGGCGCGGATCGCATCCGCGATGGGCGCCGACACCCTGACCGAGGACGCCCTTGCCGCGGTGCCCGAGGCGGTCGCGGCGGCCCTCACCGCACCGGGTGTGGATGCCGTGCCCGTCCCGGCGCGCGCCCTCGTGGTGATCGGAGCCGGCCCGGCGTCCATCACCGCCGCCGAGGGATCGCTCAAGTCGCGGGAGGCCGCACGGGTGCTCACGATCGGGTACGACGCCGAGTATTTCTTGCATGGGTCGGCCGTGCCCTTGACGGCGCAGGATCACCTGATCGCGTTGTACCCGCCGGACGACGACGGCCTCGTCGAGGCGCTCGCCCGCACGGCCGAAGGCGAGGGCATCGGTGTCACCCGCCTCGTGGAGCCGGCCTCGCTTCCCACGCTCCTGGCCCAGATCCCCATGACGGTACGTCTGCAGGTGCTGGCGGCGCGGTTCGCGCAGGCGCGCGGTCAGGACCCCGACACCGTCATCACGGGTGGGTGGGCCGAGCCGTCGTTGTGGGAGATCGGGGGACCGTAGTGCCGCCCGCCTCCCGGGCCCCGACCGGCGCGGCGTCCAGGTAGGGGCGCATCGCCGCCAATCCCCGGAGGCCGACCCTGGCCCGCACGTGCGTCCCCTCTGGCTCGGCGTCGGCCGCGATCACCTCCGCCTCTCGGTACAGCATCGCGACCAGATCGCCCCGGTCCCACGGCACGAGGGCCGAGATCAACACCGGGGGGTCGGGTAACTCGCGCGCGACCGCCTCCATCAGACCGTCCATCCCCTCGCCGGTGAGCGCCGAGACGGGGACCGAGCCCGGGTGACGTCGGGCCAGACGCGCACGCTCCGAACCCGTCAGCCGGTCGATCTTGTTCAGGCAGAGCACCTCGGGGATGTTCACCGCTCCGATCTCGTCCAGCACGCGGTGAACGGCGTCGATCTGGGCCCCGAGATCGCGGCTGGATGCGTCGGCGATGAGGATGATCAGATCGCCGAGCGTCACCTCCTCGAGGGTGGAGCGGAACGCCTCGACCAGATCGTGTGGCAGCTTGCTCACGAACCCCACGGTGTCGGTGATCGTGGCGCGCCGCCCGCCCGGCAACACCACCTTGCGCGTCGTGGGGTCGAGGGTGGCGAACAGTTGGTCAGCCACGATGACGTCGGCGCCGGTGATCCGGCGCATCAGGGTCGACTTGCCGGCGTTCGTGTAGCCGGCGATCGCGACCTGAGGGGTCTCGGACGATCGGCGCGCGGCCCGTTTCGTGTCACGGGTCTTCCGCATCGCCTTGACGTCGCGGCGGAGCTTCGTGATCCGCCGTCCGATATGCCGCCGGTCCATCTCGAGTTTCGTCTCGCCCGGGCCGCGCGTGCCGATCGGGCCACCGGTGCCGGAGCCACCACCCAGCCGGCTCATCGCCTCGCCCCAGCCGCGCAGCCGCGGCAGGAGGTAGTTGAGCTGCGCCAGCTCGACCTGCGCCTTGCCTTCCCGGGTGTGGGCGTGCAGGGCGAAGATGTCGAGGATCAGCGCCGTGCGGTCGAGCACCTTGACCTTCAGCCGCGACTCCAAGGCCCGCAGCTGCCCCGGGGTGAGTTCCTCGTCGAAGATGACCAGCTCCGCGTCGCCTCCGTGCAGCTGTCCGTGCAGCTCTTCGACCTTGCCCGTGCCGATCCAGAACCGGGGATCGGGTTCGGTGCGGCTCTGCACCAGTCGCCCGATGGGCTCGGCACCGGCCGTCTCGGCCAGCGCCGCCAGCTCGTCGAGGTCCTCCTCGCGGATCCCCGGGCCGATCCCTACAAGGATGGCGCGCTCGTGCTGCACGGAACGCCAGGTGGCGGCGATCGGAGACTCGAGGATCCGGTCCTCGGGTTTCCGTGCGGGTCGGTCGGCCACGGGTGGACTCACCCCATCGACGAGCCGAAGTCGCGGAGCAGTTCGTTCAGCCTGACCTTGTCTTCCGTGGCCTCGGATCGATAGCCGATGATGAGCCCGCACGGCAAGCCGAAGTGGCCCGCGGCGAACTCCTTCGCTCGGTTCCCGGGGATGACGATCGCCCCGGCGGGGACGCGCCCGCGATGCTCGACCGCCTCGGCGCCGGTCACGTCGATCACCGGCGTATTGCCCGTGATGACCACGCCCGCGCCTAACACCGCGCCGGCGCCCACGCGCACCCCCTCCACCACGATGCACCGAGACCCGACGAACGCGCCGTCTTCCACGATCACGGGTGCCGCCTGCAGCGGCTCGAGCACGCCGCCGATCCCCACCCCGCCCGCCAGGTGGACGTTCGCGCCGATCTGCGCGCACGAACCGACGGTGGCCCACGTGTCCACCATGGTCCCGGCACCGACCCACGCACCGATGTTCACGTACGAGGGCATCAAGACCGCGCCTCGCTCGATATGCGCGCCGTAGCGGGCGGTCGCCGGCGGCACAACGCGGACGCCGAGGTCCCCGTACCCGTGCTTGAGGGGCAGGCGGTCGTGGTACTCGAAGGGCCCCGCCTCGGTCGTCTCCAGCCCGCGAACCCGGAAGTACAACAGCACGGCCTTCTTCGCCCAGGCGTTGACGCGCCAGTCCGCGCCGTCGGGCTCGGCCACACGGACCTGGCCACGGTCGAGCATCGCGATCGCGGCCTCCACGGCCTCGGCATCCAGCGGCGCCTCCGGATCGGCCTGCAGGGCCTCCCAGGAAGCCTCGATCCTCCCTTCGATGTCGCTCATGCGGTCGCCTCCGCCAACACGTCCTCGAGCGGTCCGGCGGCGCGTTCGCAGTCGGCGAGCGGAGGCACCATCGCCATCCGCACGTAGCCCTCCCCCTCCGGTCCGAAGAACGACCCCGGCGCCACGATGATGCCGGTCCGGTCCAGCAGGTCGTAGGCGAACGCGGCCGATCCCCGTCCGCCGGGGACCCCCACCCACAGGTACAGACCGGCGCGGCTGCCCGCGACGTGGATCGCGCGCCGCGCGAAGACCTCGAGGAAGACCTGCCGCTTGGCGGCGTAGGCGCCGCGGGCCCGCTCCACGTGGGTCTCATCGTTCCACGCGGCCACGGAGGCACGCTGGACGAACTCCTGCGGCGTCACCCCGGCACTCGGGCGCAGACCCCGGAGCGCCGCGATGAGCGTGGCGTCCCCGGCCGCGAACCCGCTGCGGTAGCCGGTCATGGACGAACGCTTGGAGAGGGTGTTCAACGCGAGCACGTTCGTGAGGTCACCGACCTGCAGCGCTGAAGCAGGAGGACCGTCCTCGAACCACAGCTCCGTGTACGCCTCGTCGGATGCCAGCAGGACCCCGTGGGCGCGGCATCGCTCCGCGGCCTCGGCGTAGAACGAGAGCGGCGCCGTCGCGCCGGTCGGGTTGTTCGGGTAGTTGACCCACAGGACCGCGGCGCGATCCCAGGCCGCGGGCTCCACCGCGTCCAGATCCGGGAGGAAGTGGTTCGCCTCGGTGAGGGGCAACCGCAGCACCGAACCACCCGCGTAGCGCGCGCCGCGCTCGGGGACCGGGTAGCCCGGCGCGGTTGTGAGCACCAGATCCCTGCCCGAGACGGGATCCAGTACCGCCCGCGCCAGCGAGAACACGAGCTCCTTCGAACCGAGCGTGGGCAGGATCTGCGTGGCCGGATCCAGCCCGACCTCGAACCGTCGCCGCACCCATCCCGCGATCGCGTCGCGGAGTTCGGGCAGACCTGCGGCACGCGGATAGGACGAGACGGGCGTGATCGCGGCGGCGAGGGCGTCGCGGATGAAAGCCGGCGTCTCCTCGCGGGGATCGCCCACACCGAAGTCGACGACTGATCGCCCCTCGGCGAGAGCAGCCGCCCTGCGGCGGTCCAACTCTTCGAACGGGTAGGGCTCGACCGCACGCACGGCCGGTGACAACTCGATCACGGACCCTCCCTCAGCAACGCCGACGCCAGCTCGTAGGACCGCACGAGCGCGACCTCCGTGACCCGCTCGTCGTCGGTGTGAGCGTACCCCGGGTCCCCCGGCCCGAAGTTCACCGCCTCGATCCCGGCTTTCCCGAACTCGGCGACCGGGGTCCATGCCTGTTTCGGCCGCACGGGCAGGTCACCGATCGCCCGGAGACGCTGCACGAACGGGTTCTTCACCGCGACCGGTCCCCCGGCGGCGTTGCTCACGATCTGGACGTCGATGGAGCGATGCCCTAGCAACTCCCGGATGCGCGCTTCCGCCTCCCGGGGGGAGTGATGCGGCGCGTAGCGGAAGTTCACGGTCGCCGTGAGCGTGTCGGGGATCACGTTGGCGGCCACACCGCCCTCGATCGTCGTGACGTTGATGACCTCGCGATAGATGAGTCCCTCGATCTCGACGTCACGAACGGGCAGGTCGACGATGGACGCCAGCGCCTCGACACCACCGTGGATCGCGTTGCGACCGAGCCACGGGCGCGCGCTGTGGGCCGCCACGCCGCGGACCGTGATGCGCGCGTTCAGGTTGCCGAGACACCCGACCTCCACCGCGTTGTCCGTCGGCTCGGTCACGATCGCGACACCGACCTCTCGCGCCAGATCCGGGTGGCGCGCCAGGCACGGCGCGAGGGCACTCGTGTCGATCTCCTCGCGCCCGAAGAACAGGAACCCGGCGTCCACCGTCGTGGCGAGCGAGCCCTCCGCGATGTCCTGCAGCAGCGACAGCATGACGGCCACGCCCGCCTTCTGATCCGACGAACCCCGTCCGAAGACCACCCCATCCTCGCGGCGGCCCGGGACGTTGCCGGCGATGGGCACGGTGTCGAGGTGTCCCGCGAAGAGCACGAGCGGTGCGCCGGTGCGCCGCTTCGCCGGGAGGAGCAGTAAGCAGGTGTCCTCGTCGTCGATCAGGTCGAACGAAGGCAGCCCGGTGACGAGACCCCGCACGTGGTCGACGATGGCCGTTTCGTCGCGGCTGACGCTCGGGATGTCCACGAGCGACAGCGTGAGCGCGGCGAGCCGTTCCGCGGTACTCACCGCTCGGCTGCCTCCAGCGAGTCCAGATCCACGCTGGCGTCGAAGACGTGGGTGACGGGACCGCTGAGCAGGACCTCACCGTCGGGGCGGCGCTCGACCCGCAGCGGGCCCCCGCGGAAGTGCACGGTGACCTCGGTCCCCGCCAGACCTGCCTCGTTCGCGGCCACGACCACGGCGCACGCGCCGGTGCCGCATGCCAGCGTCTCGCCCACCCCGCGCTCCCATACACGGACGTCGATCGCGCCGTCGGGCCGCACGCGTGCGAACTCGACGTTGGTGCGCTCGGGGAAGCGCTCGTCGTTCTCCAGGGCGGGGCCGATGTGTTCCACGTGGTAACGCTCCGGATCTTCCGGCAGGAACAGGACCAGATGGGGGTTGCCCAGGCCCAGCGCGCTGGCCTGCACGGTCAGCCCGCCGCCCAGATCGAACGGTTGGTCCATGTACGTCTCCCAGGCTGGACCCATCATCGGGATACCGGCCTTCGTGAAGTTCGGGGTCCCCATCCCGACCGTCACCCCGTCGGCGGTGAAGACGGCGCTCCGGGTCCCCGCCGGGGTCTCCACGTCGATGGAGCCGTCGGCAGAACCGTCGTCTCGGAGGTACGCGGCGAAGCACCGCATCCCGTTGCCCGACATCGCGGCCACGGAACCGTCGGCGTTCGTCAGGTCGAAGCGGTAGGGCGCGTCGTGCCCCTTCCCGACCCGGATGAGGCCGTCCGCGCCGACGCCGGTCCAGCGATCGCAGAGAGCCGGGACGTCCAGCTCCCCCGCCGGTTCGTCACGATCATCGACCAGGAGGAAATCGTTGCCGCTGGCTTGGTACTTCGCGACGCGCAGGATCCGCGTCACGCGCCCTCCAGGTACGCACGGACATCGTCGAGGACCTCGAGCGCGCCCTGCTCCCCGGCGTCGAACCACCGGATGCGGGGGTCGCGGCGGAACCACGCCATCTGCCGGCGCGCCAGCTCTTTCGTTCGCCTCACGGTCTGCTCCACGGCTTCATCGAGCTCGAGCCTACCGTCGAGGTGCCGGGCCAATTCGGCGTAGCCGATCGCCTGGGTCGCCGTGAGCCATCCTCCGAAGCCGCGCGTCAGGAGCCCGCGGACCTCCTCCAGCCACCCCGCATCGAGCATCGCCTGGACACGACGTCCGATCCTGGTCCTGAGAGCCTCGCGATCGACCCGGATCCCCGCCGCGCGCACCCGATCGGGGTCGTAGCGATCCCACGCGGCCGCGAAGGAACTGAACGGAGCACCGGTGATCGCGGTGACCTCGAGCGCGCGCACGACGCGCCGAACGTTGCCCGCCTCGATCCGGGTCGCCGCCACGGGGTCGGTCGCCGACAAGCGCGCGTACATCTCCTCGGCACCGAGATCGTCCGCCTCGGCCTGCAGGGCGGCGCGGACCGCCGGGTCCTCCGGCGGGAACGACAGGTCATCGACCACCGCGCGGAAGTACAAACCCGACCCACCCACCAGGAGCGGCCGGGGCACGCGGTGCAGGGCGTCACGCGCGGCGCGCTGGAAACGAGAGACCGTGAACCGCTCGGAGGGCTCGGCCAGGTCGATCAGGTGGTGGGGCACCCGCTCGCGCTCTGCGGCGGTGGGCTTCGCCGTCCCGAGGTCCATGCCGCGGTACACGAGCATCGAGTCCACCGAGACGATCTCCGCGCCGCTCGTTCCGGCGAGGATCAACGCCGCCTCCGACTTCCCGCTGGCGGTCGGTCCGAGCAGTGCCTGCAGCACGGGGGCCTCCTACACGGCGACGGGCGCGCGGACGACCTCGCCCACCAGGTGGTGCGCGGCTGCGGCGGTCACCCGGGCATCGACGAACGAGCCCGGGTGAAGAGCTTCGGACAGATGCAGGATCCGGTTCGTTCGCGTCCGGGCCTGCGTGGAGCCTCCGCGCTTGCCCTCGCCCTCGACGAGCACCTCGACGGTCTCACCGACCTGGGCTCGGTTCCCCGCCAGGGTGTGCTCGTCCTGCAGCGCCATGAGCCGGTCGAATCGCTCCTGCACGACTTCCTTCGGGATCTGATCGTCCATCGTCGCGGCGCGCGTCCCTGGCCTCGGCGAGTACTGGAACATGTACGCGCTGTCGAAGCGAGCCTCCCCGACGACCTCGAGCGTCTGGGCGAAGTCCTCCTGCGTCTCCCCGGGGAAACCGACGATGATGTCCGTTGATACGGCGATGCCGGGGATCGCCGCCCGGATCTGTCCGAGCCAACCGAGATAGCGGGCGCGGCGATACGAGCGCTGCATCGCGTGCAGCACGGCGTCGGACCCGGACTGCAGGGGGAAATGGATGTGCTCGCACACCTTCTCGCTCCCCGCCATCGCGTCGATCACGTCGGGCGTGAAGTCATGCGGGTGCGGTGAGGTGAACCGGATCCGCCGCAGGCCGTCAACCCCGTTGACCAGCCGCAGCAGGTCGGCGAACAGAGGGCGCCGGGCAGACCCCGGAACCGTGACGTCGCGCCCGTAGGTGTTCACGTTCTGCCCCAGCAACGTGACCTCGACAACGCCCTGCGCGACGAGGCCCTGCACCTCGGCCAGGATGTCGCCCATCGAGCGGGATCGCTGGGGACCGCGGACCAACGGCACGATGCAGAACGTGCACGCGTTGTCGCATCCGGGGGCGATGGACACCCACGCCCGGAAGGGGTCCTGGCGAGCGGCCGGTAGCGCGCTCGGGAAGACCTCGGTGTACTCCTGCACGTCCATCTGTGTGCCCTCGGTCTCCGAACGGCGCATCAGGTCCAGCAGATGGGGAAGAGCGTGTGTCCCGATGACGACGTCGACCCACGGGGCCCTGCGCTGGATGAGCCCCTGATCCTTCTGCCCGAGGCACCCCGCGACGACGATCCTGAGCGCCGGGTTGCGGTCCTTGAGCGGCTTCAGGTGCCCCAGGTTGCCGTACAGCTTGTTGTCGGCGTTCTCGCGGATCGCGCACGTGTTGAGCACGATCACCTGGGCGTCCTCCACGTCGTCCGTAGGGACCATACCGTCGGCCATGAGGACGCCCCCGATCCGCTCGGAATCGTGCTCGTTCATCTGGCACCCGAAGGTGCGGATCAGATACTTCGGCTCCACGGGCCCGAGCGTACCCGACCGGCTGGTCCGGCTCAGGTCGAGTTCGATGCGAGTGCGCTGATCCCCATGACGGTTTTCCAACACTCCCAGGCGGCCCACTTCCCGGCGCCCGAGCACCCCGAACTGCCCACGAGCTGAAACCGACCCCACACGTATCTCTGCGTCGCAGCCCGCGAAACGCGAGCATGACCCCACTCGAAGCCGACTACGACGCGGCTCAAGACCTAGGGCGATCGGGTCGAAGAGACGGCTACGGGGGTGGTCTCCGGCGACCCATCGGCTAGCAGGGGGTATCTCCGGTCATCGAGATGCAAGGGCGGACGTCGAGGACATGCGTGCAGACGAAGAGCCGGGCCGGGGCGAGGATGAACCGGCGGTCGCGGATGCTGCGGGCTCTGGGCTCGACTCGTTCGCGCGTTCGATGACGGACCACGACGAGCGGTTCGACCAGGCCGATGCCGGCGGGTCGCGTGGCGGAGATGCATCGATCGCACTCCAGCGTGTGCTGGCAAAGAGGGTCGCCGAACTCGAGGTCCTTCGGGGCGCCGGCGCCGCAGGAGCACCCAACGACCCGCAGGAACTGCTTGAGTTCGCCACCCGCATCACACAGCTGGAGGGCGAACTCTCCCACGAGGCGCGGCGCGCCGAACGGATCGCCGCCCACGCCGCATCGATGGAGCTGCTCCTCGCAGACGCCGGTGTCCGGCTGACCGAACTCGGCACGGACGCTGACCGAGGAACCCGCGCAGAGGAGGCACTCGAAGAGCTCCGCACAACGCTCGCCGAGCTCAACGAAGCGCTCGCGGTCGCGACCCTGGAGCGCGACGGTGCACGGAGCGAACTCGTCCGAACGATCCAAGAGGGGGAGGCTCTGCGCAGCACCCTCGGACAGATGACCGAGGAACAGGCGGCGGAGAAGGACGAACGGGCTCGTCTCGAGCGGGAACTGGCGAGCGCCGAGACGGCAGCGGAGGAAGCTCGCTCGAAGGTCGAGGCCTTGCAGGTGAGCACGCAGCAGGCAGAGGCTGCGGCCGAGGAGGCGGCGGCTCGCAACCTCGAGGTCCAGACCGAAGCCACCCGCGACCGGGATGCGCTCGAGGAACTCCGCGCGACCCACGCCGAGCTCAACGAAGCGCTCGCGGTTGCGACCCTGGAGCGCGACGGTGCACGGAGCGAACTCGTCCGGGCGATCCAAGAGGGGGAGACTCTGCGCGCCACCCTCGGACAGATGACCGAGGAACAGGCGGCGGAGAAGGATGAACGGGCCCGTCTCGAGCGGGAACTGGCGAGCGCAGAGACGGCCTCGGAGGAGGCTCGCTCGAACGTCGAGGCCTTGCAGGTGAGCACGCAGCAGGCAGAGGTTGCGGCCGAGGAGGCAGCGGCTCGCATCCTCGAGGTCCAGACCGAAGCCACCCAGGTCCTCGATGCGACACAGCGTGCCGCCGAGGAGCGCGTCGAGGCCGCCGAGTCCAGATCGCTGGCAGCGGAGGCGCGCGCCGAACAAGCCGAGTCAGCGATCGCCGATGCTCGGAACGCCGCCGAGGAGGCTCGCTCGAAGATCGAGGCGCTCCAGGCACGCGCCGAGCTGTCAGACACCGAAGCCCAGGAGGCGGCGGCTCGCGTCCTCGAGGTCCAGACCGAAGCCGCCCGCTCCGAGGAGGCACTCGGGGAGCTCCGCACTACGCTCGCCGAGGTCAACGAAGCGCTCGCGGTTGCGACCCTCGAGCGCGACGGTGCACGGAGCGAACTCGTCCGGACGATCCAAGAAGGGGACTCTCTGCGCACCACCCTCGGACAGATGACCGAGGAACAGGCGGCGGAGAAGGATGAACGGGCTCGTCTCGAGCGGGAACTGGACAGCGCCGAGCAGGCGGCCGAGGAAGCTCGCTCCAAGGTCGAGGCGCTCCAGGCGCGCGCCGAGCAGTCAGAGGCTGCGGCCGAGGAGGCAGCGTCTCGCATCCTCGAGGTCCAGACCGAAGCCGCTCGCGTGCTCGAGGAGACCAAGCGTGCCGCCGAGGAGCGCGTCGAGGCCGCCGGGTCTGAGCTCCGCGCCGCGGAGGCGCGAGCCGAGCAGGCCGAGACAGCGATCGCCGATGCTCGGAACGCGGCAGAGGAAGCTCGCTCCAAGGTCGAGGCTGCCGGCGACGTGGAGCGGCGGTACGAGACCGCCGTCGCAGCCGCCGAAGAACTCCACGCTGCCCTGGCTTCCGCAGAGGCGCTGGCCACGGCTGCGGAGGGCCAGGCGGCTGCGGAGCGCTCCCGCGCGGCGGACCTGGAGGACGCGCTGTCGAGAGCCTCTGCGAACGCATCGGAGCGAGATGCCGAGTTGGCGGAGATCCGGGCTCGGCTCGCAGAGGCTGCGTCACCTGAGGAGGCGAAGGCCTACGCCGTCCGAGCTGCCCTGGCCGAGGACCGGATCCGCGAGCTCGAGGTCATGCTCGAGGAGGCCAGATCCCGGGTGGTCTCCACCCAGGTCGAGGAACCCGGGGGCAACGCCGCCGATCACGACCTCGCGAAGGTCGTCGCGGAACTGGAACTCCGACTGGAGCAGACCGAGGCGCGAGCCCGGAGCGCCTACACCGCCGCAGAGGCCGCCGAGGCGAAGCTGCGGATGTCCACGGAGCAGGCCGGTCTGCCGTCCACGCGCACCGACGAGGAGTTCCAGGAACTGCGGACGCTCCTCGAAGGCGTGACGCGCCGCGCCGACGCGGCCGAGCGTGCGAGTAGGAAACTCGAGGCGGATCTGGCCGCTGTTCGCGCGGGTGTCGATCCCGCCGACGAGCCCGACGACGCGTCGGAGGATCGGCACCTCAGCGACAGCAGCTCGAAGGCTGCCGATACGTGGGGATGAGCCCGCGACACCCTCGTACGTCTACCTGGCGAACTCCGTAGCGCGGGTCTCACGTACGACCGTGATCCGGATCTGACCCGGGTACTGAAGCTCCTCTTCCACCTGCTTGGCGATATCACGCGCGATCACCTGCGCCTGGATATCGTCGATCGCCTGCGGCTGGACGAGCACGCGAACCTCGCGTCCGGCCTGCATCGCGTACACCTTCTCCACCCCTTCGAACGCGCTGCAGATCTCTTCGAGGCGCTCCAGTCGCTTCACGTACGTCTCGATGGACTCACGGCGCGCTCCCGGACGACCGCCGCTGATCGAGTCGGCGATCTGCGCGAGCACCGCGTCGATGGTTCGCTGCTCCACCTCACCGTGGTGGGATTCGATGCAGTGCACGACCTCGGGATCCTCCTTCATCCGCCTCGCGATCTCGGCCCCGATGATGGCGTGGGACCCCTCAACCTCGTGGGTGACCGCCTTGCCGATGTCGTGCAGGAAGGCGCCCCTCTTCGCGATGGTGGGGTCGAGTCCCAACTCCGAGGCGAGCGCCGAGGCGATGTGCGCCGACTCCACCAGGTGCTTCAAGACGTTCTGCCCGTAGGAGGTGCGGTACTGCAGGCGACCGAGCAGCTTCACCATCTCCGGGTGGATCTGGGTGATCTGCACCTCGGCCACCGCGTCCTCTCCCGCACGATGGATCCGCTCCTCGATCTCGTTCATCGACCGCTCGTGGAGCTCCTCGATGCGCGCCGGGTGGATCCGGCCGTCCTGCACCAGTTTCTCGAGCGTCATCCGCGCGGCCTCGCGGCGCACCGGGTCGAACGACGACAACACCACGGCCTCGGGCGTGTCGTCGATGATGATGTTCACGCCCGTGGTCGCCTCGAACGCGCGGATGTTACGGCCCTCGCGGCCGATGATCCGCCCCTTCATGTCCTCGCTCGGGAGGCTGAACACCGCCACGGTGGATTCCGCCGTCTGCTCAGAGGCCACCCGCTGGATGGCGATCGTCAAGATCTTGCGCGCCCGCTCTTCCCCATCCTCGCGGGCACGCTGCTCGATCTCGCGAACCTGCGCCATCGCCGAGCGTTTGGCATCGTCCACGACGCGGCCCACGAGCGACTCTCGTGCTTCCGATGACGTCATCCCCGCGACCTTCTCCAGCTCGGCTTGATGCTGGTCCGCAGCCTTCTCCAGGCGCTGGCGGACGAGCGCGAGCTTCTCGTCGCGTTCTGCGAGCTCAGCCTCGCGTGTGTCCAGCTTCTGCATCCGGCTCCGGATCTCGTCCTCGGCCTCCTGGATCCTGCGCTCCAGCCGCGCGATCTCGTCCCGCCGCGACTTCACGTCCTCCTCCGCCTCACGGCGGAGCTGGGCGGCGGAGGTCTTCGCATCCTCGACGGCCTTGCGGAGTGCCTGCGCCGCCTCCTGCTCGGCCTGCGCGGCGCGTTGGTCCGCAGCCACCATCTTCTGCTGGGCGTGCTGCTCGACGCTGCTAGCGCTGGATCGAGCGAGTGACGAACGGATCAGGAACCCGGCACCGAGGCCGACGAGCGCGGCGACGATACCGACGATGACCTCGGTCATGGTTCCTCCCTCGGTCAGGGAGAGGACCTCTCGGCTCGTGGCGTGCCGTGCGGCAGGTATGAGCAGGATCGGAGTGGCCGCCCTAGGGCGTTCGTGACTCCGTCTGTCTGGGTGATCGTCGGTTCGAGGTAGGTCTGCTCACGGGGTGTGCCGTTCGGATGCGTTCGGTGTCCGGTTGGTTGCCTCTCGATGTGGTCAGTAACTCTTCCACACCATACGGCTGGCACGCCCGCCGGGCAAGCCTTCAGTCCTGAACCGCCTCGAGCTCGAGGGCACGGCGTGCCGCACGCCGAGCGACCTCGGACGGGTAGCCTCGCCTGGCGAGGAAGCCCGCGAGGCGGCTGTAGGCGACGTGCGGCTCCAACCCCTGCAAGCGCGAGACCCGCTGGATGGCCAGGCGTTCGGCCGTGGCTGCCTCATCCCCGACGAGTTCGTCCAGGACGTCCGTGGCCAGGACACGATCCACGCCCGCCTGCGCCAGACGTCCGGCCACCGCTCGCCTGGACTCACCACGGCGTCCCACCCGGCTCTCCACCACGGCTCTGGCGAACGCCTCGTCATCCAGGAGCCCCACCGCCTGCAGGCGTGAGAGCTCGTCCTGCACCTCCGTGGGCTCGAAGCCGGCTTGGACGATCCCGG
>JBBDHX010000007.1:41896-47435 GCA_040880745.1 Actinomycetota bacterium
TCCAGGACCCCGCGGCGCTCGAGCTCACGGCGGCTGCGTTGCCGCACCGTCAGGAGCCCGAGCGCCCGCTCGTGGATGTCCTTCCGCTTGCCGCCCGCGCGGGGCCGGTCCGCGGACACGCGGTCAGTCGGCCTTCTTCGAGGCCTTCGCGTCCGCGGGTGGCGCGTCCTCGTCGGTGAGGTCGGGGATGATCTCGATGGGCTCGTCGTCGTCCTGGGAGAAACCGTTCAGACCCACGGCGTCTCGCACCTTCCGCTCGATCTCGTCGCGCATGTCGACGTGCTCGGCAAGGAAGGCTCGCGCGTTCTCGCGGCCCTGTCCCAATTGCTCACCCTCGTAGGTGAACCAGGCGCCCGCCTTCTTGATGATCTCGAGGTCGACACCGACATCGATGAGCGAGCCCTCTTTCGAGATGCCCTTGCCGTACATGATGTCGAACTCGCACTGGCGGAAGGGGGGCGCCACCTTGTTCTTCACGACCTTCACACGGGTGCGCGAGCCCACGACCTCCTGGCCGTCCTTGAGGTTCTCGATCTTCCGGACGTCCAGGCGGATGGACGAGTAGAACTTGAGCGCGCGGCCGCCCGGGGTGGTCTCCGGTGAGCCGAACATGACCCCGATCTTCTCGCGGAGCTGGTTGATGAAGATGCATGTGGTGTCGAACTTCGAGAGCGAGCCGGCGAGCTTGCGCATGGCCTGGGACATCAGGCGGGCCTGCAGGCCCACGTGGGTGTCGCCCATCTCACCCTCGATCTCGGCGCGGGGCACCAGTGCGGCGACCGAGTCGATCACGACCAGGGTCAGGGCTCCGGAACGAACGAGCATGTCGGAGATCTCGAGCGCCTGCTCGCCGGAGTCGGGCTGGCTGACCAGCAACTCGTCGATGTTGACCCCGAGCTCACGCGCATAGGTGGGATCGAGGGCGTGCTCGGCGTCGATGAACGCGGTGATCCCGCCCAGGCGCTGGGACTCCGCGATGATGTGCAGCCCCACGGTGGTCTTGCCCGAACCTTCGGGCCCGAAGATCTCGACGATCCGGCCGCGCGGGATGCCACCGACCCCGAGGGCGATGTCGAGCGCGAGCGAACCGGTGGGGATGGTGGTGATGCCGGCGCCCGCCGGGTGCTCCCCCAGCCTCATGACGGCGCCCTTGCCGTGCTGCTTCTCGATCTGCTGGAGCGTGACCTCCAAGACCTTGTCGCGATCCACGCGATCCTCCTTCCGATCCCGGCCCACCCCGGAGGAGGACCGGGCGAGCGTTCCGTTCGTGGTACCGAGCACGCTACCGAGTGGGTCCGACATAACTTACACCCCTGTGATCAGACGGCTTCCTGTCGCGGGACCTTACTCGAACAGATGTTCGAGTGCAAGGAGGCCCGGGTCCCGCACCGTGCCACGATCGGTTAGCGTGCACGCCTTGAGCCACGACGTGTCCATCAGCGCCCTCCTTCGAGCCTCGGTGGCCGGCGGCAGCGTCTCGCTGCCCCACCCGCGTTCCACCCCCGGCGTCGCGGATCGCGAGGAGGCCGAGGCCGGCCTCGCCGCTCTCGGGAAACGCCTCGACGACCTGCAGGAGCGACTCTGGGCCGAGGGGACCCGGTCGCTGCTCCTGGTGCTGCAGGGGATGGACACGAGCGGCAAGGGCGGCACGGTCCGCCACGTCCTCCGGACGATGAACCCCGCGGGTGTGGACGTCGCCGCCTTCGGGGAACCCACCGAGGAGGAACTGGCTCACCATTTCCTGTGGCGCATCGAGCGGCGGCTGCCCGGGCCGGGCGAGGTCGCCGTCTTCGACCGATCGCACTACGAGGACGTGCTGGTGGTCCGCGTACGGGGCCTCGTGCCCGGGGACACATGGCGCGCCCGCTACGAGGAGATCAACGCGTTCGAACGGCGCGTGAGCGATGCCGGCACCACCATCGTGAAGTGCTTCCTGCACATCTCCTACGAGGAGCAGCGCGAACGCCTGCTCGCACGCCTGCGCAACCCTTCGAAGCACTGGAAGTTCCGCGAGCGCGACGTCGACGAACGCCGATGGTGGAGCGACTACATGACGGCCTACGACGACGCGATCGTACGCTGCTCCAGCGACGGGGCGCCCTGGTTCGTGATCCCGGCCGACCGCAAGTGGTACCGCAACTGGGCGATCGCACAACTCCTGGTGGAGACCTTGGAAGCGATGGATCCGCGCTACCCGGAGTCGGCGCTCGACGTCGCAGCGCTCGAGGCGCGGCTGGCGCCGCCGAACTGAGGCCGCTTCACTTCTCGAGGTGCGCCTCCGGTTCGATGACCCCGAGGTCCTCCGAACGCGTCACCCTCCTGCATCTGGGTCTGGAAGGTCTCGCGTCCATCGACGGGATCCTAGCGGCTGCTGATTCCCTGATCTTGACCTCGACTCGCTATCCTTCCTTCCGTTCCCGCGTGAAGGAGGGTGGAAACACCATGGTCAGCCCCACCGCGATCCGCTACGACGAGCAAGCGTGGCGCCCCCGACCGACCCTGTCCGGAGCCGAGTACACGGGCCAGGCGGTCTACCACGAGGAACGCGAGCGGATCTGGTGGGGCGACTGGGTCTGCGTCGGGCGGACCGAGGAGATCCCCGAGCCGGGTGACTACCTCGTGCGGAACCTGACCGGCGAGTCCATCTTCATCACCCGGACCCACGAAGGCGATCTGGCGGGGTTCTACAACGTCTGCAGCCACCGCGGGACCAAGTTCCTCGACGACGAACCCGCGACGGGCCACGTCCGCAAGGCGTTCGCGTGTCCGTACCACGGGTGGGCCTACGACCTGCGCGGCCGCCTGCTCACGACGCCCAACGTGAAGGAGGACGAGCGGTTCGACCGGTCGCAGCACTCGCTCCACGGGTTCGCGGTCGACACGCACTCGGGCTTCATCTTCGTCAACCTGAGCCGGGATGAACCACGACCCCTCCTCGAACAGATGGGCGAGGGCGCCGAGAGCCTCTCGATGTTCGAGCGCTTCAAGCTCGACGAACTCCGCGTCGGGGTCCGGCTCGTCTACGAGGTCGAGGCGAATTGGAAGATCATCGTGGAGAACTACAACGAGTGCCTGCACTGCCCCACCGTGCACCCGGAGTTGGTCCAGGTGGTGCCGCTGTTCCGCTTCGGCGAGGTGTGGGACGAGGTGACGCGGGATGACGGCAACTGGATGCGCGATGGCGCCACGAGCTTCACGATGGCCGGCGAATCACAGCTGCCGAAGTTCCCCGACCTGGAGCCCGAGGACTACTCCATGTACTACGGGGCGTATCAGTTCCCGAACCTCATGCTGAACCTGCATCCGGACTGCGTCATGTACTACATCGGCTACCCCACCGGGCCCTCGCACACGACGGTCGTCTCGGAGTACCTGTTCGCGCCGGAGACCATCGCGGACCCTGCGCTGTTCCTGCCCGAACCCGTGGTCGAGTTGTGGGACCTCATCTCCAAGCAGGACTGGGAGGTGTGTCAACGGGCGCAGACCGGTGTGGGGTCGCGCGCGTTCACGACCGGCGTCTACCCGCGGCAGGACCGGTTCCTGTACGACTTCAACGAGCGCTACCGCAAGCAGATGGGCGAAGCGCTGCTCGGGTAGACCCCGGCGGAACCGCTCAGTCCGGGAGACGGGCGAGGTCCTCGAGGCCGGGCTGCCAGGTCCCGGCCGCCGCGTTCGCGCGTACCTGCTCGGGCGTCGTGGCACCGGCGATCACCGACGCCACGGGTGCGAGCGCCAGCAGCCACGCGAACGCCAGATCCAGCAGGCCCTGACCCCGCTCGGCGGCGAACGCCCTCAGCGCGTCCACGCGGTCGAGCACCGCGGGGGCCAGGGCTTCGGCTCGCTCGGCCTCGTCGTACCACTCGCGCAGACGCGTGCCGGGCGGAGCCTCCTCGCCGCGCTGGTACTTCCCCGTGAGCACGCCGCTCGCGAGGGGGAAGTACGGTAGGTAGGCCATCGACCGCCGTTCCGCCTCCGCGAGGCCATCGGTCAGGTCGGCGCGCTCCAGCAGGCTCAACTCGTTCTGCACGCAGACGAACCGGGCTCCCGTGGCCGCGGCGGCCGCTTCCCGCACCTGTGCGGCCGAGAAGTTCGAGCACCCGATCTCACGGACCAGACCCTCCCGGACGAGGTCGTCGAGGGCACCCAGGGTTTCCGCGATCGGCACCTCCGGATCGGGTGTGTGCAGTTGGTACAGGTCGATCCGGTCCGTCTGCAGCCGCCGCAGGCTCGCCTGCACCGCGGTACGGATGTAGGGCGCCGAGGCACCGCCCGCCACGTGCGGCTCGCGCCGCATACCGAACTTGGTCGCGAGCACGACACGGTCCCGGCGCCCCTGCAGGATCCGGCCCAGGAACGCCTCGGACTTCGTCGAGCCGTAGATGTCGGCGGTGTCGAGCAGCGTGATGCCTTCGTCGATCGCCGCGTCGATGACCGCTCGCGTGCCGACCTCATCCACGCGCGCGCCGAAGTTGTTGCACCCCAGGCCGACCACCGAGACCTCGAGCGACCCGATCGACCGCGTCCGCACGCGCCGAGGGTAACCGGACCAGGCCGATGAAGCCCGGTCCGGGCGGCGGAAGCTCGACCCTCAGCGACTCGACGGCTGGGACGCGACCCACGCCTGCACGTTCGCAACGTGGGACCGGGCCTCCGCGCCGAACTCGCAGACACGAGGGTGCCCGCAGAGTGCATTCCCCTCGTGCGTCATGAAGTTGAACCGGCAGTTGGGGCAGAACACGTCGAGCTCCTCGGGGAGGTACGGACAGTCACCCCACGAGCACGACCGCTCCCCCTCTCCCGTCGCGAGGTCGTAGCCGCATCCCGGACACTTCGTGAAACGTTCCCACCTGGCCATGAACGCTCGCCTCCTCCACCCACCATCCGCCCGCAGACGCAGGCCACCAGGGCCGAAGGACCCATGGTCGGTGGGCCGCGCTGAGCGGGTGCGCAGGCTGGTCGTTCTAGGCCGGCGCGCTCGCGGCGGCGGCCGTCTGCACCGCGCGCACGATGCCCTCGTACCCGGTGCAGCGGCAGAGGTTGCCCGAGAGCCCGATCCGGATCTCGTCCTCGCTCGGCTCGGGGCTTCGATCCAGCAGTGCCGTGGCCGAGATCAGCATCCCCGGCGTGCAGAACCCACACTGGACACCGCCGTGCTGCAGGAACGCGGCCTGCAACGCGCCCAGGCGCTCGCCGTCCGCCAGGCCCTCCACCGTGGTGATCCGGCGGCCCTCGGCCTGCAGCGCCAGGTACGAGCACGAGTTCACCGGCTTGCCGTCGAGCAGCATCATGCACGCCCCGCACTCGGAGTCGTCGCAGCCCTCCTTCGAGCCGGTCAGCCCGATCTCCTCGCGGACCGCGCGGAGCAGCGAGACGTGCGGGTCGACCTCGACCGGGTAGGCCGTGCCGTTGACGGTGAGGGTGGCGGGGACCTTCATCGATGACCTCCGTGGCTGCTCGCGGGTATGGGGACGTCGCCACCGCGGGCGCGCGTGAGCGCGGCCTCGATGGCGCGGCGAGCGATGACCTCGGCCATCGCTCG
>JBBDHX010000008.1:0-7343 GCA_040880745.1 Actinomycetota bacterium
CGTGATCGTTTCGCGGTACGCCACCTCCGGACGGCCGACGTTCGCGTCAACGCTGAACTCCCGGCGGAGCCGGTCCACGATGATGTCCAGGTGCAGCTCCCCCATGCCTGAGATCACCGTCTGGCCGGTCTCGTCGTCGAAGCGAACCACGAAGGTGGGATCCTCATCCGAGAGCTTGCCGAGGCCCGCGCCCAGCTTGTCCTGGTCGGCCTTCGTCTTCGGCTCCACCGCCACGCTGATCACCGGTGTGGGGAACGAGATGGACTCGAGGACGACCGGGTCCTCGGGCTGACAGATCGTGTCGCCCGTGGTGGCGTGCTTGAGCCCCACGACGGCGACGATGTCCCCCGTGTAGGCGGCGTCCTTGTCCTCACGGTGATTGGCGTGCATCTGCAGGATGCGCCCCACGCGTTCCTTGCGATCCTTGGATGAGTTGAGGACGTGGGAGCCGGCTTTCAGCACACCGCTGTAGACACGGAGATAGGTGAGCCGCCCCACGTAGGCATCGGACATGATCTTGAACGCGAGCGCCGAGAACGGCTCCGCATCGTCGGCCTTGCGCTCGATGTGCTCGTCTTCCTTCAGAGGTTTGTGACCCATCAGCGGCGGCACGTCGAGCGGGCTGGGCAGGTAGTGAACCACGGCGTCGAGCAGGAGCTGCACACCCTTGTTCTTGAAGGCAGACCCGCATAGGACCGGAACGCCGGTGCCGGCGAGCGTCATCGACCGGATCGCTTTGTGCAGCTCGTCGATGGTCGGCTCCTGTTCGAGCACGAACTTCTCCATCAACTGCTCGTCGTGCTCGGCGAGCTTCTCGAACAGCTCATGGCGTGCGATCGTGGCTGCCTCGAGGTATGCCTCGGGGATCTCGGTGTCCTTCCACTCCTCGCCCATGTCGCCCTCCCAGTAGTGGGCGTTGAACTGGACGAGATCGATCACGCCGTGTAGTTCCGATTCGGTGCCCCAGGGGAGCTGCAGCACCAGGGTGTTCGCGTTCAAGCGATCCACCATCATCTGCACGGTGCGCTCGAAGTTGGCTCCGGTGCGGTCCATCTTGTTCACGAAGGCGATACGCGGGACCCCGTAGTGATCCGCCTGGCGCCACACCGTCTCGGATTGCGGTTCGACCCCCGCCACGGAGTCGAACACCGCCACCGCCCCGTCGAGCACACGCAAGGAGCGCTCGACCTCGACCGTGAAGTCGACGTGACCCGGGGTGTCGATGAGGTTGATCCAATGGCCTTTCCACTGACACGTGGTGGCGGCAGACGTGATGGTGATCCCACGCTCGCGCTCCTGAGCCATCCAGTCCATCGTGGCGGTGCCCTCGTGGACCTCGCCGATCTTGTAGGCCCGGCCCGTGTAGTAGAGGATGCGCTCGGTCGTCGTGGTCTTGCCCGCGTCGATGTGGGCCATGATCCCGATGTTCCGGGTCCTGGCCAGGGGGTACTCGCGGATATCCAACGCCTTGCCCCCCTTCTTCACGTCCTGTTCGGTCGCAGCCACCGTCATCGTCTCCGCGGGGCTCGCCATCAGCGCAGCCCCTTCTCGCGCCGAACCCGCCGCGAAGGGCGGGCTCTGCATCCCTCATCCATCACCAGCGGTAGTGCGCGAAGGCCCTGTTGGCCTCGGCCATCTTGTGCATGTCTTCGCGCCGCTTCACGGAGCCTCCGGCGCCGTTGGCGGCGTCCATGATCTCGGCGACCAGACGTTCGGCCATGGAGTTCTCGCGGCGCTGGCGGCTGAAGTTGACCAACCACCGCATGGCGAGCGTGGTGCCGCGCTGCGGCTTCACCTCGATGGGGACCTGGTAGGACGCACCGCCGACCCTGCGGGACTTCACCTCGAGCAGCGGCCTCACGTTGTCGACAGCCTTCTTGAGCGTGATCACCGGATCGTTCGCGGTCTTCTGGCTGATCTGCTCGAGCGCGTCGTACACGATGCGCTCGGCCACCGTCTTCTTCCCGTGCAGCAGGATGCGATTGATCAGCTGGGTGACCAGCGCGTTCTGGTACACGGGGTCGGGCTGGACCGTACGGCGTACGGCAGGGCCTTTGCGCGGCACGGCTACTCGCCGCCCTTCTTCGCACCGTAGCGCGAGCGGCCCCGCTTGCGGCCCTTGACGCCGGCCGTATCGAGCGTGCCGCGGATGATCTTGTACCGAACACCGGGGATGTCGCGGACGCGGCCTCCCCTCACGAGCACGATGGAGTGCTCCTGCAGGTTGTGACCCACGCCGGGGATGTAGGCCGTGACCTCGACGCCGCTGGACAGGCGCACGCGGGCGACCTTGCGCAGGGCGGAGTTGGGTTTCTTCGGCGTGGTGGTGTACACACGGGTGCAGACGCCGCGACGCTGCGGCGATCCCTTGAGCGCGGGGCTCTTCGTCTTCACCTTCGGGGTCTGGCGACCGTTCCGGACGAGCTGCTGGATCGTGGGCATGGAACCTCTCGTCTGCACTCTTCCGTTATCAAGCACCGGAGCCTCGGTGAAACCCGAGACCCGCGAGCCGAGCCCCCGCGCGCGTGAGAACCACACGGGCTGCGGGAGATATCTGCTGCAGCGCCTGGTCAGGCTCGCCGTACCCAGGCGCGACCGGCAAGGCTATCGGCCACGGGCGCGGGGCGTCAACCACGCGAAGCGGGAGGACCGGGCGACGTGCCTGCCCCCGGTCCGAGGTGTGGATGCAGTGTAACGCAGACGAGGTAGCGTGGCGCGCCCATGGACCTGCTGGAGATGCGCTCGATCGCCCGCCGCGCGGCCCTGATCGGAGCAGAGGTGGTCCTGAACGGGCAGCCCCCGGTCGTGGGCGATGCGAAGGGGCTCCCGGGTGACTGGGTGACCAGCGTCGACGTGGCCGCCGAGCGCGCGATCGCGGCCTGGCTCGCCGAACAGACCCCGAAGATACCGGTCCAGGGAGAAGAACTCGGTGGGGCCCTCGAGGGGTTGCGCTGGGTCGTGGATCCGCTCGACGGCACCACGAACTTCGTCCACGGCTTCCCGGCGGTCGGGGTCTCGGTCGCGCTCGTTCAGGAGGATCGGGCGGTCGCGGGAGCGATCGCTGCGCCGTTCCTCGGAGACCTGTGGCACGGATCGGCCGGCGGCGGTGCTCTGTGGGAGCGCCCGGGAGGATCTGCGCGCACCTGCCAAGTCAGTACGCGAGCACCCCGCGATGCCGTGGTGGCGACCGGGTTCCCCTTCCGCCACACGGAGCGCCTCCCCCGCTACCTGAATACGATGAAGGCCGCCCTGGATGCGTTCGAGGACCTCCGGCGCCCCGGCGCTGCGAGCCTCGACCTCGCGTGGACCGCGTGTGGGGTCTTCGACGGCTTCTTCGAGCTCGGGCTGGCCCCGTGGGATGTGGCTGCGGGCGCCCTGCTGGTGCACGAGGCCGGCGGCGTCGTCACCGACTGGGGTGGCGGTCCCGATCACCTCAGCGGCGACATCCTCGCGGCACCGCCCCAGGTGCATGCCGGATTGCTGGCGATAGCGGCGGAGTGATGCCGGGGCGGCCGTACGAAGTGGAGCCCCTCTCCGCGGGGCCCCACCTCCGCAGCCTTCGGAACGCTACTCGTCGGAGGAAGACACCCCGCCGAGCATGCGCTCAGCCTCTGCACGCGTGATACCCGCGAGGGCGGGCTCGCCGGTGAGCGAGACGTCGGCCGAGGCATCGGCCAACTCTCGCTGCCGCTGGAGCCAGTACTCCGGGATGGCGTCGGGCTTGATCTTCACCGCGACGTTCCGGTAGCGGGCCATCCCCGTACCGGCCGGGATGAGCTTGCCGATGATCACGTTCTCCTTCAGTCCCAACAGCGGGTCCGACCGTCCCGCGATGGCCGCATCGGTGAGCACGCGCGTCGTCTCCTGGAAGGAGGCCGCCGACAACCACGAGTCCGTGGCCAGCGAAGCCTTCGTGATCCCCAGCAGGACCGGCCGCGCGCTCGCCGGCACACCGCCGCTCTCGACGACTTCCGCGTTGCGGTCTTCGAACGCGCGCCGGTTGACCAGGTCACCCGGCAGCAGGTCGGTGTCGCCGGGCTCGATGATGTGCACCTTGCGGAGCATCTGCCGCGCGATCAGCTCGATGTGCTTGTCGTGGATCGTGACGCCCTGGCTGCGGTACACCTGCTGGACCTCGTCCACCATGTGCTTCTGCAACTCCTGGACTCCCTTGACGCGAAGGATCTCGTGCGGGTTGACCGAGCCCTCCGTGAGTTGCTGGCCGACCTCGACGCGGTCGCCTCCGTTCACGGTCAGGCGTGCACGGAACGAGACCGGGTACTCCACCATGTCGCCGTCGTCGGAAACGACCCGGATGCGTCGCACGTGCTTCTCGTCATCGTCCTCGATCTGTACCTCACCGGTCAGCTCGGTGATCTGCGCTTCACCCTTGGGCTTGCGCGCCTCGAACAACTCGACCACGCGCGGCAGGCCGTGCGTGATGTCCTCGCCTGCGACGCCACCGGTGTGGAAGGTCCGCATCGTGAGCTGGGTCCCCGGCTCACCGATGGACTGCGCCGCGATGATGCCGACGGCTTCGCCGATGTCGACCATCTTGCCCGATGCGAGCGAGCGGCCATAGCACGCTGCGCAGACGCCGATCTCCGCCTCGCAGGTGATGACCGACCGAACCCGGATCTGCTCGACGCCGGAAGCTACGACCACCGCGGAGACCTCGTCGGACAGCTCCGTCCCGGCGAGTGCGATCTTCTTGCTGCCGA
Organism: Actinomycetota bacterium; assembly: GCA_040880745.1. GTDB lineage: Bacteria > Actinomycetota > UBA4738 > UBA4738 > HRBIN12 > AC-51. The sequence goes on from JBBDHX010000008.1 coordinate 4,722, forward strand.
CCTTGATGTCCTCGGCGAGGACCCGCCCGAACAGCGTCGTGTCCACGTGGGCGTGTTTGACGAGCGTGCCGTCGGGCCTGCGCACGTTCACGACCGCGGCGACGGAACGGTCGGTTCCGCAGTCCTCTTCGCGGATGATGACCTCCTGAGCGACGTCGACCAGGCGACGGGTCAGGTAGCCCGAGTCGGCGGTGCGCAGGGCGGTGTCGGCCAGCCCCTTGCGGGCGCCGTGCGTGGAGATGAAGTACTCCAGGACGGTCAGCCCCTCACGGAAGTTGGACTTGATCGGCCTCGGGATGATCTCGCCCTTGGGGTTCGCCACGAGCCCGCGCATCCCCGCCACCTGGCGGATCTGCATGATGTTGCCGCGGGCACCCGAGTTCGCCATCATGAAGATCGGGTTGGTCGGCGTGAACTGCTTCTCCATCGCCTCGCGGACCTCATCGGTCGCCTCGGTCCAGATCTCGATCAGTTCCTGGCGCCGTTCGTCATCGGTGATGATCCCCTTGCGGTACTGGGCTTCCACCTTCTGCGCACGCTTCTCGTGCTCGTCCAGGATCTGAGCCTTCTCCGGCGGCGTCGTGACGTCCTCGACGCCGATCGTCACCCCTGCGCGCGTGGCGTAGTGGAAGCCGAGGTTCTTGAGGTTGTCCAAGATCTCCTCGACGCGAGCCCGGTCGTAGTTGTGCACGACCTCATCCACCAACCGCGCGACATCACCCTTCATCACCTGGTGGTTGCGGAAATCGAAATCGTCGGGGAACGCACCGTTGAAGATGATCCTCCCGATCGTGGTCCGGATGATGGGGGTCCTCCCCGCCCATGCCTCGTCCTCGGCGTCGTAGCCCTTGGGGAGCAGGTCGGCCGGGATCGACTTGCCCACGAGCCGGATGCGGACCGGATCGTGGATCGGGTGCCCACGGTCAAGCGCGAGGACCGCCTCGGCCTCCGACCCGAACGTCGGGATCTTCTCGTCCTTCATCTTCTCGTTCAGCGCGAGCGTCAGGTAGTACAGACCGAGGACCATGTCCTGGGTCGGCGTCGCGATGGGGCGCCCGTGTGCAGGCGACAGGATGTTGTTCGCCGAGAGCATCAGGATCCGCGCCTCGGCTTGGGCCTCGGCCGACAACGGGACGTGCACCGCCATCTGGTCTCCGTCGAAGTCCGCGTTGAAGGCGGTGCACACGAGCGGGTGGATCTTGATGGCCTTGCCTTCCACGAGCACCGGCTCGAAGGCCTGGATGCCCAAACGGTGCAGGGTGGGGGCCCGGTTGAGCAGCACCGGATGCTCGCGGATGACTTCCTCGAGCACGTCCCAGACCTGCGGGCGGGCGCGCTCGACCATGCGCTTGGCGCTCTTGATGTTCTGCGCGAGCGCGAGGTCGACGAGCCGCTTCATCACGAAGGGCTTGAACAGTTCGAGCGCCATCTGCTTGGGCAGACCGCACTGGTGCAGACGCAGCTCGGGACCGACCACGATGACGGAGCGGCCGGAGTAGTCGACGCGCTTGCCCAGGAGGTTCTGACGGAACCGTCCCTGCTTGCCCTTCAGCATGTCCGACAGCGATTTGAGCGGCCGGTTCCCCGGCCCCGTCACCGGTCGGCCTCGCCGGCCGTTGTCGAACAAGGCGTCGACGGCTTCCTGCAGCATCCGCTTCTCGTTGTTGACGATGATCTCGGGCGCCTGCAGGTCGAGCAGTCTCTTCAGCCGGTTGTTCCGGTTGATCACACGCCGGTACAGGTCGTTGAGATCTGAGGTGGCGAACCGGCCACCATCGAGCTGCACCATCGGGCGCAGGTCGGGCGGGATCACGGGGACGGCATCGAGCACCATGCCGAGCGGCGTGGAACGGCCCTCAGCGAAGTTCGAGACGACCTTCAGGCGCTTGATCGCCTTGAGACGCCGCGTGCCCTTACCGTTCTCGATCTGGTCGCGCAGGCTTTCTGCCTCGACCTCGACGTCGAAGTCCTGCAGCAAGCGTTTGATGGACTCCGCGCCCATGCCGCCGTCGAAGTGATCGGCGAACCGCTCGCGCAGCGACCGATACACGTTGTCGTCCGCGACCAGCTGCTTGAGCTTCAGACCCTTGAACGCGGCCAACACATCGTCGAGGTGCTGCGTCTCACGGGTGGCCATCTCGTGGATCCGCTCGACATCGCGCTGCGCCTCGCGCTTGGCCGCGGACAGCTGGGCGCCCTTCGCGCCGTCGGACTCGAGCTCCTTGAGCCGGTCCTCGAGTTCGTTCAAACGCTTCTTGACGTCGTCATCACGCGCCGCCTCGAGGTCCTTCTTCTCCGAAGCCATCTCGGCCTCGATCTCCGGGAGGTCCTTGTGCCGGCGATCCTCATCCACGTGCGTCACCACGTACGCGGCGAAGTAGATGATCCGCTCCAGGTCCTTGGGCGCGAGGTCGAGGAGGTAACCGAGCCGCGAGGGAACGCCCTTGAAGTACCAGATGTGCGTCACGGGGGCTGCCAGCTCGATGTGTCCCATCCGGTCACGGCGCACCTTGGACCGGGTGATCTCTACCCCGCAGCGCTCACAGATGATGCCCTTGAACCGGACACGCTTGTACTTGCCGCAGTGGCACTCCCAGTCCCGCGTCGGACCGAAGATCCGCT
>JBBDHX010000009.1:0-29079 GCA_040880745.1 Actinomycetota bacterium
CACGGCTTCGCGGACCTGGCACCGCTGCGCTTGGACACCGGGGCCCGAACCCTCTATCTCACGGTGCGCCCGCCTGGGGGCGCGCCACGCAGGATCCGTATCGCGCCAGGCCCGCGGCGGACCGCCCGGGTGAGGGTGCTCGGGGGCGGCGCGCCGACCACGTCTCAACGCGCGCACCTCGCGCGCGCCGCCACCGACGTCCTGCGGCTGGACCAGGACCTCTCCGGTCTCTACGGCATCGCCGCCGATGATCCCGACCTCGCGTGGATCGCTGCGGGCGCCGGGCGGATGCTGCGGAGCCCCACCGTCTGGGAGGACGTGGTCAAGACGGTCTGTACGACGAACTGTTCCTGGGGACTCACCACGAAGATGGTCACCGCGCTCGTGACGCACCTGGGTGAGCCCGCAGCCGGTCACCGCGCCGATCCGCTAACGAACGCGTTCCCCACGCCCGAAGTGATGGCGGCACAACCGGAGTCCTTCTACCGCGAGGTGGTCCGCAGCGGGTACCGGGCCCCGGTGATCCTGCGTCTGGCCGGCATGGTCGCCGCGGGCGAGATCGACATCGAGTCCCTGGCTTCGGTGAGCCGCGAGGACCTCTCCGACGACCAGATCGAGCAGCGCCTCTTGGACCTGCCCGGCGTGGGGCCGTACGCGGCGGCGCATATCCAGATGACCTTGGGCAGGAACTCACGGTTGATCCTGGACTCCTGGACCCGCCCGACGTACGCGCGCCTCACCGGCCGCATCAAGGTCCCGGCCGACACGACCATCGCACGCCGGTTCCGGCGGTACGGACCTGAGGCCGGCCTGGCGTTCTGGCTGTTCGTCACACGCGACTGGGTCATCTGAGGGTTGCCCCGGTCGCGCCCCGCGGCCATACTGCCCGAGGCCCGTAGGGCCGCGAACATGCGAACGCTGGACGGTGACCTCATGAAGGAGTCTCGATGGCGCGGCCACGCCGCGCCCTCGCTCGCCGCGCGAAGCGGCTCCTGGGCTACTGGCGGTCCGAGCGACGGACCCTCCGCCAGGGCCTGGTCGCGCTCGCCCTCAGCACCGTCGCGGGATTCATCGCCGGGCTGACGCTCGCGTCGATCACCGGCACCCTCGCAGCGCTCCCCGGCCTCCTCGTCCTGATCCCGGCTTCGGTCGGCATGCGTGGCACCGTCTTCGGCGCGATGGGGGCACGCTTGGCCACCGCAACGCACGCGGGAACCTTCGAGGTCACCCTGGCCCGGGGCTCGGTGCTCCGCCGGAACGTCGAGGCGGGGGTGGCCTCCAGCATCCTCTCGTCGTTCTACCTGGCCGTGATGGCCAAGCTCGTCGCCTCCGCCTTCAGCGAGTCGACGATCTCGCTGTGGGACATGGTCACTATCTCGGTGATCGGCGGCACGGTCGGATCGGCGGTCATCTTGTTCGTCACGGTCGGACTGGCTGCGGCCTCGCACCGGCGCGGGTGGGACCTCGATGCGGTCTCGACGCCCATGGTGACCGCGATCGGCGACATGGTGACCCTGCCGACGCTGTTCCTGGCGACACTCGTCGTTCGCCACCACACGGTGAACGCGATCATCGCGGGCGCCTGTACCGTCCTGACGGTCGCGGCGCTCCTGTGGATCGGCGTCGCCGCCGAGAAGAGCGTGCGGCGGATCTTGGCGGAGATGGTCCCCATGATCCTCCTGGTGCCGGTGCTCGACGTGCTGGCGGGCGCGCTGCTCGAGGCGCGGCGCCCCTCGCTGGTGGCCGCGCCGGCGCTGTTGATCCTGATCCCGCCGTTCGTGTCGCAAGCGGGCGCCGTCGGGGGGATCTTGTCCTCACGGCTGTCCTCGAAGCTCCAACTCGGCGTCATCACGCCGCGCGGACGCCCCGAGCCACCCGCGCTCGTGGACGGCACCATCGCGATCATGTTCGGCGTCGCCGTGTTCACGCTGATCGGCCTCGCCGGCACGCTCGTCGCGGTGATGACGGGCGTCGGACATCCGGGCGTGGGGGCGATGACGGCGGCCACGCTGTTCGCGGGGCTCCTGGCGTTGCCCGTGCTCCTTGTCGTCGCTTACTACGTCGCCGTGGCGACCGCCCGGTTCGGACTGGACCCGGACAACTCCGGGGTGCCGACGCTCACGAGCCTCATGGACCTCGTGGGCGTGGCGTGCCTGCTGTTCGTTCTGTCAGTATCGGGGGTGCTCTCGTATGGATGACGACCGACCGGCCAACGTCAAAGACCTCCTCGTCGAGCTCAAAGACGCGTCCGAGCTCATGGTGGACCTCGCCTACGCGGCCGTGTTCTTCAACGAGGAGAAGCTGGCCGAGGAGGTGGAGCGCCTCGACGAGCGGATGAACGGCCAGCTCCGCCGCCTGCGGATCATGGCGATGCTGGCCGCGCGCAGCCCCGAGGACGCCGAGGGCATGGCGGGCGTCCTCTGGATCGCCGAGGCGATCCAGAGGGTCGGCGACGCGGCCGAGGACATCGCCAGGGTCGTGGGTGCACGCCTGGGGATCCCGGATGCCCTCAAGCCCGATCTGCGCCACGCCGACGAGATCACCGCCCGCGTGCGGGTGCGCGAGGACGCGGCGATGAACGGCCGCGACCTCCGCGATCTGTCGCTCCCGATCGAGACCGGCATGTGGGTGATGGCGATCCGCAGCGGCACCGCGTGGGAGTTCGACCCGGGGCCCGACGACATCGTTTCGGGCGGCGACGTCTTGTTGGTGAACGGCCCCGAGGAAGGCGTGGATCTGGTGCGAGCGCTCGCCGGCGCCCCGGCACTCCCCCACGCTCCCGACACGGATACCCCGGCGTTGTCCGAGCTCGACCGGGCGGTCGACATCCTGGTGGAGCTGAAGGACCTCGCCGAGGCGGCCGTCGGGCTCGCCTACTCCTCGATCCTGTTCAACGACCGGGCGCTCGCGGCGGAGGTGGGTGCCCTCGAAGCTCGGAGCGATCACCTGCAGGACGAGCTCGAATCCTGGGTCCTGCGCGCCGCCCCCGAGGCCCGCGTGGTGGATGAACTGCGAGGCCTGCTGCGCCTGGGCTCCGCATCCGAATCCATCGTCGACGCCGCCCGGGACATGACGTGGTACGTGGAACATGGCGAACCCTTGCATCCGGTCGTGCAGATGGCGCTGGAAGAGACCGAGGAGACGAGCGTCGAGACCATCGTGCAGGACGGCTCCGCCGCCGCGGGCCACTCGCTGAAGGAGCTCCGCGTGGCGACCGAGACCGGGATGTTCGTCCTGGGGATCCAGCGGGGACAGCGTTGGACGTACCGCCCTCGCGGCACCTACATCCTGCACGCGGGCGACCGCCTGATCTCCGTGGGGCCTGAGGACGGCGAGGAGGAGCTGGTGACGCTCTGCGGGGAGCAGCCGGAGCTCGTTGCTGACCGGAGGATCGGGGAGGCTTGAGCAGGGGCCCTGCGCCCCCTACCCTGCGGACATGGACGCATACGTGTACCTCCAGGTCCAAGCCGGCTCGATGGCCGGGGTCCTGGCGGGCCTTTCATCGAAGCAGGGCATCCGCCGTGCGGTCGCGGTGATCGGCGACTGGGATGTCATCGTCCACGCCGAGGGCCCGGACCTCGATGCGATCGCCTCCTTGGTGCTGACGGAGATCCACCACGTCCCAGGTGTGGTTCGTTCGGTGACGGCACCGGTGGTGCCCGCCGACAGGATCGGCGTCACGGGCTTCGGCGGCCCGAAGCCGCCCCCGATCATCCCGGACGCCTGTTACGTGCATATCCGGGCCGAGGCCGGGGCCGCCGCCGGGATCGCGGAACGCCTCTCGGAGATCCCCGACATCGCAGGGGTCGCCGTCCTGGGCGGATCGTGGGACCTGCTCACCTGCGTGGCACAGCCGTGGGAGGTCGCGAGCGGGGTGATCCTGGAGCACCTGCACCAGATCCCCGGGGTCGTGGCGACGAGCACGCTCGTCTCACTCACGCACGCCGAGGAAGACGAGGACCGCGACCAGTTCAGTTCGTGGTCGTGAACATCACGCCGGCGAGACCGGGACCTGCCGGACTCCCTTGGGAAGGCTGAACTTCACACCCTCCTCGGCGACCGTCACCTGCTCCACGTCGGCGAAGCCACGCTCCGCGAGCCATCCGAGCAGCCGAGACACGAGGTGTTCCGGGGCGCTCGCACCGCTCGTGAGGCCCACCGTGCGCGCCCCTTCGAGCCATGCCGGGTCGACCTCGGTCTCGTCATCGACCAGGTAGCTCGGCGTCCCGAGATCGCGGGCAACCTCGGCAAGCCGGTTGGAGTTCGAGGAGTTGCGCGAACCGATCACGAGGACCACATCCACCTGGGGCGCCATCGCCTTCACCGCGTCCTGGCGGTTCTGCGTGGCGTAGCAGATGTCCTCCCGTGGAGGCGGTTCCAACCGGGGGAACCGCCGCTGGAGCACCTCGACGATACGCGATGTCTCATCCACCGAGAGGGTGGTCTGGGTCAGGTAGGCGAGCGGGCCATCCGGGAGATCCACGGCCCGGGCTTCCTCGATGTCTTGCACGAGCACGGTGCGCTCGGGTACCTGCCCGCTCGTGCCCTCCACCTCCTCGTGGCCCTCGTGACCGATGAGGACGATGGTCCTGTCCTCGTCGGCGAACCGGCGGGCCTCCACATGCACCTTGGTGACGAGCGGACAGGTCGCATCGATCAACTCGAGGCCGCGAGCGGCCGCTTCGTCGAAGACGCGCGGTGGGGACCCGTGCGCGGAAAGCACCGTGACCGCCCCCTCGGGGACCTGATCCACCTCCTCGACGAACACCGCGCCTTTGGCCTCGAGGTCGCGGACCACATGGAGGTTGTGCACGATCTGCTTGCGGACGAAGACGGGCGTCCCGTGCTCGGCGATCGCACGTTCGACCGCCTCCACCGCCCGCTCGACACCCGCGCAGTACCCACGTGGAGCGGCGAGGAGCACGCGACCTGTCATGCCCCTATGGTCGCACCCCCTGACCTGACCGGGAGTCATGTCAGGGTTGCCGAACCTGTTCACCCCGGGTACGGTTGACCGACCTTCCTACGGACGTTCCGTCCGTTCCTTCCCGGCACCGACGTGCGCTTCCCGCCTTCCCATGGTGGGTGGCGCGCGCCCGTGTGCCGGCGCTTGGGACGTGGATGTCCGCAGGATGGCTGGTCACACAGACACCGACCGCACCAGGAGGTGATGAGACACCCACGACCGACCGCGGGGCTCCGCGCAGGCGAACCGTTCGCCCGCCAGAGCACGCAGGCGCAGCCGCCAGCTCCGCCCACCGCGAGGGTGCACATGCGTATGACACGAGCGATCCGGCATCGTCGCGTACTGCTCGCGACGCTGGTCCTGACCGCGCTGTTTTCCCTTCCCACCGCGCAGGCGTCCGCCGTGGCGACATCGGAGGAACCTCCTCAGCTCCGCGCCGTCACGGGGACCACGGACTCGATCTGCCGCATCGATTGGCGGCAGAGCACCACCCACGTCAAGAGACTCATCCGATGCGCCGCCGGGTACTACCACGTCAACGTCGACAAGGCGTTGTACGTGGCCCGGCGCGAATCGCGGTTCGACCCTGAGGCGTTCAACGCCTCGAGCTGTGCCAAGGGCCTGTTCCAGCACCTGTGCCGGTACTGGCCCGATCGCGCAGATAGCTACGGGTTCGACAACTGGTCGGCCTACAACGCGCGAGCGAACGTGTTCGTGACCATGAAGATGGTCAAGCGCTACGGCTGGCAACCCTGGGGTTTCTAGACCCCGACCGGTCCGCCCGGGCGAGGCATCTGCGCGAGCAGACCTCGGACGTCCTGCAAGGACGTCGCGATCATCGCCCCGGGCGCGTCACGGTCGCTCACGATGGTCATCCCCGGGAAGCGGTCCGCGACGAGCGCGATCAGGTCTTCGAACGGCCCGAACACGACGAGATGATGTGGGCGCTCCGCGTCCACCTGATCCAACGCCTGGCGGAGTTCCGTGGCGCCGGCACAGAGTTCCCACTCGGCCGAGACCGATGCGCGTTCGAGGGCGCGAAGCCTCTCGGCGTCCTCGGCCACGCAGAGGACCTTCACCGCCCTGCACATCAGAGCCAGCCCTTGCGCCGGAACACCGCGTACAGGGTCCCCGCCGCTCCGAGCATCAGACCGAGTGCGAGCGGGTATCCGAACAGCCACCCCAGCTCGGGCATGTGCCGGAAGTTCATGCCGTAGATCCCGGCGATCAAGGTCGGCACCAGGATGATGCCCGCCCACGCCGAGAGTTTCCGCATGATCTCGTTCAGACGGTTCGCCACCTGCGCGACGCGCACCTCGAGCAACGCGGTGAGCAGATCGCGGATGTTGTCGGTCAGGTCGGCCACCCGCAGGACGTGCTCGGTGAGATCTCGGTAGTACGGCACGAGCACCCGAGAGACGAGGTCGGGCTCTTCCTGGATCAGATCCAGAGCAGGGCGCAGCGGGAGGGCGAACCGGCGCAACCGCGTCGCATCGCGCTTGTGCCGGAAGATCCGCTGCTGCAGGTCGGGCCGCTCCGTGGCCCCACCATCCTCGAACACCTCGTCCTCCAGCAGGTCGGCGGTGTCCTCCATCGCTTCGACCGCCTCGAGGTATCCATCGATCACCTCGTCGGCGAGCGCCCACAGGACGAACGCCCCGCCCTCGGCCTGGAGCAGGTCGGGCTGTGCCTCCCACCGGTGTCGCGCGGGTTCCACCCCGAAGGGGTCAGGGCCGAAGCGCACGGTCCCCACGAACCGGCGGCCGACGAGGGCGTGGACCTCGCCGACGTCCCACTCGGTGGAACCGGGCGAGGCGATGAACGGCCGGAGCACCACGAACGAGTAGCCCTCGAACGGTTCCGTCTTGGGACGCTGGCCGCGATGCAGGGCATCCTCCACGGTGAGGGCGTGCAGGCCGAGGGTCTGCCCGAACGCCTCGATCTCGTCCGGTGAAGGGTCGACCACGTCCAGCCACACCAACGCGGTCTCGTCGGCCAGATGGCGCCGTGCCTCGTCGAGTCCCACGACACCCTCGACCAGACGGCCCGAACGATAGACGCGCACGTCGATCACGGCGGGGAGCCTACCCCGCTGCTAGCCTCCCGCCCGGTGTCGATCCCAACCCACGTCCACCGCTTCTGGATGGCGATGGACGCGCTGTTCTCCGATGTCCATGCGACCCCCTGGGGCGCGGTGCTCACCGACGGACGCTACCCGCGTGTCTGGGACGCGAACTACGCGCGGGTCGACACGGCCGGCCCGGTGCGAGCCGCGCAGATCGAGGCCGAACTGCTCCCGCGCCTGCAGGTGGCCGGCGCCGGCACGATGCACGTCGTCACGTTCCATCACGAGGCCCACATCTCCTTGCTGAGCGAACTCTCCACCCGAGGACACCGCCTCGTGTGGGATCTGGTGATGCAGGGCACGGACGCGGTCGACCACGACCCGGCACGTACGGTCGAGGACATCGATCCGGGCACGGAGCTGTGGGACAGCGTGGGTGCCTCCCTCTCCCTGTTCGGCGCCGACCCCGGTGATGCCGTCGACCAACTCCGCGCGATCGAGTCCGACGTGATGGCCCCGGGGGGCAAACGCTGGTTCTGCGTGCGCGATGACGAGGGCCGGGTCGTGTCCCTGGCCGCCGTCCTCGTCCTGGAGGGGGTGGGCTACATCGACAACGTGGCGACGTTCCCCCACGCGCGCGGACGCGGCTACGCGAGCGCGCTCACCGACCACGCGGCGCGTCACGCACGCCGCCACGGCGCGGATCACGTCATCCTGCTCGCCGATCCCGACGACACCTCCGCGGTCGCGATCTACCGGCGCCTGGGCTTCCGTGAGGTCGGCCGGCTCGCGTCGACGCGGGGCCCCGTGCCTACGCGTGCTTGAGGACGACCGACTCGACCACGTTGGCCACGTTCTCGAACCCGTCCAGGGCTTCTTCGAGTGTCCGCCGGGCAGACGGCGAGCGGGAACTCCCGCTCAGCCGGCGAACTTGTAGCCGAGACCGCGGATCGTCACGAGGTGCACGGGCTCGTGTGGATCCGGTTCGATCTTGCGCCGGAGCCGCTTCACATGCACGTCGAGGGTCTTCGTGTCGCCCACGTAGTCGGCGCCCCAGATCTCCTCGATCAGGAACTCCCGGGTGAGCAGACGCCCACGCCGCCGCAGGAGGGTCTCGAGCAGTTCGAACTCCTTCGGCGGGAACGTGACCAGCTCCCCGCCGACCCGCACCTCGTGACGGGCGACGTCCATATGGATCGGCCCGGCATCGAGCACATCCTCGGCGGGGATCACAGCCCCGATCTGCGCCCGGCGGAGATGGGCCCTGACGCGGGAGACCAGCTCGCGCACGGAGAACGGCTTCGTGACGTAGTCATCGGCGCCCAGCTCGAGACCTGCGACCTTGTCCGCCTCGGAATCCTTGGCGGTCACCATCACGATGGGAACGGTCGATCCCGAGCGGATCTGACGGCAGACGTCGAGGCCGGACATCTCGGGCAGCATGAGGTCGAGGATGACGAGGTCCGGCTGCTCCGCGCGGAACTTCTCGATCGCCCGCCTCCCGTCGGCCGCGAGGACGACCTCGAACCCTTCACGCTCGAGGGAGTACCTGACCGACTCCGCCAGCGCCTCTTCATCCTCGACCACGAGGATCCGCGGCGGGCGTTCGCTCACGAGCGCGTGACCTCGTGGCTCGCATCCGTGAACTCGCGGAACTCGCCCGTGATCAAGAATCCCACCTGCTCGCCGATGTCGACCGCGTTGTCTCCGACACGCTCCAGCGCCCGGGCCGCCATGTTCATGTGCATGCCCCAGTCGAGCGCACGGGGATCGTCGGCGAGCTTCAGGGCTTCCAGGTGGGTTGCGCGGTTGAGCCGGTCGACGGGGTCATCCATCACCGGCAGCGTCTCGCACAGCGCCATGTCACGCCGTGCGAACGCGTCCATCGCGGTACGGATCATCCGGACGACGATGTCCCCCATCTCCTGGATCTGCGTCCGGATCGCGGCGGACGAGGGCAGATCCTTCGTAGCGAGGAAGATCTTGGCGATGTTCACCGCCTGATCGCCCACGCGCTCGAGATGCAGGCATGAGTGCAGGATGGCCGAGATCAGTCGCAGGTCGGCCGCGACCGGGGACTGCAGCGCCAGCACGCTCAGGACGTCCTGTTCGATCGCCAGGTACGCGAGGTCGATCTCGTCATCGCCGTCGATGACGGCCTGCGCGAGTGTGATGTCGTGCTCGACCACAGCACGGACCGCGTTCTGCACCGAGGCGCCTGCGAGTTCGCCCAGGCTCATCAGCTGCAGCTCGATCCGTTGGAGCGCGTCTTGGAACTTCTCTCGTGTCATCCGAACCGCCCCGTCACGTAGGCCTCGGTTCGCTCGTCCGACGGATCCGTGAAGAGCTTCTCGGTCGTGTCGAACTCGACGATCGTGCCCGTCCGCGAACCGTTCTCGTGCACGTCGACGGTGAAGAACGCCGTGCGGTCCGAGACACGCGCCGCCTGTTGCATGTTGTGGGTCACGATCACGATCGAGTAGTCCGAAACCAACTCCTGCATCAAGTCCTCGATCTTCGCGGTCGCGACCGGGTCGAGCGCCGAGCACGGCTCGTCCATCAGGATAACGTCGGGCCGGGTCGCGATCGCGCGCGCGATGCACAGGCGCTGCTGCTGGCCACCCGACAGGGCCATGCCGGACTCCTTCAGCTTGTCCTTCACCTCGTCCCACAGGGCCGCGCGGCGGAGCGACTCCTCCACCAACTGATCCATGTCCCCCTTGAACCCGGCGATCTTCGGGCCGAACGCGATGTTGTCGAAGATGGACTTCGGGAACGGGTTGGGCTTCTGGAAGACCATGCCGATCCGGCGTCGGACCTCGACCGGGTCGACCCGATCGTCGTACAGGTCGACGCCGTGGTACAGGACGCGACCTTCGATCCGCGCCCCCTCGATCAGGTCGTTCATCCGATTCAGGGTCCGCAACACCGTCGACTTCCCGCACCCGGATGGGCCGATCAGCGCCGTGATCTCGTTCCTCCGGATCGGGAGCTGGATGTCCCTGACGGCGCGGAACGTCCCGTAGAAGACCGCGAGGCCCTCGATGTCGAAGACATGCTCACGCGTATCATCGGCGCGATCCGAGTGCCGAACCGCGCCGATGGCCACCCTGGCGCGCTCGGTCGGCGCCGCTTCCTGCTCGTGGTTCACGAGGTCAGTATCCATCTCTTCACCACTTCCGCTCATACCGGTTCCTCAGCAGGATCGCGGTCAGGTTCACGAGGAAGATCGTCACCATGAGGATCAGGATGGCGGCCGCGGCGAGGTCTTGGAACTCCTCCTGCGGCTTCTTCGTGTACACGTAGATCAAGGTGGGCAGCGCGGTGAAGCGCTGCTGGAACGCGTCGACGAACCCGCCGCTCGTCGCGAGGAAGCCCTGCACGGCGCCGACCATGAGGAGCGGGGCCGTCTCCCCCAGCGCCCGCGCCATCGCCAGCACCGAGCCCGTCAGGATCCCGGGAGCCGCGTTCGGCAGGACGTGACTCCTCACCACCTCCCACCGGGTTGCGCCGACCCCGTACCCACCTTCCCGGATGCTCCGGGGCACGGCGCGGAGCGCCTCGGCCGTCGTGATGATCAGGATGGGCAAGACCATGATGGAGATCGTCAGTCCGCCCGTGACGAGGCTCTTGCCCTGGGTGGTCCCGGGGCCCGTGAAGCCGCCCAACAGTTCGACGAAGACTGCCAAACCGAGGATGCCGTAGACGATCGCCGGGACCCCGGCCAGGTTGCGGATGTTCGCGTTGATCGTGCGCGTGAGCCTCGTGTCCCGAGCGTACTCCTCGAGGTAGACGGCGGCGCCGATCCCGAGCGGGAACGCGACGATGATCACGAACAGCATCAGGTACAGCGAACCGATCAGGCCATTCTTGATACCGGCGTTCGCGGGCAGGCTCGAGTACGAGGACGACAGGATCCGCGCGCCGTCCTCCTGCAGGACTGGGATGGCCGTCCGAGCGACGTTCACCAACAGGATGAGGAGCACGGCCAGGGCGACGATCAGGGTCAGCAGGAGCAGGAACTGGAAGACGATGCCACTGACATCCCGGCGATGTCCACGGAGACCACGTAGCACCTCCTCGCGGGCGGTGGTGCCGATGGCGCTCGTCCGAGTCGCCATCAGTACGCCTTCCTGACGGCCCGGACGAAGCGCTCGGAGACGACGTTCAGCACCAGGGTCATGAGGAACAGCAGCAGGCCCACGAAGAAGAGGCTGTGATAGCCCGGGCCTTCCCCGCGGACCTGGTCCGAGCCGGTGGCGAGCGACGTGATCGCCGCGGTCATCGTCTGGGTGCCGACCAGCGGGCTGAAATGCACGTCGGTGCCCGCGGTCCCTCCCGCGACGATCGCGACGATCATCGTCTCGCCGATCGCGCGGGAGATGCCGAGGATCACGGCCGCCATGATGCCGGACACCGCCGCCGGGACGACGACCCGGACGCTGGTGGCCTTCCGACGCGCTCCGAGGCCGTAGCTGGCCTCGCGCATCGCGTGCGGCACGGCATGCATAGCGTCCTCGGCCACCGAAGCGACGAGCGGCGTCACCAGCAGCCCCACCGCGATGCCGGCCGCGAGGGCATTGAAGAACTCAGCGGTCGGGAAGAGGGTCTGAACGAGCTCCGGGCTGATCACCCGGAGCGCGAAGAACCCCATCACGACGCTCGGGACGCTCGCGAGCGTCTCCAGGATCGGCTTCAACTTCCGCCGCGCGCGGGGAGACGCGTATTCGGACAGGTACAGGGCGGCACCAAGGCCCAGGGGCGCCGCAACCGCCATCGCGATCGTCGACACCATCAGCGTCCCGACGAAGATCGCACGGACGTCGAAGAAGTTCCGGCGCGGGTACCAGCCGCTGGGGCTGAACAGCAGCGAGAGGCCGTCGAGCCGCCGGAGGAATTCGATCGCCCCGCCGGCGAGGGAGAACACGATGGCGATGCTGATCAGGATCGACAGGAGGGCCGCCGCTGAGAAGAGGCCGTGGACCCGTCGCTCCCGACGTCGGCGCCGGACGTCGCCCGTGAGGTCGACACGACTCGCGATCGGGCTGAGGTCGGCCACGTTAGCTGCGCTCCTGATCCATCCGGTGCTTTCTACCAGCGGAAACCGCCGCTGAGAAGGGCCGGACGGGCAGAACCCGCCGCCCGGCCCTTCCCGGAGGAGGCTGGATCACATCGCGGCGCTCTCCCACGCCGAGCGTGTGGCCTCGAGCTTGTCGCTCGGCAGGGCGATGTACTGAACCTCCTCGACCGAGGCGATGCCCTCGTCGGACAGGTAGAAGTCGATGAACGGGCCCAGAGCCGGGTTCGTCTCGAGCTTCGCGGCGTTGACGTAGAGGTAGAGCGAGCGACCGAGCGGGTACGTGCCGCCGATCACCGTGTCGGCGCCCGGAGCAACACAGCCCTCCCCGGCGTCGATCTCGAACTCCTTCACCGAGTCGCCCGCGTTCTCCGCGAACGCGAACCCGACGAAGCCGAGGCCGGAGACGTTCCCGGCGGCGTTGTCGATGATCACGTTGTCGTCAGGTGAGCCCTGGTAGTTCGCCCTCAGGGTCTCCTCCTGCCCCCGCTCCTCGGCGAGGTTGCCGATCGCGAGGTCGATGAAGGACCCGAACGTCCCGGACTCCTCACCCGGAGCGACGATCGTGAGCGGCGCGTCGGGGAACCCAGCGTTGCCGCCCATCTCGGTGGCCAGGTCGTTCGCGTCCGCCCAGGTATCGAAGCCCTCCGACTCCGGACCGAACAGCGCATAGAGATCGCCGAGGGTCAGGCACGTGATCGCGTTCTCCGGGTGGCCGATCACGCTCAATGCGTCAAACGCGACCTCCAGCTCGACGTACTCGACCCCGCCTTCCTCGCAGGCCGCGACCTCTTCCTCGTCGATCGCTCGCGAGGCGTCCTGGGCGTCGGTCTCACCGTTGCAGAAGAGCTCGAACCCGTCGCTGGTGCCCGGACCGTCGATCGCGATCTCGCTGACGCCCGGGTTGAGGCCCTGGAACTTCTCCGCAACGAGTGAAGTGATGGGCTCCACCGTGGACGAGCCGGAGATGTTGAGCGAGCCGGTGACGTCGCCTCCACCATCCGTGCCCGGCTCGGTCGTGTCGTCGCT
This sequence comes from Actinomycetota bacterium, assembly GCA_040880745.1. Lineage (GTDB taxonomy): Bacteria > Actinomycetota > UBA4738 > UBA4738 > HRBIN12 > AC-51. Next base: position 13,138 of record JBBDHX010000009.1, read on the forward strand.
CCCGCAGGCCGCGGCCGTGATCGCCAGCGCGCTGACCACGGCGAGGGCTCGCGCGTACATCCGGAACGTGCGCATCAGCCTTCCTCCCTTCGGACCGTCGTGGTCCTTCGCAGACAACGCTAGGAAGGCAGGGTGGCTCCAGGGGGGCGTACAGATGAACGGTGGATGAACGCGGCCCTGGATCCGCTCACGTGACCGGGCCACGGGGTTCACCACGGGAAGGCTCGGTGAACGACAGGTGTCCACGGGCCGACGGCGCGCGGGGCCGGGGTAACCTTCCTTACACTTCCTAGGATGGACGGGGCGTTCTGGTTGGCGGTGGGGATCATCCTGGGCGGTGGCGTCGCAGCGGTCCTCCTGCGACGCTCGGCGCGCACCCTCCGGCGCGACCTGACTGAACACGTGGCCAGCAGCGAGCGGGAACGCGAACACCGAGCGCGGTCCCAGCGTGAGGACCGTGCCGTGCAGGAACTCGTGCTGGACTCGATGGAAGAGGGCGTCCTGCTCCTGGACGGCAGCGGCAGGAGGGGGTTCGCGAACGACGCGCTCGAACGCCACCTGGGGACCGTACCCGAGCACGTGGACGCGGTCTTGCCACTCGGCATCCGCGCCGCCGTAGGCCAAGCGGCCGGGGGAACCGTGGCCCGCGCCGACGTCGAGCTCGGCGATCCCGCGCGGTGGCTCCAGGCGACGGCGCTGCCCGCCGGCGATGACGGCAGCGTCTTGCTGGTCGTCCGGGACGTGACCGAGGCTCGCAGGCTGGACACGGTCCGCCGCGACTTCGTCGCGAACGCCTCGCACGAGCTGAAGACGCCGGTCGCGTCGATCCGGGCCGCCGCCGAGACGCTCCGGCACGGGGCACTGGAGGACCCACCCGCCGCCGCGCGTTTCAGCGAACAGCTGGAGCGGGAGTCGATCCGGCTGTCGCGCATCGTCTCGGACCTGCTGGATCTCACGCGCCTGGAGGCGGGCAGCGAACGGCACGAGGTGGTTCGCCTGGATGCCCTGCTGCGGGACGAGGCCGAGCGATCGCTCGACGAGGCGCGAGCTGCGGGCGTCTCGCTCACCGTGGAGGCCCCCTCGCGTGTCGACGTGGAGGGTTCTGAGCGCGACCTTGCGCTCTTGGTCCGCAACCTGGTCGACAACGCGATCTCCTACACCCCTTCGGGAGGTACGGTCACCGTGTCGGTGGACGCGGTGATGGATCGGGTGGTCCTGGTGGTCCGCGACACGGGGGTCGGTATCCCGGGACGGGAACTCCCGAGGGTCTTCGAGCGCTTCTTCCGCGTCGACCGCGCGCGCTCGCGCCAGACGGGCGGGACCGGACTGGGGCTCGCGATCGTGAAGCACGTGGCGGAGAACCACGGCGCGACGGTGACCGTTCGGAGCGAACTCGGCGCCGGGACCACGTTCGAGGTCACGTTCCCGCGGGCCGCCCACGGGTCCCCGGCACCGTAGGCTGTCGTCCCCATGGCGCTGCTCTTCTTGATCCGCCACGGCCTGACGGCCCAGACCGGCCGCGTGCTGTACGGCCGAGCGCCGGGCATCCCCCTGGACCATCGAGGGCGGGCCCAGTCCGAAGCCCTCGTGGGCCGGTTCGAGGGGGTCCGGCTCACCGCCGCCTACTCGAGCCCCCTGGAGCGCTGCACGCAGACCCTGGAGCCGCTCGCTTCGGCGCATCGCCTCGACGTGATGACCCGTGATGAGCTCATCGAGATGGACGCGGGCTCCTGGACCGGCAAGCGACTCTCCGCGGTCCGTCGCCAGAAGGCCTGGGGAGTGATCCAGCGCGAGCCTTCGACCTTCACGTTCCCCGGGGGTGGCGAGGGCTTCGTCCAGGCGCGAGACAGGGTCGTCGGCGAACTGCTGCGGATCGCGGGCCGGCACCCGCGGGGACGCGTGGCGGTGGGCACCCATGGCGACATCGCCAGGATCGCGCTCGGGCACTTCCTGGGAACACCGCTGGATGACTTCCAGCGGATCGTCGTGGACACGGCCTCGGTCTCGGTCCTGCAGATCGAGCGCGGCCACGGCCATGTCCGGCTCGTCAACGACACCGGTGGCGTGGCGGCGTTCGCGACGGCGCCGATCCCTCCGTGGGAGACCGCCAACCGCGCGGAACTGCGAGGATAGGCCGCATGGAGCTCGGGCCGGTCGACCGGATCACCGCCGATGCGGTCGGCGAACCCGGGATGCGCACGTTCTACCTCCAGATGCGCGCAGGGGCCGATCTGATCTCGGTGATCGTCGAGAAGGAACAGGTCCAACTGCTGGCGGGATCGGTCCTGGAACTCCTCGAGATCGAACCCGGAGCCGCCGTGGGCGTGATGGAGGAAGCCATGGCGCTCGAGGAGCCCATCGATCCGCGATGGCGTGCCGGACGCCTCTCGATCGGCTTCGAACACGAACGCGACCGCTTCGTCCTGGAGGTCGAGGAGTGGCGCCCCGAACCGGAGGAGGGCGCCATCGAAGCCGCGACGGACGAACCAGAGGGCGAGACCATCACCCTGTCGGCGACCCGCGAGCAGATGCTCGCGCTCTCGAGCCACGGCGCGACGGTCGCCGAACGCGGCCGGCCCCGGTGCCGGTTCTGCGGCAACCCCATCGATCCGGAAGGGCACACGTGTCCGGCGACGAACGGGCATCGCAAACCCGAGGCCTGAGCCAGGTCTCGACGGCGCTCGCGAGCGGACCCATCGAGGTCCTGGGTCTCATGCCGGGCGCGTCCAACGCCACGTTCCTGGTGCGATGCGGCACCGGTCTGGATGAGGAACTCGCGATCTACAAGCCCCAGCGCGGTGAGGCGCCGCTGTGGGATTTCCCCGACGGGTCGCTGCACCGCCGAGAGGTCGCCGCCTATGAGGTCGCGCGTGCGCTCGGATGGCCCGGGGTGCCCGCGACCCTCGTGCGCACAGGGCCACACGGTCCCGGTTCGCTCCAGCGGTTCGTTCGTTTCGACCCCCAGGCGCACTACTTCACCCTGGCCGCCTCGCACCGCGAGGAGTTCGCCCTCGTCGCATCGTTCGACCTCGTCATCAATAACGCCGACCGCAAGGGCGGGCACTGCCTCATGGATGAGGACGGCCAGATCTGGGTGATCGATCACGGCGTCTGCTTCGCCGAGGAGCCGAAGCTCCGCACGGTGATCTGGGACCACATCGGCGACCCGCTCCCGGCCGGTGCGGTCGAGGATCTGCAGCGGCTCTGCGAGGACCTCGACGGCGATGGGGTCCTGCGGCGCCGACTCGAGGAACTCTTGGACCCCGCGGAGGTCATGGCGACCCGGACACGCGTCTCCGCGCTCCTTTCGGCCGGCACGTTCCCCGAGCCCGACCCTTCGACACGGCCGTTCCCGTGGCCGCCGATCTGAGCCTGCGGACGGCGACCTTCGCCACGCCGCTCGGTGCACTCACGGTCGTCATGTCCCGCGACGGCGTGGTCGCGACGGCCGGCGGGGACCCGCGCGATCTCCTCGCGTCGTTCCCGGGTGTGCAGGCGGCGGACCTGCCCGGCGTGGGGCGTGAGCTGGACGCGTACTTCGCGGGGCGGCTCAGGAGGTTCCGGACGCCGGTCGACCTCGCGTCGATCCCGACCCCGTTCGCGCGTGCGGTGCTCGAGGTGACGCGCGGGATCCCCTACGGCGAGATGTGGACCTATGGCGACGTCGCGGGTATGGCGGGGCGCCCCGGGGCGGCGCGCGCGGCCGGCTCGGCCCTCGCTCGCTGCCCGATCGAGCTGTTCGTGCCGTGCCACCGGGTCGTCCCGGCGGGGGCGGGTCTCGGCCACTACGGAGGCGAAACCGACCGGCGGTTGCGTCTCCTGCGACTGGAGCGCGCGATCTGAGGGACGATCCCTCCTGCCTGCGAGACACTGGCGGCATGCCTCGGCTCCGTGGTGTGCTCATCACGCTCGTGCTCGCCTCCGGACTCGTCGCGTGCGGATCGGGGTCGTCGCCGCCCGGCACCTCCACCCTCGACCCGACGACGTTCGCCGCCCAGGTGGCCAGCACCGACGTCGTCGCGGGCGAGCCCAGCCGCATCCAGATCGGGGTCATCCAGTCCGACCAGGCCCAGGGCGTGCGCCTGTTGACCGCAGGCACCATCGACGTGACGCTTCGCCCCTTCGAAGGTGGGACGGGGACCGCGATGCAGGGTGAGGGCGCCTACGTGCCGGCGCCCGGGACCCAGGGCGACGCGACGGGCACCCCGGCGCTCACGACGCCCGACATCGCGCGCGGCGTCTACGAGGTCGGCGGCGTGAGCTTCGACGAGCCCGGCATCTGGGAAGCGGAGGCGAGCTTCGAGCTCGACGGCACGCCGCTCACGCTGGCCGCGCGGTTCGAGGTGTTGGCCGAGCATGTCCTGCCCGCACCGGGGGACGAGGCGCTGCGGACACGCAACCTCACGCTGCAGAGCCCGGGTGACCCGGAAGCGATCGATTCCCGTGCCCAGGACGGTGCCCCGATCCCCGACGAGGAACTGCACGAGGAGACCATCGCGGACGCGATCTCCGAAGGCCGGCCCGCGCTCGTGTTGTTCGCGACCCCGGTGTACTGCCAGAGCCAGTTCTGCGGTCCCACCGTCGATGCGCTCCAGGGGTTGGCGGAGTCCGGCCCCGGCGACGTCGCTTACATCCACGTCGAGATCTGGGCGGACTTCGGCGCGAGCAGCATCAACGAGGCGGCCGGGGAATGGCTGTTGCGTGACGGCGACCTCACCGAGCCCTGGCTCTTCCTCATCGGTGCGGACGGCACCATCATCGATCGGTGGGGCCCGCTGTTCGACGTGGATCAGGTAGCCGCGGCCCTGGCAGCGCTGTAGCGGCTCCGACCCGGGGTATCGTCAGGATCCATGTCGGCGGACCGCGATCAGAGGCATGGGCACGACCACACGGCCGATCCCGCGCTGCTCGCCACCCGTGACGGCGTCAGGGCCACGTGGATCTCGCTCGGCGGCCTGACCGCCACGGCCGTCCTGCAGGTGGTCATCGTGGCGATCTCGGGCTCCGTGGCCCTGCTGGCCGACACGATCCACAACGGGACCGACGCGCTGACCGCGATCCCGTTGCTCGTCGCCTTCCGTCTTGGCCGGCGCGCTCCCACGCGTCGCTACTCCTACGGCTACCACCGGGCCGAAGACGTCGCCGGCCTCGTGATCGTCGCGCTCATCCTGGCCTCGGCGATCGTTGCCGGGTGGGAGGCGGCTTCGCGTCTGGTCGACCCGCACCCCATCGACGCGGTGGGGTGGGTGCTGGCTGCCGGCGTCATCGGTTTCGCGGGCAACGAGGCCGTCGCCTTCTACAGGATCCGCGTCGGACGCCGGATCGGGTCCGCGGCGCTGGAGGCCGACGGGCTGCACGCGCGCGCGGACGGACTGACCTCCCTGGCGGTGGTGGGTGCGGCCGTGGGCGCCCTGGCCGGCATCGAGCGCGCCGACGCGGTGGTGGGGCTCGCGATCACCGTGGCGATCGGCTTCACGCTGGTCCGCGCCGCCAAGACCGTGCTGCACCGGATGCTCGACGGGACCGACGAGACCACGATCGCGCTCATCGAGTCCGTGGCCGCAGCCGTCGAAGGCGTCGAGCACGTCACGAGCGCCAGGGCGCGCTGGACCGGTCACCGGCTGCTGGCCGAACTCGACATCGACGTCGACCCGGACCTCCGCGTGCATGAGGGGCACGGAATCGCCGAGCGGGTCCGCGAGGGCCTCCTCGCCGGCGTGCCCCGCCTGGCCGATGTCAGCGTGCACGTCGATCCGCACGCCCACGACCCCCACGTTGGGCCCACCCGCCCGTAGCATGCCTGGCATGGACCCCTCGTTCCCCGCCCCCCCGCCGTCCGGCCCCTCGGTCGACGAACGCTGCTACCGGCATCCGGATGTCGTCACCGGCGTGCATTGCACGCGGTGCGGACGCGCCATCTGCACCGACTGCATGCTGCCCGCGCCCGTCGGGCATCAATGCCCGGAGTGCGTGAAGGGAGCCCGTCAGGAGTTCCGCCGGCCGGGACAGCGGATCTCCGCACGACCGAGCGGAGGCAGGACCCTCACCACCATGTTGCTCGGTCTCCTGGTGGCCGTCTACGCGGCCGAGGTCGCGGTCGCAGGCCCGGGCTCGCTCATCAGCGGACCGAGCGGGCGGTCGTTGATCGATCTGGGCGGCAGCGTCGGCGTCCTGATCGCCGGCGGCGAGACCTGGCGCATGTTCACGGCCACGTTCCTGCACATCGGGATCTTCCATCTCGCTATGAACGGGTACGCGCTGTACCTGTTCGGCAACCTCATCGAGGCCGAGGAGGGCAAGGTTCGCTTCGGCGCCATCTACCTGGTGACCGGCCTGGCCGCCTCGGCGGCCTCCTACGCCTTCGGGCCGCCCTCGGTCGTCTCCGCGGGTGCCTCCGGCGCCATCTTCGGGTTGTTCGGCGCCTTCCTGGGCGTGGCGTGGGTCAAGCGCGACATGGCCTTCTACGCAGCGCGCCTGCGGAGCGCCACGTCGCTCATCCTGCTGAACGTCTTCATCATGTTCGCCTTCCCCGGGATCGACTGGCGGGCCCACCTCGGCGGGTTGGTCGCCGGCCTGGCGCTCGGCGTCACGGTGGCGAAGAACCGCACGAGGACCGCCGTGTTCGCCGCGGTGTGCGGTGGGGTCCTCGCCGTCGCGGTCGGCCTCACGATCTGGCGGACCGCGGACCTGCGCTCGACGTTCGGCTTCTGAGCCTCACGCCGGGGCGAGCGTCTGCTCGTCCGCGATCCCGTACACGGAGCCTTCGCGGGTGCCGACGTAGAGCCACCCTCGCCAGACCGCCGGCGTCGACTCGATGCAGTCGCCCAGGTCGAGCGACCACAGGAGCGGGGGCGGCGCGGTCGGATCGGACACGTCCCAGGCGTACAGGTGACCGCTGCAGTCGCCCTGGATCAGGGTGCCGTCCACCACCACGGGTGAACCGATCGCCGGCGAACCGATCTGCACCTCCCAGGCCACCCGGCCGCTCACGCGGTCGACCCCGAACACCCGGCCCGCCGCCGAGGTGAAGAAGACGTACCGCCCGTACAGGGCGGGCGTGGACCACGACCCCCCCGCACCCTGGAACCCGATCTCGGAGGCGGAGACGCTCCACACGAGCGGATCCGCCGGCGTGCGGGGGTCGAGCTTCATCAGTTGCCCGACCCGGCGCGACCGCTCGTTGAACCGCTGGAACTCGCTCGCGACGTACAGGTATCCCTGCTCGTCGATCACGACCGATGCGTCGGTGTCATCGCCCGTCCAGAAGCGGAACACACGCTGCATCGTGCTGCCACCCGAGAGGATCGCGGAGACGTCCCATCCCTGCACCAGTCCGCCCGAGTTCGCGAAGTAGACGACGCCGTCATGCATCGCCACCGAGGATTCGATCGAGACGTCGTCATCGCCGATCGCGCCGAGCAGTTCCTCGTCCCAGCCAGGCTCCACCGCGACCACCTCGGGGTCGACGCGTACGAGACCCTGCTCGTCATAGCCCCGATGCAGGCGGATCGCGTAGAACCACGAATTCTCTCCCCCGATGAACAGATGGTCACCCACCACGAGGGCGGCGCCGTCCCAGTCGTCGTTCCAGACCCACCGCGGCACGCTCGTGCGCGCATCGAGCGTCCACAGGACCGTCGGTTCGGGCCGGTCCATAGCCACGACGCGGAAGAGGTTGTCGCGTGAGCCCGCGTAGTAGAGGGGGTAGCCGTCCGGGTCGGTCGTCGCCGACCCCTTGGCCAGATCGCCGGTCGGAAGGACGGGCCGGATCTCACGGCCCGATCCGGCATCCAGGAAGTGATACGCCCCGTCGAACGCCCCGATCCGCACCTCGAACCCGGCCGCAGCGCGGACCACGTTCGGTTGTCCCGTCCAGCCCGTGCCGCACCACTCCTTCACGTCGGACCCGTCCACACCTTCGGCGGACAGGCCGCACAGGAGCGACCCGTCGACGGGCGAGGCCCACCTGATCGTGGGCGCCATCGGGACCGGCCCCTCCCCCGTGAACGAGCGTGATGCGTTGCCCCGGAAGGTGCTCAGCCCTGGGAGCCCTTCGTTGATGGGGCCGGCCGGCACCACGCGAGCATCCTGGGCGTGCAGGGCCACCTCGCGCGGCGCCTCCCCGAGGTCGGCGACCAGGGACAGGAGCGCCAGGGCCGTGACCACGACCGTGCCGGCCGCCGCCCAGAACGGGATGTGGTCACCACGGGCGTGACGCCCCTCGAGGTTCATGCAGGCGATCCTACCGGCGCCGGGAGCGCGGGCTCAGACCGGCTCGCCCGCCGAGCGGTAGGTCCCCAGGACACGCAGCAGCGAGGTATGGGCCTGGACCTCGCCCAGCGCCTCCTGCAGACCGGGGTCCTCGCCGGCGGCCATGACGTCCATGTACATCACGTACTCGAACGGACGCCCGCGCCGCGGACGCGACTCCAGTTTGTGCAGGTTGATCCCGCGCCGCGCGAACGGCTCCAGCGAGTGCAGGAGCGAACCGGGCTCGTCGCGCACCGCCATCACCAGCGAGGTCTTGTCCGGGGTTCCCAGGCCGGCGTCCTCGGTCCCGATCACCGCGAACTTCGTGAAGTTCTCCTTGTCGGTCTGGATGCGTTCGGCGAGCACCGTGAGCCCGTTGATCGCGGCCGCGTCCACGCTGGCGATCGCGGCCTCCTGGGGGTCGGCGGCTTCCGCGATGAGGCGCGCCGCTCCCGCCGTGTCGTGCACGGGCACGGGCTCGATCCGCAGGGACGACAGGAACTCCTCGCATTGGGCCAGCGCCTGCCAGTGCGACCGCGCGCGCCGCACGTCCTCCAGACGCGATCCGGGGACGCCGAGCAGGGCATGGTCCACCCGGACGATCCGCTCCCCGACGATCTTCAGCAGGCTCGTATGCCACAGCAACTCGTACGTCTCGTTGACCGATCCGGCCTGGGAGTTCTCCAGCGGCACCACGCCGAGGTCGGCCTCACCGCTCGTCACCCTCGAGAACACCAACCGCACCGTGTCGCACGGCATCGCCTCGGCGTCGGGGAAACCGGCTCGCAGGGCGCGCTCGCTGTACGCACCGGGCTCACCCTGGTAGGCCACCTTCATGGTGCCAGAGGGTAACAGCGCTCCTGCAGCGAACCGCGGACCAGACCTAGGCCTTGATGAAGCCCTCGTAGATCCGGATCGCACCCGGTCCGATGATGACCACGAACAGCACCGGCAGGATGCAGAGGATCAAGGGGAAGACGATCTTGACCGGTGTCTGCTGCGCCTTGGCCTCGATCGCCTGGCGCCGCTTGATCCGGAGTTGTGCGGCCTGCGTGCGGAGGACGCTGGCGATCGAGACACCGAAGATGTCGGCCTGGATCATGGCGAGGGCGAACGCGTTCAATTCCTCCACGTCGGTCCGCTCCGCCAGATGCCGGAACGCTTCTGACCGCGGGACCCCCAATTGGATCTCCTGCAACATCCGCGCGAACTCCGAGGAGAGCACCCCCGGCACGTTCTTCACGACCTGGGCGATGGCGGCGTTGAGCGAGAGCCCGGCCTCCACGCTGATCGTGAGCAGGTCGAGGGTGTCCGACAGCGTGCGCAGGATCTCCTTCTTCCGCTCCTCCACGCGGCTGCCCAGGAGGGTGTCGGGCACGATGAAACCGACGAAGGTCAGGAGTGCGATGACCACGATCTGCAGGAAGGAGGAAAGGGTGATCAGACGCAGGAGCACGATGGAGCCGGCGAACCCGAGCACCGCGCCGATGACCTTGAACGCCAACACGCGCTCGGCGTCCCACCCCGCGGGCTGACCGGCCAACATCAGCTTCTTCGCGACGCGGTCACGCGTGTCCAGGGGCGTGAACTTCTTCGCGACCTGACCGGCGCGGGTGACCACAGGTACCACCATCCGGGCGGCGAAGTTCTCCGCCATCTCCTGCTCGCGGATGTCGACCCGGGGCGCCGCGAGCCCGGACGGCCCCACCACCGAGGACTCGAGCAGACGGAGGGCGCGCCGCTTCTCAGCCAACTGCTGGTCCACGAACACGCCCACGAGCACGATGGCCAGGAACAGGCACCCGACCGCGAGGAACAGCCAGACCTCAGACATCGATATCCACGATCTTCCGCATCCAGAGGATCCCCAGCACGAGCAGGACCGCTCCCGTGCCGAGCATGACCCAGCCGATAGTCGTCGTGACGAGCAGGCCGATGTAGTCGGAGTTCACGGCCGCCATGTACAGCCCGATGCCGACCGGGAGCAGAGCCAGGACCCACGCGGAGAGCCGGCCCTCGGCGGTGAGCACCTTGATCTGCCGCCGGAGTGTGGCACGCTCGCGCAGCGTGTCCGCGACGTTGTCCAGGATCTCCGCCAGGTTCCCGCCCACCTCGCGCTGGATGTTGACCGCCAACACGGCCCACTTGAAGTCCGCCGACCCCACGCGCTCGGCGAGCGCCTCGAGGGCGTCCTCGGCGGGACGGCCGAGGCGGATCTCGGCCACGACCCGCTGGAACTCCCCGGCAGCGGGCGCCGTGATCTCCTTCGCCACGGTGTCGAGCGACTGCAGGAACGAGTGCCCGGCTCGCAGCGATGACGCGAGGATCGTCAGGACGTCGGGCAGTTGATCACGGAGCCTGTCGGCACGCCGTTGCAGCGCCATCCGCAGGGCGATCGTCGGCAGGAAGACCCCGATGCCGGCGAGCACCAACGCCAGCACGAGTGCCCGCAGCAGGGCAGCACCCAGGATGCCCATCGCGATCGAGGACGCAACCGACACGACCACGAACTCGCCGGAGCGAAGCGACACGCCCGCGGCCTCCAACTGCGCGTCCACTCGCTCGGAGAAGCCGCGCGACTCGGCGAAACGCACGCCGAACTTCGTAGCCCCCTTCGGGATCCATCCGGAGCCCGCAGCGTCGGCGCTCGCCACCGGCTGTGCGGCCGGGTTCATGACCGCGCGCATCCGCTCATCGACGTCGCGGTCCTTCTTCGCACGCGCCGCCGTGCCCAGGATGAACCACCCCAGGAGCCCGGCGACCAGGCCGAACGCCACGGCCACCGACCACTGCGCGGTGGGACTCCCCCAGAACGACTCCGCCAACATCAGTGATGCCCCGTCGGCTCGAGCGCGAAGACCTCCGGTTCGATGTAGACCCCGCGCTCGGCCAGCTTATCTAGGAACTTCGGGCGGAGCCCGGTGGCCTTCAGCCGTCCGCGGAAGTGCCCTTCCTCGTCGAGCCCGGCGGAGAAGTCGAACAGGAAGATGTCCTGCAGGGTGATGATCTCGCCCTCCATCCCGGCCACCTCGGTGACGTGGGTGAAACGGCGGGTCCCGTCCTTCAGGCGCTGCTGGTACACGATCAACTGTACCGCCGACGCGATCTGCTCGCGGATCGCCTTGTTCGAGAGCTCCATGCCCGCCATCATCGTGATGGTCTCCAGACGGCTCAATGCGTCGCGCGGGCTGTTGCAGTGGATGGTGCTGATCGAGCCGTCGTGACCCGTGTTCATCGCCTGGAGCATGTCCAGCGCTTCGCCGCCTCGAACCTCACCGACCACGATGCGGTCAGGACGCATGCGCAACGCATTGCGAACGAGGTCGCGGATCGTGACCTGCCCTTTGCCCTCGATGTTCGGCGGACGGGACTCCAGCCGGACCACGTGCGGCTGCTGCAACTTCAACTCGGCCGCGTCCTCGATCGTGAGGATCCGCTCGTCATCGGGGATGAACGACGAGATGACGTTGAGCGTCGTCGTCTTGCCGGCGCCGGTCCCACCGGCGACCAAGACGTTGATCCGTCCGCGAACGCAGGCCTCCAGGAAGCGAGACACGGCGGAGGTCATCGTGCCGAACTCCACCAGGTCGTCAGCCTGATACGGGTCGGCGGCGAACTTCCGGATGGTGACGGAAGGCCCGTCGATCGCGAGCGGAGGAACGATGGCGTTCACACGCGAACCGTCGGGCAGGCGCGCGTCCACGTAGGGAGACGCCTCATCCACACGGCGGCCCACCTTGCCGACGATCTTGTCGATCGTCCGCCGCAGTTGCTGCTCATCGTGGAACTTCGTGCCGGTCCAGTAGAGCTTGCCCGCACGCTCGACGTAAATGGTGTCCCAGTTGTTGACCATGATCTCGGTCACTTCCGGGTCGCGCACGAACGGCTCCAGCGGCCCCAGACCGAGGACGCTGTCTCCGATCTGCCGGACGATGAGCAGCTTCTCCTGCGCGGAGAGCGGCCCCTCCTCCTCATCGAGCAGCTCGCGCAGGCGCTGGTGGACCAGGCCCTCCAGCTCCGTGTCGGACATGGTGGCGTCGTACAGGCGCGGGCCGAGCGAGTCGACCAGGCTCTCCTGCACGCGAGAGCGAACTTCGGTGATGCGATCCTTCTGCTGGGCCTTCGCCAGACGATCCGCGAGGGACATGGGGGAGCCTCCTTCGGCAACCTACTCAGCTTTTCTTCGCGAACAGACCCTTCTTCTTCTTCCCGGCGGCAGCCGCCTCCGGAACCATACCTTCCTCGCCCGTCTCATCCGCCATGCCCGTGAAACGAAGGGCGAGTTGCCGGATCGAGGCCGCGACGTCGGACGTGGGCTCGTCGAGCACCACCGGGCGGCCCTTGTTGAGCGAGGTGGGCACCAGCCGGCTCGACGGGATCATCGCGTCGACGGTGATCTTCATGACGCGCTCCACGTCGCTGGCGTCCAGGCCGACCTTCGAGTCGGCGCGGTTCAGCACCACGCGGAACCGCTCCCGGGGCAGGCCGATCGTCAGCAAGGTGTCGAGCGCCTTGGACAGGTGCTTGACGCCGACCACGTCGAGCGCCGTGACCAGGCAGATCATGTCGGAGAGGTCGAAACACACCAGGGCGGAATCGGAGTAGTCCACGGACGCATCCACCACCACGTAGGTGAACTCGTTCCGGATCGCCCGCAGGAACTTGCCGATCGCCTCCCCGGCCGGCGCCTCCGCGGCCGGGTCGGGCGGCGCGCCGAACGCCCACGTGTGCGGGGCGACCTCGACGCCGACGCTCCGGATCCGATCGCCGTCGGCCCCTTCACCCAGCTCCATCAAGTCATGGATCGTGGCCGAGGGCTCGCGACCGAAGTACGTGAACACGTCGCCCATGTCGACGTCCAGGTCGACCACGGCGGTGTCGCGCCCGCTGATGTCCGCGATCGCGGTCCCCAGGTTGGTGGTCAGGAACGTCTTTCCCGACCCGCCCTTGCTGGAGAACACCGAGACGATGTGGCCGCGCTTGGACTGCGTCCCGTCGGAACGAAGATTGCTCGCGGTGGCGTTGCGCAGGTTGGAGGCCCAGACGATGGCGCGCTCGACGGCCTCTCGCAGTTCGTCGGAGCCCTGCGTCATGTCCACGACGTCGCGGATGCCCGCGCGCATGGCCGCCGGGAGCAGCCCGTTCCAGGTGTGGTCGCGCACCAGGACGATGGCGGTGCCCGGTGCCGTGCGGCCCACGAATTCGGCCAAGCCGAGGGCGTCGGCCTCCTTGACCTCCGGGGACAGGACCAGCACATCGATCGGGCTATACGCGTTGATCAGCAGCTCCTCCGCCGCCGTGGCGGACTGGACCCAGCCGACCTCCTCCGCCTCGATCTCGAGAGCGCGCGCCACCTGCTGACGGAAGGACTGCGGCGTTCCGACGGTGACGACGCTGGCGTCGGTCACGTGCCGACCCCGGTCACCTTCACCAGCGGCACACCGTAGGCGGCTCCGGTCTGGTAGCCCTCCTCGTTCTCCGGCGGGAGCAGGCCGAGGTACAGCTGCGCCTGCCCCGATGCATACACGAGGTTGGTCGCGTCGTCAGGAACGAGGTCGAGGGCCATGGTGGTCTCGCCGCTCGCCTTGCGGCCGGTCTGCTCGTCCACCGAGGGGTTCTGGATGGCGATGACCTTGACGGACCTGATGAGGGTGGTGGTGAATTCGAACGGCAGGATCAGCACCGGCTGGTCCGCGGGGTTCCCACTCACGACGCCGGTCAGGGAGTCGTAGAACGCCTGGATCTGGTCGGGCCGAAGCACCTTCGAGAGCGCTTCCTTGGTGACCGGCGTGCCCGCCTTGAACGTCGCGAAGACGACGACGTTGTCGCCTTGGCTGATGTAACCATTGACGCTCTGCGGTCCGCCGATCGACAGGCCGAGGGCCAGGTTGCCGGGCGTGATCCCCAACTGGTTGAGGTTGTTGCCGCTGGCAAGCCGCGAACTGGGGATCTGCTCGTTCGCGAGGATCGGAGCGGCCGTCGTCTCATCGCTGAGATCGTTGATGACGGTGATGGCGCCGGCCACCACGGCCTCATCGGGGACGAGGATGAGATCGAAGTTGCCCGCAGTGACGAGCGGCCCGAGGGCCGTGTTCGCAGCGATGTTCTGCTTGGAGACCACCACCTCGACCGTGTTCTCGGTCAGGAGGGTGTCCTCCAGGCTGTTCGTGTAGACGATCACACCCGCTGCCGCGAGCACCGCGAGCACCACGGCGATAGCGACGACCAGACCGCGTGACCTCATGTTTCCTTCTCCTCTCGATTACTTCATCTACGCCGTTTCCCTATCGGGTCGCGGACCCCTCGACCTGAGCATTATCACGTCACAGGCACGACGATCGGGGCACAGGTGCTGGCGATCGTTGGCTCGCAAAGCTTATAGGCCCGCAAGTTACTGTCCGGATTGCCCTCTCCAGGGCCGGAGCCACCGATCCTCACCCTCACGAACTCCACCACCATGCAGTGTCCGGAGTTGTTCCCGGCCGGCGGGGTGCCGCACGGCCCGGTGTTCGACCACTTGAACTCGACGTTGTAAACCCGATCGGGGCTCGTTTCAGCGATGGGTCCGAACGAGTTCCAGATGATCTGGCGGGTCGCGGGGTCGTAGCAGTAGTCGTTCACCAATCCACTGCACGTCGATCCATCCGGCCCTCGCTGCGGCTGAGCGTTTCCTCCGCTGCCAGCGCCAACCCTGTTGAGGCTGACGGACGCAGCGTCGATGTTGGCAGGCGCGCTCGCGAAGCACCCCTCCGTCACCCCGGCAGCGTCCAGGCTCAACGGCGACGCGTTCGGGAACGGCCGGGCGAACGGACCGCACGTGAAGACGGTTGGCTGGGCCTCGTTCGGCGTGTAGATCGCCTTGAGCTTGAAGGCGACGAACCCGACGATGTCGTACTGGTGAGGGATGTTGCCGCAGGCGACCGGGGCGCTGTTGTTGTTGGGGGCGTCCACCTGGCCGTCGGTCTCGTTGCCCGTAGGACTCCCGTAACACCTGTTGATGGGGAAGAAGATGATGTCCTCATCGTCGTCCTGATCGATGACGTCGTCATCGTCGATCAGGTCGTACATGGACGACCACGCGTTGGACTGCTCACCCGTCAGCCGGCAAACGTAGGTAGGCGCGGGGTAGTTGCTGGGCAGATCGCCCACGTTCGGATCGGGGTAGTTCGCGACCCATTGATCCGCGTTCTGACCGGTGCAGTTCGCGCCCTTGTCGGAGCCCCAACCGTACCTGGTGGGGTCATCCGTGCGCAGGTCCAGCCACCCGAAGCCGGACTGCGAACCTTGGGTGTTGTTGTTGTCCTCCCAGACGTAGCACTCCGGGCCGGCGAGTTCGTCCACATCGATCCTGCAGCTGTGGTAGGCGTTCTGGTAGATCACCAGCGGAAGGGGGTTCGCCGCACTCGGAGGACCCCAGACGGCGGTCGCTTCCGTGGTCACTTGTCCACTGCTCGGAGCGCCCAAGACGGGAGCGAAGAAGAGGTCCTGAGGGGCCGAATAGCGCACGCTCACGTACCCGTTCGGTTGATCCGAGTCGCACCCGGACAGCGCCGTGATGTTCGCCGGACCAACGACCACGGCCGAGGAGTTCGTCGCGACCCACTCGTCAGCAGCCTCTTCGGCGCTCCGTGGGTCGTCGGCGGCAGGGAGGATGCAGGACTTCGCCCCGGCCACCCCCCCGGCCTCGCATGC
>JBBDHX010000009.1:29089-43231 GCA_040880745.1 Actinomycetota bacterium
CGCCGGGGCGTCGCTGCCGTTCACCATGGCGCGGCGGTTGAGGAGCAGCCCGCCGACATCGACCACCAGGACGATCATCCCGAAGAGCGCGATCAAGCTGAGCGCCACGATGACCGCGACCGCTCCACCCTCATCGGGCCTTACCCTGCGCGCCCGCTTCATCAGGATTCGCACCGGAACTCCCCGTAGATGACCGCGTTCAACTGGATCGTCGGTATCAGCGGGATATCCACGCTGAAGATCTCCTGAAGCCGGCTCGGCAGGGCGCCGTCGTTGATGTCGATCTCGACGCGCGCGGAGTCATCGTCGTTCGGGCTGGCCGGGCAGTTGCTCACGGTGATGGCCGTGTTCCCGGCCGGGATGGAACCAAGGGAAGCCGCCTCGACCTTAGCCCTTACGTCGGCCTCTGGAGCTCCCAACGCTGCCAACCGCGCACCTTCCCGTGTGGCCGAACGTAGGTTCTGCAATTCGAAGAACGCCAAACCGAACTGAAGCATCCCGAACAGCAGCATCACGAGGACACCCACGATCAGGGCGAACTCGACGGCGGCGGCGCCTTCTTCCTTGTGGAGACGCTGGGGGGTCATCATCATCGGGTCATCCTCTTCCGTTCGTCCGCCGGTCCCTCCAGTCTTCGGGCAACGAGCCCGCTGACTGGAGCGGCCGGCGGGCGGCCGCTCGAACAGCTTTCGATCAGCTAGCGCCGCCGACGGCGGAGCCAACCTGGCTGAACTTGGTACTCGCGTTCGTACCGAGGATCGTCACAGCCGCGATGATCACGACCGCGATGAGAGCCACCATCAGCGCGTACTCCACTGCGGTGGCGCCACCCTCCTCGGCAGCGCGCGTCTTGAGGTCGGTCCACCATGTGGACACACCCGTGTAAAGACGAAGGAACATCTGTCACCCCCTTCCTCCGAAGCCCGTTGCATCCCGGGCCCCTCGATCGGAACCCGGATAGCGGATGCTACTCCGCTCGGGGAAAGAGTAGAAGCAGCCGTTCGGCTAGGGAATTCCGTGTTCCCCTTAGGTTCTCTACGTCGTCCGACGTACGCCGCTCGACGAGGGGCCATCCGCCTCCCGGCCTACCGAGCCTCGGCGGCTACGATCCCGCCGTGGCTGGTGAGCGCGACATCGTGTCCGAGAGCACCCCTCGCCGACCGATCGACGCCGCGTGGGCTTCCATCCCCATCCTCTTGCCAGCCGTAGTGAAGTTGATCGACCCGATGAAGGCGATCGATCTCGCCTACCACGTTCGCCTGGGGGGTCTCATGCTCGACTCCGGGTCCGTGATCCGTTCAGACGCGCTGAGCTTCACCGCAGGGGGCGAGCGCTGGGTGGATCAGCAGTGGCTGGCCCAGGTCCTCTTGGCCTCGGGACACCGCCTGGGTGGGTGGGCTTTCCTCTGGATGCTTCGTGCGGTCCTCGCGGCCGTCTCGATCGGGCTGATCTACCTGGCATGCCGGGGGGCGGGCCGACCCGCGGCCGTGGCCTCGGGACTGGCGATCGCCGGTTTCGTCGTCGGCTACGCGAACCTCGGCATGCGTCCGCAGATGCTCGCGGTGCCGCTGTTCGCGGCCGCGCTGTGGGCCGTGGTGGGCCGTAAGGACCACCCCGTACGGCTGGCGCTCCTGCCGGTGACGGCTCTGCTCGTGGCCAACATCCACGGCAGCTTCCCCCTCATCCTGCTCCTCGGCCTGCTCGCGAGCGCGGAGGATCTGATCGACAGGGTCCCTGCGTGGCGCCGCACGGCGGCCTGGACGGGAGCGGCGCTGGTCGCCACGTTCCTCACACCGTTCGGCGCCGGCACCTGGGCGTACGTGGTGGAAATCTCGACCGACCCGCAGATCCGCGACAGCGTCACGGAATGGGCGCCCCTGCGCGCAACCGACCCCTCGGGGGCGTTGACCATCATCTCGGTGCTCGCCATCGCGGTGTGGTTCGGGCGGCGCGATCGCCCAGTTCCCTGGCGCTCGCTCGTGTGGCTCGCGGTCTTCCTGATCCCCGCCTTCGTGACCCAGCGCTCGATCGTGTGGTGGGCCCTCGTGTTCCCGGTGGTCCTGGCCGGGCTGGGAGGCGCTTCGCGAGCGGCGCGGGCCCCGGCGCGCGGCGAGTCCGCCCTTCCCGCGAGGGTCCTCATCGGCACACTCATGGCGGCGGTGGTGGTCGCGCTGCCTTGGTTCCGCGGCATCCCCGACGAGCAGATGCTGGACGATGCCCCGCCCGGCCTGACGGCCGCGGTCCGCGAGCAGATCCCCTATGGCACTCGGCTGCTCGTGCACCAACCCTGGGCGTCGTGGTTCGAATACGCCACGCCGGGGATCCCCGTCTTCGTGGACTCGCGCATCGAGCTCTACCCCGCAGCGGTATGGGACGCCTATGACCAGATCGCCTTCGCGGGGGACGGGTGGGCAGAGGCGCTCGAAGCCTGGGACATCGAGGCGATCGTGGCCGAGGCCGATTGGGCGTTGCTGCCGCGCCTCCGTGACGACCCGGGATGGCGAGTGGTGGTCGAGGACGAGGACGGGACCGTGCTCGTCCGCACCTGAGCCGCTCCCGGCGATCACACTGGTGCCATGAGCGACCGCCCCGCCAACCGGCTCGCGGGGGCTACCAGCCCCTACCTCCTCCAGCATGCCCACAACCCGGTGGATTGGTACCCCTGGGGCGAGGAGGCGTTCGCGAAGGCCGCCGCCGAGGACAAGCCCGTGTTCCTCTCGGTGGGGTACGCGGCGTGCCACTGGTGCCACGTGATGGAGCGGGAGTCGTTCGAGGACGAGACCACCGCGGCGATCCTGAATGAGCGGTTCGTGTCCATCAAGGTGGACCGCGAAGAACGGCCCGACGTGGACGGCATCTACATGGACGCCGTCCAGGCGATGAACCGCGGCCAGGGGGGCTGGCCGATGTCGGTCTTCTGCACGCCGCAGGGCGAGCCCTTCTTCGCTGGCACGTACTTCCCCGATGAGCCTCGGCACGGGATGCCCTCGTTCCGACAGGTTCTGGATGGCATCGCTGATGCGTGGCGAGACCGGCGCGACGAGATCGCGCGGACCGGCAGCGCGGTGACGCGCACGCTCCGAGACATCGCGACGTCGCCCGCGTCGGGAGACCCGCTCGGCGAGGAGATCCCCCGGGGTGCGCTCGCCGCGCTGGCGCGATCGTTCGATGCCACGTGGGGCGGCTTCGGCGGTGCACCGAAGTTCCCGCAGCCGATGGTGCTCGAGTTCCTGCTGCGCCAGGCGGTTCGGAGTGAACCCCGGGCACTCGACATGGCGGTGCTGACGCTGGACCGCATGGCAGCCGGCGGCATGCACGACCAGGTGGGAGGCGGGTTCGCTCGGTACAGCACCGACGCGCGGTGGCACGTGCCGCACTTCGAGAAGATGCTGTCGGACAACGCGCAACTCGCCCTGGTCTATACGCATGCGTGGCTGCTGACTCGGGAGAGCCGTCTCCGAGATGTGACCGAGCGGATCCTTTCGTACCTGCTCCGTGAGATGCGCCACCCTGAGGGCGGGTTCTTCACTTCGCAGGACGCCGATAGCGAAGGAGAAGAGGGCCGGTTCTTCGTGTGGGCGTGGGACGACCTTGTGCGACTCGTCGGTTCGCCCGCGGCCGAGGCGTTCGGAGCGCGGCCCGGCGGGAACTGGGAGGGCACGAACGTCCTGTGGCATCCCGCGGCGATCGAGGACCCCAACCTTCGGGCAGCGGCGGACGATGCTCGCGCAGTGCTGTTCGCCTCGCGGGAATGGCGCGTGCATCCGGGGACCGATGACAAGGTGGTCACCGCGTGGAACGGGCTCACGATCCGCGCCCTCGCGGAAGCGGGCCGGGCGTTCGGGGAGCCGACGTACGTCGAGGCAGCGGAGCGTGCGGCGGTGTTCGCGTGGGCGAATCTGCGGGATGAGCACGGCCGGTTACTGCGCTCATGGCGAGCGGGCGCGGGCGGTCCGCCAGGGTTCGCCGATGACCACGCACTCCTGGCCGCCGGCTTCTTTACCCTCTACGAGACCACGGCGGATCTCCATTGGTTCGAGGCATCCGCTTCCCTTTGCGACGTGCTCATCGCGCGCTTCGAGGATCCGGAGCACGGCGGCTTCTTCCAGACGGCCGATGACGCGGAGCGCCTGATCGTGCGGCCGAAGGAGCTCTACGACAACGCCGTGCCGAGCGGGAACTCCGCAGCTGCAGAGGTCCTGCTGAGGATGGCGCTACTGACGGGTGACGCCGGTTTCGAACGTGCCGCGGCAGGCGCACTCCGACTCGTTCGCGACCCGATGCAGCAAGCGCCCTCCGGGTTCGGACACGCGCTCTGCGCGCTGGATCTGTACCTCGGCCCATCCAACGAGATAGCGATCATCGGAGAGCCGACCGACCCCTCCACCGCAGCCCTCGTGCACGAGGTGGTCGCGGCCCGCTTCCTGCCGAATTCGGTGCTCGCCGTCGCCTCACCCGACGATGCGCGTGCACGGTCGTCGGTGGCACTGCTGGCGGACCGCCCCGTCGTCGGTGGCGCAGCGACCGCCTACGTCTGTCGCCGGTTCGTGTGCGGGTTGCCCGTCACGCGCGCGGACCAGCTCGCTCAGGCGCTCGCGCCTTGATGCCGTCAACCACTGCGAGTGAACTCGAAAACTTCGATGATCCCGAACGTGCCGAGTGAGCGCCACGACCAACCACGGCGTCGCAAGCTCCCGTCGATCCGATCCTTGAACGGTATGGAGGGATCCCTGGTGATGAAGAGGAACCGGTCCAAGTGCGCGAGCCTCTCATCGACGATATCGTCCACGAATGCGCGCTCGTCGGCTCGTTCGAGGTGCAGCGGCATCAGGATGAGTTGACCGGGAACCTGGTAATACGAGAAGGGAGCGAGGAGGTAGCTGCTCCGCTCCGGATCCAAGAGCCAATCGACCTGAGCCGACTCGATGAAACCCGGATGCGCCAGGATGACCGTCGATGCGTCCGAAGCATCCCGAACCACGCCGACGGCCGCTCTCCAGTCCTCCCCGCCGCGAGCCCGCGAGCCGAACGTGAGCACGGCGATGATGGCGAAGCACGCCGCAGCGAGACGCCGCGCCAGCGCGGGCTCGATCGAGGAGAGGACCCATCCGCCAAGCAGGGCGGCAGCTGGTGCCGCCGAGTAGGAGTACCTGGGCGGGACGAACCTCACGGTAGAGACCAGCGACAGCACGAGGAGGAGGCCGGGGGGGCCGAGCGCCCATGGGACGATGAGATAGGCAGCCGAGCGCGCCGCATGCCGATGGCCGATCTCCGGCCAGACGTACGTCGCGGTGAGTCCGAGTCCGACGAGGACGGCCATGGCGACCGCAGGATTGAACAGGGCGAAGATGACGTCTATCGGCTTGAGCTCCGCCGGGATGGTGAGACTCGCCGACCTTCCTAGCAGCGACGTCACCTGACCGAGCAGGGGAAGTGAAAGGACGAGCACGGCCGCCCAGGTGAGCGCCAGCATCGGCGTTCGAACAGAAGTGGATCGACGCCGCGCCCGGACCAGCGCGTAAGGAACGATCGCCAACAGGCCCAGCGCGAAGACGAAATGCGCCCAGACGGCGAGGGCGGAACAGACGACGTACACGATCGCCATCGCCGGCCGCCCACTGTCGAGCCAGGCGACGAGTGCGGCAGCGCTCGCCGTCGTGAACAGAACCGCGACTGCATACGGCCTTGCATCGGCTGCCGCGAAGGACGCGATGCCGCCGGAGAAGACCAGGACCGCCAAGCGAGCCGTCTCATCATCGAAGAGCCGCCGGCCGAGCCGCCAGACCAGGAAGGCGCTGCCTGCGAAGGCGGCGAGGGACGGTACGCGAAGGATCGGCTCGCTCCCCCCGCCCATCACTCGGGCAAGGTGCGCCACGAGGTAGTACAGCGGCGACTGCCCCTGGAAGCGTGTGGCGCGAGCGATCGTCTCGCTCCACCCGTCCTTGATCACCCACCACGTCCCGAATTCGTCCAGCCACAGGCCTTCGACGAGGGGACGGATCCAGAGGATCGCGACCACGATCGCGATGATCACCCAGACGAAGCGACGGTGTGCAGGGTCGGACCCATCGTCCACGGGCGGGGCACTCGCCCGCCCGTCGCTCTCCGCGAGCTGGCCTTCGGAACTCACCCCGCGCAGCCTATGGCGTGGAGCCGACCCGAACCAGCATGCCCACCCGACGTCAACCAGCCTTGACGCGAGCGGTGATATCGACGAAACGATAGGGATGCTCGATGTCCGCGAAGGCATAGACCCTGTCGGGAAGACGCGGCAGATCCGCGCCGAAGTAATCATCGAAGATCATCCGGAACGTGTTCACGGGAGTGGTATCCCGGTACGCGGAAGGGTCGGAGAGTCCAGGCAGATAGAACGCCTCCAGGATGCGCAGCTTCCGCTGGAGCTCCGTGTCGGATTGCTCTGGCCACGACCAGTCGATGTTGCCGGCGAAATCGTAGAGGGGCGGATGGGGTCCTTCGTCTGACTGCACCACGATGATCGGGGCTGGCCCCGGCGTGCCGAGCAGGTCATCGACAACATCGGTGATCACGGTGTTCGTGTAGCGAAGCTGGTCAACGTAGGCGACCTCAGACGGCCGGGCCACGTTCTCAACCAGGCTCCCGTCCGCGTGGAAGACGTACGGGGTGTGCGGAAGCGTGAAATGCGCGAATGTGAACGTCGGTCCGGGGTCGCGAGCCGTCGAGGCGATCTGCTCCATCTGGAAGTGCACCCGGTTCCACTGAACCAGGCGATCGTCGGGAGCCGAACTGAGTCCGAGCAGCTGCGAGATCACCGGTAGCATCGTCGTATCCCAGTACGCCTCGGTGAACTCAGAGAACCCCCCGTAGACGTAGTTGATGTCCGCGGTAGGGTCGTCCCAGGTCGGCTCCCACCACGATCCGATGTGTACATACCGGTAGCCGACGCTTTGAAGCGCGCGAGACAACGTGGTCGCCCGCAGCGAGGACCGAAGCGGCCCCCAGTCCCCTGACGTCTCACCCATCGCTCCCGCGAGATCGGCGAGGTACGTCATGTTGAGCGACGATGCAAGCGAATGGGTCGTTTGTGGGTAGTTCGCGACGGCGTCCCGGACCACGACGAACCCCTTCGCTTCGAGGGCGTCGAGGAATCCCGCGTTGTCGAATCCGTAGAGGTTCCGGAGCGTTCGCTCACCACCGTATCGGTCGAAGATCAAGTAGTAGACGTCGCGAACTGGGCCGACCGCCGCTGGATCCAGACCCCCGGCGTCAAGATGCCACGCCGCGGTCATGGTGTGATCGCTGGCGGCCGCGTGCGACACGATCGGCACGAGATTGAGCCCGACCAGGATGGCCGCCGTCGCATTGAGGAGTTTCGTGAGTCCGAACGCGCGCCGACGAACGGAGCCGGCCACCAGCATCGCGACCGCGGTAGCCGCGAGCCATGCGGCAAGGAACCAAATCCGCCCTGGTCCGTCCGAAGGAGCGCCGAACTCACGCGCGACACGTCCATACGCCGAGAACGAGCCGACCGCAACCGTGGCAACGAAGCATGCGCGAGCCAGGTCGCGGACGAGGAGGTGCGCGATCAGAACGACCGCCACCGTCGCCGCGATCATGATGCCGATAAGCATCAGCGCAAGGTGGCGGGGAGGAGCATCCCGAAGGTTCTGAGCCCACAGGAAGACCACGGGGTACGCCGCGAACAGCGAGGCATGCACCAGTGGCGCCCCCGTGACGCGCCGCCTGATACTCCCTCGCTCAAGGTTCGACGTCGCCATGGTCCGACGAACCGTAGCAGCCTCGCTTGACGCGACCGGTGATCGCGATCAGTCCCGAACGCTGCGTCGTTCCAGGAGGTACAACGCACGGCCCGAGCCGGGGAGGTCCTCGCGCGTGGCAAGGTCGAAGTACGAGCGCGCGGCCCGCTCGAATCCGTCTTGGGTATAGCCGCCGAACACGTCCTCGCGGCCGTGCAAGAGCTGAACGACCTTGGGGTCATCCTTGGGGATGAACTCGACGATAGCCGCTCGGCCGAGCCTGGCGAGATCTTCCATCACCATCGGGAGAGGAACGTTGTTGCCGATCGAAAGGTGGTGAACCAGGGCTAGCGCCAACACCAGGTCAGCCGGCCCTCGGGCTTGCAGCGTGTGGCGCTCAACGTTCGCCCAACCGAGACCCGGACTCGGGTTGGTGAGGTCCATCACCAATGGCAAGAAGCTCTCGATTCCTGCCGAGCGGGCCTCCCGGTACGACTCTTCGACACAGAAGGGATCGAGGTCGAAGGCGGTGGTGGCGATCCCGCGCTGCGAGGCAAGGTGGGCGAAGCGGCCTGTGTTCGCGCCCAGGTCCCAGACGGTCGCGGGTGAGCACCGGGCGATCCATCCGTTCACGAGCTGCTGCTTGGCTCCCAGAGCCTCGGTCGTGTAATGGTCGGACTCCGAGTAATACGCGCGCCAGACCGACGCGCCCGCGGGCTCAGGCAAGGCTTCGACAGCGCGGCGAAGGCTGGCGATCAGTCCATGGAACGCCTTGATCGAGAACCCCCGAGGGGTTGGTCCGTCGGGCCAAACAGCGTCCTTCTCGTGCCGCCGCTGGCTCCTCGCATGCATGCGGAGATGCATCGCGATACCCAGCTTCGCCGCGGTGCGGGCGGGCAACAAACCTGAAGCGAGATCCAAGGGCACCCCATCGAGATGGATCCGGGACAGCTGACCGAGCCGTACATCCCGATACGCCATGAGGGCCAACGGGGCGAGGAAGTGCTGGCAGAACTGCCGGTAGGCGACCCACGGCCGGTTCTCCGGAAGGATCTCAAGCGATGTCGTGTCGAGGAACGTGGGAAGGCCTCGATGGAACGTCACGTTGTATGCCGTCGCGTCGCGAAGAGACATCCCGTGTTCGAGGGCGAGCGCTTGGATGCGCAACGTCGCGAGCGCCGCGTCTCGGAGTTGGGAGTACGACCACTCGTAGGGGTACGACACGAAACCAACCCGCTCGGGCATCAACACCGCCGCCGCACCGGGGCTCAGGGCAGGATCGGCTTCGACGTGCGGGATCAGGAGCCCATCCGCGAAGAGCCGCTCGCATAACCCCGACTCGGTGAGCCGTGTCAAATGTTCGCGGTGCTCCTCGGCCACGTGGCGATACAGGATCC
Organism: Actinomycetota bacterium; assembly: GCA_040880745.1. GTDB lineage: Bacteria > Actinomycetota > UBA4738 > UBA4738 > HRBIN12 > AC-51. Next base: position 38,223 of record JBBDHX010000009.1, read on the forward strand.
CGTCGCGCTCGAACATGAAGCCGTGCGGATCGCGGAACGAGGAGGACAGCCTCATGATCGGCTGCGATCAGTCCTCGGTGGACGATCGTTCCTTACGCGAGAAGACGCCGACGATCTTCGTCCAGAAGACCTTGACGGCGACAGCCGCCGCCAAGGCCCCACCGATGAGCGCCTGGAAGACGAATGACCCCGTCCCCGGGTCCACGTATGCCTGGGCCGGGCCGGCGAGCGGCCCGATCACGATCAGCCCCAGCAGGGCGATGAACACCGCCGGTTTGCGCACCGTCCGTCCTCCCTCGTCAAACCAGGCCGGTTCGCTCTGGCACCAGCCTGGCACGACTGTAGCGGATGAGACTCGGGACGGAGAGATTCAGTCCGGCAAGCCGTCGAACCCCGGCGCGGGAGCGAGCCGCATAGTGAGCCCCGACGGGTCCTCACCACGCATCGTGATGCGATCACGATCGGACTGACCCAGGAATCGCCCGGCCTCAGCGAGGTAGGCGATCCGCTCGGGGTCCATCCCCATGATGCCCGCAGACACGACATCGGCGGCCACGGGGTCATCCGCCACCACGATCGCGCCCAGAGACACAGGCGTGCCCGAGATCGGTCCGTTGCCCTCCATCGCGACGATCCCATCGACGATGGCGAGGTCGGGCCGCACCGCGGCCGCAACATCGAGGATCGACCCATCGATGCCGGCATAGTGGAGCACGTTCTTCGGCCAACCGTAGATCCGCGATGGCACGCAGCCGAAGCAGTTCTTGAGCGAGAGCGTGACGCCGGCCCAGTGATGGGTCTTCATCTTCGGCATCGACACGACGATGTCGGCCCGCGTGACACTCCGAGGGAGCCACAGCTCCCGCAGGGTCGTATACGAGCTGGACAGGGGCACGGCGTCGACGGCATCGACGTTGAGATCGACGAACGGCGCATCGACGCCGCGAAGTGCGTCCGCGAGCCCGGACCTCTCGACTACGTACATAGTGTCACGTCGATGCCCCGGACCCTCGCCTACCGTGACAGCCACGGCGCCAAGCCGCCGGAAGGCGAGGACCGCAGCGGCCACGATCCGCGGGTCGGTGTTGATGGACGTCCCGGGGTCGTACTCGACGAGATTGGGTTTCAGCAGTACGGAAGCGCCGCGCACGTCGACGCCGATCGCGCTCAGGCCGTCCTGCAGGAGTCGGGAAAGATCCGGGGTATAGGACGACGCGCCCAGGACCGCCACGCGGGCCTCACCCGGAGGCGAGAACACGCGCTCGTTCCAGAGTGAGGCACCGCGCCGGAGCCGGAGACCAACCCCAGCGGCGCCAAGAGCGACGCCGGAGGCCAAGGCGCCCCGCAAGAGCGTGCGCCTGTCGATCCCTCCGTGATCGCCGGATGCGACCATCAACCGACCTCGAGCCCGGCGAGACCGTCTCCGAGTGCGATCGCCGCCCATGCGAGCGCGACAGTATCCGAATGCTCGCTACTTCCGAGCCGCTCGCGGAGCGATGCAGCAGCAACCTCGGCTCGGTCGGAGTCGAAGCGACGCAGCGCGGCCGTCGCGACCGCCATCGACAACAAGCCGCGGTCCTCATCGGGCCATCTCGACTCCAGCCAGTCCGATCCCCTCCGAACGACCGGCTCGTTTAGCCCGTGGAGCGCGAGGAGCGCGAGCCCCGTCGTCTGCACGTACGGCGGCAGGACCTCGTCCAGGACGATCCTGTTCCCGTAGTTCCAGCCCCCGCCGATGCACTCCCGGTCGACGAGCAGAGCGATGCCATCCTCCAGTGGCCCTCCGGTCTCACCGTGCCTTCGCAAGGCGAGGACGGCCCACGCGGTCGGCTCGACCCAGCCGAAGGTGTCGTGGGTCCACGCCCACCCGCGAAGAGTCGGGTCGTGCGGCAGTGCCGGCGTGGAGGACTCGCTGCGGGCCTGGGAAGAGAGGACCCACTGCACGGCCTCCGTCGTTGCAACCGGATCACGCATCGCGAGGACCGCGACGGGGGTGACGTCCCGGAACACCCCGCCCGCTTGGATACCGACCCCGCCGTCGGTCCGGCGGCTGGACTCGACCCAACGCGTTGCCTCAGGATCATCTAGGGCGATCGCGACCATGGCGCTCGGCTCGGGTTCAGATGGGGCGCCCGGGATCGGCCCGAACCCGCCGTCGGGTTGGCGTCGAGCCTCGATGGTTTCTCGGAGATCCACGGATCGATTATCGGCCCACGGAGACGAGACTTTTGTCGCAGTGGCTCCGAGCCGATGTCTCCAGGCGAGGGAACCCGATGGTCAGGGTGTGTACCGTGCCGCGCGGGGTGGAAGGAGACACATGTCGAGGATCGTGATCACGATGCCCGCGTACCAAGCAGAGCGGACCCTGGAGAAGACGGTGTTCGCCATCCCCGAAGGTGTAGCCGATGAGCTCATCCTGGTGGACGATGCGAGCCGGGATGGCACCGCCGAACTGGCAAGGAGCCTCGGCCTGACCGTCCACGTCCATACAGAGAACCGCGGATACGGGGGCAACCAGAAGACCTGCTACCGGCTCGCTCTCGAGTCTGGCGCGGACATCGTGGTTCTGCTGCATCCCGACTACCAATACGAACCGAAGGCCGTGCCTCTGCTCATCGCCCCGATCGTGACCGGCGAGGCGGACATGACGTTCGGGTCGCGCTTCGCGGGTATGGGGGACCCGCTCGCGGGAGGGATGCCCCTGTACCGCTACGTGGGGAACCGCATGACGACGATGGTGCAGAACGCATGCCTGGGGACGAGGTTCACCGACATGCACAGCGGCATGCGCGCCTATACGCGCCGGGCGCTGGAGTCGCTCCCGTTCCTTGGGTACCCGGACGGGTTCGCGTTCGATGCCGAACTGCTCGTCGATGCGGTCACGTCGGGACTGCGGGTCGTCGAGGTCCCCATCCCGACCCGATACGGAGAGGAGTCCTCGTCAATCTCGATCTCCCGGTCGGTGGCCTACGTCGCGCATGGCACCGCGTACGCGGCCAAGCAAGCCCTCGCGCGCGGACGACGCGGCCGCCGGTACGTGCCCGCCTGGCGCCGGCATGTTCGGTCGGAGGCGCACGGCCCGTTGGCGATCATGCGATGTGCCGCGTGCGGCCACGATCGGATGGCCCTTCGCTACCCCGCGACGGCCTCCGGAGACGTACCTTCCGAGGAGTTCCGATGCACGACGTCGGCACTCGGGATCCATGACGACATCTTCGAGTGCCCCCGCTGCGGCCTCCTCTCGTCGCGCCCGACCTTAAGCGCGGAGGAGATCGTGCGCGGCTACGAAGGCGTCGTCGACGAGGAGTATCTCGATGAGGAGCCCCAGCGGCGGGAACTCTTCGGATGGATCGTGGATCGGATGGGGCATTTCACGCACAGGGCCCAGCGATTACTGGAGGTCGGCTCGAACGTCGGACTGTTCCTGTCGGTAGCGCGAGACGCAGGATGGGAAGTGACCGGCGTGGAACCGTCGGCCTGGGCCGTGAAGGAAGGAACGGATCGATTCGGGGTCGACATCCGACGGGGGACGGTTGAGACGCTCGACGTCGAGCACGGATCGGTTGACGCGATCGTCATGCTCGATGTGCTGGAACACCTAAGCGACCCCATGGACGCGCTCCGACGACTCCGGCCCTTCGTGCACAAGGATGGCTTGCTGGCGCTTTCTACGGTGAACGTCGAGAGCCTACACAGCCGCCTCCGGAAGGGGGGCTGGCCGTGGTTCATCCGTTCACACCTTCATTACTTCCGCCCACCGACCCTTGTGCACATGCTCGCCGACGCAGGATTCGATGTCGTTGAGTGGAAGATCGTGCCTCGCTCGTTCCACGTCTCCTACGTGCTGCACAGGGCGGGAGCCTCGTTCCCCGGGGGGCGGTTGCTCACAAGTGCTGCTCGGGTCGCAGACCCGAAGATCCCCGTCGGATGGCTCGGAGACGTCACGCTCGTGATCGCTCGCCCGCGGCAACCGTGAGGTATCGCCCTCCGTTAGCGTAACGCTGCCAGCCGGTAGGCTTGCCGGCCGTAACCCCAGGAGGAACGCGATGCCCAACGCCACATTCGTTACATCCGAAGGTTCGTTCACCGTGAGCCTCATGCGCGAGCATGCCCCGGAGACCGTCGCGAACTTCGTCGGCCTGGCAACCGGAACGAAGCAGTGGACGGACCCCCGCGACGGAACGACGAAGACCGAGCCCCTGTATGCAGGGACGATCCTCCATCGTGTGATCGACGGTTTCATGCTCCAGGGCGGCGACCCCACCGGCACCGGGACGGGCGGCCCCGGCTACACGTTCGCCGACGAATGCCCTCCGGGCGGCCCGACGTTCAACCAGGTGGGCCGGCTCGCCATGGCGAATGCCGGTCCCGGGACGAACGGTTGCCAGTTCTTCGTGACCGTAGCGGAGACGCCGTGGCTGAACGGCAAGCACACGATCTTCGGTCAGGTCACCGCGGGCTACGACGTCGTCGAGGCCATCGCGAAGGTGCCCGTGGGCGCGCAGGACCGTCCCGCCGCCGACATCACGATCGAACGCATCGAGATCACCGAGTAGCCGGCGGCCAGCCGGCGGTTCTTCATCCCGCGCCCGGCAGCCTGTCCGTTACGTCGTGGAACTCGTACGGGTGCTGGTTGCTGCGGATCACGAAGGCACGGTCCGGCAGCATCGGCAGATCCGCCCCGAAGTACCGATCGAAGATCAACCGGAACGTGTTCACCGGGGTCATGTGCTCCGGGACCGTCCCGGGCGGCATCCCCGGGAGCGACAGCGCCTCCAGGATCATCTGTTTGCGTTCCAGGTCGGGCTGGGTCGCCTCGAGGAAGTCGTAGGTGGCCTCGTCGGCCATCATCGCCTCGGGGTAGGGGCCTTCGTCGGCCTGGATCACGATGATCGGATCCTGGTCCTCCGGGCCGGCCTGCAGGCGGTCGAGCAGCGCCAGGATCTGCCCGTTCGTGTAGGTCAGCTGCTGGCGGTACCGCTCCTCAGAGGGCAGCGGCGGGAAGTCCT
>JBBDHX010000010.1:0-6273 GCA_040880745.1 Actinomycetota bacterium
GGGCGGAAACCCCTCCGGGAGCGCTGGCGCGCCCGGCGTGGGGCGCGTGTGCAGCACCTCCGCTGGCTGCTTGGTGTGCGGGGGGCCCGAGCCCGCCACTCGGCGTCGTGCAGGAGGTGCCGCAACGCCCGCAGGCCCGACTCCGTCCCTTCCAGGATGGGGATGCCGGCATCGCGCAGGCGCCTGACCTCCTCCCGGTCGATCGCCGAGTGCAGGTTCGACAGGACCGTGAACGGCTTGTCGGTGCCGGCGGCGGCGTCCAGCGCGATCTGCAGGTATCCCTCGCCGTAGGGTTCGCCCTGGGTCGTCAAGTCGATCACGAACGCCATCGCGGCGACATCGTCGTCCGCCGCCATGACACGGAAGGCTTCGTGGAAGATGGCGTCGGCGTCGATCCCGGTCCCCCAGGCATCCAACGGGTTCGCAGCTTCCATGCCCGGGTCGAGCACCGCATCGATGCGCGCGAGCGAGCCGGCGGACATCTGCGCGAGCGGCACACCCAGGTCGGTCGCCAGATCGACGAACATCGCGCGCTCACCTCCGGAGTCGTGCACGCTGGCGATACCGCGTCCGGTGCGCGCGCGCCGGCCGGCCGCGAACAGCTCGAGCGTGTCGGCCATCTCGGTGAGGGTGCGGCACTCGTGCACACCGGTCGCCTCGAAGAGCGCCTCGAACGCGCCGTGCTCCCCCGCGAGAGCTCCCGAGTGCGCGGTCACCATCGAGGCCGAGGCGGACGTGCGCCCCATCTTGAGAGCCACCACCGGGACATCGAGGCGCGCGGCCCGCTCCAAGACGGCGCGGAACAGCCCGGCGTCTCGCACGGTTTCCAACATCAGACCGATCACCCGGGTGGTCGGCTGCTCCAGCGCATACCCCGCGTACTCGGCCATCGTCGTGACGATCTCTTGACCGCTGGAGACGATCAGGTTGAAACCGAGCGAGCGGTCGTTCCATCCGAACGCCGCGAACGCCGACCCCGAGTGGGAGAGCAAGGTGATCGGTCCGGGCCGCATCCGGTCGTCGGTGAGGAAGCCGGTCACGCGGAGCTGGTGGTCGAGGTGCAGGAAACCCATCCCGTTCCCGCCGCACATCGCCATGCCGTGCTCGGCGGCGATCGTGGCCAGCCGTTGCTGCAGCGACGGGCCCTCGGAGGGGTCCTCGTAGAGCGAGGAGAACGTGACGGCGCTGCCCGCCCCGGCCGCGGCAGCCTCCCGCATCGCCTGTTCCACGCGCGCGTTCGCCACACCGAGGATCGCCAGGTCCACCGGCTCGGGGACCTCGGCCATCGACGGATAACAGCGCAGCCCGTCGACCTCGTCGTAGCCGGGGTTCACGGGGTAGATCGCGCCGTCGAACCCGCCGCGCCGCAGCTCGGCAACCATCTGGGCACCGAGCGAGCCCGGCTTCACCGACGCGCCGACCACCGCCACCGATCGCGCCTCCAGCATGCGCCGCAGAGCGGCCCGTCTGGCCTCGTCGTCGGCTCCCGTCACGACTTCTTGGACACCGCCTTGTCCTTCACCGCGGCGCGGTACGCCTGCCAGCCGGGGATCCCGTTCACACCGCCGCCACCGTGGGTGGCACACGAGCCGTGGTACAGGCCCCGCAGCGGGGTGCGGTAGTCGGCGTAGCCGGGCGCCGGACGCATGTGGAACAGCTGATCCACCGACAGCTCACCGTGGAAGATGTTCCCACCGATCAGACCCACATCCTGTTCCATGTCGTACGGACCGATCACCTGGTAGTCGATGATCGCGTCGCGGAAGTTGGGCGCGAGCTCGTCATAGAGATCGAAGATGCGGTTCGCGTAGGCGTCCAGCTCCTCGCGATGAGGCTCGAGGTTCCAGTCGTCGGGCACCCATTGGGTGAACATCGAGAAGACGTGCGTGCCCTCGGGCGCGAGCTTCTTGTCCAGGGTGGTCGGGATGGTCCCGTCCACGAACGGGGCGAACGACGGCTTGCGATCCATATGCGCGTCCTGGAAGGCCCGCTCGGCGTACTGCGGCGAGAAGCACAGCTCCACCGAGCCCGTGTGGTGGTCCTGCTGCTCCTTGCCCGGCTGCGAGACGAAGTCGGGCAGCTCGCGCATCGCTACGTTGATCTTCACGACCCCCGAGCGCGTCTTCCACCGCTCGATGTCTCGCACGAAGTCAGCGGGGAGCTCCTCGCGATCGATCAGGTCCAAGAACCCGATCTTCGGATGCACGGCGCTCACGAGCACAGGAGCCCGCAACTCCTGCCCGTCTTCGAGCACGACGCCCACGGCACGACCGCCGCGGACCAGGATCTTCTGGACCTTCGCGTTCGTGCGGATCTCGGCACCGAAATGCTCGGCGCTGCCCCGGATCGCGTCGGAGACCCCGCCCATGCCGCCCTGCTGGAACCCCCAGGAGCCCAGGTGCCCGTCGCCGACGTCGCCGATCGAGTGGTGCAGCATGACGTAGGCGGTGCCGGGTTCGTCCGGTCCCGCCCAGGTGCCGATCACGCCGTTGACGGTGAGCATCGCCTTGATCGCGTCGGACTCGAACCAGTCGCTGAGCAGGTCGCTCACGCTCATCGTGAACAGCCGGGTCACGTCGCCGACGCCGCGCACACCGAGCTTGCGCATCTTCCAGGCGGCCTTGGCGCTCGCGAGAAGATCGCCCAGCGCCAGCGAACCGACCTTGGGCGGCGGCTGGATGAGCAGCGGGCCGAGCACGTCGGCCACGCCCTTCATCCACGCCTCCCACTCCTCCAGGGTGTCGGCATCCCGCTTGGAGAACTGCGCGATCGAGTCGTAGGACTTCTTCGCGTCGTCGGCGTACACGGTGATGGCGCGACCGTCGGGGAACGCCTGGAAGTACGGACCGAACGGCGTGACGTCGTACCCGAACCGCTTGAGCTTGAGTTCGTTGATGATCGTGGGAGGCATCAGCGACATCACGTAGGAGTAGGTGGTGACGTTGATCTCGGGATGATCGGCGAACGGCGCGCTGGTGTCCGCCGCGCCCCCTGTCTTGTGCCTGCCCTCCAGCACCACGGTGCGGGCGCCGCCACGGGCGAAGTACGCGCCGGCCGTCAGGCCGTTGTGACCGCCGCCGATGACGATGGCGTCGTAGACGTTGGAAGCCATATCCGGTTCCTTCCCCCGGCGCATGGATCGAACGATGAGCCCCTCGCCGGGCGGGGCGTGACGTGCGGACGCCGCGTATCATAGCCCTCCGTTTGAACGGTCAGTCAACCTCACGCGTACCTGACCGACTCACGATCGTGCAGGTCGTTCGGGTACAGTGGGCTGAACGAGCGATCAAGATCGTCCAGGACGGCCCGCACGGCTGTGCGGCGTTCAAGGGAGGCTCCGGTGCCGAAGACCGCCGTGAAGAAGCAGCAACGTGACCGCCGCCAGGAGATCTTGGAAGCGGCCTCGCAGGTGATCACCGACCGCGGCCTGGCCGAGACCCGCATCCAAGACATCGCCGACGCCTGCGGCGTCTCCCCCGGGTTGATCCTGTACTACTTCGAGTCGAAGGACCGCCTCCTGGCCGAGGCGCTCACCCTGGCGAACGACCGCTTCTACCTGGAGATGTCGCGGGAGATGCGCAAGATCGCCTCCGCGCGGGGCCGGATCGAGCGGCTCATCGAGTTGTCGGTCCCCGGCCTGCTGCCGGAGTACGCGCTCCTGGACGAATGGGCGCTGTGGCTGGAGATCTGGGTACGGGCGCTCCGCGACCCGCAGATGGCGAAAGAACGCGAGGCGCTCGACCGGCGATGGATCCAATCCCTCGCGGAGGTGATCCGCTATGGCCGCCAGAGCGGCGAGTTCTCGGTGCAGGACATCGATCCCGAGGACGTCGCCCTCGAACTGGGAACGATGATGGACGGCATGGCCATCCAGGTCTTACTGCACGACCCGGCAATCACGCCGGAGCGCATGCACCGGATCGCGCTGGACGCGGCCCGGCGTCTGCTCGGCTACGACGCCTGAGCCGCTATCGTTCGGGCGTGCCGCTCCCGATCATCCTCGACGTCGATACGGGTGGCGAGATCACGCTCGTGGCGACCGGACCCCTAACGAACGTCGCCCTCGCCGTGCTGGAAGAGCCGCGCCTGCCCGAACTGCTCGGCGGCTTCGCGCTGATGGGGGGCGCCTACCTGCACGGCGGCAACGTCACCCCACGAGCCGAGGCCAACGTCTGGATGGACCCCGAGGCGGCAGCTCTCGTCTTCGACGAGGCGCGAGCATGAGCACGGATGGACCTCTCGCCGTCTTGGGCGCGATCAACGTCGACCTCGTGGTGGCGGGGACCACGCTCCCCCGGGCCGGCGAGACGACCACCGGGGGCGCGTTCGAGACCCATCAGGGTGGTAAGGGTGGCAACCAAGCCGTGGCAGCGGCGCGAGCAGGTGCGCCGGTGGTGCTGGTCGGCGCGGTCGGTGCCGACGCCTACGGCGCAGCGGCACTCGAGGCGCTCAACTCCGAAGGGGTCGACTGCTCGCGCGTCCGCACGGTGCCCGACGCTGCGACAGGTGTCGCGCTGATCGTCGTCAGCCGGCGCGGGGAGAACCAGATCGCGGTGGCTCTTGGTGCGAACGCTTCGCTGGAAAACCCGAACGAGACGCTCGATGCGATCGGACCTTCGCTCGTGCTCGCCTCCTGCGAGATCCCCTACAAAGGGGTCTCTGCCGCATCGAAGTGGTGCAAGGAGCACGGCGTCCCGTTCGTGATGAATCCCGCGCCCGCCGCGCTGCGGTTGCGCAACCTGCTGGACCGCACGACCGTGCTCACGCCCAACCGGGTCGAGGTGATGAGCCTCACGGCCGCGGAGACCACGCCGATCGGCGCCGCGCACGCGCTCCGCCGGCGGAACCCCGACCTCGCCGTCGTCATCACCCTCGGCGAGGACGGGGCCGTGATCGTCGATCCGAGCGGCGAGACGTTCGTGGATGCCCCGTTCGTGGAGGCGGTGGACGCGACAGGCGCCGGCGACTGCTTCAACGGGGTGCTCGCTGCGGGCCTGCACGCCGGCCTCGCCCTGCCCGACGCCGCCCGGCGAGCCTCGGTCGCCGCCACGCTCTCGGTGCAGGTGGCGGGCGCACGCGAGGGCATGCCCACGGGCGCGCAGATCGACGCCGCCATGCCGGTTTGACCCGGCTTCAGCCGCGCGCCCGCTCACCCTTGGGGTCGTGGAACGGTGCGAGGCTGACCGCGGCGCCGGTCATCCGGCCGCGCACGGCCACCTCGGCTCGTTCCGGCACCTCGCCGTGGATCCACGCGAGCCCGACCGGCGCGCCGAGCGTGCTCCCGTAGGCGCCGCTCGTCACACGACCCACCGGCTCGCCACCTGCCCACACCGGCTCGCCGTGCCAGAGCATCGTCGAGGGGTCATCCATCAGGATCGAGGCGAGCCGGTGATCGCGCGGGGCGCTCCTGAGCGCTTCGAGCGCGTCGCGTCCGGCGAAGTCCGCGGTCTTCGAGCGCGACACCGCGAACCCCAAGCCGCTCGCGAACGGGTCATCGGTCGCGCCCATGTCGTGACCCCACGACCGGAAGCCGCGTTCGATCCGGAGCGCGTCGAACGCGAATGCGCCGGCGTGACGGAGACCGTGCGCCCGCCCGGCCTCGACGATCGCCGAGTAGACGCCCAGCGCGAACTCGACCGGGACGTACAGCTCCCATCCCAGCTCGCCGGTATAGGAGACACGCAAGGCCCAAGCCTTCGCCCAGGCCGCGCCGACCTCTTTCGCGGTGAGGAACGCGAACGCCCCGCCGGAGAGATCGGCGTCCACCACTGGCTCCAGGATCTCCCGGGCCGCCGGCCCCGCCACGTGCAACGCGGCGTAGGCCCCGGTCACATCGGTCACGACGGCGCCGGCCGGCAGCCCCGCTCGCAAGAGCCCCTCGGTCCGCCGCTGGTAGACGGTCGGCGCCAGGATCAGGAACCGATCCTCCGCCAGCCGGGTGACCGTCGGGTCCATCTCGATGCCGCCGCGGGTGTTGCAGACCAGCGTGTAGACGACGCGCCCGACCGGTACATCCACGTCCGAAGTGCACAACCGCTGCAGCCCTGCCAGCGCCTCCGGTCCCTGCACCGAGAACTTCGCGTAGGTGGAGAGATCGAAGAGCGCCGCGCGTTCACGACATGCCCGGACCTCCTCGGCCACCGGTTCGAACCACGACGGCCGCTCGAAGTCGTAGCGCCACTCAGGCTCGGCGGTGGCGCCAGGTTCGAACCACGCCGCCCGCTCCCAGCCCCCGGCCTCGCCGAACGCCGCCCCCCCCCCGCCCCCCCCCAA
>JBBDHX010000010.1:6283-35171 GCA_040880745.1 Actinomycetota bacterium
GCTTCGTACAGCGGGGTCCGGCGGGCGCCGCGGCCCACCTCGGACTGCAGACCCGGCCAATGCATCGCGTAGAGACGGCCGAGGGTCTCGTAGGTCTTCTCGTGCAGCCACGCCCTGTTGTTCGCCCACGCGCCGGTCCGGGTCACGTCCACCTCGGCCAGGTCATACGTCGGATGCCGCTGCACGATCCACTCGGCGAGCGCGGTCCCCACCCCCGGCGCATAGATGATCCCTTGCGAGTTCATCCCCGCCGCGATCCAGAGCTCCGGCTTCTCCGGGAAAGGACCCAGGTGGAAGTTCGCGTCGGGGGTGAACGACTCCGGCGCGCGGAGGTAGTGGCGGAACGCGACGTCGCGAAGGACCGGCAAGCGTTCGCGGGCCTTCTCGAGCACCGGAGCGAAGTGCTCCCAGTCCTCACCGAACTCGACGAACCCGCGGGTGTCGATGTCCAGAGGGGCCTTCGGCTTCCCGCGCGGCTCGAACGCGCCCACGATGTAGCCGCCCCGGTAATGACGGACGTAGAGGTAGCCGTCCAGGTCGCGCAGGAACGGGGAGTCCTCTCGCGCCCCTTCCACCGGCTCCGTCATCACCCACACGTGCTCGGCCGGATAGAGCGAGACGCTCACCCCGGCCATCCGCGCGAGTTCACCGGACCAGAGCCCGCCCGCGATCACCACCGTCTCGGTCTCCACGTCACCGCGGTCGGTGCGGACGCCGGTGATGCGGCCCTCCCGCTCGATGAAACCGGTCACGTTCACGCCGAAGACGAAGGCCGCGCCGCGATCCTTCGCACCCTTGGCCAACGCGAGCGCGGCATCGCCCGGGTTCACGGTGCCGTCCTGCGGGTACAGCACGGCCCCGGTCAGGTCGTCGATCTCGGCGTTCGGCCAGTGGTCGCGGACCTCGCGCGGTGTCAACACCTGGGCCTCGAACCCGGATGCGCGCGCCAGGTCCGCGCCCGCGAGGTACTCCTGCAACCGCGCCGCCGTGCGCGCGATCGCGAGCGACCCCGCCTGGCGGAACCCCGTCGGCACGCCGGTCTCCTCACCCAGGCGTGCGTAGGTCGGCACGTTGAGACGGGCGAGTTGCGTGAGCGCGTGCGTCCCGCGGACCTGCGAGACGAGACCGGCCGCGTGCCACGTGGTGCCCCCGGTCAGCCGCGTCCGCTCCAGCACGATCACGTCGGTCACCCCGAGCGAGGTGAGGTGGTACGCGATGGACGAGCCGATGATCCCGCCGCCGATGACCACCACGCGCGCTCGAGCGGGTGGATCCGAACCCGGATCCAGGATCGACGGGTCGAGGTCGCGGTTCGCCAGGTGCTCCGGGATCGTCATGGCGCCGCAGCCTAATGGGACCGGTAGGCTCCCCGCATGCCCGAGGTCGCCGGCTTCAACATCACACCCGTCAAGTCGACAGCGCTCCAGCAACCAGACGCGATCGACCTCCGCACCGAAGGCGCCGTGGGCGACCGGCGATTCCTGTTCGGCCGGCTCGACGGATCGCGCGCCTCGGGCGTTTCGAAAGCACCCCTCATGCCGATCCGCACCACCTGGGACCGCGATGCCGACACGCTCACGCTCGAACTCGAGGACGGCCGGGTCACGGGCGACGCGCGAGCGCACAGCGACCCCATCGACATCAAGCTCTACGACCGGACCGTCCCCGGGCGAAGGATCGATCCGGTCTTCGACGCCGTGGTCGCCGACATCGACGAGACGCTCACGATCCTCCGCGTGGATGAGCCCGAGTACGCCGGTGGTGTCCACCGCGTCTCGCTCATCTCGCGCGACTCGGTCGTCACCGTCGGCAGCGAAGGGGGCGACCCCGGTCTTGACCCGCGGCGGTTCCGGATGCTCGTGGAGATCGACGGCCTGGACGCCTTCGCGGAAGACGGGTGGACCGGCGGGCGCGTGCGCCTCGGCGAGGCGATCGTCCGCGTGGGCTCGCAGGTGCCCCGATGCGTGATGACCACCCTTCACCCCGACTCCGGCCACCCGGACTTCCCAACGCTCGACGTGCTCACCCGCACGCGAAAGGTGGGCACCGACCTGCTGCTCGGCGTGTATGCCGACGTCGAGGAACCCGGCCTCGTGCGGCTGGGCGACCCGGTCGAACCGATCTCCTAGGCGGCTGCGAACGCCGCGACCTCGGCGGTGTGCTCCTCGTAGTGCTCGTAGGTCTCGCCGCTGAACTCCTCTTCGGCGGCGGCGGTCACGTCGGTGAGAGCGGCCAGCGCCGCGCGCGCCCTCGACCGGTTCTCTTCCGAGCGCGTCCAGATGTCGTCCCACGACATCGCGCGGCCGTCCACGATCACCTGATCGTTGAGCGCGTCCCAGTCCTGATCGGCGGGGACCGGTCTGCCCGCTCCGATCGCCTCCAGCACGTCGCCCACGTAGCCCGCCCAATACCCGTTGTGCCACGCGAGGTCCTTCGCCGACCAGCCCGGCACCACGCCCTCGACATCGCGGCGATCCTCCGGCAACGCGTCCACGGACGCCACGAACGCCTTCCACGCCGCGTCTTCCCGAGCCAGCATCTCGTCACGATCCATCAAGAACCTCCCGTGTGCTCGTCGTAGTGCTCGAACGTATCTCCTTCGAACCAACTCGCGGCAGACCCCGATGGCTCGTCCAGCGCCGCCCACGCTCGGAGCACGCGCTCGCGCGCCTCCACCGCTGCGGCCAACGCTTCCTCCACCGGGGTCGCGGCCCACCCCGGCCGGCGTGCGTCGTTCTCGGCGTCGATGTCCACCGCGAACGCATCGTCGTCGATCGGACCCTCCGCGGCCGCCTCCAGCATCAGGGCGCACCGCTGCATCCAGTAGGCGAGGTGCCCGGCGACCTCCGCGTGGGTCCACCCGAACGCCAACCCCTCCCCGGATCGGAGACGGGGCTCGAACGCTGCCCAGGCCTCGGCCTCCTGGTCCAACAGCTCCTCACGGATGCTCATCGGGTGCGAGGGAACCCCAGGTCGACCTCGGACGTGGCGGGGTCCGGCCAGCGCGACGTGACGACCTTGCCCCTGGTGTAGAAGTTCACGCCCTCCGGGCCGTACATGTGGCTGTCGCCGAACAACGAGGACTTCCACCCGCCGAACGAGTAGTACGCCACCGGGACCGGGATCGGCACGTTCACACCCACCATCCCCGCGCTCACCTCGAACTGGAACCGGCGAGCCACGCCGCCGTCGCGGGTGAAGATCGCCACGCCGTTCCCGTACGGGTTGTCGTTCACCATGCTCACCGCTTCGTCGTAGGTGTCCACGCGCGTGACACCGAGCACCGGCCCGAAGATCTCGTCGCGGTAGCAGTCCATGTCGGTGCGCACGTGGTCCAAGAGCGAGACCCCCAGGAAGAAACCGTCGCGGCCGTAGACCTCGTCCGTGCGGCCGTCGCGGACGAGGGTGGCACCTTGGGCGGGTCCACTGTCCAGGTAGGAGGCCACCCTGTCTCGGTGCTCACGGGTGACGAGCGGTCCCATCTCGTTCTCCGGGTCCGTGCCATCGCCCACCTTGATCTTCGGCAAGCGCTCGTCGATCTTGTCGACCAGCGCGTCGCCGATCCCGCCGACCGCCACCACCATGCTCACCGCCATGCATCGCTCGCCCGCGCTCCCATAGCCCGCGCTCACCGCGGCATCCGCGGCCATGTCCAGGTCCGCGTCCGGCAGCACGATCATGTGGTTCTTCGCGCCGCCCAACGCCTGCACGCGCTTGCCGTTCGCGGTGCCGGTCTCGTACATGTACCGCGCGATCGGGGTCGAGCCCACGAACGAGACCGCCACGATGCCGGGGTGATGCAAGATCGCATCCACCGCGACCTTGTCGCCGTGCACCACGTTGAACACGCCGTCGGGCAGCCCCGCGTCCTTCAGGATCTCCGCGACGAACATCGAGGCCGACGGGTCCTTCTCCGAAGGCTTCAGGATGAACGTGTTCCCGCACGCGATGGCGTTGGCGAACATCCACATGGGCACCATGGCAGGGAAGTTGAACGGCGTGATCCCGGCGACGACACCGAGCGGCTGGCGGATCGAGTAGGCGTCGACGCCCGTCGCGACCTGCTCGGAGAACCCGCCCTTCATGAGGTTCGGGATCCCGCAGGCGTACTCGATGTTCTCCAGGCCGCGTTGGACCTCGCCGGCCGCGTCGGAGACCACCTTGCCGTGCTGGCTCGTCACGATCCGCGCCAGTTCGGGCTTGCGCTGCTCCAGGAGTTCGCGGATGCGGAAGAGGATGTCGGCGCGTTTGGAGAGCGACGTGGCACGCCAGGCAGGGAACGCGTCGGCGGCGGCCTGCACCGCCGAGCCCAGCTCCTCCGTGGTCGCGAAGTCGACCTCGTGGGTCTGTTCACCGGTGGCGGGGTTGAAGACCGGTCCCGTGCGACCCGACTCACCGGGGACGATCTTGCCGCCGATCCAGTGGCTGATGCGCTCCATCGGGTTTCACTCCCCTCGCGTGGATGGCGCAAGGGTACCGGAGGCGCTCTACCAGAGCGTACGGACCGGGTAGGAGCGGAGCGTCTCGTCACCCGTCACCAGGTCGTAGTCCTCCACCAGCGCCTGAGCGACCAGCAGGCGATCGAAGGGGTCACCATGGATGGCGGGGAGTTCAGGCAGCGCACGAACGTGACGTGGTTGGACGTCCAGCACCCTGAACCCCGCCTCTCGAGGCAGATCCAGTAGGAATCGCTCGGGTGAGTCAGGGAGACGGAGCCGGCCCGACAGCGCCTTCATCATGAGCTCCCACTGAGACGCCACGCTGACCACGACATGGACGGCCGGGTCCTCGACCAGATCGCGTACGCGAGCAGGAACTCGATCCTCGTCACCTCTCAAGAACCACAGGAGGGCGTGCGAATCCAGGAGCAACTTCACGAGTAGTCGAACCCCGGCAGGGGGTCGTCGAAGTCCTCGGACATCCAGATCTGGCCCTTGTACTTGCCCCACATGCCCCGAGTCTTCCTCGGCTCGATGGGGACGAGTTTGGCGATGGGCTTCCCGGCACGGGCGATCGTGATCTCCTCGCCTCGTTCCACCCTTTCGAGCAGTCTGGAGAGGTGCGTCTTCGCCTCGTGGACGTTCACCGCATCCAGGTGCTGGAGCTCTTCGGCCGTGGCCACAGGGATGAACTTAGTTCATGCGTACAGACTAAGTCAAGCCTCACCGGGGAGCGGGCTCAGCCACCGCCACCAACTCATCGCGGGTTCCGCCGAAGGTCGCCACCGCTACCCCGGCGATGACGAGCGACGCGCCCGCGACGTTGAGCAACGACGGGCGCTCACCTAAGAACGCGGCAGCCAGGGCACCGGCGAAGAGCGGCTCCAGGAACCCGATCGGCGCCGTCCGGGCCACCCCACGCACCCGGAGCGCCCAACCCCACAGGAAGACGCCGACCACAACGGGGAAGACGCACGCGTAGGCGGCAACTCCCCAAGCGACTGGACGTACCGCGCCCCAGTCCTGGGCCAGCAGCGCGGGCATGGCCACCACGCTGCCGAACACCCCGCCCACCAGCAGCGTGATGGCGAGCAGATCCGCGTCGCGCACCCGCCCACCGAGCCTGGCCACGATCGCCCCGTAGACACCGAAAGAGACCCCGGTCAGGAGCGACAAGAGATCCCCCGCGCCGGCGCGGACGAAGACCGCTACCCCTCCCAGGAAGACGACCACGCCCGCGAACCCGACAGCCAGACCCACCACTTCGCTCCTGCCCGGACGCCGCCTCTGCCAGAACGCCAGCATGCCGACGGCGACGATCGGGTGCGTGGCGATGAGCACCGCGCTCGCCGTGGCCGTGGTCCGCTCCAAGCCCAAGGCGAAGAAGAACTCCAAGAACCCGTACCCGAACAGACCGGCGACCAGGACCAGGCGCCTGTCGCGGCGATGGACGTGGCGCATCGGGCGTCTCCTGGCCACCACCACCCCGGCGACGGCTGCGACGATCAGGTAGCGAACACCCATGAACGCCACCGGGTCGATGCTCCGGTACGCCACCTTGTAGAGCGGGTAGGTGGAGGCCCACACCACCACCGATCCGAGCGCCGCCAGGAGACCCAGGCCGGCCCGGCGCCTCACGCCCCTGGGTCCCACCGGACGTGCAGCGATGCCGGACCTCGGTACTCCCAGCCGCGGAACTCGGCCGGCCGCTCGGGATCCAGGCGCAGGCCCGGGAGCCGGTCCACCAGCGAACGAAGCCCGGTCCGCATCTGGATCCTGGAGAGGTGATGTCCCACGCAGAAGTGCGACCCGAACCCGAACGCAGCGTGAGCGTGACGCGCCCGATCAAGGTCGAACACGTCGGCCGTCGGGCCGAACGCCGCCTCGTCGCGGTTGGCCGAAGGAACCATGATCCCGACGGGCTCACCTTCGGGGATCTGGACCCCGGCGACCGTCACGCCGGGACCGGCAGCGCGCCCTTGCGTTCCTATCGGAGATATCCAACGGATCCCCTCCTCGGTGGCCTTGCGGGCCAGACCGCCCGGATCGGTCAGCAGCGCCTCTCTTTGGCCGGGATCGCCCAGCACGCCCACCACGGTGGTGCCCAGACCGTGCGCCGGCTCCTGCAGACCGCCGATCAACGCCAGCTTCAGCGAAGGCATCAACGAAGCCATCCGCTCGTCCAGGTCGCCCGTCTCGGCGTGCAGCATGTTCGAGATCATCGAGCCGTCCGGCTCCTCGAGCAGGTCGGCGAACCGAGGGCGGAGCGTCCGGTCGATCTCGGCGCTCGTGGCGTCGGCCACCACCTGCTTGGCGGGATCGCCCTCGTAGTTCGAGGTGCCGGCCGCGATCTGGTGGAACCACCGCATCAGCGTCGCGGCCGGCACCGGGGGCAATCCGATCACCTCCGCCAGCGTCAGCACCGCGAAGGGTTCGCAGAAGGCCGACATCAGCTCGGCCTCACCCTGCGGCGCCAGTTCGTCCAGGAGTTCGTTCGCCACGCGCTGCACCCTGGCGGGGGCGTGGGCCTCCAGGAGCTTCGGGCGGAGGGTGGCCTCCATCGGCGCCCGCATGCGCTCGTGCTCGTGGCCGTCCACGGTCAACACGTTCCGGCCCCCGAGCGTCCGGTCCAGCGGCGATCCGGGCATCGACGCCGGGAACCGCCTCTCGCTCTCGCCGGCGGCCATGACGTCGGACCACCTGGTGATGAACCACAGTCCCACCGCGGGTACCCAGCACACGGGCGCCTCGCGTCGCATCCTGGCGTAGATCGGATACGGGTCGCGCTCCAGGTCCTCGACGGTGACGTCCTCGGCGACGGGAGCGGCGGCCATGACGGTGATCAGGCCGTGATCGCACCTATGCAGTCCTCGAAGGCCTCCAGCGTGCGGTCCACGTCCTCGTCGGTGTGCTGGGCCGACATCGAGAACTCCTCGAACCACGCCGAGCCCATGGGGATCACGCCCCGGTTCAGCATCCCGAACCAGTAGTCGTCCCAGCGTGCCGCGTCGTTCTTCGCGGCCTCGCGGAAGTTGTTCGGCTGCTCGTCCAGTCCGAAGTACAGCCCGCCGAGCGTGTTCACCTGCGTGACGTGCGCGGTGACGCCTTTCTCGGAGAACACCTGGCGCATCCCGTCGGCCATCCGTGTCGTGAGCCGTGACATCTCCTTGTAGGTGTCGTCGGTCATCACCTTCGTCAGGCATGCCAGGCCCGCGGCCATGCCGAGCGGGTTCGCGTTGTACGTGCCGAAGTGCACCATCGGCCCGAGCGGCGTGACCATCTCCATCAACTCGCGCTTCCCGCCGAACGCGCCCACCGGCACGCCGCCGCCTATCGCCTTGGCGAGCGTCACCAGATCGCCCTTCACACCCCACTGCTCGGTGGCGCCGCCGGGCGCGATCCGGCAGCCGAGCTTGACCTCGTCCATGATCATCACCGCGCCTTTCGCCGTGCAGAGCTCACGGACGGCCTCCAGGTAGCCGGGCTGCGGCGGGATCACGCCGCCGTTCGTCATCGCCGGTTCGATGATCACGCCAGCCACGTCGCCGTCGTGCTCGTCGAACGCGCGCTTCATCATCTCGATGTCGTTGAACGACACGACCGCCGTGTACTCGGTGGAGGCGGGCAGCAGACCCGCGGAGTCCGCGGTCGCGTTCGGGTGCTCGTCGGGGCCGGCCGCGTCGGCGGGCGCACCACCGATCGACACCAGCAGGTGGTCGGTGCCGCCGTGGTACTGCCCCTCGATCTTCACGATCGTCTTGCGGCCGGTGGCTGCGCGCGCCAGGCGGATCACGGTCTGCGTCGCCTCCACGCCGGACTGCGTGAACCGCACCATGTCGATCACACCGGCGTAACGTCGGATGATCTCCTCGGCGAGGTCGCCGGCGAGCGTCGTCGGCAGCCCGTAGAGCGTGCCGTGCGCCGCCTGCTTCGTGATCGCCTCGACGATGATCGGGTTCGCGTGTCCCGCGACCATCGCGGCGTAACAGAGCGAGTAGTCGATGTACTCGTTGCCGTCCAGGTCCCAGACCCGTGAGCCCTTCGAGTCACCGAGGTACAACGGGTAGGGCGGCTTGAACTGGATCGCGCTGCCGACGCCGCCGGGGATCACCTTCGCGGCCCGCTCCCAGGCCGCCTTGCCCTTCGGGGTCCTGCGCTCGTACTCCTGCACGCCGTACGTCATGGCGGGTCCTCCTGGGTCGTGAGGGAACGGAGTCTAGGTGTGTCTTCTCACCTAGCTCAACCCGCTTCCACGAGGCGAGAGAGGCGAGGACCGATGAGGGCACCGCCTCGACGGAGATCCGCACGTGTACGAACATGATCCCGTGAGACCATCCGCGGGATCGTGTGCCTCGGGCTCGTCGCCCTCCTCTCGACACCTGGGGGTGCGGTGGCGAGGCCCCGTGCGGTGATCAGCCGGGGGTCGACAACGTCATCGCGAGCACGGAGCGATGGGTTCACGTCCTCGCCCCCTTCGAACGACCCGCTGGTGAGGGCACCCTCGATGTCGAGATACGCCTCGCGGACGTCATCGGGACGCGCGAGGGACCACCACGCGACGAGACGCTTTCGGTCCACGAGTCCTTGATCGCCGACGTCGAGCGTGGCCTCAACCGTACCGACGACGTCTATCTCGCGCTCATGAAGGCCGGATGCTCGACTGACGTCGCATCGTTCGTGGTCCTCCGTGATGGCGACGGGCGATATCACCTTCCCCGCGGATGCATGGCGCAGGGCGAGACCCTCCTTCGGCAGCGACTCGGGGACGGATTCGATCCAGCGATGGCACGGAGCGTGGGCGAGACCGACCCGAAGCGGATCCTTCGCGCGCTTCGCTCGGCGGCGCAAGATCGAGGGCCATGGAGATGAGTCGCTCCAGACGGCCCACGTTGCTCCTCGTTGGCGCGCTCGCAGTTCTCGTCGGGATGACGTTCCTCGTGGCGGTTCTGCCGGGGGTGCGCATCTGCAAGTCCATGTGGTGCGGCTACGACTTCGACCCGGGCGGACTCGACATCTTCGGTCGCCAGCTGTTCACGCCGGCACAGACCGCGGTGATCGCGTTGGGCACCTTGATCTCGTCGGCGATGCTCGCAGCCGGGCTCTGGCTGCGTTTGAGGTTCACCACCGCCATCGGGATCGGCGCACTCGTCGTCACAGTGGTCGCTGCCATCATGCTTCCTTCCGTCGTGACCGGATCAGCGCCATCCGTGCCGTGCTCCACCCCCGGCTCGAACGGCCGTATCGAGGGGACGTGCATCGTCGGAACGACGCCCATGGATGCGAGGAGTCTCGATCGCGCGCTGATCGTGCTCGCGGGTTTGGCTGCGCTCGCCCTGGCAGCCTATGTGGACCGACGGCGACCACCGAGGGATACCCCCGGCAGGGTGATGGCCGGGCGAACCTGACCACTCGCGCTGGATCGAGATGTTGCTCAGCTGCCCGAGCGGATACAAGATGAGCGTGCAACCCGACGGAGACCCGTGAAACAACGAGGAGACTCCTCGATGCGGATGTGTGCAACCAACGGTCGGTCGATCCTTCGGCTACGGCTGCCCCCGATGCTGCTCGCTGGACTGACCCTCTTGATGGGCGGCTGCGCCGACCGCGACACTCAGCCGGCAGGCGGGGCCGAGACGAACGTGGTTGACGGCCAGCTCCCGGATCCGCCCGCTGTCCCCAAGTTCGACCCCGCCATCTGGGTGGATCCTCTGGGGGCGACCGCCTCAGAGTTGACGGCGTCTGGGTTGGACTCCCTGGCCTTCGATCCGATCTTGCCTGGACAGAACATCCTCGCAGGGGAGATCGGTTCGTTCACGGATGATCGCGAGGAGATGGGTGCACTCGCGGCGGTTGCCTGGGCCTTCGAGAACAGCGAGTTCGGTCGATTCATCCTCGTAGAGACCCCGAGCGGTGCCACTCAGGAGCGATTGGAGGCTCCGGCCGTCACCCCGGCTGGGTGCACGACCGAACAGGGCTCAGCCGGAGCTGACTACGACACCGTGATCCGGTGCCACGGTGAGGGGTTCTCACTGGTGGGGTTGGAAAGGACCGTCGCGGCGGCCGTCGAGGGTCCGCAGGCAGTGAGTATCACGTGGATCGTTCCTGCCAAGGGTCCGAGCAGCGAGCTTCGAGATCTGGTTGCACCCAACGAGCCGGTGATCGAGATGATGCTGATGGGACCGACGAAGGAAACGACGATCGATGAGCTCGTCGAGATCGCCCGCAGGCTCGGCTTCTAGCTGAGTCCATCGCCTCCCCAAGCGGTTAGTCCCCGCGTTGTTTGACTCCGTTGATCGCGTCGAACACGCGCTCGGGTGTCACCGGGAGCGTGGTCGGCCGCGTACCCACCGCATCGGCGATAGCGGCGGGGATCACGCCGATGGGCGGACCGATCGGGGGTTCGCCGATCCCACGTGCGCCGAACGGGCCGAGGCCCTCGCCGGACTCGAGGATGATCGCCTCGATATCGGGCACGTCGGTCGCGGCGGGGATCATGTACTGGAACAGCCCTGGGGTCATGTTCACGCCGTCGGTGACGACCACCTCCTCCAGCAGGGCCTGTCCTAAGCCCTGCACCACCGCGCCGCAGATCTGGCCTTCCACGCTGAGCGGGTTGATCGCGCGGCCCACGTCGTGCGCGGCGATGTAGCGCAGGACCCGGACCTCGCCGGTGTCCAGGTCGACCTCCACGTCGGCCAGATGGGTGCCGAACGTGAAGTCGGGGAAGATCCGGTCGCCCTCGAGGTCGCGGGTGACCTCCTTGCCCTTCGGCCCGAAGAACGTCCCGAGTGCCTCGACGGGGACGTTGCGGCGCCGGCAGACCTGCAGCGCTTGGGTGAGCGGCACGGTCTGCTCGGGTCCGACGACCTCGCCAGGCGCCATACGCAGCGACTCGATCGGGTGGCCGGTCTCTTCGCTCACGCCGCGCAGGATCTGGTCGCGGACGAGCACCGCCGCTTCATAGGTGGCGTTCCCGGACATGAGCAACTGCCGGGTTGCCGTCGTGGTCCCCGCGAGCGGGTTGAGCGCGCTGTCGCCGAAGTGGACGCTGATCCGGTCCATGTCGACAGCGAGGATCTCGCTCGCGATCTGGCCGAGCGAGGACGCCTGGCCGCCGCCGATGTCGGGTACGCCGCATCGCACCGTGAGCGAGCCGTCCATCTGGAACCCGATCCACGCGGCAGCGCTGTCATTCAGCCACACGAGTCGCCCGTAGGACTGCATGTTCGAGGCGATCGCGCGGCCCACCGCCTTGCGCGGACCGCTCGGCTGCGGCTTCTCGCCGGCGCGCTCGTAGACGGCGTCGATCGTCTGCGGCAGCCAGACCTCGGTGATGATCTCCTGCCCCACCGGGAGTCGGTCGCCCTTCACGAGCGCGTTGCGCTTGCGGATCTCACCCTGGTCGATCCCGAGCCTGCGCGCGACCTCGTCGATCTGTGACTCGTAGCCGAGCACCATCTGCATCCCGCCGAACCCGCGGAACGCACTGGTGGGCGGGTTGTTCGTGTAGGCGGTGCGCGACCAGATCCGCACGTTCGGCACGCGGTACGGCCCGCACGCGTGGACCGTCGAGTAGAGCAACACGAGCGCGGAGAGGTACGCGTACGCGCCGGCGTCCGAGACGATCTCGATGTCGTGGGCCAGCAGCGCGCCGTCGGCGGCCGCGGCGGTGCGGTAACGCATCACGTTGCGGTGGCGCTTCGCGCGCGCGAGCAGCGACTCGTTGCGCGTCCACAGCATCCGGACGGGCTTGCGCGTGTGATGCACCGCGATCGCGATGTATGGCTCGACGGTCATGTCCTCTTTGCCGCCGAACCCACCGCCCACGTACGGCGCGATCACGCGGACCTTCGACTCCGGCACACCGAGGATCTTCGCGACGTCGCGGTAGTGCTCCACCACCTGGGTGGCGACGCGGAGCGTCAGCACGCCGTCGTCGTCGAGCCACCCGACGCCGGCCTCGGGCTCCAGGTACGCGTGATCCACGAACTGGGTCCGGTAGGTCTCCTCCACGGTGACAGCGGCGTCGGCGAACGCAGCGTCGATGTCGCCGCGGTCGATACGCCACTCGGCCAGGAGGTTGCCGCCGGGGTGGACCTCGGGCGAGCCGTCCGCGAGCGCGGCGATGGGGTCGGAGACCACCGGCAGGTCCTCGTACTCCACGTCCACCAGGTCGCAGGCGACGGCGAGCGCGTCCTCGGTCTCCGCGATCACGAGCGCGATCGGTTCGCCGTGGAACCGGACGCGGTCGGTGGCGAGCACCTGCATGCTCGCCTTCAGCGCGCCGACGGCGATCGTCTGTCCCGGGACGTCGACGCGGATCTCGTTGTGCTGGACGTCCTCACCGAACAGGACCGCGACCACGCCGGGGACGGCACGCGCCGCGTCGCCGTCGCGGCGGGTGAGCCGCGCGCTCGGGATCTGCGCGCGGACCAGGCGCGCGTGCAGCATGCCCGCGAAGGCGAGGTCACCGGCGTACTTCGTGGTGCCCGCGATCTTCTCGGCCTGGTCGTGACGGGCGAGCGGCTGATGGACGACCTTGAGTTCGTCGAGTTTGGAGGTGCGGACCTCGCTCACGGCGTGCCCACCTCCCGCCAGGTGTGATCGACCCGCGGGCGATCGACCTGCGCCGCCTGGATCCCATCCACGATCGGCGAGTACCCCGTGCAGCGGCAGAGGTTCCCGTGCAGGCCCTCGCGGATCTCGGCGCGGGTGAGCGGCGTGCCGTTCGCCTCGTCCAGCATCGCCTCTGCGCAGAGCAGCATGCCCGGCGTGCAGAACCCGCACTGCGCGGCGTGGTGCTCGTGGAACGCGCGTTGGAGCGGGCCGAGGGAGCCGCCGGGCTCGCAGAGGCCGGCGGCGGTCGTGATCTGCGCGCCATCGACCTGTGCGGCCAGCACGATGCACGCGCTCACGGGATCGCCGTCCACCAGCACCGTGCAGGAGCCGCAGACGCCTTCGCCGCAGCCGTACTTCGGGTCGGTGACGTCGGCGACATCGCGGAGCCAGCGGAGCAGCGACAGGTGCGCGCCGGCGGTCTTCGAGACGGATGCGCCGTTCACGGTGAGCGTGGTCGTGATGTCGTGGCGTTCACTCACGCGGCCTCACCCCGCCTCACGGCGTCGGTCAGCGCGCGGACGGCCAGCACGCGCGCGAGGTGCGCGCGGTGCTCTGCCGAGGCGCTCGTGTCGGAGACGGGCGCGAGTCCCTCGATCGGCCCGACCCGGGCGCCGAGTTCATCCGCGGTGGCGCCGCTGATCGCCGACTCCACCGCGCCGAACCGCATCGGCCGCTCGTGGACACCGCCGAGCGCGAGACGGGCCTCCACGACCCGGCCGTCCGCGACGCGCGCGAGCGCGGCGGCCGATGCCAGCGCGAAGTCACCCTTGCGCCTCGCGACCTCGGCGAAGCCCCACCCCCAACCCGGGCCGAGCACCGGCACCCGGACCGACGCCAGCAGCTCGTCCTCCTCGAGCGCGGAGGTGAAGTAGGAGACGTGGAACTCGTCGGCAGACACCGTGCGCTCCGACGTCCCGTTCGTGAGCGTGTACTCGGCGCCGAGCGCCGTCATCACGAGCGGCAGTTCGGCGCTCGGATCGGAGTGTGCGAGCGACCCACCCAACGTCCCCCGGTTACGGATCCTCGACGATCCGATCCACGCCGCCGCCGCCGGGATGAGCGGCTGCCGGTCCATGACAGGACTTCCCAGGAGTAGGTCGCCGTGCCGCAGGCCGGCGCCCAGTGTGATGTAGCCGTCCTCCAGCCCCGAGCTCCGATCGTCGACCCGTGAGATGTCGATCAGCAGATCCAACTCAAGCAACCCAAGGTTCATGAGCGGCAGCAGGCTCTGGCCGCCCGCGATGACCTTCGCGTACCCCTCGGCGGAGCGGAGCAGTTCGCACGCGTGCGCGAGCGACTCGGCTCGCTCGTAGCGGAACGGCTTCACGAACACGTCGGGCTCCCCCTTCGGGCGTGATGATAGGGAGCCCTTCTCACCAGGACCAACCGCATCTCACACTGCGAGAGACCCGCAGGGCTCCTCGCATGGCGAACTGATTGCCAAAGAACATGGTAGATTGCCTGCCATGCGGACTACCATCGACAGACTGGGCCGGGTCGTCGTCCCGAAGGCCATCCGCGAGCGACTCCGCTTGCTCGGCGGCGAGACCATCGACATCGACGAACGGAACGGCGTCGTCGAGATCCGGGTCGCACCGACGGATGTGCACGTGGAAGAGACGGCGGAAGGACCCGTGGCCACGCCGACACGTCCGATGCCGCCCCTCACCGACGACATCGTCCGCGACACCATCGAGCGAACGCGCCGTTGAATGCGATCGATGCAAGCGTCGCCGTGGCGGCGCTGGCGACGTGGCACGACGCCCACGACGTCGCGCGGGCGGCGGCACATGGAGCCGCCATCCCTTCGCACGCGCTCCTCGAGACGTACTCGGTGCTGACCCGCCTGCCGGCTCCCCATCGTTTGCACCGTGACGTCGCCGGTCGCCTGCTCGAACGATGGTTCCCGGCCGCAGGGATCGTGGTCCCAACCGACGGACTCGCGAGGGCCATGGTGAAGCGGTGCCGGGAGGCCGAGGTCGATGGCGGTGCTGTCTACGACGCGTTGATCGGGTTGACGGCCGATGAGGCGGGGCTGACCCTTCTGACCCGGGATCGACGAGCGATCTCGACGTATGAGCGTCTCCGGATCGGCTTCGTCATCCTCGAGTAGTTCGTTTCAGCCGAGCGCGGGCTCGAGCGCGGAGAACGCCATCCCCGTCGCCGCGGCGACGTTTTCGTTGGTGCACACGCCGTCCCAGGTGTTCACGCCGAGGGCCAGGGCCGCGTCCTCGCGGACCGCCCGCTCCACGCCCTTGTTCGCGATCTCGAGCACGTAGGGCAGCGTGACGTTGGTCAACGCGTACGTCGATGTCCGCGGGACCGCGCCGGGCATGTTGCCCACGCAGTAGTGCACGACGTCGTCCACCACGAAGGTCGGTTCGGCGTGGGTCGTGACGTGGGAGGTCTCGAAGCACCCGCCCTGATCGATCGAGATGTCCACCAGCACGGCGCCGGGCTGCATCGCTCGCACGAGTTCGGCGGTGACCAATCGCGGTGCCCGAGCGCCCGGTACCAGCACGGCGCCCACCACCAGGTCGGCCGACATCACCAGTCGCTCGACAGCCAGCGCAGACGAATGGATGGTGAGGATCTGGCCGTGCCAGATGCGGTCGATCTCGCGGAGACGGTCGACGTTGCGATCGACCACGGTGACCTCGGCCTGCATCCCGGCGGCGATCTCGGCGGCATTCCAGCCCGCCATGCCGCAGCCGAGCACCACCACCTTCGCCGGCGCCACGCCACTGGCCCCACCCATCAGCACGCCGCGGCCGCCCTGCGGGCGTTCCAACACCTTCGCGCCCTCCTGAGGCGCCATCCGTCCGGCGATCTCCGACATCGGCGCCAGCAACGGCAGGCGGCCGTCGGTCGTCTGCACCGTCTCGTACGCGACGCCGCGCACGCCGCGCTCCACGAGGAACCGGGTCAGACCTTCGTGCGCGGCCAGATGCAGGAACGTGAACAGCACATGGTCCGAACGGAACCGCTCGTACTCCTCGGGCTGAGGTTCCTTCACCTTCACGATCAGGTCGGCGTCGGCGAAGACCGCGCCGGCGTCGGGCAGGATGCGCGCACCGGCCGCGACGTAGGCGTCGTCGGGGATCGACGAACCGACCCCCGCACCCTCCTGGACCACCACGGCGTGGCCGGCGCGCACCAACTCACCGACACCTTCGGGGGTCGCCGCAACACGGTACTCGTGGTTCTTGACCTCGGTCGGGATCCCGATGCGCATCCGGCTCACCCTATGTCGTCGAGCGCGGCACCGATCGCGCTCGCCAACTCGTCGACCTCGTCATCGGTGATCACCAGCGGCGGTGAGATCTGGATGGCACCGCTCGCGAGCATCCGCGTCATGACGCCGTGCGCACGCAACGCAGGGACGGTCCGTGCCAGCAACCCCGGGTCGGCCTCGATGGCGCCCGGGTCGAACTGCACGGCCGCCAGCACACCCACGCCGCTCCGCACCTCGCTCACCAGGTCGTGCCGCGCCAGCGGCCCGAGCGCCTCGGACACGATGGGCTCCAGATCGACCGCACGCGCCAGCAGGTCCTCGCGTTCCATGATGTCGATGTTCGCCATGGCGGCGGCGGCCACGGCCGCATGCCCGCTGTAGGTGTACCCGTGGCGGAACATGCCGGCGTCCTCGGCGAAGAACGGCTCCCATACCGTGGGCGCAGCGATGACCGCCCCCAACGGGAGGTACCCGCTCGTGATCCCCTTCGCGCACGTCATGAGATCCGGCGCCAGGTCCCAGCGGCCGGACGCGAACCACTCGCCGGTGCGGCCGAACCCGGTGATGACCTCATCGGCGACGAACAGCACACCGGCCTCCGAACAGATCTTGCGCGCGGCCTCCAGGTACCCGGGCGGCGGCGCGTAGATGCCACCGGCGCCCACCACGGGCTCGCAGAAGAACGCGGCTGCGCGCCCGCCGAGGTCCGCGATCGTGCTCGCGAGCGCGTCCGCGTCATCCCACGGCACCTCGGCGATGTCGGGCAGGAGCGGCCCCAATCCGGCGGTGTTCGCGGGGATGCCGGCGAGCGAGGTCCCGGCGGTGTGCATGCCGTGGTACGCGCGCTCGCGCCGGATCAACACGGTCCGCTCGGGCTCGCCGCGCAGGGTCCAGTACCGCCGGACCATCTTCGTGGCGGTGTCGATCGAGTCCGAGCCGCCGCTCGTGAGGAAGACCTTCGAGTCCGGGACCGGAGCGAGCGCGGCGACCCGCTCGGCCAGCGCCGCCACCGGCGGGTTCGTGAGGTCGCCGAACGTCGAGTAGGACTCCAGCGCCTTCATCTGCGTCGCCACCGCGTCGGCGATCTCGCTACGGCCGTGACCCACGTTGCAGTACCAGAGGCTCGCCGTGGCGTCGAGGTAGCGCCGGCCGTCGGCGTCGTAGACGTGAGAGCCCTCGCCGCGCACGATCGTGAGTTCACCGCCGGCCGTCACGGCGTGGGAGTCGGCGAACGGGTGCCAGTAGGCGTTCGTCATGCCGCACCTCCCTCGCGAGCCGGCGTCACGTCGGGCAACGACGGCTCGATGGCCGGGGTCCAACCGGGCTCGAGACCTAGGAGCCGCTCCGGGTTGCGCTTCGTGATCTTCTCCAGGTAGGCGTAGGGGACACCCGCGGTCAGCAACGCCGCCAGCAACATGCGGATGCCCTCGGGGTGCGGCGGCCCGGCGAACTGTCCAAGATCTGAGCCCAGCACGATGTCCTCGCCTTCCAACTCCGTGATCCACGCGGCCAACTCGTCGGGCTGCTGCTCCCAGAAGATGGGCGAGACGCAGGATGAGGCCACGTACTCCATGGTGGCACCCTTCGCTATCAGTTCCTTCTGCACGGCGACGTCGAGCTTGCAGAGGGACCAGTTCGCGTGGGTGACGACGAACTTCTCCACGCCGGCGGAGATCGCCGCGTCCAGCAGCGCCCTGATCTCAGGCAACGAGAGGTGCCCGGTGGCGAGGGCAACGCCGTTCGCGGCCACGATCTCACAGATGGTCCGCGCTTCCGGACGCAGGGTGAGCCCATCCTCTTCGAACACGCTCACACCCTCGCCGGGCAGCTGCTTCCTCGGCCGGCCGAACTGCGGGTAATCGGGGATGTCGAAGAACTCGGCGTGATACTTCGAGTGGTTCGAGGGCATCCACACCATCTTCGCGCCGTAGTGGATCGCGGCCTCGGCCACGTAGGGGTTCAGCCCACCCACCGAGCGGTTCAGCACCACGGCACCGAACGACTCCACCTCGGGGAACATCCGGTTCACGTAGTAGGCGCGCCCGGTGGTGGAGGCGTCGTGATCCTTCAGCACGAACCCGCGCATCCCGTACCGGATGGCGTACTCGGCGAGCGCTGCGTCATCGATGTGACGGTTGAACAGGGCGGGCGCGGTGTGCGCGTGGGTGTCGATGGCGCCCTTGAGGAGTTCGAGATCGGGTCGATCCACTGAGCTATCTCACTCTCTTCCGCGGTATGATGACTTCTCGCTAGATGAGAAGGCGTCTCGGCCACTGGGATGCGGATGCTACCATCCGCGCGAAGGCGGTCAACCCGACGGGAGGTCCAACCCATGGCAGCGAATCCGGCCGTCACGTCCCTCGTGATCGCGGGCGAGGAGGTCCGCGGCGAGGAGATCGTGGAGGTCCGCTCCCCCTGGGACGGCGCCCCCGCCGGAGCGGTCCCCTGGCTGGGCGCCGACGCCGCCCGGGCGGCCATCGACGGCGCCTGGGACGCGATGCAGCGCGGACTCCCGGCCTGGGAGCGCGCCGAGATCTTGGACCGTGTGGCCGCCGACGTGAAGGCGCGCCGCGAGGACTTCGCGCGGATGATCACCGCCGAGAACGGCAAGCCGTTCAAGCAAGCGCTGGCCGAGGCGGACCGCTGCGTGCAGACGCTCACCTTCTCCGCCGTGGAGGCACGCTCACTAGCCGGCCGCGGGATCCCGTTGGACGCCCACCCCGCCGGGGCGGGCCACCTGGGGTTCACGCTGCGGGTGCCCGTCGGCGTGGTGGCCGCGATCACGCCCTTCAACTTCCCGCTGACGCTCGCCGCCCACAAGATCGGCCCCGCGGTGGCCGCCGGGTGCGGCGTGGTGCTCAAGCCCGCCGATAAGGCACCGCTCACCGCGATCGAACTCGTGCGCGCGTTCCACCGCGCGGGCCTTCCGCCTGCATGGATGTCCGTGCTCGTCGGCGAGCCGGTCCCCATCGCCGACGCGTTGATCGCCGATGACCGCGTTGGCCTGCTCACGTTCACCGGCAGCGCCACCATCGGCTGGGACCTGAAGGCGAAGGCCGCGAAGAAGCGAGTCACGCTCGAGCTCGGCAACTCCACCCCGGTGATCGTGTGCGCCGACGGCGATCTGGACGACGCCGCCACCATGAGTGCGGCCAGCGGCTACGCGTTCGCCGGACAGTCGTGCATCAGCGTGCAGCGGGTGATCGTCCACGCCAGCGTGCGCGAGGCGTTCGCCGAACGTCTCGCGGCAGCGGCGAGCGCCCAACTCGCCGGTGACCCCTCCGACCCCGAGACCGACATCGGCCCAGCGATCACCACGGAGGCGCGCGAACGCGTGGCCGCGTGGGTGGACGAAGCCACCGTCGCGGGCGCGCGCCCGCTCGCCGGTGGGACCTTCGGCGACGGCCACCTGCGCCCGGTCGTCCTGGACGGTGTCGACGTGCGGCAGAAGGTCTGGTCGAAGGAGGTGTTCGGCCCGGTGATCTCGATCGTCGAGTTCGAGTCGTTCGACGAGGCGATCGACCTGGCCAACGGGACCGAGTACGGCCTGCAGGCGGGCATCTTCACCGCCGACCTGCGCAGCGCCCTCGAGGCGATCCATCGCCTGGCGTTCGGGGGCGTCACCGTCAACCAGGCGCCGCAGTTCCGTGTGGATCAGATGCCCTACGGGGGCACGAAGGCGAGCGGTAACACGAAGGAGGGTCCGCACGACGCGGTCCGCGAGATGACCGAGGAGCGGATGGTTGTCGTGCGCCTGTGAGGCGCGCCGCCGCGGACATCATGGCCGTCGTCGATCTGCAGCCGCCCACCGAGGGCAAACCGTCGTTCCAGGTCCTTGAGCGGACCTTCTCGATCCTGGACCTGTTCGATGAGGACCGGCCCGAGTGGAGCACCACCGAGGTCGCCCGCGCACTCGACCTGCCCATCCCCACGGTCCACCGCATCCTGACGGCGCTCAAGCGCCACGGCTACGTCAGCCAACATGACGCGACGAAGCGGTTCCGCCTGGGGATCGCCGCGCTCTCGCTGGGTGATCGCGCGCGCTCCGTCGTGGACCTGCGCTCGGTGGCGCTGCCAGCGCTCAGGACGCTCGCGGCCGAGACCGGGGAGACGGCGCTGCTCACGGTCTTGAACCCCGGGCACGACCGAGCCGTCTGCCTGGAGCGCGTCGAGACCCCGCAACCGCTCCGTCTGTCGGTCACGCCGGGACGTCAACTCCCGCTGCACGCGGGCGCGTCGCAGAAGGCGCTGCTGACGTGGATGCGCGACGACGAGGTGGAACGGATCATCGCGGCGGGCCTGGAACATCTCTGCCACGCCACGATCACCGACCCGCGCATGCTCCGCGAAGAACTCGCGACGGTGCGCCGCCGCGGCTGGGCGTCCTCCTACGAGGAGACCAACCTCGGTGTGTGGGGTGTCGCGGTACCCGTGCGGAACGATCGGGCCGAGGTCGTGTGCGCGGTGGGGATCGCGGGACCGAGCCCGCGTCTCACGCCGGAACGTGTCCGCGACGATGTGGTCCGCGTCCACGTGGCGGCCAGCCAGATCGCCTCGGCGCTTGGACTCACGGTCGGAGCGATCACGAACACCCGGGCGTCGATCACGAAGTCGACCGCCTCGACGAAGGGAAGGAAGCAGGGATGACCGAGCAAGGGCCGCTGACCGGGAAGGTCGCGATCGTCACAGGGGCCGCGAAGGGGATCGGCGGGGTCGTCACCGAGCACCTCGCTCGCGACGGCGCGCACGTGGCGCTCATCGGGCGCGACGAGCAGGCGCTCACCGAGCACGCCGCCCTGGTGGACGAGAAGTACCCGGGTCGACGAAGCCTGGTCCGCGTCTGCGACGTGACGGCCGAGGATGAGGTGGCCGCCATGGTGACCGCCGTGGTCACACAGCTCGGCGGCGTGGACATCCTGATCAATACCGCCGGTGGGACGGGTCCCATCGAGACACCGGCCCACGAGTACGCCGTCGAGGAGTTCCGCGCGATCTTGGACCTCAACGTGATCGGCACGTTCCTGCCCTCAAAGCACGTGCTCAAGCAGATGATCTCCCAGGGCCGGGGCGGGAGGATCGTGAACATCGCCGGTACGTCCGGGCTCCGCGGCTACCGCAACCGCAGCGGGTATTCCTCGTCGAAGTGGGCGGTGCGCGGCCTCACCAGGACCCTCGCCCTGGAGGCCGGCCCCCACGACATCACCGTCAACGACGTGTGTCCGAACGTCACCCACGGTGCCCGGATGGACAAGATCGTCGCCACGAAGGCCGAGCGCACGGGCAGGACCGCCGAGGAGGTCTATGCCGACTTCGCATCGCAGACGGCACTCGGCCGATTCGTCGAAGAGGAGGACATCGCCGTCGCCATCGACTTCCTGGTCTCCGAGGGCGCCAAGAACATCACCGGGCACGACATCCCGGTGGACGCCGGCTGGGACGTCTGAGGGCCTTCTCGCCCTGCGAGGTTGGGTTGCGCGGTGCCGCCGATAGGCACAAGATGCCCGCGGCACTCGACAGGGAGGTTGGGATGGGTCAGTTCGATGCAGTCCTGAGCAACTCGTCGACGCGGCGCACGTTCCTGCGCTCGATGGCCGTAGCCGGCGGCGCGGGCGTCCTCGCCGCCTGCCGCAAGGAGACGGCTTCCTCGCCGGGTGGTGGCGGGACATCCTCCGAGCCGGTCGCGAGACCGCCGATCACCGAGGAGACCGGTGATCTCCTGATCCACGAGTGGGCCGGCTACGAGTCCAAGTGGATATGGAAGGACTACCGGGACAAGGGCTATCCGGAGCCCACGTTCTCGTTCCTGACCAACACAGAGGGCGTCATCGCCAAGACGCAGGGCGGCTTCCCGTGGGACATCACCCATCCCGAGGTCGGCTACATCCAGGACTACTTGAACATGGGCGACGTGCTCCAGGAGTGGGACACGTCGCTCATCCCGAACTTCGCCCGGCTCAATCCGACCCTGGAAGCAACCGGGGCTATCGACGGCAAGCAGTACGAGATCGTGACCGACTGGGGCTACTCCTGTCCCCTGATCCGCACCGATCGCCTCGACCCGTCGATCAACTCCTACTCCCACCTGTTCAGCGACGAGGCCGCGGGGCACATCGGTTGGTTCGACACACCGTGGATCCTGCAGATGGCCGCGATGACCTTGGGCGTCCCGGCCGACGAGGCGTTCTACATGGACGACGCGACGCTCAAGGAGGCGAAGGACTTCGCCATCTCCAAGGCGGGCGGTGTCTACTCGATCTGGGTGGACTTCACGCAGATGTGGGACGACGTCCGCCAGGACAACCTCTGGGCCACCTACGCATGGCCAGACGCCTACGTGGTGCTCAAGGAGGAAGTTGAGATCGCCTACCTGCTGCCGGACGAGGGCGCGCTGTCGTGGGCGGAGGGCCTCGTCCTGCGTAGTGGCACCGAGAACTACCACCACGCGCACGAGTACGCGGACGCGTGGGCGAGCGTGGCGACGGGCGAGAAGCTCATCGGTCTGTGGGGCTACGGCCACTCGAACCTCGACGTGGACCTGTCGCAGATCGACCCCGACGTGGTGGAGGTGTTCGGTCTGGACGACCCGGAGACGAACCTCGCGGAGCCGAACTCCTACATCGACCGCTACCAGCCGGATCGCGACAAGTACAACCGGGCGTGGGACGTGGTCAAGGCCTCGATCGGCTCCTGAGTCGCCGATCGAGGTGACATGGCCGACGCCACGGTGAAGACCAGGCGGCGCTCCGCTTCGCGGAGCGCCGCAGCGTCTTCGTGGGCCGTCGTGGCCGCACCGCTGTTCTGGGTGATCCTGTTCTTCGTCACGCCCGTGATCATGATCGCGGTCTACAGCGTCGGAGGGATCTCCGGCCTGTCGCCCAACGACATCGAGCACTGGACGATCACGCCATGGAAGGACTTCGCTACGAGCCCCGTCTATATGGGAGGGCTCAATCCGCTCGGTTCGGGACTGTTCTGGAAGTCCGTCCGCATGTCGACGATCGTCTCTCTCACCTCGATGGTGCTCGCCTATCCGGTCGCGTACCTCCTAGCGATGGTCGCCGGCAAGCGCAAGTACACGCTGCTGTTGATCATCATCGTTCCGTTCCTGACGAGCTACCTGCTCCGTGTCCTGGCGTGGCGCGTGCTGCTGAACCCCCAGGGGGTCGTCAACACCTTCCTCGTGGAAACTCTCGGCATCGTGGACGAGCCGATCTCATGGCTGTTCAACAGCTCGTTCGCCATCTACCTGGTGTTGTCCTACGTGTGGGTTCCCTTCGTGGCGTTGCCCATCTTCGTGACCCTGGAAGGCATCGATGCCCACCTGCTGGAAGCGAGCTCCGACCTCGGCGCGTCCCGATGGAAGATCTTCTGGACGGTCACGTTCCCGCTCTCGGTGCCCGGCGTCATCGCGGGGTTCATCTTCGTGTTCATCCCCACGATCGGGGAATTCATCACGCCACAGCTGGTCGGTGGGCCGAGAGGATTCCTGTTCGGAAGCGCCATCCAGAGCGCGTTCTCGTTCGGCCTGGACTGGCAATTCGGTTCGGCGATGGCCATGTTCCTGGTCTTCACCGTGGCGATCCTCCTCGCCATCTTCGGGCGCTACCTCAACGTGCGGAGCGTGGCCGGATGAACATGGCGGCATCACGGAGCGGCAAGGGAGCGCTGTGGATCGCGTTCTGGCTGCTCGCGATCTTCCTGTATGCCCCGATCTTGATCCTGATCATCTTCTCGTTCAACGATCGTGAGTTCGTCTCGTTCCCTTGGCAGGGTTTCACCACCAGGTGGTACCACGAGTTCCTGGCCAACGAGACCATCCTGAGGGCCCTGAAGACCAGCGCATGGATCGCCGCGATCGCAAGCGCGGTCACCACCGGGCTCGCCATCCCGGCCTCGATCGCGTTGTCCCGGCGGCGGTTCTTCGGCAAGGGTTTGGTATCGGGGTTCCTCCTGGCGCCCCTGGTCGTGCCCCTGGTCTGCCTCGGGACCGCGATGCTCATCCTGTTCAACTACCTCGGATTCCCGTTCGGTCCGATCACCTTGATCATCGGGCATGTCATCATCGCCCTGCCATTCGCCATCCTCACGATCGTGCCCCGTCTGGACCGGATCCCCGTGGCGCTCGAAGAGGCCGGCCGCGACCTGGGTGGGAACTGGTGGACAACCTTTCGGACGATCACGTTCCCGTTGCTCGCCCCTGCGGTCCTGTCGGCGTACCTGATCAGCTACACGATCTCGTTCGATGAGATCGTGCTGGCGTCGTTCATCGCCGGCAGCACGACGACGTTCCCCGTCTACGTCTACTCGCAGCTGCGCTTACCGACCCAGCTTCCCCAGATGCCAGCGGTCGCCGCGGTGGTCTTGGTCATCTCCGTGATCGTGGTGTCGCTGGCCGAGATCATCCGGGTTCGGGCCGACCGCGCACTCGACAGCCTCGAGCGCGTCGCCGGCGAAGAGGTCGCCACGCTTCTCGACACGGAGGGATGATGAACGACGGCCCGGCCATCACGATCCGCCACGTGAGCAAGTCCTTCGGTGACGTCCTGGCGGTGGACGACGTCAGCCTTGACGTTCCCGAGGGCGAGTTCCTGACGCTGCTCGGTCCATCGGGGTGCGGTAAAACCACGACGATGCGCATGATCGCGGGATTCGAGGAACCGACCGACGGCTCCATCTTGTTGCGGGGGACCGACGTCGTCGGCATCCCACCGCACAAGCGCGAGGTGAACATGTGCTTTCAGCACTATGCCTTGTTCCCGCACATGACGGTGGGCGAGAACATCGCGTACGGCTTGAAGCTCAAGAAGGTGCCGAAGGAAGAGCGGAACCGGCGGGCGGACGAGATGCTGGCGCTGGTTGGGCTCTCGGGATACGGATCGCGCAAACCGAGCCAACTCTCGGGCGGACAACAGCAGCGGATCGCGCTCGCGCGGGCGCTCGTGAATCGGCCTGCTGCGCTGCTCCTGGACGAGCCCCTCGGCGCGCTCGACGTCAAGCTGCGCCTGCAGATGCGTCTGGAGCTCAAACGCATCCAGCACGAACTCGGCACGACGTTCATCTTCGTGACGCATGACCAGGAAGAGGCGCTTTCGATGTCCGACCGCATCGCGGTGATGCACGACGGTCGGATCGAGCAGTTGGGTCAGCCACGAGAGGTCTATGAGCACCCCGAGACGCCGTTCGTGGCCGACTTCGTCGGGGTGCTCAATGCGCTCGACATGCGGATCGACGTCGTGGAGGGCAGCGACGCGATCATGCGGGTGGACGAACGCGATCGCATCGTGGTGCCCACCGCCCAGACGGGCGTGGCGGCGGGGGCGACCGCCCTGGTGGCCGTTCGACCTGAACGGGTCGAGGTGCTCCGTGCCGACGAGGAGCCGGGCGACGGCGACTCACGACTGCGCGGCACGGTCGCCCAGGTCGTCTACCTGGGAACGCTCACCCAGTTCCACGTCGACACGATCTTGGGGAAGCGCCTGATCGCGCACCGCCTTTCCGACGATCGGGCGGGCGAGTTCGCCCAGGGCGACGAGGTCACGCTGACCTGGGCGCGCGAGGACGCTTCGATCTTGCACACCGGCTGACGTGCGGGTCGTCTATCCGGCCGATCACCTGGGGCACGACCCCGACCTCGCCTCCTTCTGTCGTCGAAGTACCGACTCGAGCGGAGGCGATCGGTGCGACGCTACACGGCAACGTCCCCGTCACGGCGGTCCACGACCCCGCGATCGCCGCCTTCGGAGCGTCGACGCTCGTCGTATCTCTGGGGTTCGACACGTACCGTCTCGACCCGATCTGCGACCTCGCTCTGACCACCGAGGGCCACCATCGGATCGGACCATCGCGTCGCCGAAACGGGCAAGCAGATGGTGATCCTGCAGGAAGGCGGGTACTTCGTGGATGACCTGGGCCGCAACGCGCAAGCGTGGCTCCGGGGGCGTCGGGCCTGCCATCGGCTCGCGTAGAGCGGACCCGAAACGTTCGGGACTCGTCCGATCTCGGCCCTCGATGTCCTCGGAACGGCCGACGATTTGACGAAAACCGGCCTCTGGCGCACAGTCCGACGATGCGATGGGAGGGAGGGGGCTCGCAAACCTCGTTGCGCGAAGGGAACCGGCGGCGCGTCGCTGGCCTCCTGCGTGCGCAAGGACCGACGACGCGCGCCGAGCTGGCCCGTCTCGCCGAGCTCTCCCGATCGACCATCTCCGCCATCATCACGGAGCTCATCGACCAGGGCTGGGTGGAGGAGACCGGCGACGATCGGACCGGCCAGGCGGGCAGGCCGGGCTCTCTGGTCACGTTGAATCCTTCCGCCGGTGTCGCGGTCGGGATCGACATCGATCACCGGCATCTGCGTGTCATGATCGCCGACCTGGGTCACATGGTTCTGGGAGAGACTTCGCTCCCCCTGGAACTCAACCACGATGCCTCCGAGGCGATGGAACTCGCCGCGCGCGCGGTGGAGAGCGTCCTGGACGAGGCGCAGATCCCGGCGCGCCTGGTCCTGGGGGTAGGGATGGCGCTCGCAGGTCCGATCGAGAGCCGCGGGGGAACCGTGCGGCCCTCGAGCATCTCCCCCTCCTGGGTCGGTGTCGACGCGGCGAGCGAGATGGGGCGCCGCCTCGGCTTCCCTGTCATCGCCGACAACGACGCGAACCTCGGGGCGCTCGCCGAACTCATGTGGGGAGCGGCGCGCGGCGTATCCGAAGGGGCATACATCAACGTAGGAACGGGGATCGGCGCCGGCCTGATCATCGGCGGCGCGGTGTATCGGGGCGCCATCGGTACGGCGGGCGAGATCGGCCACACGACAGCCGATGACCGCGGGCCGGTCTGCCGCTGCGGCAACCGAGGATGCCTGGAGCGTGTCAGCGGTGGGAGCGCTCTCCTGCAGGACCTGGCGGGCAGTCACGGCGCCGATCTCTCGCTCGAAGACCTCGTGGCGCATGTGAAGGCGGGCGAAACGGCCTGCTGCAGGATCGTGAGCGACGCCGGGTACCTCATCGGACACCAGGTGGCGGCACTCTGCAACCTGCTCAACCCCGAGAGGGTGATCGTGGGGGGCCCGCTCAGCGCAACCGGTGATGTGCTCCTCGAGCCCATCCGGCGGTCGATCGCTCGCTCGGCACTGCCGATCGCCGCTGAGACCGCCGAAGTGGTCCCCGGAGACCTCGGCGAGCGGGCCACCGCCCTGGGAGCGGTGGCACTCGTCCTACGAGGGTCAGGCGCGAACCTGTTCGATGACCGTATGGATGGATGGAAGGGGACGGAGGCGGTGGCGGTCGGGCGATGACGGCCGGCTGCAGGCGTGAAGTGCCCAGGAGGTCCTGGGGTCGAGTGATGTGGCCGCACCGTGCGGTCGGGACGGGAGGTAGGGCATGAAGAGATCGAAGATGCGCGGATGGGCCGGGGCGTTGATCGCGCTCACCCTGGTTGGTGCTGCGTGTAGCGAGGACACGGTCGCGCCGACGGATGGCGGAGGTGGCGAAGGCAGCATCTGGGTCTTGCTTCCCGACACAGCGTCCTCGGATCGCTGGGAGAAGGACGACCGCCGCTTCTTCACAGAAGCTTTCGAGGCCGCCGGCCTCGTCGACGGCGAGGACTTCTCGATCGTGAACGCGGAGGGTGACGCCGCAGCGCAGCAGGCACAGGCCGAGCAGGCCATCAACGACGGTGCGAGCGTGATCCTGCTGACGAGCCTCGACACGGGCTCCGGCGGCGCGATCATCGACCAGGCGAAGGAGGCAAACGTCCAGGTCGTCGAGTACGACCGGTTCAACACCGGGAGCTCCGGCGGGGCCGCATACGTCAGCTTCGACAACGTGCGGGTCGGCGCGACGATGGCCGAAGTGGTCACGCCCGTGATCGACGCGTTGCCGGCCGATCCCAAGCGCGTCGTCATGCTGAACGGCGGCGAGGAGGACAACAACGCGTTCCTGTTCCGTGACGGCTACAACGCCACCGTCGAGGAGAAGGTCTCCGCGGGCGAGTGGGAACTGGTCGCGGATCAGTTCGTCCCCGGGTGGGACAACGCCGAGGCGCAGACGATCATGGAGCAGATCCTGGTCGACGCGAACAACGACGTCGATGCCGTGTTCGCAGCCAACGACGGCCTGGCGAACTCAGTGGCCAACGCGGTCGAGGCGGCCGGCTTCGGACCGATCCCGATCAGTGGACAAGACGCGACGGCCGAGGGGATGCAGAACGTCTTGCTGGGTCGCGTGACGATGAGCGTCTACAAGCCGATCGAGGCTGAGGCCGCCGTCGCGGCTGCGGTTGCGCTGGCGCTTCGTGCCGGCGACGACATCACGGCCGTGACGTCGGACTTCGACTTCACGATCATCGGGATCAACTCCTCGGACGGGAA
This sequence comes from Actinomycetota bacterium, assembly GCA_040880745.1. Taxonomy (GTDB): domain Bacteria; phylum Actinomycetota; class UBA4738; order UBA4738; family HRBIN12; genus AC-51. Next base: position 34,944 of record JBBDHX010000010.1, read on the forward strand.
GCCGTCTGACAGCACCGAAGGCGACGGGGTGGTTCCGTACTTCGCCCTCGTCCCTATCGGCGTCACCGAGGAGAACATGGAGAGCACCGTGATCGCGGACGGGTTCCGCACCGTCGAGGAGATCTGCGTCGGCGACGTCGCAGAGACGGATTGGTGCACCAGCATGGTGTGATCGGCTCCACCGACATACCGGCGTGAGACGCCGGGGGGCGCCCCCCGGGCCCCCCC
>JBBDHX010000010.1:35181-82480 GCA_040880745.1 Actinomycetota bacterium
GGCGTGAGACGCGGGGCCGGCCAGGGCGGCCCCCGCGCCATCCCGTTCGCAGGATGAGGAGGCAGGTGCGTGACCGCGTCCACTGGAACACCACTGCTCGAGTGTAGGGGTATCTCCAAGGCCTTCGGCGCCGTCCAGGCGCTCTACAAGGTCGACTTCGAAGTCAGGCGTGGCGAGGTCATGGCCCTGGTCGGCGACAACGGCGCCGGCAAGTCGACCCTGATCAAGGGCATCGCGGGCATCTATCCCTTCAACGAGGGGACCATGTCCTTCGACGGGCAGATCACTCAGATCCATAGCCCGCGGGACGCGGCCAACCTGGGGATCGAGGTCGTGTACCAAGACCTCGCTTTGGCGGACAACCTCGATGTCGTCGCGAACATGTTCCTGGGCCGCGAGCGCACGAAGGGCATCATCTTGGACGAACCGGGGATGGAGCGCGCGGCGAAGGAGACGCTCCAGAGCCTCTCGGTGACCACCTTGCGCTCGGTGCGTCAGATCGTGGTTGGCCTCTCGGGAGGGCAGCGACAGGCGGTCGCCGTCGCGAAATCCGTGATGTGGAACTCCACGCTCGTCATCCTGGACGAGCCGACCGCAGCCCTGGGGGTCGCGCAGACCCGGCAGGTCCTCGACCTCGTCCGGCGGCTCGCCGAGAACGGCATCGGGGTCGTGATCATCTCGCACAACCTGCACGACGTGTTCGAGTGCGCCGACCGGATCACCGTGCTGCGGCTCGGGCAGGCGGTCGCGCTCTTCGAGCGAGCCGGAACCTCGCAGGAAGACGTGGTGCACGCGATCACCGCGGGCGCCTTGACGCACGTCCCCGGCATGGTGGACGAAGAGGTGGTGAAGGCGTGAGCACCGAGGTCGAGCAGGAAGCACCGACCACGCCGGCGCCCGTCGAGGGCCTCGCCGCCTACGCCCGTCGTTGGTGGCAGAGCGTCCGCGCGGGCCAGCTCGGTTCGCTGCCCATCATCGTCGGCCTCATCGCCATCGTGATCGTGTTCGGTGCGCTGAACGACAAGTTCCTCACCGAGCGCAACTTCACGAACCTGATGTTGCAGATGGCCGCGGTGTCGACCATCGCGATCGGGATCGTGTTCGTCCTGCTGATCGGCGAGATCGATCTGTCCGTGGCATTCGTGAGCGCCGTCGGCGGCGTGGTCATGACCCTCCTCCTGCGCCCTGGCGATCCGGGGTGGCCGTGGTGGGCGGCCATCGGCGTGGCGGTCGCGTGCACCACGATCATCGGCTTCCTTCATGCGACGGTCATCACGAAGGCCGGTGTCCCCTCGTTCGTCGTCACCCTTGCGGGTCTGCTGATCTGGTCGGGGGTCGTCCTCGTGCTGACCGTGCAGTTCTCGCAGGCCGGCACGATCCGGATCCAGGACAGCACGGTGGTGGGCATCGCGAACTCGTTCCTACCCGACGCGTGGGGATGGATCCTCGGAGGCGGGGTCGTGATCGCCTATGCGATCTCGCAGATCGCGCGGTCGCGGTCACGGCGGGCCGGCGGCCTCGTCGCGAAGCCGGTGGTGCTCGTGTGGCTCCAGGTCGGCGGGCTCGCGATCGTCACGCTGGCCGCCGTCGGTTACGCCAACCTCGATCGCGGGGTGCCGGCCGTCACGGTGATCCTGGTCACCTTCCTCGCCTTCTGGACCCTCGTAGCGAGCAAGCTGCCGTTCGGGCGCCACGTGTACGCGGTGGGGGGCAACGCCGAGGCCTCACGGCGAGCTGGTATCAACGTCGACCGGGTCCGGATCATCGTCTTCATGATCAACGGATTCATGGCCGGCGTCGGTGGCATCATCCTGGCCTCACGTCTGCGCTCGGTCTCCACCGGGTCGGGCGGCGGCAACCTGCTCCTCAACGTGATCGCCGCGGCGGTCATCGGGGGCACGAGCCTGTTCGGGGGCACGGGGCGTGTCGTGTCGGCCCTGCTCGGCGCGCTCGTCATCGCGTCGATCGACAGCGGCATGAACCTGCTCAACCTGCCCCAAGGGACCCGGTTCGTGATCACCGGTCTCGTCCTGCTGGCCGCCGTCCTGGTCGACTCGCTGTCGAAGCGCCGCCGCCAGGCGAGCGGAGGTGTCTGAGGGCCCGGGTGACCGGGCGATGGAGGTGGATCTCCGATGACGTACCAACCGAGATCTGAGCATCGCTTCACGTTCGGGCTTTGGACCGTGGGCAACATCGGCATCGATCCGTTCGGCGAACCGGTCCGCGACGTGCTCTCCCCCGTACAACTCGTCGAGTTGCTGGCTGAGGTCGGGGCCTGGGGCGTGAACCTGCACGACAACGACCTGGTGCCGATCGACGCGAGCGCCCACGAGCGTGACCAGATCGTGAAGGACTTCCGCAAGGCGCTGGACGCCACGGGTCTGGTGGTCCCGATGGCGACGACCAACCTCTTCCGCGACCCGGTATTCCGCGACGGCGCGTTCACGGCGAGCGACCCGCGGGTCCGCGCGCTCTCGCTGCAGAAGACGATGCGAGCGATCGACCTCGGCGTGGAACTCGGGGCGACCACGTACGTCTTCTGGGGCGGCCGCGAGGGCGTGGAGACCGACTCGTCGAAGAATCCGCTCACATCGTTCGCGCGCTACACCGAGGCGATGAACTTCCTCTGCGGCTACGTGAAAGACCAGGGCTACGACCTCCGGTTCGCGCTCGAGTCCAAGCCGAACGAACCTCGCGGCGATATCTACCTCGCCACCACGGGTGCGATGCTCGCCTTCATCGAGACCCTCGAGCACTCCGAGATGGTCGGGGTGAACCCCGAGGTGGCGCACGAGCACATGGCGGGGCTGAACTTCACGCACCACGTCGCCCAAGCGTGGTCGATGGGCAAGCTCTTCCACATCGACCTGAACGATCAGATCCCGGGCCGCTACGACCAGGACCTTCGGTTCGGATCGGCGAACCCGAAGCAGGCCTTCTTCCTGGTCAAGTTCCTCGAGGACGTGGGCTATGCGGGCAGCAAGCACTTCGACGCGCACGCCTACCGCACCAGCGACTACGAGGACGTGAAGGCGTTCGCCCGCGGATGCATGCGGACGTACCTGATCCTCAAGGAGAGGGCCGAACGGTGGAACGCCGACGCGGAGATCCAGGCGCTGCTGGGGACGATCGCGGAGGACGACGGGATGACCGCGGCGGTACTCGGCCCCTACACCAGCGAGCGCGCGGCGGCGCTCGAAGGGATGGACTTCGACCGCCGGGCGCTCGCCGCGCGCGGTCAGCCGTACGAGGCGCTCGACCAGCTCACGGTCGAGATCCTGCTCGGGGTGCGGTGAGGCCGCAGACGGTCCGGATCGACGGCCCGACGTCCTCGCTCGTGGTGGCCGCCGGATACGGACCGAGGATCACGGAGCTGCTGGTGGACGGTCGCAACGCGTTCGCGTCGCTTCCCGAGGACACCCTCGAGGCGCCTGGCGGGCCGCGGTACCGCATGCGTGGTGGCCACCGCTTGTGGGCCGCCCCCGAGGTGCCCGCTGTCACGTATCAGCCGGATGACTCGCCGTGCACGGTCACGCCATCGGACGCCCGCCTGCGTGTCGACGCCACGCCAGACGGTGCCGGCTTGGGCAAGTCCATCTCGATGACGGCAACGAGTGAGGGGTGGACCGTTGATCACGAGATCACGAACCGCAGCGCTTCAACCATGACCGTGGGGCCCTGGGCCATCACGCAGCTCCACCCCGGCGGACGGGCGACGCTGGGCTTCGATAGTGCGGGCGCCGGGCTCCAAGCCGACCGGGCGCTCGTGTTCTGGCCGTACACCGACCCGGCCGACCCACGGCTCGATCTCGGCGAAGACGGGGTGCAGGTGGATGCCTCCCCCGGGCCGCCGCTCAAGGTCGGGGTCGCCGGCGGGCCCGGATGGGCCGAGTACGCGTTCGAGGGCGTCCGGATGCGCACGCGGATCGCGGTCGACCCCGCGGCCGACTACCCTGACCGGGGAGCGTCGGTCCAGGTCTACGTCCACGATCGGTTCTGTGAACTGGAGACGCTGGGTCCGCTCGTCGAACTCGCGCCGGGAGCCTCGACGACGCATCGCGAGGAGTGGATCATCACGTGAGCGTCGTTCTGGGTCTCGACGTATCCACGACGGCCACGAAGGCGCTGCTGCTGGGGACCGAAGGCCGGCTCGTGGGGGCCGCTTCGGCTTCCTATCCGACTTCCAGCCCCGTGCCGGGGTGGAGCGAGCAGGATCCAGACGTTTGGTGGGACGCCGCCGTGACGGCGACACGGGAGGTGCTCTCGGCGACGGACACACCCGGCGACGCGGTCGAGACCGTAGGCATCGCGGGGCAGATGCACGGGCTGGTGGTGCTCGACCGGCAGCTGAAGACGCTGCGGCCAGCGATCCTCTGGAACGACCAGCGGACCGGCACCGAGTGCGACCTGATCCGCGAAGCGGTGGGAGCAGAGCGTCTCCTGGCCGTCACCGGCAACGACGCGCTCACCGGCTTCACGGCGCCCAAGCTGATCTGGGTGCGAGACCACGAGCCTGAGGTCTGGGGACAGATCGCACACATCCTGCTCCCCAAGGACCTCGTGCGTCTCCGCCTGAGTGGCGACCTCGCCACCGACCCTGCAGACGGGAGCGGCACCCTGCTCATGGACCTGGCCGAACGCCGGTGGTCGCCGGAGATCCTTCAGGCACTCGCGATCCCGGCCGGATGGCTCCCGGATCTGGCGGAAGGCCCGGAGTTGACGGGCACCGTCAGCGCCGCCGGCGCGGAAGCGACCGGTCTGCGCGCCGGCACCCCCATCGTCGGCGGGGGCGGCGACCAGGCTGCGGCCGCGGTCGGGGTCGGAGCGGTGCGCCCCGGCGTCCTCTCGGTCTCGCTCGGCACCAGTGGGGTGGTGTTCGCCACGGGCCCGGCGCCGTTGGTCGAGCCCCGTGGGCGACTGCACGCCTTCTGCCACGCGGTCCCGGGCAGGTGGCATCTCATGGGCGTCATGCTGTCGGCGGCCGGCAGCCTGGCGTGGTTCCGCGACACGCTCGCGCCGGGTGTCTCGTTCGAGGCCCTGACGGAAGAGGCCGCCAGGGTCGCGCCCGGATGCGACGGGCTGACGTTCCTTCCCTACCTGACCGGCGAGCGGACGCCGCACCCCGACCCGCTGGCACGCGGCGCGTTCGTCGGGCTCACGTCCCGCCACACCCGCGGCCACCTCACGCGTGCAGTGCTCGAGGGCGTCGCCTTCGGGCTTCGCGACTCGCTGGAGCTGATCCACGGGATGGGGCTCACGGCGCACGAGGATGGGCGCATCACCGGCGGCGGGAGCAGGAGTCCGACATGGCGTCAGATCGTCGCCGATGTGCTCGCGATCCCCGTCGTTTCGATGAAGACCGCCGAAGGCGCCGCGTTCGGAGCCGGCGTGCTCGCCTCGGTGGGCGCAGGGTGGCACGACACCGTCGACGCCGCCGTCGCCGACGCCGTGCGCGCGGATGCGACGACCGGCGTGGGCGACCCCGGCGCATACGCCGCGGCATACGATCGCTACCGATCCCTCTACCCTGCCCTCGCCCCGACCTTCCACGCGACCCCATGAACACGCGAGCGCTCGCCGTGGCCGGCACCCTGCTGGCGTTGGCATGCACCGCGACGCCGGCGACCGGGCCGCTCGGCGCCGCGCGCGTGCCGGGCGAACCGCTGGGGTTCCGCGACGTGGCCACCGACGTCGGTCTCGACTTCCGCCAGGGCGCCTACCGATGGGACCTCTCCCCCGACGTGGGGGCGATGCTCGGCGGCGGCGTGTGCTGGCTCGATTTCGACGATGACGGGTGGATGGACCTATTCGTCGTGAACTCGTACTCACGCGGTGACACCACCCGGTGGCGGGCGGAGGGAGGGCTCCCGAGAAGCGCCCTCTTCCACAACGGCGGCGGGACGTTCACCGATGTGAGCGAGGGGTCTGGAGCAGACGTGGAACTCCGCGGCAACGGGTGCGTGGCGGCGGACCTGGATATGGACGGGCGGACGGATCTGTACGTGACGGGCTCTGAACGTTCCGTCCTGCTATGGAACGAAGGCGGCGGGAGGTTCCTAGACGGAACCGAGGCCGCCGGGGTCGAGGCGTTCGGTTGGCACACCGGGACGACGGCCGGCGACGTGAACGGCGACGGCTGGCCTGACCTGTTCGTCGCGGGCTACACCGATCTCAACGCGCCGAACCCCGATGCAACCCAGGGGTTCCCGAACACATACGGTGGCGTGCGGGACCTCCTGTACGTGAGCTCTGGGCGGCGAGACCCAGGTGGGCGCCCCACGTACCGCGAGGTTGGCGTCGACGCGGGGCTCGAGGCCGTCGGGTTCGAGTATGGGTTGGGCGCGACCTTCTCCGACCTTGACTCCGATGGCGACCTCGACCTGTACGTCGCGAACGACACGAAGCCGAACCGCCTCTACGACAACGTCGCATGGCCCGGCGGCGCCGAGGCGGACCCCGCCGGCCTGGGGTTCCGGTTCGAAGAGCTCGCGGGCAAGGCCGGCGTCGCCGATCCGGGTGCGGGGATGGGAGTGGCCGTCGGCGACGACGGCGGCGACGGCTTCTGGGATATCTTCGTGGCCAACGCCCGGGGCCAGAGCCACGCCCTCTATCGGGGACAGGCATCCGAGCTGGTGAACCCGTCGTACGTGGACGTGCGATACGAGCTCGGCGTCGACCTCGAGGATGCCACCGGGTGGGGCGTGTCGTGGTCGGACTTCGACCTCGACACCGACCTCGACCTGCTGCTCGTGAACGGCGGGATCCCGGTTCGGGACCTGACCGCGGACGCGGAGCCGGTGTTGGTCCTCGAGAACCTGTCAGCACAAGGCGAGGACGGCTATCGAGATGCGAGCGCGATCGCAGACGTGGATCCGATCGTGGGGCGCGGGAGCGCGACCGCCGATTTCGACAACGACGGCGACCTCGACGTGGCGGTGAACACGATCGGCGGGACGCTACTCCTGCTGGAGAACACCGGCACCGACGGCACCTGGCTCAAGGTCGCGCTCTCACGGTTCGCACCCGGCGCGCGGATCACCGCGGAACTGCCCGACGGGCGTGTGTTGCTGCGCGAGATCGCGGCCGGCGGCAGCTATCTGTCCACGGATGACCCCCGGGCCGCGTTCGGGCTCGGAGATGCGACGTCGGTCGCGACGCTCACCGTGTGGTGGCGAGGCGGACGCGAGACGGTGCTTCACGACGTCGACGTCGGCCAGATCGTGACGGTGACGGAGTGAGTCGGCGTCCGCTCCTGGCCGCCTGGGTCGCCGTGGTCGTCCTCGCGCTCATGGTCGTGAGGGTGGGCTCCGCAGAGGCGAGCTACCGGATCGACGACTGCACCCCCAGGATCTCGGAAGGCTGGTCGGTCGCCCGCGTGTGGGACGAGGCGCTGCTGGACGCGATCCGCCGCGACACGCCTGCCCCCACGGTTCATGCACGGAACCTCTTCCACACCTCGGCCGCGATGTGGGATGCCTGGGCTGCCTTCGACCAGGACGCGGAGGGCTACTTCGTGGACGAGAAGCACGAGGCCGACGATGTGGTGGCCGCTCGCGAGGCCGCGATCAGCTTCGCTGCGTATCGACTTCTCCTGTGGCGCTACGCCCACGCCGCGGGGCTGCAGGAGACCTTCGACGAACTCGCCGCCACGATGGCCTCGCTCTGCTACCGGATCGACTACGTGCAGACCGACGCGGACACGGCAGCGGCCCTCGGCAACCGGATCGCCGCCGCCGCGATCGCTTACGGGCGGCAGGACGGCTCGCTCGAGGACACGCGCTACGTGGACACGTCCTACGCGCCCGTGAACCCGCCGATGGTAGTGGCCGAAGGCGGGGCGACGATGACCGAGCCGAACCGGTGGCAACCGCTCGCGCTGGCCCAGGTGATCGCGCAGAACGGCCTGCCGATCCCCGGCAACGTGCAGCGGTTCATCGGCCCGCACTGGGGCCACGTGCGGACGTTCGCGCTTCCGCCCTCACCGCAGGGCACACCGATCGACCCGGGGCCGCCGCCGCGTCTCGACGACCCAGCGACCCATGACGACTTCCAGCAGGCGGCGGTCGAGGTGATCCGGGCGAGCGCCGAGCTGGACGCCGCCGACGGCGTGACGATCGACATCTCCCCTGGGGCGCTCGGCGACAACCCGCTGGGGACGAACGCCGGCACCGGCCGTCCCGTGAACCCCGAGACCGGCGAACCCTACGAGCCGAGCATCGTGCCCCGCGGTGACTTCGCCCGGGTGCTCACCGAGTTCTGGGCCGACGGGCCGAGCTCGGAAACGCCGCCCGGCCACTGGAACACCGTGGCGAACACGGTCTCGGACTCCCCCGAGCTCGCGCATCGGATCGCTGGGAGTGGCGATGCTGTCGACCGCCTGGAGTGGGACGTGAAGCTGTACTTCGCGCTGAACGGCGCCGTGCACGATGCGGCCGTCGCTGCCTGGGGTGTGAAGGGCTTCTATGACTCCGTGCGCCCGATCTCGATGATCCGCTACATGGGAGGGCTCGGGCAGTCGACCGACCCCGGGCTCCTCACGTACGACCCGGAGGGGCTGCCGCTGGAGACACGGCTGGTCGAGGTCATCACGAAGGCCTCGAGCGCGGTGGGCAGCCGGCACGAGGCGCTCGCCGACCACGTCGGCGAGATCGCGGTGCGGAGTTGGCTCGGCAACCCCGAGGACCCGACCCAGACGAGCGGAGTCGGGTGGGTGCTCGCGACCCGCTGGCTCCCGTATCAGAAGTCCACCTTCGTCACCCCGGCGTTCGCCGGCTACGTCTCGGGACACAGCACGTTCAGCCGGGCGGCCGCAGAGGTCCTGACCGCCTTCACCGGCGGTCCGTTCTTCCCGGGCGGCCTCTCCGAATGGACGACGCCCGCCGGCGCGCTTCAGACCGAGGGTGGGCCCAGCACCGACGTCACGCTCCGATGGGCCACGTACTACGACGCGGCCGATCAGGCCGGACAGTCGCGGATCTTCGGTGGGATCCACATCCGGGAGGACGACTTCGCGGGGCGCCGGGTCGGCGCGATCTGTGGCAAGGAGGCGTGGGTGCTGGCTCAGCAGTACTTCGACGGAACGGTGGGCTAGCGGGACTCAAGCTTTCGCCGCGGCCACGATCTTCTCGATCACGGCGAGGTTGGCGAGCGCATCCTCGATGGGGGTCGGCAGGGGTACACCGTCGAGTACCGAGGCGGCGAAGGCTTCGGCTTGAACGGTGTACTGATCGCTCGGCGCGAAGGTGAGGACCTCGGTGGCGGGGTGCACGGGTGGATCCCCCCCAGCGGTGACGAACACCTCGGTCGGGAGGTCGGGCGGGATATTGAACGGGATGCCGACGGAGATCCTGCCGGTCGATCCATAGATGTGGACCCGCTGATCGGTCTCCACGCGCGTCGAGCACGTGAACGAAGCGACGCCGCCGCCCGGGAAGTCCAAGATCGCGCTCGTCAGGACATCGGTGCCGCCCACCGGATCGCGCTCGATCGATGCCTGGACGCGAGCAGGCTCAGCACGGAACAGCATCCGTGACAGGTTCACGTTGTAACAGCCGACGTCGAACAGAGCGCCGCCCCCGACATCCAGGATATTTCGGATGTTCGCCGGATCGTCGTTGAAGTACGAGAACCAGCTCTGCACCGTGCGCAGTTCACCGATCCGCCCGCTCGACACCAGCTCACGCACGGCGACCCAGCCGGGGTGCAGGCGGTACATGAACGCCTCCATCAGCAGGACGCCCGCCTCCTCGCTCGCCGCCACCATCGTTGCGGCCTCGGCCACGGTGAGCGCCAGGGGCTTCTCGCACAGGACGTGCTTGCCGGCCCTGGCAGCCGCGATCGTCCACTCCGCATGCAGGTGGTTCGGCAGCGGGATGTAGACGGCGTCCACGTCGGGGTCAGCCAACAACGCCTCGTAGGAACCATGCGCGCGCGGGATACCGAGGGCGGCGGCAGCCTCCTTCGCGCGAGCCTCGTCGCGCGACGCGATCGCGACAACCTCGCAGCGGGCCGCCCGCTGGATGGCGGGGATCACCTTCTGCGTGCCGATGTTCGCAGGCGAGACGATCCCCCATCGCACGCGGTCAGGCACCGGCCCACTCCATGGGGACGACCACGCCGCCCGCGGCGCTCCGCGCCGCGGCCTCGATCACCCGTAGCCCATCGACCGAGTCGCCCGGGTCAACCGGCGGCGGGCCGCCGGTGCGGAGCGCTTCTGCCACACCCGCGTAGTAGGCGGGGTAGTCGCCGGGGAGGCTCTCGACGGTCCGTTCACCGTCCTCGGTAGCGAGGTGGCCCCAGCGCTCGGTCGGCTCGGCGCCCCAGCCGGGTTCGGACGGGTCGCCACCAGCGGCGAGGACATCCTCTTGCCCGTCGAGGCCGTAGGACTCGAACGCGCCCGTCGAACCGAGGACGCGGAACCGCGGACCAAGCACCCGCGCCACCGCGCTCATCCACAGATGGCTCCGCACCCCACCGGGGTGCGCGAGCGCCACGAAGACGTCGTCGTCCACCGCGGCGCCGGGCCGCCGCGAGTCACGCTCGGCGTAGACGTGGCTCGGGCGGCCGAAGAGGACGATGGCCTGGTCGATGAGGTGGCTCCCCAGGTCGAACAGCAGACCGCCGGCGTCCTGCACGCCCGCTCGCTCGCGCCACGCTCCGAGGTCCAAAGCCGGTTTCCACCGTTCGTATCGGGACTCGAACCGCGTCGGGGTCCCGACCGCGTGTTCATCCAGGAGCGAGCGGAGGGTGCGGAAGTCGGAGTCCCACCGCCGGTTCTGGAACACGGAGAAGAGGAGGCCGCGCAGTAGCGCCGCGTCGGCCAGCCGACGTCCATCGTCCGCCGTGGGCGCCAGCGGCTTGTCCATCACGACGGGCAGCCCCGCTCCGAACGCCGCCATCGCGAGTGGGACGTGCGCGGCGTTCACGGTGGAGATCACGATCAGATCGAGGTCGGCGGCGGCGGCCCACAGGTCCTCGGCGCTCGTCACGACGCGGGCGGTGGGATATCTCGCCGCCACTGCTGCCGCCCGGTCCGGGTTGCTCGTGACGACGGCCGAGAGCGTCATCCCCGGTGTCGCCGCGACCAGCGGCGCGTGGAAGACCGCGCCGCCCAGCCCGTACCCGATCAGCCCTACCCGGATGCTGCCGTCCCCGCTGCTCACGCTCGCTCCCTGGTCGCGGAGCATCGATGATAGGCGGACGTGGAGGGAACCCTCAGCCGCTGAGCGCCCGGGTCCCCCGCTTGCGCAGCTGGTCGGCCACGATGCTCCGCTGGATCTCGCTCGTGCCCTCCCAGATGCGGTCCACGCGGACCTCACGGTAGAAGCGCTCGGCGACGTTCTCGCGCATGTAGCCGCGGCCACCGAAGATCTGCACCGCTCGGTCGGCGACCCGCCCGGCCATCTCGGATGCGTAGAGCTTGGTCATCGAGCACTGCGCGTGCTGGATCTTCACGTCCACGCCAGCATCGATGTTCTCGGCAAGGCGATAGGACATGAGCCGAGCCGCCCACAGCTCGGTGAGCGAGTCCGCCAGCATGAACGCGATCGCCTGGTTCTCGATGATCGGGCGGCCGAACTGCACGCGCGACTCCGCGAACGCCGTGGCTTCGTCGATCAGTCGCTCGGCCGCGCCGCAGCATCGCGCCGCGATCATCAGCCGCTCGTAACGGAACCACTCGTAGGTGAAGGCCATGCCGTCACCCTCGGCGCCGATCAGATGCGAGGCCGGCACGCGCACATCATCGAAAGCGACGAGAGCGTGCGTGTCGGGGTACGTGTGCATGTAGCGTGGCTCGGCCACCAGGCGCACGCCCGGCGTGTCCTTGTCCACCACGAACATCGCGTGCTCGCCCTCGTGATCACCGCCGACCAGCTTCGCCTGGAAGAAGAGGTGGTCGGCGGTGTTGTACGAGGTCACGTGCATCTTCTCGCCGGCGAGTACGTACCCGTCCACGTCACGGCGGGCGGTAGCTGTGATCGCATCCACGTCCGAGCCCGCGCCCGCCTCCGTGATCGCGTAGCACTCGTGACGCTCGCCGCGGATCGAGGGCTTCAGCCACCGCTCGATCTGCTCGGGGCTCATCACCGCAGGCGCCCACGCAGCGGGCGTGTGCAGGCACCACCCGAGGGCGTTCGTGACGCGGCCGATCTGCTCGGAGACCAGGACCTGTTGGAGCATCGTGAATCCACCGCCGCCCAGATCCTTGGGCAGGTTCATGGAGAGCAGGCCGAGGTCCTTCACCTTCGCCCGCTGCCCGGCTCGCACCTCGTCCGGGATATGGCCGTCGTTGGCCTCGGCGTGCTCCTCCCAGGGGATCAGCTCCTCGTCCACGAAACGACGCGTGCGCTCTTGGATCTCGCGGTCCTCGGCGGAGAGTGGGTAGGTCGTCATGGCTGCGAGCATAGGACGCCGCGAGGCGGGCTCGGTAGCTGCGGGTCGGGCTCGTAGGCGATGACCCGTGCGATGGGGTGCCGGCGCGCGACGATCACTTCCTCGTACCTTCGTAGCCATGGACGACGTGGCGGGGCGCATCGCGGCTGGACTCGTGCTCGACGGAGGGCTCGCGACCGAACTGGAGCGGCGCGGCGCCGACCTGCGCGACGACCTGTGGTCGGCGCGGCTGCTCCTGGAGGATCCGGGCGTGATCCGCGACGTCCACGCGGCCTACTTCGCCGCCGGCGCCGACATCGCGATCACCGCGAGCTACCAAGCCTCCTTCGAAGGGTTCGCTCGCCGGGGTCTCGACCGGCACGACACCGACCGTCTGCTGCGTCTATCGGTCGAACTCGCGCGCGAGGCGGCCGGTGACGATCGCCTCGTCGCGGCTTCGATCGGTCCGTACGGCGCCACGCTCGCGGACGGCTCCGAGTACCGCGGCCGCTACGGGCTCAGCGTGCAGACGCTGATCGACTGGCACCGGCCGCGGCTGGAGGCTCTGCTCGCGGCCGAGCCCGACGTCCTCGCGGTGGAGACCATCCCCGCGATCGAGGAGGCCGAAGCGCTCGTGACGCTCTTGGCCGGCTACCCCGAGGCACGCGCGTGGATCAGCTTCTCCTGCCGCGACGCGGAGCACATCAGCGACGGCACGCCGTTCGCCGAGGCGATCGCAGTGGCAGCTTCGAGCCCCGGGGTCATCGCCGCCGGCGTGAACTGCACCCCTCCGGGCTTCGTCCCGGCGCTGCTCTCCTCAGCAGGCGGAACGGGGAAACCGCTCGTCGCCTACCCGAACCTGGGCTCGACCTGGGAGGCCGAGACGAAGACGTGGCGTGCGGAGGGGCCGCGACCCGCCTTCGGCGACGAGTCCGTGCGGTGGCGCGAAGCCGGCGCCACGATCGTCGGTGGCTGCTGCGGCACGTCGCCGGAGGACATCGCCGCGATCGCGGCAGCATTCAGGTCGTGAACGGAGCCACGCCGCTCCATGGACGGACCTGTTCCAGCGCGGCACCGATCCGGAACGCCGTCACGTCGTCGAAGGTGCGGCCGACGATCTGGATCCCGGTCGGAACGCCATTGGAGGCCGCGATACCGCTCGGCACCGCGAGCACCGGGCACGGGGACATGATGTTGAACGGCGTCGTCATGTAGCAGAGGAACTGGCGGTCGTTCGGGCCGCAGAGTTTCGATGCGTGTACCCCGTGCACGAGAACTCCGGCGTGGTCGTGCGGGCGTGGACCACCGCGCCCGGCGCTAAGAAGTCGAAGCTTCTACGATCGCGAGGCGAAGATCGTCCATCGACTCCAACTGCCGCCAAGCCGAGGCCATCGAGTCGAGGCCCTCGTACACGCTGACCAACGAGCCATCGCGGGACTCCAACAGGAATCCTTGAACGGGGGTCGCACAGAGCGCGGCGCCCGCCGGTCTGCCCGCCCCTTCATCGATGACGAACTCATACACGGGTCGGTCGGTGATGTCTTCGAGGAAGAACACACCTGACGTGCCGATCGGGACGGTAGCCTCGAAGGCTGCATGATCGAATGGGACCAACCCCTCACCACCCGGGCCGTCTCCGACGTATGCAGGATGAGTGACCTGGAGGTGGACGATCCCATCGGCAGCGAGCGCAGCGTCACCGAAGAGCGTTTCATCTACCTTCACTTGGATCACGGAACTCACGTCCCCGTCTACCTCCGCGCCGGGCAGGGGGACGTATGACTGCCCCTTCTCCACACCGACGATCTCTCCGACGATCACGAGGTCGGAGGCCTTGGCCAAGTCGGCCGGCGTGGCGGTTGGCTCGTAGTCATACGTGACAACCCTCATCGCTGAGACGAACGAGGCGAGGCGGTCGTCGCCCTCGGCGATACTCGTCGCCGATGAACAGGCTGCAAGGATGAGCGCGCCCGCGAGAATCACACCGACACTCGACGCGCACCGCGGAACACCGCGCCTTCGCGAACTAGGTACGACCGCAGCTTCAACCATAGTATGAGTCGATGTGGGCGGCGATGTGATGGCCGTTGAACGTTCGCCACGTCGCCGACGTGTCAGGGATCTCGCCGTTGATCATGCAGTCGGTCTTGTCGTCGCCGTGCTGAAGTCCAACCGAATGACCCACCTCGTGGCAGGCCGTCTTCTTGCGATCCTCTGCGTCGTTGGACCCGATGTTGATCTGATCAGGGTCCAACCTGATCCGAGCGACGAAGCAGATGCCGTCGGGCTCGTAGGGTGTGAAGGGCTCAAGACAGATGTATTCACCGCGGCTGCCGCCCAGGTTCGCATCGAGCCACTTCACGTCGGTCGATGCAGGGTCACAGGTTGCAGAGAAAAGGTCGCTCATGAGCGTGTCTCGGTCGAGCGAGATGTTCATCGCGAACTCCGCCTCGTCCTCGAGACTGGCATCGAACCCGGCGCCATAGCAGTATGAGTGGATGTTCGAATCTGCCCGGCACCCTTCCCCTGTTGCGACGGAACAACCGCCGAACGGATCGGCAGATGCTTGAGGAACCCCTGCGGCTCCGGCCGTCAAGATGATGGCGACGATCGTCGCAACGCGACTTCTCCTGCCACCGACGTTCGGTCGTCGTCCCATGCTCCACCCTCCCATGGGAGAGCCGCCTGTTGATTCCTAGGTTATGCCGTCGGGGAGGGGGGTCAAGGGAGGCTACACCTCGGGATCGCGATGTAACCGTGCCTCGAGACGTATCATCGGCGGACGACGCTCCCGGCCCGGTCACGCCAGGACGGACGCCAAGCCCGCCCACGGCTGTACCTGTTCCAGCGCGGCACCGATCCGGAACGCCGTCACGTCGTCGAAGGTGCGGCCGACGATCTGGATCCCGGTCGGAACGCCATTGGAGGCCGCGATACCGCTCGGCACCGCGAGCACCGGGCACGGGGACATGATGTTGAACGGCGTCGTCATGTAGCAGAGGAACTGGCGGTCGTTCGGGCCGCCACCGTCGAAGACCTTCCCGAGGAACGCGTCGCCGGCGGGGATCCCGGTCACCGCCCATGTCGGGCAGATCAGCGCGTCGTAGGTTTCGAACAGCCGGCCGATCGGCTCCCACAACCGGCCCTCGGCCACCAGCCCGTTCAGGAACGACCCCGGCTCATCCAGCGCTGCCGCCGCTTCCTCCGCCCAGGCCAGCGAGTAGTCGTTGAGCTGGTCGGGCGCCTGCTGAGCCATCTCGGCGATATACGCCCCGAAGATCGCCGAGAAGTGCCGGCGAGCGGTGGACATGATCGCCTCGAGGGTCCAGGGGATGTCGACCTCCTCGACGATCGCACCCGCGTCCTGCAACGCCGCCCCGGCTGATCGCGTGTTCGCGGCGACCTCCTCGTCCACGGTCCACGAGCCCAGATCGACCGAGAGCCCGATCCGGAGCCCATCGATCCCCTCGAAGCGCTCGGGCAGTTCGACCTTCGGGCGGAGCGACGTGACGTCCTCGGGGTGCGGGCCGGCCAGGACGTTCTCGAACAGCGCGCAGTCGGCCACGGTCCGTGCCATCGGCCCGTCGTGGCAGTAGCGGTCCAGGTTGAAGGGTGGATAGGTCGGCACGCGGCCGTGCGGCGGCTTGAACCCCACGACACCGTTGATCGAGGCGGGGATCCGGATGGAGCCACCGATGTCGGAGCCGCTCGCGAGGAGCGACGTTCCGCTCGCGAGCGAGGCCCCCGATCCGCCGCTCGAGCCACCCACGGCGAACTCGAGGTTCCACGGGTTGCGGGTGATGCCCCAGAGCTTCGAGTGCGTATACCCCGTGCACGAGAACTCCGGCGTGGTCGTCCGCGCGTGGACCACCGCGCCGGCCGCGAAGATCCGCCCGGGGACGGGCGCGGTGTGCTCGGCGACCTCGTCCACCACGAGCGAGCCGTAGCGCATCCGCCAGCCCTCGACGGGCATCTCCTCCTTGATCGCGACGGGGAGGCCTTCGAGGGAGCGGATGTCCTCGCCGCTCGCGTACCGGCGCTCGGACTCCTTGGCCGCGATCTCCGCGTCCTCGGTCCGGCGTTCGGTGAGCGCGTTCACGACCGGCTCCACGGCGTCGGCGCGCGCGAACACCGACGCGAGGAGCTCGACAGGTGAGAGCTCCTTCGCGCGCATCCGCCCGAGCGCGTCGACGGCGGTGAGTTCCCAGGGCTGGGTCACGAGATGAACTCCAGTCGGTCGCGGTGTTCCGCGAGGCGCGCCAGGATATCGGGGTCGGGCGTGTGATCGCGCTCGGGTTCCTCCACGTCGATCCGCTCGCCGAACAGCTCTCCAGAGAGGTAGCGCTGGCCGGTGTCGGGGATCGCCGTCACGATGCGCCGGAGCTCGGGGTGCCTCGTGGCCACCTTGCGGGCCGCGACGACGTTCATGCCGCTGGAGGGACCGCACAAGATCGCTTCCTCGCGGGCCAAGCGGCGTGCCATCGCGAGCGCGTCGTCGGTGCTCACGGTCACGATCCCGTCCATGAGGGCCAGGTCGAGGTTGCGAGGGATGATCCCGTCGCCGATGCCGGGCACGCCGTGCGTTCCCCACCGCTGTTCGCTGATCAAGGGGCTCTCGGTGGGCTCCACCGCGAAGGCCAGCACCCCTGGGCGGTGACGCTTCAGCGCGCGCGCGACACCGGTTATCCACCCGCCGGTGCCCTGCGAGGCGACCACGGCGTCGACGCGGCCGTCCATCTGCTCGGCGATCTCCTCGCCGCTCGTCTCCTGCGCCTCGGGGTTGTCCGGGTTCTCGAACTCGCCGGGGAAGAAGTAGCGCTCGGGGTCTTCTGCCACGATCTCTCGCATGCGCGCGAGCGCGAGGTCGATGTCGGTGCCGGCGCCCGGGGAGAGCTCCAGGCGCGCGCCGTAGGCCTCGATCATGTGCATCCGTTCTGGACTCATGCCCTTGGGCATCACGATCATGCAGTCGTACCCCTTGATGGCCGCCACCGCGCTGCACGCGATCCCCGCGTTGCCGGTGCTGCATTCGATGATGGTCATCCCCGGCCGAAGCCGCCCCTGGGCCTCGGCCTTCGCCAGCATGTGCGTGTAGATCCGGTCCTTGGTGGAGCCTGTGGGTCCGTAGTACTCCACCTTGGCGAACAGCTCCAGGCCGGGCGCGACACGGGAGAGCCGGACGAGCGGCGTCACGCCCACGGCGTCCAGGATCGAGCCCACGGGGGTCCGGTGGGCGGACCAGTCGATCGGCATCCTCACCTCAGGGTCGCTCATGCGCGAGCGCAGCCTATGCCCGGGCAGGTGAGCGGGGGAAGCGTCACCTCGGCCGCCGTTGCACGTAGCCGAGCCTGCGGCTGATGGCGTCGGCCGCATCCATCACGAGCCTGGCCGTGCGCGGCAGATCCATGGGCCGCATCCGGAACGCCGGCCCGCTCACCGACACGGCGGCGGTGACCTGGCCGTCGGCCTGCCGGACCGGCGCGGCGACGGCGTTCAGGCCCTCCTCGAGTTCCTCCACGGTCTGCGCGTAGCCGCGGCGCGCGACCCCATCGAGTTGGCGCTCGAGAACGGCGGGATCGGTGACGGTCCGCGGCGTCATCTCGGTGAGCGGCTCGGCCAACTGAGTGTCGCGCTCCGCGGGGTCCATGTGCGCGAGCAGCACCTTGCCGTTGGACGTGCAGTGCAGGGGGGTCCGTCGCCCGACCCACGACACCGCAACGATCGAACGGGTCCCGGTGACCTGATCGATGTAGACGACAGAATCACCGGCGAGCACGCCGAGGTTCACGGTCTCGCGCGTTCGCTCGGCGAGGTCCTCGAGGATGGGATGCGCGACCCGGACGATGTCCAAGCCGGCCATCGCCGCGCCGGCCAGGCGGATCAGACCGAAACCCAAGCGGAACCGCTCGGTGACGGGATCTCGTTCGAGCATGCCCCGCTCGGCGAGGGTCGCCACCAGACGGGAGGCGGTGGCCTTGTGCACACCGAGGCGCCGCCCCAGCTCGGACACGCCGAGTTCGCCCGCATCGCTGATCTCTTCGAGGGCGCTGATCGCCCGTCGCACCGAGTGGAGGTTGCCCGTGTCGTCTCGCATACCGCAACGCCTCGGCGCGGACGCTAGCACGGCTGGCCGCGCGGTGCGCATCTGGGTTGCGGAGGACGCGTCGGAGATGGAGCCCCGCTCGCGGCCCCGCCGATAGGCTGCGGCTCGATGCCCGGCCAGCCCGATCGCCTCTGGCGTTCCACCGACCCCAAGGATGCCTACGAGGTCGTCATCGTGGGCGGCGGCGGTCACGGCCTGGCCACGGCCTACTACCTGGCGAAGGTCCACGGGATCACGGACGTATGTGTGGTGGAGAAGGGCTGGCTGGCCGGCGGCAACGTGGCCCGCAACACCACCGTGATCCGCTCCAACTACCTGTGGGACGAATCCGCGGCCATCTACGAACACTCGCTGAAACTGTGGGAGGGCCTCGAGGAGGACCTGGACTGGGATCTGCAGTTCTCCCAGCGAGGCGTGCTCGACCTGGCGCATTCCCAGGGTGAGGAACGCGAGGGCGTACGCCGGGTGGAGGCGAACCTCCTGAACGGCGTCGATGCCGAGTGGCTCGACATCGATGCGGTGAAGGAGCTCGTCCCGATCGTCAACGTCTCCCCCGACGTGCGCTACCCGGTGATCGGCGGGACGCTCCAACGCCGCGCCGGCGTCGCTCGGCACGACCGCGTGGCGTGGGCACTCGCCACGCGCGCCAGCGAACTCGGCGTGGACATCGTGGAGCACCGCGAGGTCACGGGGTTCCTGCGCGATGACGGCGGAGCGGTCACCGGCGTGCAGACCGCGCAGGGTCCGATCCGTGCGAACAAGGTGGCGTTGGTGGCGGCCGGACACACGAGCGTCCTCGCCTCGATGGTGGGGTTGGCGTTGCCGTTGCAGTCACACCCCTTGCAGGCGCTCGTCTCGGCGCTGTATGAGCCCGTGCTCGGCTGCATCGTGATGTCGAACGCCGTCCACGTCTACGTCTCGCAAGCCGACAAGGGCGAGTTCGTGATGGGCGCGGGCATCGACGCGTACAACGGCTACGGCCAGCGAGGATCCTTCCACGTGATCGAGCACCAGATGGCCGCCGCCGTCGAGCTGTTCCCGATCTTCCGCCACGCCGCGCTGCTGCGGACCTGGGGTGGGATCGTGGACGTGTGCCCCGACGCCTCGCCGATCCTCGGACCCACATCGATCCCGGGGCTGTACCTCAACTGCGGCTGGGGCACCGGTGGGTTCAAGGCGACACCGGGCAGCGGCTGGATGTTCGCCGACACGATCGCGCATGAGCGGCCGCACCCGCTGGCGGAGCCGTTCGGGTTGGGGCGGTTCACCACCGGCGCGCTGATCGACGAGCACGGCGCCGCGGGGGTCGCGCACTGATGGGGATCCGGGCGGCGACCCTGCGGGCGTTCGCCCTCGGTCTGCCCGAGGCCGAGGAGCGAGAGACGTGGGAGACGGCGACGTTCCGGGTCCGCGGCAAGATCTTCTTCATGTTCAGCGAGCACGAACGCCATGCGTGGATCAAGTCGAGCACCGATGAACAGCAGGCCCTCGTGGCGATGGACGCCGTCGCCTTCTTCGTGCCTCCGTACGTCGGACCGAGTGGATGGGTCGGCGCCGTCGTGTCGAAGGCCGACGGGGACGAACTCCGCGAATTGGTGACCGAGGCCTGGCGGATGACGGCGCCGAAACGGCTGCTGGCAGTCTTCGACGAGGGAACGGGCTAACCGTGCTGCTCCTGCGATGCCCTTGGTGTGGTGACCGCGATGAGATCGAGTTCCGTTACGGCGGGCAGGCCCACCTCGCCTACTCGGCCGACCCCGAAGCCCTCTCCGATGCCGAGTGGGCGGTGTTGCTGTTCATGCGCGACAACCCGATGGGCGAGTGGGCCGAGCGCTGGGCGCACGCCGCCGGCTGCCGGCGGTGGTTCAACGTGCTGCGCGACACCGCGACCCACGGCGTGCTGGTGACCTATCGGATGGGCGAGGAGCGGCCGCGATGAGCCGAAGGCTCGCCGCCGGTGGCGCCTGGCTCGATCGGTCGAGGCCGGTGACGTTCACGTTCGACGGACGCGAAGTGGGCGGGTTCGCGGGCGATACGGTCGCGAGCGCGCTGCTGGGCGCCGGCGTGATCGGCGGTTTCCGATCGCCGCTGGCGGCCCGCCCGCGCGGCGTGATGACGGCCGGCGTGGAGGAGCCGAACGCCTTCGTCGAGATCGCGGAGCCGTGGTTCGAGCCCATCCTCCCCGCGACGACGGTGGCGGTGGTCGACGGGATGCGGACGGTGAGCCGGGCGGGCGTCGGCGTCTTGCCACGCGAGGCGGTTACCGCCCGCCCGGCGGCCACCACCCACTGTCACGTGGACGTGCTCGTGATCGGGGCGGGTGCGGCCGGTCGCGCCGCCGCCGCAGGGGCGTCCGGCCGCGTGCTCCTGGTGGACGAGCACCACGTGGTGGATGGCGCGCCGGACGGCGTGACGACGCTCGCCGGCACCACGGCGACGGGGATCTACGACGACGGCTACGTGGTGCTGTACCAGCGCGAACCCGACCTCGATCGGATCTGGCACGTCCGCGCTCGCGAGGTCGTGCTCGCGGCCGGGGCCCACGAGCGCCCGATCGCGTTCGCCGGGAACGACCTGCCCAGCGTGATGCTCGCGGGCGCGGCGCGCGAGTACCTCGATCGCTACGGCGTCCTCGTGGGCGAGCGCGTCGTCGTGTTCACGACGAACCACGCGGGGACGGACGTGGGGATCGCGCTCGCGGACGTGGGCGCGCATGTCACGATCGTGGATGCGGGCGATGGCGGTCCCGCAGCCGAGCGTGCGCTGGAGGCGGGCCTCGAGGTGCACCTCGGCGCCGTCGTCACGCGCGCCCAGGGCGATGGGCGTATCGAAGCCGTGACCATCCGCACCGCCGACGGCGACACCCGCACGCTGGAGGCCGACCTGATCGCCGTGAGCGGCGGGTTCAACCCCACGGCGCAGCTCGCCCGTTCGATCGGCGCCGGCCTGGTCTACATCGAGGACCGAGCATGTTTCGTCCCGGACGGCACCGGCCCGTCCTGGCTCCGCGTCGTCGGTGCGGCTGCCGGTGAGGTCCCCACCTCACACCCGATGTGGGTGGTGGCCGAGGGCGACGACGCCGAGAAGTACGTCGAGCCCCAGCGCGACCAGACCGTGGCGGACGTCACCGCCGCGGTGGGCATGGGTCTGTCCTCGTCGGAGCACGTGAAGCGCGCGACCTCCATCGGCACCACCATCGACCAGGGACGCACGAGCGGGGTGATCACCGCCGAGATCGTGAACGCGCTGCTGGGTTGGTCCCCCGGCACCCAGGGCCCGACCACCGCGAGGCCCCCGTACACGCCGGTCCCGTTCAGCGCGCTCGCCGGTCTGGAGACCGGTCCCCTCCTCACCGACCCGATCCGCACGACGGCGATGCACGCCTGGCACGCGGCCGCCGGTGCTCTCTTCGAGCCGGTCGGCCAGTGGCTGCGGGCGTGGTACTACCCACGTGGCGATGAGCCGAAGGACGACGCGGTGGCGCGCGAGTGCGCCACCCTCCGCCGGGCCTGCGGACTGTTCGACGCCAGCACCCTGGGCAAGATCGACGTCTGCGGCCCCGACGCCGGCGTCTTCTTGGACCGGATGTACACGAACCGCATGTCGACCCTGGCGCCCGGTTCGATCCGCTACGGCCTGATGCTCGGCCTGGACGGCATGATCTTCGACGACGGGGTCGCGATGCGGCTGGGTGAGGACCGCTACCTCGTCACGACCACCACCGGTGGCGCCGCCGAGGTGCTCGACCGGTTCGAGGAGTGGCTCCAGACCGAGTGGACCGACCTGCGCGTGTACTGCACGAGCGTGACCGAACAGTGGGCGGTTGCGACGCTCGGCGGGCCACGAGCGCGCGATGTGCTCGCTGCAGCCGGGACCGACATCGATCTCGCCAACGACGCGTTCGGGTTCATGACGCTCCGCGAAGGCACGGCCGCGGGCGTCCCGGCACGCGTGTGCCGCGTCTCGTTCACCGGCGAGCTGTCCTACGAGGTCCACGTGGATGCGCGTCTGGGGCTGCACGTGTGGGAGGCGTTGATGAGCGCGGGCCAAGGGTTCGGCATCACCCCGTACGGCACCGAGGCGATGCACGTCCTGCGCGCCGAGAAGGGCTACGCGATCGTCGGACAGGACACCGACGGCACCGTGACGCCCGAGGACCTCGGGATGGGATGGATCGTGAACACCGGCAAGGGTGACTTCATCGGCAAGCGCTCGCTCGTGCGCTCCGACACGCTGCGCCCGGGCCGCAAGCAGTTGGTCGGGCTGCTCCCGGACGACCCGTCGCTGCATCTGCGCGAGGGAACCCAGGTGGTCGCCACGGCCGACCTGCCCGCGCCGCCGGTCCCGATGCTCGGGCACGTGACGTCGTCCTACCGCAGCCCCGCGCTCGGGCGGTCGTTCGCACTGGCGATGCTCGCGGACGGACGCGCGCTGCACGGGAGCACGGTGCACGCGGTGGTCGGCGGCGCGACGGCGCCGTGCCGTGTCGCCGAGCCTGTGTTCGTGGATCGGGAAGGGGCGCGGCGCGATGGTTGAGCTGTACCTGCGCTCGCCGCTTGGCCATCGCGCCGGAGACCTGGCGCGGCTCGACGCGGTCGAGGTAGCGCACCTGGCCCAGATCGGCGTGCGGTGCGCGGCGCCTGATGCGACGCGGGTCGGGCTCCCGGCCGAGCCGAACAGCGTCGCGGGCGGGGCGGATCGCGGCGTGCTCTGGATGGGTCCGGATGAGTGGCTCGTCGTGGGGTTGCCGGGCTCAGCCCCGGCGATCGTCGGTGAGTTCGAGGCCGCCCTCGCAGGCACGCGGCACGCGGTGGTCGACGTGAGCGCGAACCGCGCGGTCATCGAACTCCGCGGGACGAGCCGTCACGCCATGCTGGCGAGCGGCTGCGGCCTGGACCTGGAGCCCGCGGGCGGCTGGGCACCCGGCCGCTGCGCGCAGACGCTGTTCGCCCGCGCCCAGGTGCTACTCCAGGAGATGGAGAGCGCCACCCGCGTCTTCGTGCGCCCCTCGTTCGCGAACTACGTCGCGGACCGCCTGCTGGCAACGCGAAGGGAGTGACCGTGAGGAACGACATCCAGATCGTGACCGCTCTCCCGTTCGAGGTCGAGCGCACCTCCAACACCTGGATCACGCTCGCAGACGGCACCCGGCTGGCCGCGCGCATCTGGCGTCCTGTCACCGACGAACCCGTCCCGGCGGTCTTCGAATACCTCCCGTATCGCAAGGGCGACCTCATGGCGGGCCGCGACGAGCCGCTCGGCACCTGGTTCGCGGGGCACGGCTACGCGTGGGTGCGCGTGGACATCCGCGGCACGGGGGACTCCGACGGGATCATCACCGACGAGTACACGCCGCAGGAACACGACGACGGCCTCGAGACGATCGCATGGATCGCGTCCCAGCCGTGGTGCACCGGCGCCGTCGGGATGATCGGGATCTCCTGGGGCGGGTTCAATGGCCTGCAGATCGCCGCGCGGCGCCCGCCTGCGCTCAAGGCGATCATCTCGATGTGCTCCACCGATGACCGCTACGCCGACGACGTCCACTACGACGGCGGGTGCGTCCTGAACTGGGACGCGCTCCCGTGGGCATCGAACATGCTCGTGATGGACGGGTTGCCGCCGGACCCTCGCGTTCGTGATGACTGGCGCGAGACATGGATGCGGCGCCTCGAGGAGACGCCGCCGTTCATCACCGAGTGGCTCACTCACCAGCGCCGCGACGCGTTCTGGAAGCACGGATCGGTCTGCGAGGACCACGGCGCGATCGAGGCCGCGGTCTACATGGTGGGCGGCTGGGCAGACGGCTACACGAACGCGATCGGACGCACGCTCGCGGGCCTGCCCGGCCCGAAGAAGGGGCTGATCGGTCCGTGGCCGCACTCATGGCCGCACCTGGCAGATCAGGGCCCGCGCATCGACTTCCTGCACGAGGCTCTCCGTTGGTGGGACCGCTGGCTCAAGGACATCGACAACGGCATCGACCGCGAGCCCATGTTCGCGGCGTGGCTCCAAGAACCCGCCGGACCGCGTGAGCTGCACCTGGACCGGCCCGGACGGTGGGTGCGCGAGGAAGCCTGGCCGCCTCCAAGCGCCGAGCCGCGACGCCTCCACCTCAGCGCCGGCGGTGCGCTTCACGAGGACGCAGGAGGCAGCGCCGACCTCTCCCACACGGGGCTACAGCACCACGGTCTGCACGCCGGTACCTGGTGCCCGTACGGGCCGGAGGCAGACTTCCCGCCCGATCAACGCGAAGAGGATGCGCTCTGCCTCTCGTTCGATACGGCACCGCTGCTCGATCGCCTCGAACTTCTCGGGCATCCACGGCTGCACCTACGCGTGGCCGCGGACCGCCCGAACGCTTTCGTCGCGGCTCGCCTCTGCGACGTGGCTGCGGACGGGACCTCCACGCTGCTCAGCCGGGGCGCCCTCAACCTCACCCACCGCGACTCACACGAGCACCTCGCTCCGATCGAACCCGGCGTCGCCTATGACGTCGACATCGAACTCGACGTGCTCGGCCAGGCTGTGCCCGCCGGGCACCGGCTTCGGTTGGCGCTCTCCACCACGTACTGGCCCTGGCTCTGGCCATCGCCCGAGGTCACGACGATCACCGTCTCGGCCGGCGAGAGGTCGTGGCTCGATCTCCCCGTGCGGCCACTCGACGTCCCCGACGGCGAGCCACCCGCGTTCGGCCCGCCCGAGTCCGCAGCTTCGTCGGCAACCGAGGTCCTGCGTGCGGACCCCGCGTTCCACCGCATCGAGCACGACGTCGTCGAGGACACCTACGTGATGCGCCTCAACCAGGACGGCGACAACGCGATCCGCCGCGAGGGGGTGCTCATCCGCGACGAAGCCCGCGACGAGATGTTCATCCGCGAGGGCGACCCGCTCTCGGCGCGCGCCGTGTGCGACCGCGTGTACGGCCTCGGATGGGAGGAGTCTGGTATCGAGGTGGAGATACGCACGAGGAGCGTGATGACCTCCGACGCCACGCACTTCCACCTGGAGGACCGGCTCGAGGCCTTCGAAGGCCAGACCCGCGTCTTCGAGCGAACCTGGGAACGGTCGATCCCACGCGACCATGTGTGATCTACACAGGCGTGATGATCTCGACCGTCCGCAGGCTGCGGTCGAAGGACCAGATCAGGTGGACGGTCGTACCCGGCACGCTCGCTCCTCGCCTGTGATCACCGAGCACCGGAGTCAGGGTCCGCCAGCACATGATCCCTCACGAACTCGAGCACCGTGACGGCGTCGCGCTCACCGGTGTGGGGGGCGAAGACCCACCTCAGGAGCGACCTGGGGTTCTTGATCCTCCACGCCGCGCCGCTGCTTGAGATGCTGAATCACCCTATCCAGATCCTCTGCGGTGAGCCCCTCGCCCGCACCGCCCTGACCGGAGCGGATGGACGCCTCAGCCCGGCGGATCCGGTCGCGTACCGCGGGATCGTCGAGTGCCTTGAACGCCATCATGATCGGCTCCTCCTCCGTGCCCGTGCCCCCTGCGAGTCGCGCATGCCCTGTCCATGGCCCGTCACCGTAGCGACCACCTCTGACAGGACACAGCCCGCCTGAACTTGACGATGCAAGTATCCCCCGGCTGAGCGTCGTCCGGGGTCGACACGTCGACGAAGTCCGTCAAGAGCGGCGGGCGGTCCCTGCGGCCACGGCCGGGGCTCCCCACGGGCCCGACCGGCCGCTAGGCTGACCTTCGATGAAGCCTGTAGAAGCCGCCCGCCTCATACCGTTGCCGCTGTTCGGCGAACTCGATCAGCACGACCTCTCGCGCGTCGCGGGGTGGTTGCGTGACGTCAACCTGGAACCGGGTGCCGTCCTCATCGAGCAGGGCGCGCTCCCTTACGAGATCTTCGTGCTCGAGGAAGGCACGGTCGAAGTGCTCCGCGACGAGCAGCGGATCGCCACGCTCGGTGCCGGTGACGTGGTCGGAGAGATGGGCCTCATGAAGCAGGAGCGCAGGATGGCCACGGTGCGGGCGCTCACGGACGTCCGGGCGGTGGCGCTACACGCCGATGACCTCGATGCCATGACCGAGGCGATGCCGGAAATCGTGGATCAACTGCGCGCCATCGCCGAGCGGCGGCGCGGGCGGCTCTGAACCGGGAGACCGGCTAGACCGTTTCGTCGGCTTCCTTGGTCATGGCGGCCAGCTCCTCTGCGTCGGGGAGGAACTCGGCTTGCTCGGCCGGGCCGATCGGCACGCCCTTCTCGATGAGGCCGGCGTCGCGGTCGGTGCGGCGCTGGGCGCGCGCTGCGCGGCGTTCCTCTCGGGCGACGAGCTTCTTGGCGTTCACGTCGCGACGCTGTCGCTTGCCGAAACTGTCAGGCATCTTCGTCCTCCTGGATGGTCAGTCGCGGTGCAACGGATGCTTCGAACTCGGCACCGTGTGCAGGTAACACGTCGTGGAGCGATTGTACGTCGACAGAACCGTGGCGCATGTCACATCTGCGCACATGCGGCCACGCTCGGCTTGGCGCGGGGCGCCCTTGCCGTGTTCGGGGGTTCCGAACATCACCCGGCTGCTGTTCGTGACCGCCATCGGCTCGCCTCCTCGGGAGCTCTCGATCCACCGATCGAACGAACGGCGACGCCCGGAAGGCCGCCTGGTCGGTCTCGATGCAGATCCTCGGACGAACGCCCGAGGGTTCCAGTGTACGCGCTCCACCCGGCCGCACGACGGGAGCGCATCTCAGCGCTCGAGCGCTCCATCCAACATCGACCGCTGCCACGCCGCGGTCTGCTCGACCTGGTTGAAGGTGAAGATGTGCACGCCACGCACGTCCATGGCGGGATCGGCGATCGTCGGCGCCAGCGCTTCGAGGAACGCGTCCGGGCCGAACGAGCCCTTGCGCAGCAGGTGGCCCACCATCTTCTTGTTCTTCTGCAGGTACCGGGCCGAGTCCGCGATCCCGATCCTGGCGCTCACCGCCATCAGCTTCGTGAGTTCGGCCACACCGGGAACGCCGAGCACCAGCGGCAGCGTGATGCCCGCCGCCCGCATCCGCGCGAGCCATGACGTCACGGCGCCCGGGTTGAACCCCATCTGTGTCGTCATGGATGTCGCGAAGTGCTGCTTGTCCCTGAGCGCCTGGAGCAGCACGTCGTCTGCGATCGACGGGTGGCCCTCCGGGTAGCACGGGACGCCGATGTCGGTGAACGGGTGGCCCATCTCGTCCATGGCTCGCAGCAGGTGCACGCCGTCGTGGAAGATCCCGCGATCCTTGGCGTCACCGCCCACCACGAAGGCGCGCGTCAGCCCCGCCGCCCGCGCGCGGTCCAGGAGTTCGCGCAGGTGACCCTCGTCGCGGATCATGTGTGCCGACAGATGCGGCACGGCGTCGTGCCCGCGGGCGGCGAGAGCTTCGCAGACCTCCAGGGTTGCCTCGATGCCATGGCTCGGCGACGCGGTCACCGTGGCGGTCGAACCGGGCGGGAGCGCCTCGGCCTTCTCCAGGACGGCCTTCAGCGGGATGAGCTCGAACAGCGCGTCGGCGACCACGCGCTTCATCGCGGCGCGCTGCTCCTCGGAGAGCGACGCCGCCGACGTCTTCCAGAACTTCCAGTTCATCGAGCCTGCTCCGTGTCCGGACCGGCGGTCATCTTGGCCTATCGGCAGCCCGGGCCGTGAACCGCACCCGGACCGCGGGTCAGCGGCCCGCGAGCGCGAACCCCAAGGTCACAAGGAAGACGAGGCCGCTCAGGACGGCCGCTGCCCGCAGGGCTCCGTAGGACCGGTTCCAGGGACGACGGAGGGAGCCGACGCGTGGGTCCTCGCCCAACTCGCCGATGGCTCGACGGCGGAGCACCACCATCCGGCATGACACGAGGGACCAGGCTCCTGCGAGCACGACGATCGGCCACATCGGTTACCTCACACTTTCGAGTTGGGAAGCCCGACTTCTTCTTCTCGATCCACTCGCAGAGCACTTCGTCTGTGTCGTGGTCGACGTCGCGAAAGCATTTTATCGCCAGAGGCGCTCCCGGGCTGACGTACTCCGTCCCGAGTTGCTTCAACGTGCCTCGTACGAGCCTCTTGAGAGGGGTCGCATCTCCGCGGACCACTTCCATCTGGAGAACCGGCTCGACTCTTGGCCATCAGCTGCCGGTACAGAGGGTGGGTGTCCGAGGAGCGGTGTGCACGTAGCAGGTGGCGGACGTGCTGTACGTGGACAGGACCGTGGAGCAGGCGAGATCGGCGCACGACCGTCCGCGCTCGGCGCGGAGCGCCATGCCTTACGATCACATCAACCCGACGTACTCGACGGCGGAGGAATCATGGAGGGGTGCGGAAGCAAGGTCCGGCCTGCTGCAAGACCCCCACTCATCGTGATCGGCTTGATCGCGTGCATCGCTGGCCTATCGGGCTGCGCGACGAACGGCGCTGGAACCACGCCGACCGACGGTTCCGTCGAGGTCAACGATTTCGTTCGGTCTACTCGCTGGCTCAGCTATGACCATGAACCTACGGAAACCGTCGAGGCACTCGCGACCAAGGCCGACATCGTGGTCGAGGGCGTCATCGACGGCGTGGCACCCGGCCAGTCGTACGCCCCAACGAAGGACAGCGAGCCAGAGCTCGCGACGTCGGTGCTGTCGATCCTCGTCGAGGATGTGCTTGCCGGAGATGGGACCTTCGTCGTGGATGCCCACATCTTCCTCGAGATCGTCCATCCAGCCTTCCACAGCACGGGCCCGGGTGAGGATGGAGAGGGCGGGGGACCGGATGAACCCTTCGACCACGACGCCTACGCGGAGACCGTGCCGATCGGGGTTCGGGGCATCTACTTCCTCGGTGACGTGACCGATGAGCCCTACTGGGAGTTCATCCAGGACGAGGGCGCCGGTCGGCCGTCCGGGGCACCGATCATGCACACGCACCCACAGGGGTTCCTGATCCAAGCTTCTGGTGGCCCGCTCGTGAGCGTCTTGGAGGAGCTCTACGCGATGCCGAAAGCCTGGCAGGAGCTCGATTCGCTCGAGGATGTTCGGGCTTCCCTCGCCAGCAGCGACTGAGTCTGGATCCGCGGGTGATCCGGCTGGTCCCGGGCCGTTCGCGAACTCGATCGCATCGCGTCCCGCGCTCGGTCAGCCGGACGATCCACGAGCCGGTCACACGTTCGAGTCCGGGAAGCTCGCTTTCTTCTTCTCGATCCACTCGCGGAGTTCTTCGTCCTTGGCCTCATCGATGGCGGGCGCCTCGTACTCCGCGAGCATCTGCTTCCAGATGGCGTTGGCCCGCGTGGCGGCGTCCTGGGACCCCTCCAGTTCCCACTGCTCGAACGAGTTGTTATCGGCGATGTTCGAACGGTAGAAGGCGGTCTCGAAGTTGGCGAGCGTGTGCGCCGTACCGAGGAAGTGCTGGCCGGGGCCGTTCTCGATGATCGCGTCGAGGGCCTGGCCGTTCTCGGAGAGGTCCATACCCTTGGCGAGTTCGTGCATCTGCCCGCATTGGTCCAGATCCAGGATGAACTTCTCATAGCCCATCGCCAGCCCGCCCTCCAGCCACCCGGCCGCGTGCAACACGAAGTTCACGCCTGCCAGGATCGTGGGCTGCAGGGTGTTCGCGCTCTCGTACGCGGCCTGCGCGTCGGCGACCTTGCTCGCGGTGAGCGAGCCACCGCTGCGGAACGGCACGCCCAGCCGTCGCGCGCACGCCGCCAGCGCGTACAGCACCAACGCGGGCTCGGGTGTCCCGAACGTGGGCGCGCCCGACTGCATGGACATCGAGGACGCGAACGACCCGAACACCACGGGCGCGCCGGGACGGACGAGTTGTACGTACGCCATGCCGGCCATCGCCTCGGCGAGGGTCTGGGTCGCGGCACCGGCCGAGGTCGCGGGCGACATCGCGCCGGCCAGGATGAACGGCGTCATGATCACCGCCTGGTTCGCCTCGGCGTAGGCCTTCGCGGCGCCGAGCATGATCGTGTCCCACACGAGTGGGCTGTTCGCGTTGATCAGGCTGAGCACGTGGGGCCGCGCTTCCAACGCGTCGGCCCCGAACAGGATGCGCGCCATCTCCACCGTGTCCTGGGCGCGCTGCGGATGCGTGACCGAGCCCATGAAGGGCTTGTCCGAGTACCGCATGTGCGCGTACACCATGTCGTAGTGCCGCTTGTTGACCGGGAGGTCGACCGGTTCGCAGACCGTGCCGCCGCTGTGGTGCAGGTACGGCGTCGCATACGTGAGCTTCACGAAGTTGCGGAAGTCCTCGATGGTCCCGTAACGGCGTCCGCCGTCGAGATCGCGCACGAACGGCGAGCCGTAGGCGGGCGCCAGCACCGTCGCCATACCGCCGAGGTGAACGGTGTTCGCCGGGTTGCGCGCGATCTGATCGAACTCGCGGGGCGCCGTCGCTTGGATCAGCTGACGGGCCAGGCCGCGCGGGAACCGCACGCGCTCGCCCTCCACGTCGCACCCCGCGCCCTTCATGAGCACGAGTGCATCCGCTGCGTCACGGAACTCGATGCCGACGGTCTCCAAGATCGTGTCGGCGTTGTGTTCCACGGTGGCGAGCCCCTCCTCGGAGAGCAGCTCGACCGGGGTCAGCGCGCGGGTGATGAACGGGACCTTCTCGGCCACGTTCGCCAGACGGGCGGCCGCGCGGCCGGCCCGTCCTCCGGTGCGGCGGCCGTGTGTGGGTGTGGCGTCGGTATCGCTCATGCGGTGCTCCTTGCTCGGCGGCGTCTGCCCCCGGTGGTCGCCGCCTTCGGTTCGGGCAGCGTGACCACCCGGGCCAGGCGTGGGAACGGGTCGGTGGCGTGGGGGATTCCCATCGCCCCCACGAAATGCTCCTGGAACCGGGGCTCCACCGCGGTCTCCAGCTTCTCCACACGGCGGACGACGTCTTCGATCTCCGCGCGTGCGGCGCGGTTGAGCAGCGCGATGCGCGCGCCGGTCCCGGCGGCGTTGCCCGCCGCGGTGACGTGGTCGGGGTCGCAATCCGGGACGAGCCCGAGCACCATCGCGTGCACCGGGTCGATGTGAGCGCCGAACGCACCGGCCAGCCGGATCCGATCGACGGTCTGCACGCCGAGCGCGTCCATCAACAGGCGGCACCCCGCGTAGAGCGCGCCCTTCGCCAGTTGGATCTGACGCACGTCGTTCTGCGTGATCACGAGGCGAGGCTCACCCTCGTGCAGGACGTAGGAGAACGTTCGATCCTGGGGGATCACGCGCGGCGACCGTTCCGCGAGCGAACCGTCGATCACCCCGTCGGCGGTGATGACACCGGCCAGGAAGAGCTCGGCGATCACCTCGATGATCCCGGAACCGCAGATCCCGGTGGGCGTCACGTCGACCCCGGGCTCGTCGGACCAACGGTCGTCGCCGATCACCGAGAAACGCGGCTCCAGGGTCGCCGGGTCGATCCGCACCCGTTCGATTGCGCCGGGGGCCGCGCGCTGGCCGCCGCTGATCTGCGCGCCCTCGAACGCGGGGCCCGTGGGGCTGGACGCCGCCAGCAGCCGGTCACGGTTGCCGAGCACGATCTCCGCGTTCGTCCCCACGTCGACGATGAGGTTCACCACGTCCTGCGCATGCGGCGCCTCCGAGAGGATCACCCCGGCCGTGTCCGCACCGACGTGGCCCGCGATCAAAGGCAGCGCGTAGACACGGGCGCCTTCGTTCACGTCCACGCCCAAATCGCGAGCGGGGACCCGCAGCGCCTCGTCGGTGACGAGCGGGAACGGCGCTCCGCCGAGCGGCGTGGGATCCAAGCCGAACACGAGGTGGTGCATGATGGGGTTGCCGACGAGTGTGAGCTCCAGGACATCGCTGCGCGCGGCGCCGGCCGCCTCGCAGAGCTCTCCCACGAGGTCCCGCAGACACCCACGGATCGCGTCGGTGAGATCGACCTCGGACCCCGGGTGCATCATCACGTAGGACACGCGGCTCATCAGGTCCTCGCCGAAGCGGATCTGTGGGTTCATCGACCCGGCGCTCGCCAACACCTCGCCGGTCCTCAGGTCGCACAGGTGCCCGGCCACCGTCGTCGATCCGACGTCGAACGCCACGCCGAGGGCGGCGTCGTGGAAACCGGGCCACACCCAGGTGATCGTCGTGCCGTCATGCACGGCCACGGTCGTGGTGAAGCCCCCCTGCCGCAGCGCCGCTTGGAGGCCGGGCAGCACCACCGGGTCGACCTGCAGCCCGTCGAGCGACCATTGCTCACGCAGCGCCGCCTTCAGTCGCTGCAGGTCCCCACTCGGGTCGCTCAGGTCCGGTTCGCGGACCTCCACGTAGTACAGCCGCACCACGGGATCGACCTCGATCGGGTGCGCGTCGGCCTCCTTGCGGATGACCTGCCGATGCAGTTGCGACTCCGGCGGCACGTCGATCACCAGGTCGCCGGTGAGGCGGGCGTGACATCCCAGCCGCCGGTCCGCCGCGAGCCCGTCCCGAGCCCGGTACCGCTCCTCCGGTTCCGTGAACGCGATCAGGTGCTCGGGCGAGGATGTGATCTGGTGCTTCGCGAACTCACCGGTCATCGGCACGACCTGGCACCGGCCGCAGATGCCGCGCCCTCCGCACACGGAGTCGAGGTCCACACCGAGCGTTCGGGCCGCGTCCAGCAGCGACGTCCCCTCGGCGAAGCGTCCTCGGCGTCCCGACGGGGTGAAGACGACGAGCGCGCCCTCCTGGTCGGTCACGGCGCCTCGGTCGCGCCGCCGCTGACCCGTGCGGCGCGCCCGCCTCGACGGCGTCCTCGCGTCGCCTCGCCCGACCCCGCTCGATCGGCGTACCGGCGGATCCACGCTTCCGCGTGGGCGTCGGTGCCCATCAAGACGTCGGCGGCCATCACGGCCTGCCGCACCTCCTCGTGCAACGGCGAGGTGATCGCGCTCGTCATCCCACTCGCGATCGCCATCGAGAGGAACGCCCCGTTGATCCCGTTGCGGTTGGGCAGCCCGAACGACACGTTGGATGCCCCGCAGATGGTGTTCACGCCGAGTTCGTCGTGCAGCCGCCGCACCAGGCGGAACACCTGCTGCCCGGCCGTGCGCATCGCCCCGATGGGCATGACGAGTGGATCGACCACCACGTCGGCAGCCGCGATCCCGTGGTCGGCCGCACGCCCCACGATCTTCTTCGCCACATCGAAGCGGACATCAGGGTCTTCACTGATCCCGGTCTCGTCGTTGCTGATGGCAACGACCGCGGCGCCGTACTTCGCCACGAGCGGCAGCACGGACTCGAGACGCTCGTCCTCACCGGTCACCGAGTTCACGAGCGGCTTGCCCTGGTAGACGGCCAGCCCGGCCTCGAGAGCGGCGACGATGGACGAATCGATCGACAGGGGCACGTCGGTGAGCGTCTGGACCAGCCGCACGGTGTCGGCCAAGATCGCGGGCTCGTCGGCGAGTGGGATGCCCGCGTTCACATCGAGCATATGGGCACCCGCCGCCACCTGCGCCGCCGTGTCGGCGATCACGGTGGTGTAGTCCCCGGCCTTCATCTCCAGCGCGAGCCGCTCGCGCCCGGTCGGGTTGATCCGCTCGCCGATGATCACGAAGGGCCGGCCGGACCCGATCACGACCTCTTTCGACGCGGAGGACACGACGGTGTCGGTCACGTCCTCACGCGTCCCGATCCGAAGGCCGCGCCGCCGCGGTCTCGCCCGCGACGTCCGCGCCGCCCTTGCTACCGCCGGCCCGTATCGCCAGGCGCAGGACCTCGTCCGTCCACTCGGTTTCGAGGCGATCCGCCTCGGCCTGCACTTCCGCCTCGAGATCCTCGCCGCACGAGCGCCGGTCGATCACCATCTGCGCGGTGTAATCGTCCGAGCCGATCAGGCCGTCCACCATCGCGGACGCGTCCACGGCTTCCTGGAACCGGTCGGGCAACAGGCGACGGGCCGAGGACCCGTCGTGGCCACGCGCCACGATCTGCATCGGGATGTCGCGCCAACGGATCACCGTCAACACGGGGTCCACTCAGGCCACCCCCGCCGACGCGCGCTTGGCCATCACGAGCGCCTGAGCCGTCTCCACCGCGACCGCCGCATCGCGGCAGTACGCGTCGGCGCCCACCGCGTGCCCGAACTCCTCGTTGAGCGGCGCGCCACCGACCAGCACGATCACCTTGTCGCGCAGGCCCTTGGCTTCCAACTCCTCGATCACGACCTTCATGTACGGCATCGTCGTGGTGAGGAGCGCGCTCATCCCCAGGATGTCCGGCTCGTGCTCCTCGATCGCCGCGATGTAGTTCTCGGCGGGGTTGTTGATCCCGAGGTCGACCACCTCGAACCCGGCGCCCTCCAGCATCATCGCCACCAGGTTCTTGCCGATGTCGTGGATGTCGCCCTTGACGGTGCCGATCACAACGGTGCCCATCCGCTCGGCCCCGGTCTCGGCCAACAGCGGCCGGAGCACTTCCATCCCAGACTTCATCGCGTTCGCGGCCAGCAGGACCTCCGGGACGAACAAGATCCCGTCGCGGAAGTCGATCCCGACGATCCGCATCCCTTCCACGAGGGCCTCGTTCAGGACCCTGTCCGGACCCCATCCCCGGTCGAGCAGGATCACGGTCCCTTCGTGGATCTCCTCGGCGAGCCCGTCGTACAGGTCGTCGTGCATCTGCTTCACGAGGTCCTCGTCCGAGAGGGCCGACAGCACGATCTCTTCGTCGCTCATCTCGTTCCTCTCATCCTCGGAGGCGCTCGCCCTTCGGGTCGAACACGGGGTCGTTCGTCACGGTGGCCGGGTGGCGCACACCGAAGTACTCGACCTGCACGGCCGTGCCCTCCACCGCGAGCTGGGCGGGCAGGTACCCGTAGACGATCCCGCGGCCGATCGAGTAGCCGTAGTTCGCGCTCGTCACGAAGGACACGACGCGTTCGTCGTGCCAGATCGGCTCCTTGCCCATCACGACCGTCCGCGGATCATCGAACGTCATGGCCGCGAGACGCTCGGCCGGGCCTTCGGCACGGATGGCCTTCAGCGCCTCACGTCCCTGGAACGCCTTGTTCATCCGCACGGCGGATCCGAGTCCCGCCGAGAAGGGGTCGTGCTCCTGGTTGATGTCCTGACCCCAGAGCCGGTAGCCCTTCTCCAGCCGCAGCGAGTCGAACGCGCCCATGCCCGCCGCGATCAGCCCCTCACGCCGCCCGCCTTCCCACAGCAGGTCCCACAGGCGCGCTCCTTGCTCGAGCGGCGCGTACAGTTCCCAGCCCAGCTCGCCAACGTAGGAGATCCGCTGCGCGAACGCAGGCACGTCGGCCACGTCGATCGTCGCGCCGGTCATGTACGGGATCGCGGCATCGGATACATCGTCGTCGGTGAGCGGCTGCAAGATGTCACGAGCGCGCGGGCCCCACAGCCCCAGGCAGCACGAACGGGTCGTCGTATCGAAGATCCGGACGTCCTCGCCGTCGCGGACCTGCGAGCGGATCCACGCCATGTCGTGCATACCCGAGCCGCCGCCGGTCACCACGAAGAACACGTCCTCTTCATGACGGGTGACGGTGAGGTCGCAGCGGATGCCGCCGCGCGGCGTGAGCATGGCCGTGTACACCACCGTGCCGACGGGTCGGTCGATCTTGTTCGCACAGATCCGTTCCAAGAACGCGAGCGCCGCCGGCCCCTGCACGCGGATCTTCACGTACGGCGTGAGATCGAACAGCGCCGCCCGGTCGCGCGTGGCCAGGTGCTCGGCCCCGACGATCGGAGACCACTGCCGGGCCGCCCATCCGCTCCGCCGGGCCCACTCGTGGATCACGCCGTTCACCAGTGGGCGGTTGGCCTCGAACCACTGGGGCCGTTCCCAACCGGCACCGATGAAGAACTCCGCACCCAGCGCGGCATGGCGCGAGTGGACCGGCGTCAGCCGGAGGTCCCGCGGCGAGGACGGCTGCTGGAGGGGATGCACGATGTCGTAGATCTCGCGGTACTGCTGCTGCCCACGCTGCACCACGAAGGAGGGGGTCGTCTGGAAGGGGTAGAAGCGGTTCGCGTCGGCCTCGCTCAGGTCGTAGGAAGGCTCGCCGTTCACCATCCACTCCACCACCTGACGCGCCATACCCGCGGCGTGCATCAGCCAGACCGCCTCGCAGACCCACAGGCCGCGCACGCCCATGCTCTCACCCACGATCGATCCCGCGTCGGGCGTGAACGAGAACATGCCGTTCATCGAACGCGAGCGGTCCGCCGGTCGCATCCGGCCCGCGAGCGCGGGGAAGAGCCGGCCCGTCTCGGCTTCGCACAGGTCGAAGTCCGACGGCGTCCAGGGCATCAACGACGGCATGGCGCCATCTCCATGGCGGCGGATCGATCCCTGCGGGGTCACGATCGGCTCGTGGCGGTAGTTCCCGACGCCGAAATGATCCTCGCGCTGGCGGAAGTACAGGGACATGTCCTGGTGACGGACCACGGGCTGCTCTAACCAGCCCATGCCCTCCAGGCCCGGTACCGGGTCGGTCCACACGAGTTGGTGCTGCACGGCGACGAGCGGGATGGGGACACCCGCCATCGCACCGAGCGTAGGGCCCCAGATCCCGGCGCAGATGAGCACCCGCTCGCACTCGATGCGACCGTCGTCGGTCCGCACCCCAGCGATGCGCCCATCGCGCGTATCGAACCCGGTGACGTGCACGTCGCCCTCGAAGGTGACCCCCGCGGACTCCGCGCGCCTCGCGAGCGCGGTCACGATCCCCACGCCTTCGCCGGCGCCGTCGGACGGCACCCAGTACGACCCCAAGATCGTCGAGGGGTCCAGCAGCGGTGAGCGTTCGGCCGTCTCTTCGGGCGAGAGCAGGTCCGTGCCCTCGATCCCGTAGGAACGAGCGAAACCCTGACGCCGCTTGAGATCCTCGAGCCGTTCGGGGGTGGTGGCGACCTCCAGGCTCCCGGTCGCGAACCAGACGGGTTCGCCGTCGAGTTCGAGCGAGTCATAGGCCCGTACCGAGTCCTGCGCGATGCGGCACATGGTCCGCGACCCGTTGGTCTGGAAGCTGATCCCCGGGGCGTGGCTGGTGCTGCCGCCGGTCTCGAACAGGGGCCCCTGGTCGATCACGAGGACATCGGTGACGCCCATCTCGGCCAGGTGGTACGCGGCCGAAGCACCGACGATGCCGGCGCCGACGATCACGGTTTGAGCACGATCACGCATCTCGGACCCCTCCATGATGCGGCCGCATGGTTGCGCCTACAACGCTTCCGTCGCGCTGTCCGCAACGAAGAGGAGGGCGACCCCTCGGGATCGCCCTCCTCGCGTGCACTTCCGTCGTTCTATCCCGCCATGGGCAACCAGGCCTGCCAGGTGTCCGGGTTGGCGTCCACCCACGCCTGCGCCGCCTCGAGCCGATCCGTGCCATCGTTGATCGCGAGGGCAACGGAGTTCTGATCATCGGCCGCCCACTGGAACGCGGACAGGAACTGGAACGCCGCCGCGTCCTTCGCTTCGAGACCACCGCTGAACGCCTTGTACAAGACGTCGTCGGCGTAGTCGCACGCGTAACCGTCCGCGTCTGCGTTCTCGAGCGCTGCCCCGCATTCATCGGTGTACGGCGGGAGTTCCACTTCGACCAGGTCGTACTTGTCCTGCGCCCAGTGCGGGCTCCAGAAGTACATCAGCAACGGGTCCTGGGCTGCGACCGCCTTGTCCAACGCGGCGATCGACCCGGTCTCCGATCCGGCGTAGACGAACTCAAGGTCCAGCCCGAGGTTCTGCGCGATCTCCTCGTCGTAGAAACCGAAGTTCGGGTCCGACCCGAGGAACTGCCCCTTGTCGCCGGTCTCCGCCGTTGCGAAGTAGGACTCGTTGCCCTTGATCCCCTCGTAGGAGGCGAACTCGGGCCGCTCGTCGGTCACGTAGGAGGGCACGAACCAGCCGATGTTCCCGAGGACTCCCAGCACGCCACCGTCGATGACGCCACCGCTCGGGTTGTCGATGTACTGCTTGCGGTCCTTCGCGTGGACCGACGGCCACACCTCGAGCGTCGCATCGAGGTCACCGGTCGCCATCGCGGAGAACTGCGGGAACTCGTCGATCTCCACGAGTTCGACGTCACACCCCATCTCCTGCTCCATCACAGCGGCCGCGACCGCCGCGTTCGCTTCGGCACCGAGCCAGGCGTTCACGGCGATCTTGATCGTCTCGCTTCCGCACTGCATCGTCTCGGCGCCGCCGGTCGTCTCGGTGCCACCCCCGGTGGGCTCTCCCGACGTGACGTCGCTGCACGCGGCTGCCACGACCGCGAGGCACCCCATCGCCGCTACCCGTATCCATCGTCCAGATCTCATACCTCTCCCTTCCCATTCGAACCCGACCCCGTCCGTATCGCACGGAGCCGGGGCCATCTGACCTGCCCCATCAACCCAACCGGGCCGCGCGTGGTCTTGCCCGCGGCGCCCATCGCCTGGGTCACGCGGTCGAGGAACAACGCGAGGAGGAGCAGGCTCAGCCCGCCCGCGAGCCCCCTCCCGATCTCGCGCCTCGACAACGCGACCAGGATGTCGAACCCCAGACCCTCACCGCCGATGAGCCCGGCGATGATCATGACCGACAACACCATCATGATGGTTTGATTCACCCCGAGCAGGATCGACGGCCTCGCCAGGGGGAACTGCACCTTCCACAGCAGTTGCCGACGGGTCGACCCGAAGGCCTGACCGGCCTCGACGATCGCACTCGGGACGCCGCGGATCCCATGGCTCGTCAGACGGATCCCCACCGGAAGCGCATAGACCACCGCGGCGATCAGCGCAGGCACCCGGCCGGCGGAGAACAGCAGCAAGACGGGCACCAGGTAGACGAACGACGGCATCGTCTGCATCGTGTCGAGGATCGGCCGGAGCGCACGATCCAGCCGGTCGCTGCGGGCAGCAGCGACACCCATCGGGATCGCGATCACGACGGCGACCAGCACCGCGACGAGCACCTGGGCGAGCGTCTGCATCGAGACCTCCCAGGTCCCGAGCACACCGATGCCCAAGAAACAAAGGAACGTTCCCACGGCGAGGCGCGCACCCGAGACCGCCCACCCCAGCCCGGCGGCGACCCCGCCCACGATCCACCACGGCGGCTCGAGCAGGACGCTCTCGATCGGATCGAGGAGGAACCGCAGGACTGCCGCGATCGCGTCCGCGAGACCCACCAGGTTCCGGCTGGACCACCCCACGATCGCGTTCGCCACCCCTGCGACCGAAGTCGCCCACGCATCGGGGTAGACCTGCTGGTGGAGAACCTCACGCCCCACGACCACTGCGACGATGGTCAGCCCCACGGCGGTCAGGGTCATGGTCCGCCGCGAGGATCGTCGGCCCGCGACCGTCATCGCCGCATCGCCGCCCGCACGCCGGTCACGCTGGCTCCACGTCGCCGTGACGCGATCCAAGACGACCGCCATCGCCACGATCGCGATCCCGCCGTTGAGCGCCTGTCCGACATCGAAACGTTTGAGACCGTCCAGGACCGAGCGACCGAGCCCGGGAGCGCCGACCACGGCCGCGATCACCACCATCCCGAGCGCCATCATGATGGTCTGGTTCACCCCGAGCATGATCGAGGGCTTCGCAAGCGGCAGTTGCACCTTGCGGAGCTTCTGGCGCACCGTGCTCCCGAAGGACTCCGATACCTCCAGGACCGTCGGCGACACATCCCGGATGCCGAGCGCGGTGAGGCGCACGGCCGGCGGCAGAGCGAAGATGACCGTGGCGATCAGGGCGGGAGGTTCCCCGATCCCGAGCAAGAGCACGCAGGGCAGCAGGTAGGAATACGCAGGGATCGTCTGCATCGCGTCCATGAACCCACGGAGCACGCGCTCCGCTCGCGGCCGCCGTCCCGCCCAGATCCCGAGGGGGATCCCGATCGCGAGCGCCACGATGACCGAGACGATGACGAGGGACAGGGTCTGCAGGCTCTCCTCCCAGACGCCGAGCACCCCGAAGGTGAGCACGCCTGCGGCGGTGAGGAGCGCGAGTCGCCAGCCGGCCGCCATGCCTGCCAGGAGCGAGGCACCCGTCAGGAAACCGAGCCACGTGATCCTCGACAGGATGTCGGTGACACCCTGGATCGCACCCGTGATGGCCTCCTCGAGCGGGTTGAGGAAGAACTGGAAGAGCCAGTGGTCGGCCTGGTTGTTGATGATCCACAACTGGATGTCGTCGAAGAAGTCGTCGAAGCTCAGCGCCCACCCCTCGGGGAACCCAGGCGTGAGCCAGACCATCCCGACCATGACCGCGGCGGCCGCGGCCGCGATCCAGCCGATCCTTCGTGGCCACGGAGACCGCTCGGGGACACGGTTCGCAAGGCCCGGTGAGCCGAGGCTCGGCGCCTCTTTCTCGGCGATCGCCACCTAGCGCTCCTCCACCAAAGCCCGCATCACGTCGCTCCGATCCACCACGCCGACGACCACGTCCCCCTCGAGCACCCGGATGGTCATGTCGGCTTCGGCGACCATCGGGATCAACTCCTGCACGACCGTATCTACGCTCACGGTCGGGCCATCGGACTGCCCGCCGTTGGCCGTGCGCATGATCGCGCGCGCCGTGAGGACGTGAGCCCTCGGGACGTCGCGCGTGAAGTCGGCCACGTAGTCGTTCGCGGGATGAGCCACGACCTCCTCCGGCGTGCCCACCTGGACGAACTTCCCGTCCTTCATGATCGCGATCCGGTCGCCCAACTTCAGGGCCTCGGCCAGGTCGTGGGTGATGAAGATCATCGTCTTCTTGAGGTCACGCTGCAGCGCGATCACCTGGTCCTGCATGTCGCGGCGGATCAAGGGGTCGAGCGCGCTGAACGGCTCATCGAACAGCAAGATCTCGGGGTCGTTCGCAAGCGCCCGGGCGAGCCCGACCCGCTGCTGCATCCCGCCGGAGAGCTCGTCGGGGAAGGAGGCACCCCATCCATCGAGGCCGACCTCGGAGAGCGTCTTGTCTGCGATACGCAGCCTCTCGTCCTTGTCCCTGCCCTGGATCTCCAGTCCGAAGGCCACGTTCTCCGCGATCCGCCGGTGCGGCAACAGCCCGAAGTGCTGGAACACCATCGAGATCTTCTTCCGGCGGACCGCGCGCAGCTGGTCCTCATCCAGTTGCATGAGGTCCTCGCCGTCGATGCGCACCTGTCCGGCCGTGGGATCGTGGATCCGGTTGATCATCCGCACGAGGGTCGACTTGCCCGATCCCGAGAGCCCCATGACGACGAAGACTTCGCCGGGAGCCACGTCGAACGACACGTCGCGGACGGCGGCCACGCATCCCGTCTTCTCGAGCAGCTCCGCTCGCGGAAGGTCGGCGTCGGGGGTCCCGACGATCTTGCCGGCTCTGTCCCCGTAGATCTTCCAGACGCTCGCACAGGAAACCGCCGCTTGCGGATCACTCACACGCACCCTCCCTGGGCAGGTTCGACCCGGGGATGGTCTGTCACCGGCGCCGACAGCGCAACACGGCCGTTGCGCAGACCGCGACGCAGGTGCGCTCAGCGCTCAGGCGAGGCCGACCGTCGCCAACCCCACCACCGTCAGGACCACCCCCGCGTACTGGTTGGCGACGGGCCGTTCGTGCAGGTAGACGACCGAGAGCAGCACCGCGATCAGAGGGAACACGGCGGATGCGATCAATACGGGCGTCACGAAGCCACGCTCGGCCCCGATCGAGAAGGCCACGACGCCGAGCAGGTCCGATCCGCCCACCGTCACGGCCGCCAGCCAGGCGGGCCCGGCGAGGAACCGCCCGCGCAACTCCCGGCGCCGCCAGAGCAGCCCCACCGCTGCGAACGCGATGAGTTGCGAGCACCGCGATCCCCACAGACCGAGTTCCCAGCCGAGGTCCTGC
The DNA here is from genome assembly GCA_040880745.1 of Actinomycetota bacterium. Lineage (GTDB taxonomy): Bacteria > Actinomycetota > UBA4738 > UBA4738 > HRBIN12 > AC-51. The sequence goes on from JBBDHX010000010.1 coordinate 77,450, forward strand.
GACAGTTTCGCGAGCGTGTAGCCGCCGACCCCGAACCCGCATGCTGAGGCGACGGCCCAAGGGAGGCCCGGTGGCATGCGGTGCATCCCGGAGAAGACCTTCGCGAGGTCGGTCGACGTGAGCATCACGCCTGCGATGGTGATGAGGCCGCCCGTGATCGTGAGCGCGCTGGGGCGTTCGTGCAGCAACAGCGTCGCCAGCAGTACCCCCACCAGCGCGTAGGTCGCCCCAACCGGCGAGACGACGGCGACGGGCCCGAGCTCGAGCGCGCGGTAATGGGTGACATATGCCGCTGCGGAGAACGCGCCGTTGATCGCCAGCAACCCCAGCGCGCTCCCCACCAGGCCGGCGTCGTGTCCACCGGCCAGGATGATCCCCGTCACCACGATGGCACTCGCGGTCTGGGCGACGAGCACGACCCAGAGACTCCCGAGCCTGCGTGCGGACACCGCCCCTGCGAAGTCCGCGACCCCCCACCCGAGCGCCGCGACGAGGCCGAAGATCACCCGAGGGTTCCCGCCTCGGCGAGCGCGTCGACGGCGACGGCCCCGCGGGGACCGACGAGCAGCGGGTTGGCTTCCAGGGAGGTGAGGCGATCGCGAAGGTCGTGCGCGGCGCGTGCGATCGCCTCGACCGCGTGTGCGACGGCGCGGAGATCGTGCTCGCCGGCGCGGAGCCCGCACCGGGCCGCTTGGGACTCGACGAACGCAAGTGCCTGCGAGCGCGTGAGCGGTGCCGCCACGAACGTCGCCTCGCCTGCTTCGGCCAGAGCCCCACCCGGCCGCATCGTGATGCACGCGCCGAACTGCGCGTCGATGATCGCCCCCACCAGGACCTCGTGACCTCGCGCCATCTCTTGCACGAGCACCCGGGGGGCCGGGGCTCCCGCACGCCGCGCCGCCTCGAGCACCTCCGCCGACGCCCGCTCGACCGCAGCTGAGCCCCGCAGATCGAGCCGCACGCCACCGAGTTTCGCCTTGTGCGGGAGCTCGGGTGCGAGCGCCTTCACGGCCACGGCACCGCCGATCCGGCGGGCCGCGACGGCAGCCTGCTCCGGGGTCGCGGCGATCGCCTCTTTCGGCCTGCGCACGCCGTAGAGCTCGAACAGCCGCGCCCCGGTGGCTTCATCGACCGGACCGGACAGCCCCCGCAGGACGCGCACGGCCTTCGCACGATTGGGATGCGGAGGCAGCATCGGCGTCGCACGCGGCCGGACACCTTGGTAGGAGAGCAGGGCGGCGATCGCGCCGACGGCCGCCCTATGTCCCTGCAGGAACGGCAGCCGCTTCCACGCCGCGGTGAACGCCTTCGCCTCGGGGATGTACGCGAGCGGCGTCATGCACACGGAGGCGAACACCACGCCGGTCTGCTTCTGCAACTCGATCGCCTTGCGGAGCAGCGCGGTCGACCACGGAGCCTCCGCCGGAAGTCGAGGCGGGAAGGCATCGAACGCGACGAGTCCGACGCCGGGGTCCGCCGCCAGCGCCGCGAGCGCGCGCTCGAACATCTCGGTCTCCACGGCCGCTTGGCCTGTCACGTCCAGCGGGTTGTTCTGGGAGGCGAACGAGGGCAGGGCTTCGCGCAAGGCCGCCTTCGTTCGGGTGGTGAACTCCGGGAGCGGGAGGTCAACATCGCCCGCCGCCTCTGCGAACAACGTGCACGCCCCGCCGGACTGCAACGCCGCGGCGACCCCGTCGGTGCGCAGGCGCTTCGTGTGCGCGAGCAGGACCGCCGCTTCGAACATGGTCACGGGGTCCTCGACGAGCACCACCCCGTGCCCGCGGAGCCACGCATCGCGCAGACCCGTGTTGCCCGCGAGCGCTCCCGTGTGCGCGATGATCGATCGAAGCGCTGCCTCCGAGCGCCCCTCCGGGGCGCAGATCAGGGTGGGCTTGCGGGCGGCCCGCAACGCGTCCAGACCTCGTCCGATCCCCTCCACATCGCGCATCGTCTCGATGTAGGAGGTCACGACCTTCGTCTTCGGATCGGCGGCCGCCCACGCGAACAGGTCGCCGAGCCCGAGGACGGCCTCGTTGCCCACACCCAAGATGATCCGCAAGCCCACGGCTCGGTCCGAGGCCATCTGGCTCATGGCCCAGGCCACGGTGCCGCTCTGGGAGATGACGCTGATCGAGCCCGTGACCGGGTCCGCCGGTGGCGTCGTCCCGTACGGGGCCACACCGTCGACGTAGTTCACGAACCCTTCGACGTTCGGCCCGAGCACCGGGATCCGGTGACGCAGCGCCGCCTCGCGGAGCTGCTCCTGCAGGGCGGCGCCCTCGTCACCTGCCTCCGCGAACCCCGAGGACACGACCATGATCGCCTTGACCCCGCGCTCGCCGCAAGCGTCGATCATCCGCACCACCACCCGAGCCGGGACCACGAACACGACGAGGTCGACGCCATGCGGCAGTTCGTCGATCCCCGACAGGCAAGGGCGTCCCCACACCGAGTCGTACTTCGGGTTGATCGGATACAGCTCGCCCGCGAAGCCGACATGACGCAGCGATCTTTCGATCTCCGGAGCCCAGGAATCCGGCGACTCGGACGCGCCGACGATCGCGATCGACCGCGGCGCGAGCAGGGGTGTCAGGTTCCAGCGAGGTGCCGCCACCGCTACCCCTCTCCGCGGAACTTCGCGTCACGCCACGCGATCGCGGCCTTCAGACCCTGTTCGTTCGTGATCCGGCGGAACTCATCGCGCGCCTGCAGGTTCGTCGTCTCGATGATCACGTCCAGCTCCACGTTCGCGGCCATCGCGGCACGGAACCCTGCCACGTCCCAGACGCGGTTCAGCGCCCGCTTCGTCGTCTGCACGACGAACGGTTCGTTCTTCGCGATCTCGTTCGCGAGCGCCAGCGTGGACTCCTCCAGAGCGTCACGCGCCACCACGCGGTTCACCAGACCGATCCGGAGCGCTTCCTCAGCAGAGATGCGGTCTTCACCCGTGAACAGCAGCTCCTTGGCTTTGCGCACCCCGACGACCCACGGCAAGAACATCGACACCACACCCGAGCCGAACCGGATATCGACGTAGCCGAAGTACGAGTCCTCGGCCACCACGGCCAGATCACAGGCGAGCATCAGGTCGGTGCCGCCGGCGAGGCAATAGGAGTGCACACTCGCGATCACGGGCTTGGGACAGTCCACGATCGCGAGCATCTTGGCGGTGCTCGCATCCAACGACCCGTGCCACCCCCGTGCGTCCAACGACTCTTCGCCGGCGTCCTCGTTCAGGTCGTAGCCGGCGCAGAAGGCCCGCCCCGCGCCCTGCAGGATGATCACCGAGACGGCCGCGTCGCCGCCGGCCCGGTCGATCGCATCCGCCAGAGCCACCATCAGGTCGTGGTTCAGCGCGTTGAGCGCCTCGGGCCTGTTCAAAGTCAGTCTCCGGACGGGACCGATGTCCTCGCTCAGGAGCACGGGTTCGGCGGGCGTGTCGCTCACGGGTATCCCTCATCTCCGGGGTCGGTGGACGGGGCAGGGATGCTAGCAACCGACACAGCCTGGGCCCCGAGGTGAACCCGCGAGAAGGAGATCGCGTATGGGTCTACAGATGGGCAACGGGGATCACGGGTCTAGTTCCCTCGGACTACGGCTTGCGCCGGAGGGACCGCCTGTGGTACTCAGGCGTCTTGAATGGCGGATCAGGCGCGGAGCGTCTGGCGAAGCGACGAGGGGGTTGTTGAGATGACGTTCCACCCGCGTGACCCGCAGCACCGTGGTCTGTCCCGTCGAGACTTCCTGCGCCGCTCCGCGGCCGCCGGGATCGCCGCTCCCAGCCTCGCGGCGATCCTCGCCGCGTGCGCCAAGCCCGGGGAGTCAACCGAGCCGGGCGGTGGCGGCACGTCCGGCGGCACCACCTCGGCCGAGATCCCCATCGCGACCCTCGAGAGCCCCGTCACGCTCCCGATGAACGCCGACCCGATCGCGGCGGACACGCCGCACGAGTCCGGCCCGCTGATCCTGTACAACTGGAAGGACTACATCTACAAGAAGGAGGTCGCCGCCTTCGCCGAGGAGTTCGGCGTAGAGGTGGAGATCACCACCTTCAACAACATGGAGGAGGGGATCCAGAAGATGGCGGCGGGCGGGGTCGAGGCCGACGTGTTCGTCCCGACGCCCGGGTACCTCCGGCGGCTCGTGTCGGAGAACCTGGTGCAACCCCTCCAGCACGAACTGATCCCCAACATGGAGGCCACGGTCTGGCCGACCTACTCCGATCCGGGCCCGTACTACGACCAGGGCTGGCTCTACACGGTCCCGTACACGATCTACACGTGGGGTGTCGCCTACCGGCGCGACCTGGTGGACGACGCGGATGCCGCTGCCCAGGGGTGGGAGGCGTTGTGGAACCCGGAGTACGCGGGCAAGATCAGCCTCTACGACTCCTACGGCGACACGATCGCGCTCGGGATCTTGCGCAACGGCAGCCTCGATGTGAACAGCGGTGACCCCGCGGTGATCACCGCAGCGAAGGAGGCGATCCTCCAGACGATCGACGAGAACCAGGCGCGGCTCTCGATCAACGGCATCTACGCGAAGCTGCCGGCCGGCGAGTACTCCGTCGGTCTGTCGTGGTCGGGCGACATCGTCGGCGCCCAGTGGTACCTGCCCAAGGACGTGGGCGCCGACGTGCTCGGGTACTGGCGAGCCGACCCCGGCCAGACGATGATCGGCAACGACACCCTTGCGATCCCGACCGTGGCGAAGAACCCGCGGCTCGCGCACGAGTTCATCAACTTCTTCCTCGACGAGAAGCACGGCTACGACAACTTCAGGTACTGGAACGGCTACCAGCCGCCGTTCACCACGATCGAGCCCGACCGTCTCATCGAGGACGAGGTCGTGCCGGCGAACCTCTCGGAGGCCGTGGTCACCGAGGAGATGTTCATCGAAGACCTGACCCCGGTGGAATTGCCGCCGGAGGTCGAGGACCTGTGGCTTGCAGCGTGGACCGAGATCACGTCGGGGGCGTGACGTCGCGTCGCTGAACGCTGAGCCGGATGCATCTCGGCGGCGCCGAAGGCG
>JBBDHX010000010.1:82490-92542 GCA_040880745.1 Actinomycetota bacterium
TCGAATGGTCGCTGCGGGCCCGTTGCGATCAGGCCGAGATGCTGCTGCGGACCGGTCGTCCGGCGTCTGGTACCCCAAGTGGTACTGGCCGTCCTTCATCACGCCCGCGTCGATCTGGCTGATCCTGCTGTTCGTCCTGCCGTTCTACGTGGTCTTCGCGGTTGCCTTCGGCACCGTCGACCAGGTGTTCCGCCTGCCCGTGCCGTACTACGCACCGTGGTGGTGGTCGGCTTCCACGTTCAACGAGACCCTCAGTCTGTTCTACGCGGGCGAGGCGTTCTTCCTGGAGCCCCTGATCCGGACGTTCGCGTACGTGTTCGCCGCCAGCGCGATCTGCCTGGCGCTCGGGTACGCGGTGGCCTACTACGCGGCCCGGCATTCGACGAAGTACAAGGGTCTGCTCCTGATCCTGCTGGTCTCGCCGCTGTGGATCAGCTACCTGATGCGCATCTATGCCTGGCAGAGCCTGCTGGAGACGGAGGGACCGGTCAACTGGCTGCTGAGTCCGTTCGGGTTCGGTGACACGAACTGGCTCGAGGGCAAGTCGATCACCGTGATCCTCGGCCTCGTCTACGGCTACATCCCGTTCATGATCCTTCCCTTGTACGCTTTCCTCGACCGGATCGAGGGCAGCCTGCTGGAGGCCGGGCGAGATCTGGGCGCCAGCGGTCGGGGAGCGTTCTGGCGGGTCACCCTCCCGCTGTCACGCCCCGCGATCCTTACCGGCATGGTGATCGTCAGCCTGCCGATGTTCGGTGACTACTACACGAACGACCTGCTCGGATCCACGAAGACGGCGATGTTCGGCAACCTGATCTCCCGTCAGAGGGAGCAGCAGGGCGGCGCCACCCGTATGGCGTCGCTCGTCCTCATGCTGTCCCTGATCGTGTTCATCCCGATGCTCTACTACCTACGCGAGACGAAGAAGCAGGCGGAGCAGGCATGAGCGCGATCGCGGAGACGGCGGCTGGTACGCGGCGTCGATCCGGGTACTTCTCGAACCCCTGGCGGAAGCCGCGTTTCCTCCAGGCGACCACGATCCTGTATCTGCTGTGGTCGCTGGTGCCCGTGGTGATCGCCGTCGTGTTCTCGTTCAACGACGGTCGGTCCCGGATCTCGTGGCAAGGCTTCTCGATGCGGTGGTGGACCCAGGACCCCACCGACTCGATCCTGCATGATCCGGCGATCAGGGCGGCCGTGGTCCAGACGTACCGCCTCGCGATCATCACCGTGCTGATCACGGTCCCGCTGGGGACGTTGTTCGCCATCGGGATCCATCGGTGGCACGGTCGGCCGGCACGGATCGCGAACTTCACGATGCTGCTGTCGTTCGTCGTCCCCGAGATCATCCTGGGCGTGTCGCTCTTCATCCTGTTCACCACGCTGTTCAAGGAGTACATCCAGCTGGGGACGGGCGCGCAGATCCTGGGGTTGGCGGCGTTCCAATTGTCGTATCCCACGATCATCGTGCGAGCGCGCCTGCTCTCGATCGGCCCCGCCTACGAGGAAGCGGCGATGGATCTGGGCGGCAGCCCCGGCCAGGCCATCCGACGGGTGCTCCTGCCCCTGCTCGCGCCCGCGATCATGGCCAGTGTCGCCCTGGTCTTCGCCGACAGCGTGGACGACTTCGTGACGGTCGCGGCGCTGTCGGGTCCGGCGAGCAGCGAGACCCTGGCGCAGGCGATCTACTCAGCCGCACGATCCTCGCCTACGCCTGAGGTGAACGCCGCCGCGACCGTGATGTTGGTGAGCACGCTGCTGATGATCACGGTGGGGTACGCGATCTACAAGCGGGCGACCCGAGGACAAGACATGGGCGGCGCCTCCGACTTCATGCAGATCTGACGCGCTCGGGATCGAGGAGTGAGCACCGGCGGGCGCGGATGTACGATCGCGAGGATGATGCGCCGTGCGACCACGATCATCGTCGCGCTCACGACCCTCGCGGCATGTGCCGAGGAGCCCGATCCCTTCGCCGCGTACCGGCAGACTGCTGCCGAGGAGATCCCCGGCTCCTTCGACTGGGCGCTCGAGCCTGTCGACGAGGGGTTCCGAGCGGCGATCGGTCCGGACACGGCGTTCGCAGCGGTCTTCGAGGCGGGCGGCAGGACGAGCGCGCTCACGATCCTGGGACGCGTGCGGAACACGTACAACGGCGCGATAGGTCCGCCGGCATGGATCTTCGTGACGCCACACATGTGCTTCGCGACGGCGAAGGGCGATCTCGTCTCGCCGGGGCGGTCGGGCGACGGGTGCGTGGACGAGAACCTCTACGTGCAGGGCGTCGACGCGACGACGGGCGAGACGCTGGGCGGCTTCCAGGCGTTCGAGCCGGCCGGCGGATGGACGCCTGCCCGCGCGGGCACGCCGACGCCGCTCCAGGTCACCACGGAACGCGGCACGACGCGGCTGCTCTGAGCGCCTCACCGCACGGCGTCGCGGAACCGCTCCCACCCGGCTCGCCAGACCGCCTCCTCGTCGAGAGCGAGAGGCTGCAGGAACACCCCGGCATCCAGGTCGTCGGGTTCCAGGAGGGCACCACGCAGATGCTCCGGCACGAGGGAGCGCCACGGGAACCCCGGGTCGGCGAACATCGACGGGACGGCCATGCCGACGGGTGGCTGATACCCGTTCCACGCGAAGTTCTCCAGGGCCACCTCCTCCTCCAGCAGGTGATCGATGAACCGGTGCGCCAGGACCGGGTTCCGCCCGTTGGCGCAGACCGCGGTGAGGTCGCACCCCACCACACCCCCCCGGGGCCAGACGTAGCCCGTATGCGCGAGCGTGTCCGCGGTCCCTGGTCCGAAGCGCTTCGCGGCCATCACGTCGCCCGACCACGACTGCTGGATCGCGTACTCACCCGTCTGCAGCTCGGCGTAGGCGCCGTCCCCGGAGATCTCCACGTCGACGAGACTCGTCATCGCCACGAGGTCGTCCACCGCGGCTTCCACGTCCGCAGCCTCGGCCGCGTTCGGGTCAACCCCTCGGCGCAGCAACGCCATAGCGATCGCCTCCTGCACGTCGTCGATCACGCCCACCTCAGCCTCGTGCTGAGGATCCCAGAAGGTGTCGTAGGGCGTCTCCAGCCGGTCGGGCGCCCGCGCCCGGTCGACCAGGTCGGTACGCCAACCGATCCCGGTCGAATAGACCGTGTAGGGCACGGTGTACCGCTGCCCCACGTCGTAGAACGGGCCCTCCTGGTGGAGGAAGAACGGCCACAGCGTGTCGAGATGCGGGAGCGCATCGTGGACGAGGGGGCGAAGCAGGCGCTCAGAGACCAGCCCCGGGAGCGCCGCGATCGTCGGGAAGACGACGTCATAAGGAGCGCCGCTCTGGAGCGTCTCGACCGCCTCTGGCATGCTCGTGAAGCTGTCGATGCGCACGTCGATGTCGTCGCCGACGTGGCGCCGAACGAAGCCCCGCACCACGCCGTAGTCGAGGTAGTCACGCCACTCGTAGATCCGCAGCACGCCGCCTCGCTCGATCGGCGCCTCAGGGTCGATCAGCAGATCGTCGTGCAGGGGTAGCGCACCGGCTGGTCCCTCAGCTCGCGGGGAACACGCCGCGATCGCCGCGCCCAGCGACGAGGCCCCCACGGCCAGAGCCGCCGAACGCAGGAAACGTCGTCGGGACCACGGCACGGCACCCACGTGCACCTCCGGGGTCGTTAGAGCTTCGCGCTGGCCGCGACGAAACCCTCTTCGGAGACCTCCCCGAGGGGCAGGACGCGGAGTGCCTCGCGGGGGAAGTGGGCCGTGACAGCGTCGCCCGATCGGTGCGGATCGGCGTCACCGTCGTTCGGCGTCCAGGCCTGGATCGTCTGACCGCTCGCGAGGTGCACGATGATCTGCAGGGTGGAACCGACGTAGACCATCCGCTCGACCATGGCCGGGACGCGATTCTCGCCGCTCGTGCCGGCAGCGTCGATGCTCACGCGCTCGGGCCGGATGGTGATCCTGCAGTCCCCGACCGTCGACCCCTCGCCTTGCCCCGCGATCAACTCGAACTCACCCAGGTTCACACGGCATCCACCGTCCGTGGCACCGGCCGCTTGCGCGTCCATCAGGTTCGAGACCCCGAGGAAGTCCGCGACGTAGGCGGTCGATGGTTCCTCGTAGACCTCCTTGGGCGGGCCCACCTGTTCGACCCGGCCCGCAGACATCACGGCGATCCGGTCAGACATCGTGAGCGCTTCCTCCTGGTCATGCGTCACATAGATGAACGTGATGCCGACCTCTTCCTGGATCGCCTTCAACTCTATCTGCAGCGCCTTGCGGAGCTTCGCGTCCAACGCTCCGAGCGGTTCGTCCAGCAGCAGGACCTCCGGATTGAGGATGAGGGCCCTGGCCAGGGCTACGCGCTGTTGCTGCCCGCCGGAGAGCTGGTTCGGCCGCCGGTGCTCGAAACCGTTCAGACGCACGAGTTCCAGGATCTTTCCAACCCGGTCCTTCTGTTCGGTCTTCGACGCGTCTTGGTATTTGAGACCGAACGCGACGTTCTTCTCTACGGTGAGGTGGGGGAAGAGCGCGTAGTTCTGGAACACCGTGTTCACGCTGCGCTTGTGCGGCGGGGTCGAGGCCATGTCGGCACCGTCCAGCAAGATCTGCCCCTCGGTCGGCCGCTCGAATCCGGCGATCATCCTGAGCGTGGTGGTCTTGCCGCACCCCGACGGCCCGAGCATCGAGAAGAACTCACCCGGAGGCATCCTGAGGTTGAGACCGTCGACCGCGGTGAAGTCACCGAAGCGCTTCACGAGGTCCACGAGCGTGACTTCGCCGCCTGCCATCGTGGCGGGAGTCTACTCCGGGCACGGATGCAGCGGTCAAGTTTGATTCGCGATTCAGTCCTGCCATGATGCGGCGACATGGACCCCGGCCGCGCTCGCCCGGACGCCGGTCCCCCGGCCGCTGACGAAGCTCGGCGGCGGATCCCCCCACTGCTCGCGGGCTACTGGGCTTTCGGGCAGTTCTGGGGCATCTGGGTGATCACCATCACCACCTTCAACCGACGCCACGGCATCGACGATGCAGGGTACGGCCTCTACCTGACGCTCCTGTCGGTCGCCGCGGTGATCGTCATGGCGATCGGGGCGCCCCGCCTCTCACGCCTCCCCCTGCGCACGACGGTGCCGGCCGGGATCACGACGTTGGCCGCCGGCTCGTTCCTGATGGCAACACTTCCGACCGCGTGGTTACCGGTCGCGATGATCGTGATCGGCCTCGGGAACGGGCTCATCGACGTGTTCGCCAACGTCGCGACGCAGCGCGTCGAGGCGGTCACGCGCCGCCCGGCGCTGCAGTGGCTCCACGCGAGCTATGCCCTCGGCGGGATCACCGGCGCCACGATCGCAGGAGTTTTCGCCGCCATCGGCGTCGATCATCGCCTGGCCATCGTGGCGGGCGGTGCGATGCTCGTGGGCGCCGCGGTGTGGAACGCCCGGCGAGGAGACCCGAGCGCGGGGGACACCGTCGCGGGCACCGGGCTCTCGCTCAGCGCGTTCCGCAGGCATCCAGGACTGCTGCCTGCAGGCCTGGTGGTTCTGTTCGCATTCCTCGTGGAGGGGGCGATGGATACCTGGGCCGGGCGTTACGTGCAAGAAACGCTCGGCGTGAGCGCCGCGATGGCCGCCGCCGTCTTCATCGCGTTCTCGGCCTCGTTGTTCCTCGGCCGCATGTTCGCGAGCAAGGTGCTGTTCGGCATGGGACGGCGGGCCACGATCATCTCCGGGGGCGCGGTGGCCGCGGTGGCGGGAGCGACCATCGTGGCCACGGAGGACCTGGCCGTGGTGGGGGCGGCCTACCTGGTGATGGGTTTCGCTCTGTCGGTGGTGGCGCCCGCCGGCTTCGGCCTCGTGGAGCGCCGGGCAGCGGGCGACCAGGCCAACGCGATCGCCGCCGTCACCACGCTCGGCTACGCCGGGTTCGTGTTCAGCCCACCGCTCGTCGGGCTCATCGCGCAAGAGTTCGGTCTGCGCAGCGCGATGGCGTTGATCTTCTCGTGCACCGCCGGCGTGCTCGCGGCCGGATGGTTCGTCCGCGAGCCACCCGTCGTCACGCCGTCTCGATGACCCCGTCGTGCCACTCAGGCTCTTCTTCCATCAGAGCCCGGTACTGGACATAGCGCTCGTGCTGCGCGGGAGCATCGGCGTTGCGTTCGTAGGCCTCGCGGTCCAGGAACGTGGCGAACAACCACATCACGTCGCTGTCGTCCTCGAACAGGACCTGCGAAGAGACGAATCCCTCCATCAGGGCATCCCTCTGGGCCTGGAAAACATCGCGGAGCGCCTGACGGTTCTCCGGCTTGACCCTCGTCCGTGCCACGGTTCCGTACATCGGTCCTCCCTTCGTCGGGTTGCGCCGAGACTACGCCCGGCGGCGGCGCTTGACTCAGGGCTCGAGCGGCGGTGGCACATCGGCGAGCCCCCACGCGTCGGACCCGCCGTCGATCACGACGGTGGTTCCGGTGATGTAGGCGCCGCCCGACGATGCGAGGAACGCGATGGTCTGGGCGACCTCCTCCGCGCTCCCCGCCCGCTTGAGGGGCACCTGGGTCGCATAGCGGTCAACGAGGTCCTGGCCCCCGTAGCCGAGCAGCCCTTCGGTCTGGATGAGACCCGCGGCCACGCAGACGGCGCGGATCCCGAACCTCGACCACTCCAACGCGATCCCCCCGGCGAAGGTCTCGAGCGCCGACCTCGCCATCGACGAATGGATCATGAGGGGGATGCCCCGACGGGGGCTGAAGCCGACGAATGCCACGAACCCCGCGCGTTGCGGGATCATCCACCGATCCGCGACCCGTCTCGTCAGGTCCCAGACGGCGTCGACGTTCAACCGGTGGACGGCGCGCAACCCCTTGAGCGAGGTCTCCTCGAGTGGCGCCGGGAACTGACCGCCCGCGCTGTGCACCAAGGCGTCGACTCGATCGAAGCGCTCCCCGACCGCGTCCAGGAACACGCCGACCTGATCGGGCTCACGGACGTCGCACGGCATCGCCAGACATGCCTCGCCGAGTTCCATGGCGGTGGCGTCCAAGGGCTCGGCGCGCCGGCCGCAGATCGCGACCTGGGCGCCGGTGCGCACGAACTCGCGCGCTGTCGCGCGCCCGATCCCCGTGCCTCCTCCGGTCACGATCACCACCGATCCCGCATGGGCATCGGTCGCGAGCGGCGAGCGGGACGCCTCTACCATGTCGCGAGTATGGACGAGCGGTGGATCGACGTGCGAACCGCTGACGGCGTGCGGCTGCGGGCACGAACGATGCTCAGCGCCGGTCCCGGGGCTCCGGGCCTGCTGCTGCATCACGGCCTCGCCTCATCGCAGCGCGTCTGGGACCTGATGCTGCCGCGGCTCGCTCGCCGGTTCCGCGTGGTGACCTACGACGCGCGTGGGCACGGCCTGTCGTCGAAGCCCTCCTCCGGGTACGGCTTCGACCGAACCGTCTCCGACGCGCTCGCGGTGATGCGCGCCGCAGGGCTGCGCCGCCCCGTGGTCGCGGGGCATTCCTGGGGGGCCATGGTCGCGCTGGAGTTGGCGGCGACCTACCCGCGGAGCGTCTCGGGCGCCTACCTGATCGACGGCGGCGTCGGTGCGCTCGGGGGGGAGATGACGTGGCAACAGGTGAAGGAGCGTCTCGCACCGCCCCACCTGGCCGGGATGCAGGTCGAGGAGTTCCGCGGGATGATCCGCACGTTCTGGGCGAGCGCGCTCCAGGTGACCCCCGACGTCGAACGGATCGTGCTTTCGCTGATGAGGGTGGCACCCGATGGCACGATCCGTCCGCACCTGCGTCGCGCGAACCACTTCAAGATCCTCCGCGCCATCTGGGAGCAGGATCCGCTCGCACTCCACGCCCGCCTCACGGTGCCGGCGAGCGCGCTCCTGGCCTACCAGGGCGGAGACCCGGATGCAGCCGCCTGGGAAGACCGCAAGCGCGCGAGTGCCGCCGCGATCCGTGCATCGGGTGCACCTACGAAGATCACGTGGCTCCAGGGCATCCACGACCTGCCGCTGCAGCAACCCGATGGGGTCGCGGGACGGCTGGAGCGTTTCGCGCGAACCGCCGTACGATAGGTCGCGATGACCGCATTCCTATTCCTGCTCTTGCTCGCCGCGATCGCCGGGGTTCTCGGCGCCGTGCTGAAGGTTGTCGCGGTGATCGTCCTTTCGGTCATCGCCGGACTCGTCCTCATGGGGTGGCTCGCGTGGCGTTCCGTCCGCCGCTCGCTCGAGCGCGCCGGCGCGAGCGCGCCGCTCGGGGGCACGACGACCATCACCATCGGACGAGCCCGCCGCGCGTCTGCCGAGGACCCACCGGCTCGCGACGACCGCTACTGATCCGGCGTGCGGCGCCCGTGCGTGCGCACCAGCAGGCGGACCGCCGTCCAGAGCCCCGCGAACCCGCCGCCAACGATGACCGCGTCGGCCCTCACGTGCCCTTCCAAGGCCGGGCACGCTGCTGCGGGATCGGCCGCGAGCGCCTCCTGCAGCCAGAACGACCGAGCATCACCCGGAGCCGGAACGTCGACCTGCCGGCGTCTCACGCGGAGTGCCACGGCCGAGCGATCGTCATCGCGATGGCACGGCCTACCCCGAGGAAGAGCAGCGTGAAGGCCATCGCGACCCCGAGGAAGACCCAGAAGCCTTCGTCGCCGAGGGAACCGACGATCCACGAGCGCACGACGATGCCCGCGGGGATCGCGACGACCCACGTCGCGAACAGGGACGAGAACTCGGGCGGACGGTACGTGCCCAGGACGCGCGCTGCGATCATCCACGCGAGCATCACCGGCACGGCGTTCCGCAAGAAGATGACTGCGAGCGAACCGGAGCGGTGTGACACCAACCCAACACCGACGAAGAGCGGCAGCGCCACCAGGTCGCACACCAGAGCCGCCTTCGCGAACCTCGTGCCGTCGGTGAGCCGCATCCGAGCATCTTCCCAGGGGCTCGCAGGCTGGCCACATGAGCGTTCGGCTCCGGGTGCTGTCCGACGCCGACCGCGGCTCCTGCGGCTGGTCCGTGGCGCATACCGGGCCATCGCCCGGCGACGGGTGACGTTCGGGCGATGGCTCGGCGCCGAGCGATGCGCGGCTCCCGGTTAGAGGGCGAGCAACGCCGGCGTCAACTCCTGGAACCACGCGAGGCCGAAGTCAGACTCATCATCCAGGATCAGCTGGACACAGACGTGGTCGGCGCCGGCGTCCAGGTGAGCCTTCACCCGCGCAACGGCCTGATCCACGTTGCCCCACGCCAGGGCCGCATCGACGAGCCGATCGCTGCCGCCCCCACTGAGCTCATCCTCGAAGCCGAGGCGGGCCCAGTTCCGCGCGTAGTTCGGCAGATCGAGGTAATGCGTGGTCCAGGCGCGGCCGGAACGTCGTGCCCCGTCGGCATCCGGCGTGAGCATCACTCCCTGTTCCACCGCGAGAACGGCCTCGGGCCCCAGCACGCTCCGCGCGTGCGCCGTGTGCTCGGGCGGCACGAAGTAGGTGTGGGCCCCCAGCGCCCGGCCTGCGGAGAGCCGCAGCATCCCGTCCCCCAGCGCGGCCAAGACTCGGGGTGAGGGCGGCCGGTCCCCCGCGGCCTCGTCCATCGCGTCCAGGTAGCCCCGCATCCGCTCGAGTGGATCGGCCCACTCCCGGCCACGCCGCTCCGTCGTGTACTCATGCCCGACCCCGACACCGAGCACGAGCCGGGCGTCGTAGGCCTCCGTCAGGAACGCGGCTCCCCGCGCGAGCACCTCAGGCGCTCGCGCGGTGATGTTCGCGATGCCGCTCGCGATGGTGAGGCGCTCGGTAGCGCCCAGGAGCCAGGAAAGGCTCGTGAGGACATCGGAGGAACCGCCGCCTTCGGGGATCCAGAGCGAGGGGAACCCGAGGGCCTCGACGGAGCGCACATCCTCGGCGATCGCGCGCGGCCGGAGGGCATCGAAGGCGAACGTCCACACGCCCACCCGCCCCAGGCGGCCGCGGATCTCATCATGCGCGCGTGCCATGTACGCGACAGCCTATCCAGCGCCGGGGGGGGGGGGGGGGGGGGGGGGGGGGGGGG
>JBBDHX010000010.1:92552-165938 GCA_040880745.1 Actinomycetota bacterium
GGGAGGGAGCCGCGTGGCTCCCTCCCGCCCGAGGATCAGACCGAGACTTCCTCCTCCACGACCGAGACCTCCGGAGCAGCGTGACCCTCGACATCGATCTTCGGGAGCCACTGGAGCCAGCCCGGCAGGTACCAGTTGCGGTCACCCAGCAGCCGCATCGTGGACGGCACGAGGATGGACCGCACGATCGTCGCGTCCATGAACACCGCGATGGCCAGCCCGAACCCCATCTGTTCCAGCGAGGTCAGACGTCCGGCGGCGAACCCGCTGAACACGGCGACCATGATGATCGCGGCCCCGGTAATGATCCCGCCGGTCGTCCGCAGGCCGTAAGCGACGGCCTCGGCGTTGTTGGCTGTCTTGTCGTACTCCTCACGGATCCGGGTCAGCAAGAACACGTGGTAGTCCATCGATAACCCGAACAGGATCGAGAACAGGAACAGGGGCAGCCATGCCTCGATCGCGTCCACCCGCGTGAACCCGCTGATGTTGGCGACGCTCTCACCGATCCAGTTCGTGACCCGGTCGAAGACGTTCCCGTTCGGGTCGCCCTTCTGGAACACGAGCACGATCGCGCCGTAGGCGGCACCCACCGAGAGAAGGTTCATCACGATCGCCTTGGCCGGCACGACCAGAGAACGGAAGACGATGGTCAAAAGGACGAATGACAACATCAGCACCAACGCGATGATCCACGGCGTGTACTGATCTGAGATGTCGAAGAAATCCTTCACGAACGCGGTCTCGCCGCCAACCAGCACCATGGCGCCGCCGGTCTCAACGTTCGTCGGCATCCCGAACGCGGCCGGGAGGTACTCCTCACGGAGCTGGCTGATCACGTCGATCGCTGCCTCGCCCTGGAAGTCCGCGGCTGCGCCGGCGAGCGCGATGTCGATGACCGCGACGGTCCCATCGGGGCTCACGAGCGGCGGTGACACATCTCCGAGCGCCGGATCGTTGACGGTCGCCTGCGTCAGCGTATCGAGCCCATCCTGGTAGACGGCCGAGAGTTGGCCCGGCGCACCGGGCTGCGCGCCCGCCGTGCCGACGCCGCCGTCATCAACCAACACCACCCGGGCCGGCGATTCCAGACCGGACCTGGGGAAGTACTGGACCAGCGCATCGAACGCCTGCCTCGTGGGGATGTCGGCGGGGAGCGTCGTGATGCCCGAGAAACCCTCCTTGAAACCGCGGCCTTCGTCCTGCGGGTGCGCCTGGAACCAGAACGGCAGCGAAAGGGCGAGCAGGAAGATCGCCGCCAGGACGAGGCTCATGACGGGGCGGCCCATCACGACGCGGGTCGCGCGATCCCAGAACCCACCGTCGGTGCTGAGCGTGGACCCCATCGTGTCGAGCGACCCGTCGGGGTTCTTCTGCCGGGCCCACCGGACCAACCCTCCCTTTCCACGCCGAACCCACTTCGTGATGGCGACGCCCGCACCCGCGAGAGCGGCGAGCGCGAGGGGCCCGACCACGCCGTCCGGGAGACCGGCGATGGAGCCGATGAAGACGGCTCCGCCGACGGACACCGCGAGCACCAGCCAAGCCAGCAGGGTCGCACCGGTTCGGGTCCACGGCCAGTTGACCCAGTCGCCGAGGAGCGCCAACGCGGCGGGGAGCAGCGTCATCGAACCGACCACCGAGACGAGCACCACGATGATGGCCCCGCCTGCGAGGCTCCTGAAGATGGTGGTCGGGACCAGGAGCATCCCGGCGAGCGCCAGCACCACCGTCATACCACTGAAGAACACGGCGCGGTTCGCCGTCGCACCCGAGCGTCCGATCGACTCCAACTTGTCCTTGCCCGCGTGCCGTTCCTCACGGTTGCGGGAAACGATGAACAAGGCGTAGTCGATGCCGACCGCCAGACCCATCATCGAGACGAGGTTGGGGGCGAAGAACGAGAATCGCCAGACCTGCCCGAGCAGTCCCATGATCCCGAGGCTGACGGCGATCGCCACGCCGCCCATGACGATGGGTACGTACCCGGCGACCACCGATCCGAAGACGATGAGCAGCACCACGATGGCGGCCCCGACGCCGATGGATTCACCGAAGCGGAGGTCCTCCTCGGAGATCCGCTTGAAGTCCTCGGTGGACGACGACTGCCCTAGCATGAACACGGTGGCGCCGTCATCGGAGTTCGCGTCGCGGATCTCGGTGAGCAACTCGACGTTGTCGGCGGTCTCATCGACATCTCCGTGCAACGCCACCGTGAACAACACCGCCGCCCCATCCTCCGATCGGATCGGCCCGAACGCAGCGATCTGAGGGTTCGACGCGACATCGTCCGGCAGCGGGAAGGCTGCGGGAACGAAATCGACGACGTCGGGTCCGAGGGCGCCGAGTTCGCCCAGGACCTCGTTCACGCGCTCGAGGAACGCCGGGGCCTCGATCGAACCCGGGCCCGACCCCGCGATCACGAATGTCTCAGTGATGAGGTCCGCGCTGAGGGCCTGCTCCTCCAAGATGGCCTCGGCGGCCTTGGCCTCGGGGTTGTTCGTGAAATCGAAGTCGGTCGTGAGCGCGGGCCCGAGGAGCGTCGCGGCCGAGGCGATGGCCCCGGCAAGGACCACGATCCATACGACCACGGTACGCCACGGGTGGCGGCTGCTGGCACGGGCGAGCGTTTCTGGATTGAGCTTCACTCCGGTCCCCCTTCGCGGCGGCGCGGCCATCGGCCGCACCTTGACGTACGGTGTACGCTTACACTGTAGACGTGGAGCTTAGGTGTACGCCGTAAGCCTGTCAACCCCTGGGAGCAACATATGACCATCACCGAGAAAACCCGCCTTCCCCTCTCGCGAGATCGGGTGGTCGAAGCCGCGCTCCGCGTGATGGATGCCGAGGGGCTGGAGGCCGTTTCGATGCGGCGCGTCGCGCGCGAGTTGGGTGTGGAGGCCATGTCCCTGTATCACCACATCGAGGACAAAGGCGACCTGCTCGACGGACTCTGTTCGGCCGTCATGCGCGATTTCCGCTACCCCGAGGATCGCAGCGACTGGACGGCCACCGCGCGCTTCGCAGCCAACGAATGGAGGCGCGTCCTCAAGGCTCACCCGAACGTCATCTCGGTCTTCGCGGGTCGACGCAAGCCGATGACGGACGTCGACGCGCTCGGACCGATGGAGTTCGCGCTCGAGACGATCGGTCGTGCCGGGATCGAGGGCCGCGACGCCGTTTACGCCTTCAACGTGATGGGCGGCTACATCATGGGGTTCGTGATGATGGAGGTCGGGCAGATGTTCGGCGCCGGCAGCTTGGATACCGCGTACCCCGACCCCGCCGCCGTCGCGCAAGCATTGCCGGCCGACCGCGTGCCTTCCATCATCGCGGCGCTCCCGCACATGGCCGAGTGCGATCCCGACGCGCAGTTCGACTTCGGGCTTGAGCTCCTGCTGGCCGGGTTGGTCACGCGTTTCGGTTCAGACCAGGCCTAGCTCCGCGCCGACCCGGCCGAAGACCTCGAGCGCCTCTCGGAGGTCCTCGTCGGTGTGATCGGCCGTGACGATGGTGCGGATGCGGGCCGACCCCTTGCCGACCGTCGGGAAGACGATGGCGGGAGCGAACACCCCTTCCTCGAAGAGACGACGTGCGAACGTCTGCGTCGCTTCCTCGTCTCCCGTGATCACCGGGGTGATCGGCGTCTCGGACGCGCCCGTGTCGAACCCCGCGGCATGGAGTCCCTCCTTGAACACCGATGTGTTCGACCACAGCCGCGCGAGTCGTTCGGGTTCCTCGCGGAGCACATCCAGCGCCTCGATGCAGGCCGCCACCACGGCGGGCGGCGCGCTCGTGGAGAAGAGGTACGGACGCCCGCGGTTCTGGAGCCACTCGATCAGGTGGGCAGGGCCGGCGATGAACCCGCCGAGCACACCGATCGCCTTCGACAGCGTCCCGACCTGGATGTGCACGCGCCCGTGCACGCCGAAGTGATCCACGGTCCCGGCACCGCCCGCACCGAGCACGCCGCTCGCATGCGCGTCGTCGACCATCATGATCGCGCCGTGACGTTCGGCGACCTCCACCAGGGCGGGTAAGGGCGCGATATCCCCATCCATCGAGAACACGCCGTCGGTGATCAACAAGCGTCGCGCGGCGCCTTCGTGCTCGCGCAACAACCTGTCGGCATGGTCGGCATCCTTGTGCTCGAACACGGCGATCCGCGCACGGGACAGCCGCGCACCGTCGATGATCGAGGCGTGGTTGAGTCTGTCGCTCACGATCACATCGTCCTTCGTGAGGATGGCGGCCACCGTCCCCGCGTTGGCGGCGAAACCCGACTGGAACATCACCGCGGCCGCGGCGTGCTTGAACGCCGAGAACCGCTCCTCGAGCGTGCGATGCAGGGTCATCTGGCCCGCGATCGTGCGCACCGCACCTGAGCCGGCCCCCAGCGTCCGCGCGGCTTCCGCTGCAGCTTCGGCGAGGCGTGGATGGTTCGCGAGTCCGAGGTAGTTGTTCGA
The DNA here is from genome assembly GCA_040880745.1 of Actinomycetota bacterium. Taxonomy (GTDB): domain Bacteria; phylum Actinomycetota; class UBA4738; order UBA4738; family HRBIN12; genus AC-51. The sequence continues at coordinate 97,019 of JBBDHX010000010.1, forward strand.
CGCGAGGTTGATCACGTCGCGGCCGTCGAATCGGGCCCGCGCCCCGGTCGGACCCTCGAGGGTCCGCGGGTGCAGCAGCAGGTCCTGCGCGCGCAGTTCGTCGAGTTCCGTGCGCAGGTATGCCAGGGGGTCAGACATCGCTCCTCCTCGGCCGGGAACCCTACCCCGTAGGATGCGGCACGTGGAGGTCGACGCGTTCCTCGCAGATTCGGTCCAGGCCTCCGGCGGCAAGTTGCATGCGCTCGGCGTTGGATGGCGAGCGATCGTGGTCCAAGGACTCCCCGCCCGCCACGACCGGATCGGGATCGGCGTCCTGATCCGCACCGCGCCGGCCGAAGCGGGCGCGCACCGGCTCCTACTGTCCCTGCTCAACCCGGGAGGCGACTCGCACCCCTTCGGACCGGGCCGCAACGCACTCGACGCGCAGTTCCAGGCTCCGGCGGGCGAAGGAACCGCCACCCTCGCGCTCAACCTCGACGGGGTCGTCTTCGAGACCGAGGGCCTGTACACGCTCGTGCTGGGGGTCGATGACCGCGAGGTCGCCCGTCTGCCGTTCCGGGTCCAGACCAAACCAGAGCCGCCCGCCTCGGAAGTCCGTACCGGCGTGTACCTCTAAGGCTGCAGGATCACCTTGCCGGACGTGCCGGAGGCGGTCCTCGCGAACGCCTCCGCGAACCGATCCAGAGCGAAGCGGTCGGTGATCACGGGGGTCACATCCACGCGGCCCGTGGACAGCAGTGTCGTGGTCTGCTGCCACGTCCGGAACATCTCGCGGCCGGTGATCCCCTGCACCCTCGCTTCTTTGAAGATCACCTGGTCGTTGAGGTCGAGCGAGACCGGCCCGTCGGCGAGACCGAGCAGCGAGATGCGGCCCCCGCGTGCAAGCATCCTCGTGCCTTGGCCGATCGCCTCGGCGTTGCCGCTCATCTCCAGCACGACCTCGGCTCCCTGCCCCCCGGTCGCCTCCATCACGGCGGCGACGGGGTCGGTCACGGAAGGATCGACGACGAGGTCTGCTCCCATCTCGGTGGCCTTCGCGCGACGGTAAGGGTTGGGTTCGATCGCGATCACTTTCCACGCCCCGAGCGACCGCGTGACCCCGATGGCGAACAACCCGATCGGCCCGCACCCGATCACGACGACCGGGTTCGTGGCGATGTCCTCCCCGCCCCCCGAACCGAACGCCGCGTGCACGGCGTTGCCGAACGGCTCCATGATCGATGCCACGTCCGGGTCGATGCCCGGACCCACGACCCAGGCGTTGTGAGCCGGCACCACGACGAACTCGGCGAACGCGCCGTCGGTGTCGACCCCGAGGATCCGTAGGTTCTCGCAGATGTGCTCCCGGCCCGTTCGGCATGGCGAGCAGGTCCGGCACGCGATGTGGGTCTCGGCGGCCACGAACGCCCCGGGGGCCACATGGTGGACCTCGGACCCGACGGCTTCGACCGTGCCAGCCATCTCGTGGCCGAACGTCATGGGGACCCGGCCGATCCTTCGATCAGCCCACTCGTTCCAGTCGTAGATGTGCAGATCCGTGCCGCAGATGGACGCGCCGTGCACCCGCACGAGAACCTCGCCCTCGGCGGGGACCGGGACCGGTACCTGCACGAGTTCGGCTCCGGGAGCCCGCGCCGTCTTGCGGAGCGCCGCCATGGTCGAAGGCGTCATGACCGGAGGCTACCGTGGGCGCCGGGAACCCCGCCGGGTGACGCCCCCGTCCAGGGCACGACGGCCCCGGTCCGGCGGCCGGCACCACGGAGCGAAGGAGAACGCCATGTCGAAGCGGATCTGGGCCCCGATCGCGGTGCTGATGCTCACGTTGAGCGCATGCGCCGATGCCACCCCCGCCCAGCCAGGCGCTGGGATCGACCATCCGACCGGTTCGGACGAACCCATCCTCGTGTTCAGCTACGAAGGCGGATTCGTCCCGACGGAGTACCTGTACACGAGCGTGCCGGTCTTCGCGCTCTACGGTGACGGAACGCTCGTCGTCCAGGGCGCTCAGATCGAGATCTACCCGGGCCCGGCACTCCCCCCCATGATCGCCCGGACGATCACCGAAGACGGGATCCAGGCGATCCTCCGTGCAGCACTCGACGCCGGATCGGACCGAGACGGCGACTACTCCGACCTGGGGCAGATGGGGATCGCCGACGCGGGGACCGCGCGCTTCGAGCTCACCGTCGACGGACGAACCCACGTGGTCACGGCGTACGCCCTCGGTATGGAAGGCACGCAGCAGACCGGACAGCCCGATGACATGTGGGAGATGCGCCAGTCCCTGCAGCGCTTGCAGGAGCAGCTCGTCGTTCTCGACTGGCTCCCGGCGGGCTCGGTCGGACAGGAGGGTGCCTACGTCGCCAACGCGGCCCGTCTGCTCGTGGGTCCGTACGCACCCGACGATCAACTGCGCCAGGACCCCGCCGACTGGCCGCTCGCCGGGTCTCTGGCTCGGTTCGGGGAGCCAACGGATCTCCTCGGGGATGGCTGGCGCTGCGGTGAGGTTGCCGGCGATGACTGGACGGCGGTGCATGCGCTCGCGGTGGAGGCGAACCAGCTCACGCCGTGGGTGAGCAGGGGCGATCGCTACCGGATCGTCTTCCGGCCGCTCCTGCCCGACGAGCACGGTTGCGACGTCGGCGCCTAGGTCTACCTCGCAAGGGAGCCAAACGGTTTCGCTCCGCTCAAGGGGCGCGGACGACCATCCGATACATGGGGCAGAGCCCACCCCCGTTCCAGGAGCGCCGATGGACCGCAGCCCAGACGCTGAGCCGACCGCAGATCCGCACGCCATCGAGACCGGCTTCTTCGCGCGCGCCGAGGCCGAAGGCGCGAACGAGGCGCTCGCGGAGCTCGAGGCTCGCTACCGAGGTCTGATCGACCACCTCCCGGCGGTCGTCTACATCGACGGTGTCGGCGACGGCGACCACAGGATCGACATCAGCCCCGGGATCAGCGCGCTGCTGGGGATCGGTCGCGACATGTGGCTCTCGGAGTTCATGGCGTGGGAGCAGATCGTGCACCCCGATGACCGCGACCGTGTCCTCGCGGCCTCAGCGGAGGCCGTATCGAGCGGCGAGGATTTCCGCATCCAGTACCGGGCCATCCATGCGGACGGCCACGACGTCTGGATCCGCGAAGAGGCGGTGCTGGTGCGCGATGACGCCGAGGTGCCGCTGTACTGGCTGGGGCTCATGCTCGACGTGGGCGAGCTCGTTTCCACCCAGGTCGGCCTGCGGGCTGCGCAGGAGCAGTACGGCGCTCTCGTGGAGCAGATCCCCGCGATCGTCTACGTCGACGTCGCGGACGGGTCATGGATGACCACCTACGTCAGCCCGCAGATCGAGGAGATCCTCGGAGTCGCGCCCGAGACCTACCGCGCGAACCCCGACCTGTGGGCGCGGATGCTGCATCCCGAGGATCGCGAACGCGCCATCGACGCGTACGAACGAGGACGCGACTCCGGTGTGGCCTTCTCGATGGAGTATCGGCTCATCGGCTCCGACGGTCGCATCGTGTGGTTCCAGGACAGTGCACTCGTTCTGCCGGGTCCCACCGGCGCGCCGGCGTTCATCCAGGGCGTGATGCTGGACATCACCGAGCGCAAGGCTGCCGAGGACCGCCTGGCGTATCTGGCCTACCACGACAACCTCACGGACATGCCGAACAAGGCGATGTTCGACGAGCTCTTGGACCTGGCTCTCGCACGGGCACGTCGCAACGACCGAGGGGTCGCGGTCCTGGCGCTCGACGTCGACAACTTCAAGCTCGTGAACGACTCGCTCGGCCACGAGGCGGGCGACCGGCTGATCCGCATGGTGGCGGACCGGCTGCGCGAAGACACGCGCGAGATGGACCTGATGGCCCGCCAGGGAGGCGACGAGTTCCTGCTGCTCCTGGGGGACATCGACCCCACGTCGCCCCTCGCAGATACCGACGGCGTGACCATCGCGGCCGAGTCCGTCGCCCACCGTGTGCAGCAGGCACTTTCCCAACCATTCACGGTCGACGGCACCGAGCTGTACATCACGGCTTCGATCGGGATCGCGCTCTACCCGCGCGACGGTGAGGACGCGGGGGACCTCCTGCGCAACGCCGACGCAGCGATGTTCCGAGCGAAGACGACGGGGCCCGGGCATTTCATGTTCCACGAGCGTGAGGGCTCCAACGCCTTGTCGAAGTTGTCGATGTCCACCCGCCTGCGCAAGGCGGTCGAGCAGAAGGTCTGGCGCCTGCACTACCAGCCGCTCGTCGACCTGCACGACGGCTCGATGTTCGGCGTGGAGGCGTTGATCCGCTGGCCCGGACCCAACGGCGGCCTCACGCCGCCCGGGGAGTTCATCCCGCTCGCAGAGGAGATGGGTCTCATCGATGAGATCGGGGAGTGGGTCGTCGAGGAGATCTGCCGTCAGGACGCGGAATGGCGGGCGCAGGGCATCGAGCTGGAGATCGGCTTCAATCTCTCGCCGCGCCAACTGTCGCAGGCAGACCCCGTGAACCGGATCGCCGACCTCATCCTGGCCGAGGGCATGGATCCCTCCCGCGTCACCGTCGAGATCACCGAGTCGACAGCGATGCACGATCCCGACCGGATCATCGAGCTGCTCCGTGGCTTCAAGGATCGAGGTCTGCAGCTGGCCATCGACGACTTCGGCACGGGGTACTCATCGCTCTCGCGGCTGCGCTACATGCCCGTCGACGTGCTCAAGATCGACCGCACCTTCATCCGCGAGGTGAACGCCGACGCGCAGAGCGCCAGCATGGTCTCGGCGATCATCGCCCTCGCGAACAACCTGGGCATGCAGCCCCTCGCCGAGGGTATCGAGACGGTCGAGGAGTGGGAGTTCCTGGCGGACCGAGGGTGCGCCTTCGGCCAGGGCTACTACTTTTCACGGCCCGTCCCGGCGGAGGAGATCACCGCGCTGCACCAGCGAAGCAGCATCCGTCTGGTCGACGGCGGCCTCGCGAGTTAGGACGACCTAACGCCGGCGCGTCGGCCGCTTGAGGCCGCTCCGCCGGCCCCCCGGGCTCCCGCTGAACACCACGCGAGGCGGCGACACCTTCATCCCCTCCAGCTCGAATTCCTCGTGCAGGTCCAGGCGCGCAGCCATGCGAGAGACATCGCCCTGTTGATCGGGTGTCACCAGCGTGACGCTGGTGCCGAAGCGCCCGGCGCGGGCCGTACGTCCGACGCGGTGCACGTAGCCCTTGTCGTCCAAGGGCGGGTCGTAGTTCACGACGAGCGTGATGTCATCAAGATCGAGGCCGCGGGCCGCGACGTCTGTCGCCACCAAGATCCCGACGTGCCCGGCGGCGAAGCGCTTGAGCGAGCGGTCGCGCGCCTCCTGCCGCATGTCGCCGTGCAGGGCGAGCGCGGGGACGTCCTGCCCCTTCAACTGACGGGCCAGGTTGTCCACCATGCGCTTGGTGTTGACGAACACGAGGGTGAGCCCGTCCTGGGCCCGGGCCAGCTCGATGAGCCGCGTCAACTTGCCGTGGGCAGGGACCGGGACGAACCGGTGATCGGCATCATCGACGAGACCATCGTCATCGCCGGCGACCTCGTGGCGGACCGGGTCCTTCGTATAGACCTCGGCGATCCGACCCACCGCGCCATCGAGCGTGGCGGAGAAGAACATCGTCTGGCGGACCTTGGGGATCTGACGGACGATGCGGTCCACCTGCGGCTGGAAACCCATGTCGAGCATCCGGTCGGCTTCATCGAGCACGAGGATCCGTACCCCCCCGAGCGAGACCAATCGGCGCTCGGCCAGGTCTTGCAGGCGCCCCGGCGTGGCGATGAGGATATGGGCTTCCTCGACCCCCTTCGCTTGCTCCTTCACCCCGGTGCCGCCGTAGACCACCTTCGTCTTCAGGCCGCGTGCGCGTGCGATGTCCTTGATGTCCTCGTGCACCTGCTGAGCGAGCTCTCGGGTGGGAACGAGGACGAGAGCACCGGGTCTGGCGGTGTCGGATGCTTCCAACTGCTCGACGATCGGGATAGCGAAGCCCAGGGTCTTCCCCGAGCCCGTCTTCGACTTCGCAAGGGTGTCGCGGCCCGCCTTCGCGTCCTCCATCACCATGGCCTGGATGGGGAACGGAGCGATGATGCCGCGCGCCTCGAGCGCCTCGACGACCGGCTCGGAGACCCCCAGGTCGCGGAAGGTCAGCAGCGTATCGGTCACGTGCACCAAGGCTACCGCGTTCGCCTACAGCTCGAACGCCTGATCGAAGGCCCCCACCAGGTAGGTCACGATCAGCAACTGCGCGAGCGCAAGGGATTCGCTGCGCTCATCCGCCTCCCCAGGTTTGCGCACCATGCCGATCCGGTCCCACTGGACATGTTCGTCCGGCCGGAGCGACGACCACAAGGCTTCCTCCAGTTCGGCGCCGATCGTAGGCGGGCAGTTGCCATCGATGTCGAGCACGCTCATGGGTCCGCGGCGGTCGGTGCGCGCCGACCATCGAACCGGCTCGACGGCACGGGAGCGGAACGACCCGAGCAGCTCACGGAGCGCAGGGAACGGCAGGGTCGGCCGGACGACGACGCGGGCAGACAGGTGCTCGTCGTCGGCGGCCCCCTCCCGCCTGTGGAACCGGACGATCACGTCGGCGTAGCGGCGCTGAGGCCGGATGTACGCGGCCGCGTCGGGTTCGCGCCTCCTGAGTTCGGCGACAACGTCCTTCGGCGAGTATCCCCTCTCGAAGACGTCTCGCTCGAGCTTCCAGCGATGGCGAAGATCCTCCTCGGGTTCGAGGAACACCGCCACGTCGATCTCGTCGCGGACCGCGCGGTCGGCCAACGGGAGGAGCCCCTCGACGATCACGATCTGGCCCGGCGTGACGGTCTCGTCCGCGCCGAAGGTCCCCGTGTAGTGGTCATATGTCGGCTTCGTGACACGCTCGCCGGACGCCAGGCAGCGCAGGTCGCGCGCCATACGAGCCATGTCGTTGGCTTCGGGGGCGAGCGGCGTGACGCCCATCTCTGCACGCGCCGCGCGATCGAACCGGTGGTAGTCATCGGTACACACGCGGGCCACGCGCTCGACCCCCAGGATGAACTCGACGCCGTGCGAGAGCGTGCTCTTACCCGAGGCGCTATCCCCGGCGAGCGCCAACAAGAGCGGGCGATGGCCGCTCGCTGCCACCCGAGGCGCGATCGAAGGCGAAGCCTGCTCCATGGCGGGGCGAGGGTACCGCGAGGCGCGTCGCCGTGGGAACCGTGGATGGGCACACGCCGCAGGTAGGCTTCCCGCCGTCACGAGGAAGGGACCGGGGAAGTGGACGATCGCACGTCGCTCTGGAACGAACTTGCCGCCCAGATCGCGGTCGACAGCATCCGCGCCACGTCGGCGGCAGGATCGGGGCACCCCACGTCGGCCATGTCGTGCGCTCACCTGCTCGCCGTGTTGTTCGGTGAGCACCTGCGCAGCGACGTCGCCGACCCCGCCAACCCCGCGAACGACCGATTCATCATGTCGAAGGGCCATGCCGCGCCCGGCCTGTACGCGGCGCTCAAGATCGTCGGCGCCCTGTCCGATGAGGACCTCCTCTCGCTCCGCAGGGAGGGCTCGCCCATCCAGGGTCACCCCGCGCCCCAGCAAGGGTTCCCGTGGGTCGATGTCGCGAGCGGCTCCCTCGGGCAGGGGCTCGCGGCCGGCCTGGGGATGGCGCTCGCCATGCGTATGGACGGCGCCCCCGGCCGGGTGTGGGTACTGATGGGCGACTCGGAGATGGCCGAGGGCTCCGTGTGGGAGGCCATGGAAGCGGGGGCGTATCACCGCGTAGGCTCACTCACCGCGATCGTTGACATGAACCGCCTCGGGCAGCGTGGCGCGACGATGCACGGCTGGAACGGCGACGTCTTCCGCGACCGGGCCGAGGCGTTCGGCTGGTCGGCGATCCAGATAGATGGACACGACGTCGCCGCGATCGACCGAGCCTTCCATGACGCAGCTGCGGACGATCGACCCACGCTCATCGCCGCCCGCACGGAGAAGGGCCATGGGGTCTCGTTCCTGGCCGACCAGGACGGCTGGCACGGGAAGCCGGTCCCACCCGACCGGGTGGGCGAGGCGATCGCCGAGCTCGGCGGGATCCGCGACCTGCGCGTGCAGGCACCGGCGCCACCCGACTGGAAGCCCACGCATCTCGGCGAGTTGCGGGCGGCGCCGGCGCCCGTCTACACGGCGCCGACGGCCACCCGCAAGGCGTTCGGCGAGACCCTCGCGTGGCTCGCGGGACACAGGCCGGAACTGGTCGTGCTGGACGGCGAGGTCGGCAACTCGACGTATGCGGAGGACTTCGACCACGTGGCGCCCGAACGGTTCGTGCAGCTGTACATCGCTGAGCAGTGCATGGTCGGTGTGCAAACGGGCCTGCAGGCGCTCGGCAAGACCGCGTGGGCGGCGTCGTTCGGGGCGTTCCTCACCCGCGCCTACGATCAGGTGCGCATGGGCGTGATCAGCGGTGCCGATCTTCGTCTCTGCGGATCGCACGCCGGCGTCTCGATCGGTGAGGACGGGCCCTCGCAGATGGCCCTGGAGGACATCGCGTCGTTCCGAGCGCTCCACGGTTCGACCGTGCTCTATCCCGCCGACGCCACCGCGACGGTGAAGCTGGTCACGGCGATGTGCGACCTGCGGGGGGTGTCGTACCTTCGCACCACGCGCGAAGCCACGGCGGTCGTGTACGGCCCCGATGAGGAGTTCCCGGTGGGTGGCTCCAAGACCCTGGCCCGCAGCGACGATGACGACGTGGCGCTGATCGGTGCGGGGATCACCTTGCACGGGTGCCTGGCGGCGGCGGCTCGCCTGAGCGCCGAAGGGGTCACCGCACGGGTCATCGATGCCTACAGCGTCAAGCCGATCGACGGAGCCACCGTGCGGGCGGCTGCGGCGGACACGGGCCTCATCGTCGTGGTGGAGGACCACCGGGTGGAAGGCGGTCTCGGGGATGCGGTGCTCGATGCACTCGCCGCCTCCGGACCACTCACGGGGAGGGTCTACAAGCTCGCCGTGCGCGATCTGCCGGGTTCGGCGACGCCCGAGCAACTTCGCGCGTGGGCGGGCATCGATGCCGACGCGATCGTGTCGACGGTCCGTGCCGCGCTGGGTGCCTGAGCTTCACCCGGCCTGAAGCGCCGCCGCGGCCGGGATGCCTCCGAAGGAGTACGCGATGATCTCTTCGGGCGGAACGGCCTTGGAGAAGTAGAAGCCCTGGCCGAGCTCGCATCCGCGTTCGCGGAGGAAGGCCAGTTCCTCGGCGGTCTCGATCCCTTCGGCGAGGGTCACCATCCCCAGTCCTTTCGCGAGCGTCAGGAACGCGCTCACGATGGAGGCCGACTGGGGATCCTCGTGAACGTTGCTCACGAAGGACCGGTCGATCTTCAGGATGCGGACGGGCATGTCGCGCAGCCGTGAAAGCGAGGAGTACCCCGTCCCGAAGTCGTCGATCGCGATCGCGAACCCCTGGTCGGTCAACTCGGTCAGGATCTTCTGAGCGCGATCGGGATCCAACATCGCCGAGGACTCCGTCACCTCGACGATGATCTTCGAGGCATCGACGCCGCTCGAACGGATCTCCCTCACGATCCGTTCGGCGAGGTCGGGCTGCCAGAACTGGCGGGGAGACAGGTTGAACGCAACCTCCAGATCGATGCCGAGTTCCTTCCAGGCCGTCATCTGATAGGCGAGTTCGCGCACGACCCAGTCGCCGATCCGCTCGATGAGACCCAGCTCCTCCGCGAGCGGGATGAACTCCAAGGGCGGCACGACCGTGCCGTCGGGCTCGAACCAGCGGATCAAGGCCTCGACACCGACCATCCGTCCCGTCGCGAGGTCGACGACCGGCTGGTAGTGAAGCGTCCACCGCTGTGCATCGACGGCCTTGCGGAGCCGTGTGACGAACTGGAGCCGGACCTGCGGATCCACCATCGTGTCGCTGGCCAGGACGAAACCGGTCGATCCGCCCTTCTTCGCCTCCCACATCGCGGCCTCGGCGTTGCGCTGCAGCCCGTTGACGTCCTCCGCATCGCTCGGGAAGAGGCTGATCCCGATGCTCGCAGCGACGTACAGCTCGCTCCCCTCGACCCTGAAGGGCGTGAGGAGCGACTCGTGGATCCGGCGCGCCACGCCCTCGGCACGGGCGAGCGCGGCGTCGACGGCCGCCTCCTCGCGGTCGAGGTCGGCGAGCAGCAAGCAGAACTGGTCGCCGCCTCGCCGGGCGACGAGGTCCGTCTCGCGGGTCGCCTCACGCAAGCGATCGGCAACCTGTCGCAGGAGTGCGTCTCCACCCGGGTGGCCGAGCGAATCGTTGACCAGCCGGAAGTCGTCGAGGTCCACGAACAGGACCGCGACCGCTCCATCGTGACGTCGTGCACGGGCGATCGACAGCTCCAACGATTCCTCGAACATCGCACGCGACGGAAGACCGGTGAGCTCGTCCAGATACTCCCGGGCGGCGACGTTCTCGTCACGGCTGCGGCGCTCGGTCACGTCGAGCATGACCCCGTGTGAGTAGCGGGGCACACCCTGCTCGTCGCGCACCATGACCGCCTCGTCGTGGAGCAACACGACACGTCCGTCCCTGCGGATGGCTCGATACTCCAGCACGAACGGCTCTCCGGTCTCGTTGTGCCGGATGTTCTCGGCGATCGCACGGATCCGGTCATCGGGGTGCAAGACCTTGCCCCACAGGTCCTCGTCGTCCATCCACTCCTGCGGCGAGTAGCCCAGCAGCGCTTGGATCTGATCGCTGATGAAGATGGTGGAGGCGGCGGCGTCCGTCGCATCGACGTAGATGACCGCCGGTCCTCGTTCCACGATCTCGCGATACAGGTCGGCGCGCAACGCCTCGTCCTCGCGAGCGCGATCGCCGAGGACGCCTGCGCCGACGGCTTGGGCGAGCGAGCACAACAGGGCGACGTCACCCTCGGGGTCCGCCGATGCCCGCCCGCAGAAGTCGATGCGGACGAACCCCCACCACTCACCCGCGTGGACCGGGACGGTGAGCGCCCACGTCACGCCTTCGGCCGCCAGCTCCTCACGCTCGCTCGGTGGCAGCGCGTCCACAGGTCCGGCGATGACGCCGCCCTCACCCAGGACGTCGATCCATCGGGCGAGCGACGGGAAGTAGGGCTGCGTCTGGGTCGCTCCGAAGGCGAGCATCGACGGAGCGTCCGGCGCGACCCACTCGTGGCGTCGCTGCATCCACAGACGGCCGTCGGCTCCCCGCACGTTCTGGAAGAGGAAGCACCGGTCCGCCCCGGCGGCTTCGCCCGCGGCTGCGAGCGCCGCCGGCACCGCAGCCGCCAGCCCAGACCCCGCGACGTGAGCGAAGGTCCGCCGAACGTCTGCCGAAGTCGCCACCTCATCGTGCGGGGACGCCACCATAGGTTGTAGGCATCGGCAGATCCTCACCGCGGCTATAGGCCATGACAGCTGGTCACAGCTGCCTGCTACCCTTTCGCGACGATGCCCGACTACAAGCAGATCCTGCATGAGCGCCTCTACGTCACGGTGCCCGGCACCGACACGCTGCGGAAGACCGCCGCGAGCCGCTTGAAACACCTGCTGGCCAACGGATGGCGCGAAACGGAGCGCTCGGCCACCCCCGACTACGTGCAGGTCCGTTTCGAGCGAACCGGGGTCGCCCCGATGAAGGCGCGGCTGCCGAAGGCTGCTCCTGAGATCCGTGACACGCGCCCCCGGCGACGCGACGGACAGGGTCCGGGCGGTGACCGCGGCCGACGCTAGCGCGACCGAAGATCCTTCGGTAGATCCCCTTTCCATCCCCTATCTGTCCGGTTATCATCCCTGTGCTCCGATGAACATCCGCTCTCGGCATCCGCAGGAGCGGACGCCGCTCCCGATCGGGCCAGGAGGTGTTCGCCGACATGACCGCCGAGACCACACCGCATCCCACGTCCGAGCGCCCGGGGCACCGCGAGGCCGTCGCCCATGCCGCCGAGCAGCCTTTCGCCTATCCACTTGAGCGGGAGTTCGCCGAGCCCGACTGGACGCGACTGCCCGGCTATCACGACGTCACCCGGGATCAGTGGGAGTCGGCACAGTGGCAACGCGCCCATTCGGCGAAGAACCTCAAGGAGTTCAAGGCCGCGCTCGGTGAGCACCTGGACGACGAGCTCCTCGCCGACATCGAGCGCGATCAGGTGGAGCGCGCAACGATGTCCATGCTCCTGCCCCCGCAGATGATCAACACGATGCGGGAGGGCGATCTGCGCGCCGATCCGGTTCGTCGCTACATGGCCCCGGCCTTCTCCGAGCGGGAGACCGAGTGGCCCTCACATCCCCTTTCGAGCCGAGACTCGCTGCATGAAGCCGAGATGTGGGCGGTCGAAGGACTCACGCACCGCTACCCCACGAAGGTCCTCGCTGAGCTGATCCCGACGTGCCCCCAGTACTGCGGACACTGCACACGGATGGACCTCGTCGGCAACGACACCCTGCAGGTCCTCAAGTACAAGTTCGAGGCGAAGCAGGCCGAGCGCTGGGACTCGATGCTCGACTACCTTCGCCGCACGCCGCAGGTTCGCGATGTCGTCGTGTCCGGTGGAGACATGGCCAACGTGCCGGTCAAGCGCTTGGAGGAGTTCGTGATGTCGCTGCTCGACATCGAGAACGTGCGCGACATCCGCATCGCGACCAAGGGCCTCATGGGTATCCCGCAGCACTTCCTGCAAGACGACGTCCGCGCGGCATTCGACAGGATGGGCGCACGGGCGCGCGAGCGAGGTGTCGACATCGCCGTTCACACGCACGTGAACGCTGCGCAACAGGTCACCCCGCTCGTGCGAGCTGCTGCGGAGATGGTGCTGGACGCAGGATTCCGTGACGTGCGCAACCAAGGTGTCCTGCTCCGCGGCGTGAACACGACCGTCACCGAACTCCTCGACCTGTGCTTCACGCTCATGGATCACGGCAAGATCGTCCCCTACTACTTCTACATGTGCGACATGATCCCCAACGCCGAGCACTGGCGGACGTCGCTGGCCGAGACGCAAGCCTTGCAGTACGGCCTGCTCGGCTACATGCCCGGGTTCGCCACCCCGCGGATGGTCTGCGACGTGCCGTTCGTCGGCAAGAGGTGGGTCCACATGAACCAGGACTACGACCGCGTGCGCGGCGTCTCGACCTGGACGAAGAACTACCGCACCGGGATCGAGTACGACGACCCGGACGCGCTCTCTCGGCGCTATCACTACTACGATCCGATCTACACGCTGCCTGAAGACGGTCAGGAGTGGTGGCGCGCGAAGGTGCACGAGGGCCTGGATGCGCTCCTCGCCGAACTCGCGGACGAGCAGGGCATCGCGGTCGGGTCCTGAGAGCCGTCTACTCGGGGACGTAGAGACCTTCGAGCGGCGACTCCGACGCGGCAAGGGCGGCATCGCAGTCGCGCTCGAGGAGTTCCGGGACGTCCAGCCGGGGCTCCTGGGAGAAGTCCAGCGCGCCCGAGAGCGGATCCGCGTTCGCGTCGCGCTCGGTGAGGGGCTTCAGGTCGTAGAGCTGCTCGATGAAGGCCAGCACGCTCGAGAACTCGTACACGGTGGAATCGATCGACCCGCCGTCGGGGTTCTCACCCACCTTCGAATAGGGACTGATGATGAGCCCGGGCGTCCGGGGGCCGAGCCCCATCACGTCCAGGTGAGGGGGCGGGACGTGGTCGTAGAAGCCGCCGAAGTCATCCCAGACGACCACCACGACCGTGGTGGCCCACGCGTCGGACGTGAAGATCGCGTTGAGGTACTCGACCGTCCAGTTCTCGCCCTCGCAGACGTTCGTCCCCGAGCCGGGGTGCTCGTTCGCGTTGCCTTCGGGTGGGACGAGCCATGAGACCGCGGGCAGATCGCCGCTCGCCAGGTCGGTCAGGATGGTTTCGGGGTCCTGGATGAACCTCCGCATGGGCCCGTTCCAGATGTGGTCGATCGCTTGGAGACCGTTCATCCACTGGTCGGCCTTGCCGTAGTACTTCCACGACACGCCCGCCTTCTGCAGGCGGTCGGGCAGCACCGGGATGTCGAAACACGTACGCGTGTCCTCCCAGTACTGCGCGATCCGGATCAGGTTGTCCGGGATGGGATCGTCGGTGATCCGATCCTCCAGATCCATGATCCGGCTGAGATCGTCGCCGGAGAGGTCTTCGAACGGGAAGCGCTTCGTGAACTCCTGCGGGTCGTCGCAGTAGGAGCCCTCGGTATCGGCGTTCGTCTTGTTGTCCACCACACCGTTGGACTGCGCCGCCACCGTGTAGAGATGCTCGGGGAAGGTGGGTCCGTACATCGACGTGAAGAACTGATCCGCGAGCGTGAAGCGGTCCGCCAGGGCCCAGTAGTTCGGGATCGTATCCCGGGAATGCTGAACGTAGCCGGAGAGATCGTCACCCTCTCCGATGATGTTGTAACCGTCCATCTCGCCGCCGTTGATCGAGTACAGGCCGCTCGAGAACCCGTGCGTGATGTCGTGCGGTTGGATGTACGGTGCGACCTTGAGGGGGATCTCCTTGCCCGTGGACACCCAATCGCCGGCCTCGTCACGTTCCATCACCTTGCCTACCGTCGTCCCTTCGGCGCCGGGGTACTGACCGTAGTAGTGGTCGAAGGTGCGGTTCTCCTTGATCAGGAACACGACGTGCTCGATGGGGTTCTCCACGGGCTCGGATGGCAGCACAGAGGGTGACGCACCGTCGGTGGGCTCGGGGGTTTCGCCCCCGCCGAGCGCTGCGGGCCAGAACAGCCACACCACGATCGCCGCGTTGATGACCAGCACCATCGCGAATGTTCGGCGGCGCGCGATCTGCTGGCGGGTCGGGCGTCTGCGGCTCGCCGCGGGACGGATGATGGGGCCGGGGCGCTGCTGCATAGCGCCCGAGTCTACCCGGAGGGTCCCTCCGATCAGGGGAGCAACGCGGTAAGCGCCGCTTCCATCTCGGCCCACGCGGGGTCGCCGATCAGGTCGTGGTCCTGCGCCGGATCGCGCGAGAGATCGAACAGTTCCCGCTCCCCCGTCGACCATTCGATCAGGACCGCGTCGGCGGTGCGGACACCTCGCCAGCCCGGCACTTCGTCGTCCCCCACCCACCACAGCGGGACGGCCCGGTCCGCGGGCAGGTCGGTCAGGAGGGAGAGCCCGTCCGCCGGTTCGGGGGCAAGGCCGGCCAGATCGGCGACCGTCGGCGCGACGTCGAGGTTGGTCACCAAGGAGGACGCGGGCGGGCCGGTCAACCCGGGAGGCCACCGGACAGCGAAGGGCACGCGGATCGACGGTTCGTACGGAACGCGCTTGCCGACCCACCCGCGCTCCCCGAAGTGCATGCCGTTATCCGACAAGAAGAGCACGACGGTGCGATCCCAGGCCCCCCTGGCAGCGATCGCGTCTGCGAGGGCGTGCAGATGCTCGTCGACCGCACGCATGGCCTCACCCGCCCGCACACGGGCCCTGGCGAACCGCTCAAGCGCCGCCGGTCCGAGCGGCGGTACAGCTCGCATCCACGCGGGAGCGTCCGACGGCGCTGGCGGGGGGTCCGTCACCGGGAGACCCTCGAGGTCGCCCTCGTGGCGGGGTGCCGGGGTCCAGGGGGCATGCGGAGCCGGCGGCGCGAAGACGAGGAACCACGGCCGGTCCGCCGTCGCGGTGCGGACGAACGCGAGGGCCTCGCGGCCGAGCACGTCCGTCACGTAGTCCCCCGGGGCTCTGCCGAACTGACGCACCGCACCGTTATCGATGACCTGATAGCCGTAGTACGTGGTGTCCAGAGCCTCGTTGGTCTTCGCGAACCATCGGTCCCAGCCAGGGGGCACGTACGGTCCGCGGTCCCACGGGTACTCGTTGAGGTACTTGCCGATCAACGCCGTTCCGTACCCCGCATCCTGCAAACGGGTCGCCAGCGTGTGCGACTCATCGAGGCGCCATCCCGTGTGGTTGTCGACCACGCCGGTGCTCATCGCGGTGCGCCCGGTGAAGATCGTGGCCCGCGAAGGGCAGCACATCGGCGTCGATACGACGGCGTCGTCGTAGGCGACCCATCCCGTGGACGGATCCGCGATCTGCGCGTGCAACCACGGCATGGCCGCCGCATCGATCCCGGCGCCTGCCGCCTGATCGTCGGTGATGACGACCACGATGTTGTACGGCAGCACCGCGGGGGGAGCGGACCCCGGCGCGAGCCCGGCGGCGATCAGGAGAACCACACCCGACGCGAGGGCCGCGGCGAGCCGCCGCGAGCCACGCACGATCAGCCCGCCTTCCGCAGTTCCCAGATGTGCTCGCCGGGGTAATCGCGCGCCCACGCGGCGCTCGCATAGTCGGTGTAGGTCGTGCGATCGGCTCCGGGGCCGGGGCGGAGCTCGATGAGGTCCTCGATCGTCAAGCCGGCCGAGCGGAAGATGCGGATCCACTCCCCATAGGTGAGCCGCCACTCGACCCACGATCCGCTCTCGTCCACCTGCACCTCCCGGCCTGCGTCGAAGTACGGCCGGCGAAGGGCGAGCCCGGGCGGTTCGTCGTCCTCGCCCCAGAAGACCCCGATGAACGGGGTCGAGATGTTGAACACCAGCCTGCCCCCGGGTCGCAGGACACGGGCAACTTCAGGGATGGTCCGGCTCGGGTCGGTGAAGGTCGTGGCCCCGTGATCACAGAAGACCAGGTCGAACGAGGCATCGGCGAACGGGATCTCTTCCGCGCTCGCTTGCACGACCGGGATCCGTACGCCGGTCTCGTCCATGTTGGAGAGACCCGCATGGAGCTGCCTCGCGCTGACATCCAGCCCCGTGACCCGCGCGCCCCGCATCGCGACCTTGATCCCGCTCTGGCAGGCTCCACAGCCGAGCTCGAGCGCTGCGAGGCCCGAGACCTCACCGAGCGCTCCTACGTCGTCCTCTTCCACGTCCCAGATGCCCCATCCGAGCCGGCCCCACCTGTTGAGCTGCTCGGCGTTGCGCCCCTGGTACGCCTCGCTCTCGGCCTCCCACGAGGCCGCGTTCAACCGGACGTCCTCGCGGCTCACCGATCCAGCCACCCCCCGGCGCGATCATGCGTATCGGCCACGATGCCCGCCGCGATGGAGAGTGCGATCTCCTCCGGGGCCTTCCCCCCGAGGTCCAACCCGAGCGGCGAACGGATCCTCGCCAGGTCCTCTTCGCCGAACCCGAGCCCGCGGAGTTCCTCCACGTAGCGCCCCACGTGCCGCCGCGAACCCATCACACCGACGAACCCGACCCCCGCGCGCAGGAGGCTCGCCAGGGCGTCCGTCACACCCGGAGCGTCGTGGTCGGTGAGCACCGCGCAGGCGTATGCCCCGAGGTCGAGGTCGGCCATCGCTGAGACCGACGGTGCGTCACCGCCCGTGATCCGCTCGGTGCGCTGTTCGACCAAGATCGTTCGGTAGCCGAGGCGGTGCAGGTGCACACGCAAGGAGCGGGCGATGTCCGTGGCCGACATCACGACCGCCATCGGTGCCGCACGATGCGGCTCGAGATAGACCTCGATGTCGCCCAGATCGTGGTGGAAGACCCTCGTCTCGGGCGCGCCCGTAACGTCGACCTCCGCAGCCGCCGCCACGGCCGCCTCATCGAACTCGGCACACCCGAGCGTGCCGCGGACCTCACCACCCGGCACGATCGACATCGTGCTTCCGACCTGGCACGGCGGCGCGCCGGCGACGATCTTGATCGCCTTCACCTCCACCCGCCTGGGGTCGGGGCGTTCAGGAACGGGCGAGGCCGCCGGGTGGGCGCCGGTGGCGCCGCCCAGCAGGCCGACGGCGTGGGGCACGACGGGCAGGATCGCTTCGAGCGACTCGCGCACGCCCTTCGGGCTCCCGGGGAGGTTCACGACGAGCGCGCTGCCGAGGACACCGGCCACGGCCCGGGACAGCGCCGCCATCGGTGTGTGGGCGAGCCCCGCGGACCGCATGAGCTCGGCCAACCCGGGTGCCTCGCGATCGATCACGGCGCGTGTCGCTTCCGGCGTCACATCGCGGGGACCGAACCCCGTGCCGCCCGTCGTCACGACGACGGCGTGCGACGCCGCCAAGCGCCGGATCGCAGCCTCGATGACCGGGCGGTCGTCGGGCACGACATCTCGCGTGTTGACATCGAAGCCGGCTGCGCGCAACAGATCCGAGGCGGCCTCTCCGCTCTCGTCGCTCCTGGTCCCAGCGGTCACACCGTCGGAGACCGTGAGCACCGCGGCGACCGGGAGATCCTGCATGGCGGTCATCCTCGCACGGTGACTCAGCCGGTGGCGGCCGCCACCCGGGCGAACGCCGCGAGCACTTCATCCACGAACGCGGGGATCTTCGTGAGGCTCTTCGCGCGGATGCGAGCGAGCGGCCCGTTGCGGAACGCACCCCCGACGTCCACCACCGCCCCCCGGCCGATCAACCGCGAGGCCATCGTGGACAGCGTGCCCCGAGGGGCGACGCCGAAGGTGCAGAACACCGCCGCGGGGCGACCGCCGAGGCGGGGGAGCGCATCGATGCCCCGCAAGGCTCCCTCGGCAGGCCCGACTCGGGCGACGATCTTGCCCGCGGTCCGCGATCCCACGATGAAGGCATCCGCGGCGGCGATCGTCCCCTCATCCACCGTCCCGACGGCTGCCGCCGTCGCGTCGATGCCGCGGGAACGCAGGTCGTCGCGGATGGCGCGGGCGATCGTGAGCGTGAAGCCGCGCCGGGTCTCGTACAGGACCAGGATCCGCATGGGCGCTATCCATAGCAGGTCGGCGGCCGGAGCGGCCGGGGTCCGATCAACCCCAGACGTCGATCGCGCGGACAGATCCGACCGTTGCGTAGCGAGAGAGCGGGCGGAACGCCCACGCACGCACGATGGCCGCCGAGGCGGCGGCGACCGCGAGCGCGGCGCCGAGGTCGTGGACCACGGAACCAGCCCACCCCAGCGCGGCGGCCAGGATGAGGATGAGCCCCACGTTCGCGATCACCACCTGGCTCCGGCCGCCGAGTTCGCCGACCGCCAACCATCGCCTCCTGTCGTCGGGGTGCCCGGCGAGAGCCATCGGGAGGAGGTAGGTCCACGCTCCCAGCAGGACCTGCACCGACCAGCCGGCCACGAACACCAGGAGGAACCAGGGACGAGCCGCGTCGAGCGCGAGGGGGCCGCGGATCGTGGCCCAGGCGAGAGCGACGGAGCCTGCCACGAACCACGCCATCGCCGCGATCACGTGCAGAGCGGCGGCGGGGATAGCGAACGACCGCGAGGTGCGCAGGGCCACGAAGGCGATCGAGCACCCGGCCAGGGCCCCCGCCGCGAACATCCATCCCCCGGCGAAGAAGACCCATCGGGAATCTGCCGCGGCCCCCGCGGCGAGCAACACGATGCCGCCGGCGGCAAGTCCCAGTCCGGGCGCGGCGCGCCGGGCCGGCATCCGGATGCGCAGCAGCGTCGGCAGGAAGGTCACGAGGGTGGTCAGCACGGTCATCGAGGTGAACCCGAGCACGTTCGCGATCACGTGCGCGCGTCTCAGCGACGCGATGTGGGCTCCACCGACGAGTCCGGTCCCCACGACCCCACCGAGGGTCGCGCCGACGAGGACGAACGTGACCGCTGCTGCATAGCCGAACACGAGTGCTCCGTGCCGGCGCACCAGCGATCGCTGCCACGCCCGTGCGACCAGGTGCCCGAGCATCATCATCGACCCCACGAACATCACCCCACCCGAGGCGACGGCCCACGTGGTCTGCGAGGGCACGCCGATCGCGATCGCCACCACGCCCGACGTCAGCAGTCCGAACCGCGCCCGCACCACCCACGAGGACGGGCCTTCCGTCGCCGTCATCGCCAGGACGAAGTTCTGCATCGCACCGGAGATGGCCGTCGCCACGGCGCCCGCGAGCGTGAGATGCAGCGGCAGCCACAACCCCGAGCGCAAGCCGACAGGCAGGGCGAGCGAGACCAGAGCCAGACTCAGCCAGGCTCGCGCGGCGGTTTGGAAGAGCGAGGTCACCGAACGCGGGCGCACAGCGAGCAAGGCTACCGACCGTGACCCCGGTGCCGTAGGGTCCATCGCCCCGGCCGATGAGGGTACGCTGAACGGATGCGGTCACCTTCCCAGCCCACACGCCTCTCCCTCGTCGACTCGTTCGGCCGCGTGGCGGACGATCTGCGGATCTCGGTGACCGACCGCTGCAACTTCCGCTGCACCTACTGCATGCCGGCAGAGGGCCTGACCTGGCTCCCCAAGGAGGAGGTCCTCACCTTCGAGGAGATGACCCGGCTCTTACGGTTGCTCGTGAGTCTCGGGGTGCGCTCGCTCAAGGTGACCGGGGGTGAGCCGACCGTCCGCGCCGACCTCCCGAACCTCGTCCGGATGTTCCGCGAAGCGGGCCCCGACCTCGACATCTCGATCACGACGAACGGGCTGCTCCTTGACCGGCTGGCCGCACCGCTCGCCGAGGCCGGTATCGACCGCGCCACGGTCTCGTGCGACTCCCTGCTCCGCCACCGTTTCGCCGAGATGACCCGGCGCGACGCGCTGGACAAGGTCCTGACGGGGCTGCATGCCGCCGAAGCCGCAGGTCTCACGCCGATCAAGATCAACACGGTCGTGATCGGCGGGACGAACGACGACGAGCTCGTCGCGTTCGCAGGCTGGGCTCGCGAGACCGGGTACGAGGTCCGCTTCATCGAGTACATGCCGCTGGACGCCCAACACGCGTGGGAACGGAGCAAGGTCGTGCCGGGCGCACGGATCCTGGAGGCGATCGACGCCGTGTATCCGCTCGCGGCCGAAGGGACGAACACGGAGCCCGCCACGACCTACCGGTTCGCCGATGGGGAGCGCGGCAAGGTGGGCGTCATCGCGAGCGTCACCGAGCCCTTCTGCGACACGTGCAACCGGATCCGTCTGACGGCCGAGGGGATGTTCCGTTCGTGCCTGTTCGCGCTCGAGGAGACCGACCTGCGCGGACCCATGCGGGCAGGTGCAGACGATGCCGAACTCGAGGGACTGATCCGGGCGGCCGTCGCAGGGAAGTGGGCGGGCCACCGGATCGACCACCCGGATTTCGTCCAGCCCGCCCGCTCGATGTCGATGATCGGCGGCTGAGACTCAGTCCTGCGGGCTGGCATCTTCCAGGGCGACCAGCATGCCCTCTAACACCGAGGGGTCGACCGAACCGTCAGACCGCAACCCGATCTCTCCCTCCACATGTTGGATCACGGTGCCGTCGGCGGTGACGAAGTAGGTCGAGGGGAACCCACCCACACCGAGTCCGCCGTGCAGGGTGAGAGCGGCGTCGTCCACCGCGACGGGGAACGTGAGCCCCTCACCCTCGAGGTACCCCGCCGACGTGAAGGCCGTCGACTGCTCCACCGCCGTGCTGATCGTGACGAGCGTGATGTCCGGGTGCGTGCGCATGGTCTCGACGAGCCGGGGGAGTTCCGCCTGGCAGTGGGGACACCATGGCGCCCAGATCGTGAGCACGATCGGGCCACCGAGGAAGTCCGACCATCGGAGCGTCCCGCTGCCGTCGAGCGCCGGAGCCGACCATCCGGGGATCGTCTCGCCCGGCGCGAGGGGCGGTCCCGCGTCGCGCGCGATCGTGACCGACCCCGCGGGAGACGGCTCGCCCACCGTCCCGCCGCCGGACGTGACGACGACCGCCACCAGCGCGGCCACGATCACCGCCGCGCCCAACGCCAGCCAGGTTCGCCGCGCGGACGAGGAACTCCGCCGCGGGGAAGGCCCGGTCCTACGGCGTGTTCGAGCCTTCCGCGCGTTCGTCATGGAACCATCACCCTTCGAGTGTCTCCCAACCGTCCGCGAACGCCCGGGGGCCACCCGGCCCGCAGGGTCAGTGCCCTAAGACCCGGGGGAGCCATCCCCCGCGAGGTACTCGATCCGGAGCCGAGGGATGTCGCCCGCGGGCTCGAACCCCAGGATCTGCCCGTAGAAGGAGAGTTCGGCCTCGCGCGCTGCCACGATGGTCTCCGCCTTGCGGAACCCGTGCCCCTCGCCTTCGAACAACAGGTACGCGTGGGGCACGGAGCGCTCACGGAGTGCATCGACGATCAGGTCGGCCTGTGCGGGCGGGACGACCTCGTCATCGGCTCCCTGGAGCACGAGCATCGGCGTCGACAGTCGCTCCACGAAGTTGATCGGACTCCGCTCTCGATACAGCGCTTCGGCCTCGGGCCAGGAGCCCACCAACGTGTGCTCGTACCGTGATTCGAACTTGTGGGTATCGCCGCTCGCGAACGGCACCAGGTCCGCGATCCCGAAGTACGACGCGCCGGCGGCGAAGGCGCCGGTGAAGGTGAGTGCGCACATCACGACGTAGCCCCCGGCGCTCCCACCGCGGACGAGGAGCCGGTCGCCGTCGGCCTCACCTTGCTCGACCAGGTACAGCGCTGCGTTGACGCAATCCTGCAGATCAACGACGCCCCACTGCCCATAGAGCCGTTGCCGGTACGCGCGTCCGTAGCCCGTGGAACCTCCGTAGTTCACGTCGACCACGGCGAACCCACGCGTCGTCCAGTACTGCAGCGCGAGGTCGACGATGGGCGTCGTGTTGCCGGTTGGTCCCCCGTGCGCGGTCACGATCAGCGGCGGGGACTCCCCCGGCGGAGCCTCGAACCCCGGGTTCGCCGGCGGGTAGAACAGCGCGTGCGCCGTGAGACCGCCTTCGGTCGGGAACTCGATGGGCCGCGGCACCGAGATGAACGCCGGATCGATCGGCACGGACACGCTCTGCTTGAGGACCTCGACCGACCGAGCGTCGAAGTCGAGCCACACGACCTGGTCCGGCACGGTCGCGGACCCCGCGATGAGCACGATCGTCGAGCCTTCGGTGACCAACGCCGGTCCCCACCGCAGCGCGTCGTGCGGCAGATCCAGGTCGAGCAGCTCGCCGTTGCCCGGATCGAGGATCGCGAAGCGTGTGCGCCCCTCGCGGTCATAGCAGCAGGCGATCCGGCCGTCGCCCAGGAAACCGAACGACCGCTCCCCGAAGACCCACTGCGGGTAGCCGAACTCGGCCTCGGCAGCATGCAGGACGATCCGCTCGCCGTCACGGATCCGTTCGAGGTTCCACCATCCGCTGCGGTCGCTCGCGAACACCAGGTCGCCCGAGGGGCTCCACTCGGGCTGCCAGATGGACTCCTCGGCGGGTGCGCCGGCCACCAGCCGGACATCGAACAGCTGGCCGTCGGCCGCCAGGTTCGCGACGAACAGCTCCGTGCCGTCCCACGGCATCCACGGGAGGTCCCACGCCACGAAGGCGAGCTGGGTCCCGTCCGGGGAGATCCGCGGGTTCGCGTAGAAGTCCCGGCCACTCGCGATCGAACGCGGCTCCGCCGAGCCGTCGATGGGAACGATGACCAGCTCGTTGACGACGGCCGCGGGACCCTCGCCGAGGTCGTGACGTTCGCGGACCCCTATCCATGAAACGCCGTCGGCGGTGATGCGGCCGTCGGCGAATCGCCACCGGCCCGGACCGACGTCCGGGGTGATCGCGACGGGCTCACCTCCGGGATCGATGCGGTACAGACGCTGGTCGGGGAACCCGCACACCACCACGGTGTCGTGATGCACGGCGTAGGCACCGCCTCCGTACTCGTGCACCATCGTCCGGACGTTGAAGCCCTCGGGGACCACATCACGAGGACCCGTCAGGGGGTCGCCTCGCACCAGGACCTGCCGGCCGCCCTCGGCAGGGCGCAGCTCGAGCCAGTACGCCACGCCGTCGGCGAGCCACGGCTCTCCGAGGCCGACGGATGTTTCGGTCAGCATCGCCGCGGAGATCGGCGAGTCCCACGTCCCCGAAGGCGCGACTGCTCGGGTCATCTCGGCGGCCGCCCAACGATCACCCTCGTCACCTTGAGCTCGCCGCCCTTCGTGCTCACGACGTCGCGGAACCCACCGGCTCGCATCACCTTCTTCACGTCGCGAGCGCGATCCGGGTCGGTTTCCATCAGGAGCCAGCCGTTCTTCCGCAACCACGCCGGAGACTCCTCGACCGTGCGGCGCACCAACCCCAGACCGTCGTCGCTGTGGTCGGTCAACGTGTGCACCGGCTCCCACTCCTTGATCTCATCGGGCAGATCCTGCACCTCGTGCTTGGCGACGTAGGGGGGGTGCACCGTGATGACGTCGACCTCGCGCAGGAGCTTGCGCGGGAGCGGATCGAAGAGGTCCCCCGCCGCGAACCGCGCGTTCACGCCGATCCGCTTCGCATTCTTCCGAGCCAGTGCGACCGCGTCCTCGGACAGATCGGCGCCCCAGACACGCGCCTTGGGAACCTCGTTCGCCACGGCCAAGGCCACCGGACCGGCCCCACACGCCAGATCGATCAGCACCGGGCGTTTCCGAGGCCGCAGCCGGCGGACGGCTTGCTCCGCCAGGAACTCCGAGGAGTCCCTCGGCACGAACACGCCGGGCACCACCTTGAGATCCAGACCGCGGAACTCGGTGGAGCCCTTGATGTACGGGATGGGCTCACCGAGCACGCGGCGGCGCACGAGTTCCTCGAACCTCGCGGCGACCTTCGGCTTCACGGACGCGGCCTTGCCGGGCCACTCTCCGCCGTGCACGTGGATCAGCAGATCCTCGGCCTCCATGCGTTCACGCCCCCGCTGCCAATGGTCGATGGCCTCCGACGCCTTGAGGTCGGCGACGGCGCGGTCGAGGAGGGTACGGGCCTTCACGGTCGGCGTATGGTAGCGGCTCGCGCTCGTTAGACTCGCCGGGTGCCATCCAAGAGCGAAGCGAAGGACGGTGGCGGTGCAGCCCCGGCGAAGAAACCGCGTGCCTCGCGTGCGAAGAAGACGGCCGCACCACCGCAGATCCGGCTCACCGGCGACCGGCTGGTCGTACGGCATCCCGAGAACGGTGAGCGGAAGACGGCAGGAGGACTGCTGATCCCGGCAACGGCGATTCCGGCCCCTCGGCGGCTCGCATGGGGCGACGTGGCCCTCACCGGCCCCGACGTCCGCGTCGCGAAAGCGGGGGATCGCGTCCTGTACCTCCCCTCCTCGACGCTCGAGGTCGATCTGGACGGCGAGGAGTACGTCCTGCTCCGCGAACGCGACATCCAGGCCGTTTCCACCAGGACGGACGAGAAGACCGAGCGCGGCTCGGGCCAGTACCTCTGAGCCCTCGGCTCGTCAGGATCCCAGCAGACTGAAGCGGACGGTCCGCTCGTCGTTCTCGCGGTTCGGATCAACGAGCACGACCGACTGCCACACCCCGAGGGCGAGCTCCCCGCCGAGCACGGGGACGGTGATCGACGGCGACACGAACACGGGCACCAGATGATCACCGCCATGACCGATGCTCCCGTGGCGGTGGTCGTAGCGATCGTCGCGTGGGAACACACGCTCCAAGATCTCATCGAGATCATGCTCGCTCCCGCTGCCCGTCTCCATCAGGGCGACCCCTGCCGTGGCGTGTGGCACGAAGACATGCAAGAGGCCGTCCCCGCCCGACCCTCGTGCGAACGCTCGCGCCTCGGCGGTGATGTCGGTGACGCGGCGCCCGCCGGTGTCGACCCTGACGGTGTGCGAGCGCATCAGCGAACCGCTCGGCGCATCATCCGTCGCTCTCGTGCAGATGGTCCCACGGCACATAGCCCGGGTCGGCCGCGGCGTCGGGCTGGGGCGAGATGAACGCCAGCACGCCGCCGATGGCCATCATGCAGGCGCCGGCAACGCACAGAGCGGTGCTCGGGCCGCCGCTCACACGGATCACGTCGGTCAGCGGGACGTCGCCGAAGGCGTAGGCGCCCACGACGGTGTCGGCATCGCTCGCGATCAAGGCCGCGAGCGCTACGGGGTCCACCCGTGTCACCGCAGCGACGACCGCGACCAGACCCCCGATCGCGGCCACCGAGCCCACGACAGCGGCGTGCCGCCGCCACAGCGAGATCACGCCGAGCACGATCCCCACCGAGACGAAGGTGAGCATCCACGCCGCGGGCGCCGCCCCCTCGACCCAGGTGTACGAGGCATCGATCAGGTCCGCCACATCGCGCGCGCCCTCCGGGTCCACGGCGACGGCTGCTCGTAACGCCACGGGATCGACCGAACTCGTTGCCCACTCGGACAGGGCACCGACCCACACCACGACGGCCCCGACGATAACCGCCCACGGGCCGAGGAGGTGCCGGATCCGCATCGCTCCTACCCCGGAGCCGTCCATGCCGAGCGTCCGAACGCGGGCTCGGCGAGCACCTCGGTGTGCTCCTGCTCCTCGAAGCCATCGAAGCCAAGCTCCATCGTGTGGGCCGGCCATCTGATCTCGGCCGTGCCCTCGGCCGGCCGATACACCGCGGTGTAGAGGGTCCCGAACCCGTTCGCGTAGGACGTGGAGAACAGCGGTGCTCGCAGGAACGCGTCGGCGAACGAGCCCGCGTCCACATCGGACCCTTCCAACAGTCCGATGATCGCACGTTCGCGTTCGATCGTGCGGGTCGCCTTCGCCTGCTCGGGCCATTCGACGATCCCCTGGTGGTTGGTGGCGGCCGGGAACGAGCGGAAGATCGGCTCGCGGTCCGGAGAGAGGTACGCCGTCAACACCTCGCCCGAACCGTCCACGAGGGTGAGGTTGTGGCTGAGCGCATACGGGAGGCGCACGAGCACGGCACGCGCGTGCGCGACGGTCGAGCACGTCTCCAACAGGTACCGCAGCACGATCGGGATCCCGAAGCCGTCACCGAGCACCCGCCGCCCGCCGAACGTCAACGACACCGCGAGCCCGTCGTCGTTCATCCCGTCGAGCAGGCCCCACAGGCAGTCGCTCATCCCGATCACTCGCTTGTCGAGAAGCCGGGTGTGCCACGCGATCCCCTCGAACCGCGACGGCGCGTAGTCGTAGTTGCGCGCGAGCACCGGTCCTCCTTCGCGGGTCCACACACCCTGCGAGCACGCCGCCAGGTAGGGAGGCGGCTTGTAGAGCGAGAGCATGCGCGCGGCAAGATCGCCGCCGCCCGCGAGTTCGACCAGTCGCTCGTAGGCGGGTATCAGCTCCGGCATGTGTGCCCGCAGCATCCGCACGCTCGTGGCGTAGGACGGGCGGGCGGCTTCACCCTCGCGCAGGAACCAGGCGCGATAGTGCGGCCACTTCTCCTCGAACACGGCCTGCCACTTCGCGGCGGGCTCCAACTCCTGGAAGGCACGGAAGGTGAACGGGAGCATCTGCATGACCGGCAGGATCTTCTCAGAGGTTCCTCGGAGCAGCCATCATCTACTCACAGCATCTTGAAGCCGAAGGGCTCGGGCTTGGCGATCGGGGGCGCCTCTTCGCCGGGTGGAACGCTCGTGAATCCGCCCTTGATCCCGGTGATCCAATCGCGAGCGCGGTCGAGCAACTCGTGCTCGTCGTTCATGAACCGGCCACGCGTCACCATGATCCCGAGATCCGCGCCGGGGTAGCGGTACTGCCCCACACCGGCGATCCGTAGGTAGAAGGCTTCGGACTCGTCGGCCACCGTGTGCCAGTCGGTATCGCGACGCGCATACGCCAACCGTGCGTGCGGCTGCAGCCGCCAGATCCCCGAGGACGGGGCCGCGGTGATCAACTCCGTCACGTCCTCGGTCTGCTTCAGGATGAACTGCGTCCACTCATCCAGGTTCTGGCTCTGAGCCCACCGCTCGTTGAGTTCCTCGACGTCGATCTCGTAGTCGACATCCATGAACTCGAGAAGGTGGAACAAGAACAAGGGCATGTCCCCGTACGCGACGGCGGTCACGTTCGTGATCGATGACGCCCCGGTGACGCGAGGGTTCAACTCCCCGAGCCACATCTCGCCCGTATCGGCGTCCAGCAGGTAGTCCAGTTCGAAGTAGCCGCGGTAGCCCTCCTGCCGCAGCCGCTCGCCCATCGCGATGGTTCGCTCGCGGGCGACCGAGCGCTGCTTCTCCGTCAACGACTCGGGCGAGACGTCGTTGCCACACCACCCGCCGTCGTAGGGGGTCAGTTCGGGGAAACCCGTGAGCTCGGCCATCAACGGTCCCACGAGCGTGCCGTGGCGTGTGATGACCCCTTCGATCGCGAGTTCGCGCGGCTCGATCCGCTTCATCACCTTGATGTCCTGCCCCACGATCTTCTTCGCGTCTTCCTTCCAATCGCCTTCGTTCGCGATGAAGAACGTGGTCTGGCCCGAATCTCCGTACGGGGTCTGGACGACGAGGTCGTCCCCCAAGCCGGCGTCGCGGGCCAACTTCAGCAGCCCCGCGTAGTCGGTGCCTTCGCCCATCGTGTTGGGCACGCTCGGGACGCCGGCTTCGTTCCCCAGGCGTGTCGTTTCGATCTTCGAGTCCATCCGGTGACGGAGCGCAGCCGGGGGGAACGCGACGTCGAGACCCAGGTCGGCGGCCAGTTCCTCGGTCTCCTCGTCGAACATCAAGAACGTGGCCTTGCCACCGCCTCTGCCCCGGACGAGGTCGCCGATCTCCTTGTGCCCCAACAGATAGTTCACGATCTCTTCGATGGACTCGAAGGCGCGGGGCGTCTGCTCTTTCGGGACGATCACGTTCGGATGCCACCCGTCGAACGAGTCGTAGTAGTTGACGAAACGGAAGTTGCGCACCCACCGGTCGATCCCGAGCAGGTTGAACGCGGTCGCGCTGACGAAGTAGACGGGCGTCTCGTTCGTGCGGAAGAAGTGCCGGATCTCGGCGATCCCTCGGAGCCGCTGATCGGCTGCGACGAGCGGCACCGGCGGCGGAGCTGCTTCGTGCGCCGGTGTGGGTGCGGGCACGCGGCGGGTCTCGGTTCGCACGAACAGCCGCGCCAGCGCGGCGAGAGCGATCGTCCCGACGACCGCCCAGATCCAGGTCATGACAGACCGCACCAGTCGCGGATGAACACCCCCAACACCTGCGCGGTCTGCACCACGCTCGGAAGGTACACCCGCTCCCCGACCCCGTGCGCTTGCTCCGCGTAGGGCCCGAAACAGACCGCCGGTATCTGCGCCGCCTCGCCGAACACCCGAGCGTCGGTCGTCCCCGTTGTGGCGACGAGCACCGGCTGCGCCCCGTGACGGCGGGCGTACGCCCCAGCCAGCGTCGTCACGAGGGGATGATCCTGTGCGAGTTCGTAACCGGATGCGCGGAAGCCCCTGTAGATAACTTCGGGCGGATACGCGAACAGGGAGGGGTCTTCAGAGGCCGCCTCCGCGACCACGATCTCGATCCGATCCTGCAGATCACGAACGGCCATCCCGGGGTACAGCGCGATCCGGTAGCCGACCGTGCACTCCCCGGGAACGGTCGAGGGCCAGTCACCGCCATGGATCGTGCCCACGTTGAGCCCGATGGGGTGCGCGTACGCGTCGTACGGCGCGGGCGGAGCGGCCTCGAGTTCGGCCTCCAAGACCCGCAGCGCCTTGATGATCTTCAGGCTGTGCTCGATAGCGTTCACGGCTTGGCCGCTGGCCGCCGCGTGGCCGGGCAAACCACGGAGCCGGACGTGGAACCACAGGACCCCGACCTGCGAGGTGGTGATGGCGCCGCCGAAGGGCTCGGTGATGATGGCCGCGTCCGCCGTGTACCCGGCCAAGATCGTCTGCAGCGTGCCGTTGCCGGTGCACTCCTCCTCCACGACCGACTCGACGTGGATCGGCGCGTGCGGCTCCAGCCCGAGCCGTCGCAGGCCCTTGACGGCTCCCAGGATGGCGGCCAGCCCACACTTCATATCCGCCGCGCCCCGGCCGTAGAGCCAGTCGTCCTCCACATGGGCGAGGAACGGGTCGCGGATCCACTGATCGCGCGGCTCGGGCGAGACCACGTCCACGTGTCCGTTGAGGATCAGCGAGCGGCCGTGGTCGGTCGCACCGGCGTGCCACGTCGCGACCACGTTCTGCTTGCCGTCGACGTCCCAGTCGAACGGCGAATGCACGGGGTGGGCGCGCAAGGCCTCGGCGTCCATGGCGACATCCACGGGCTCGAGGCCGATCTCGCGGAGGGCCTCGCGCACCACCGCCTGCCCCGTCGCCTCGTTCCCGAGGGTGGTCGGTTGATCGACCAGACGGGCCAGGAACCCCGCCATCCATCCGGACTCCTCGGCGATCGCAGCGGCGATGTCACGGTCCTGGGGGGCCATCTCGCCGGCCGCCTCGGCGTGGGTGACTGCCAGGGCGAGTCCGTCGTAGGCGCTCGCCGGTGGGGCGGCCACGTCGGAGAGCAGGCGGCTCCCGCCGTAGCCGGCCGGGGCGACCTCGTCGGCGGGGTGCATGGGCCGGAAGGGTACACGGGGCCTTCTTCGGACGGATCCGGGGGTTGTCATGCGCGTGAGAGTAGGTAATCTTACTTACATGACTACAGGAGAGAACGAGATGGGCGAGCAGATCCGAGGCTGGTTCGCGGGGCGCCTGCCGGACGACTGGTTCGAGACGGCGCCCGACATCCAGGCCGACCGCGATGAGATCCTCATCGTCGGCACCCTCCCCGCACCCGACGCAGGCGCCGACGCGACCGACGCCGTCAAGGCCGAGGCGGCGGATGCGCGCATCCAGGGGTTCCGCGAAGACACGAGGCAGCACCGGATACGGGTCGCGCGAGAAGCCGAACATCGATTCGGACGCAAGGTGTCCTGGGGAGCGGTCTGCGATCGACGGCGGGCCCTGTTCACGGTGCAGGCACTGCCAGCGATGACACGTCTGCGCATGGAGGACCGCAAGGTCCTCGACACGTTGGTGGACGCCGGCGTCGCACGGTCGCGTAGTCACGCCCTCGCGTGGTGCGTTCGTTGGGTTGGACAGAAGCAGGAAGAGTGGCTCGGCGACCTCCGCGAGGCCCTCAAGCAGGTCGAGCAGGTGCGCGACCAGGGACCCACTGGCTGATCCGATCGCCTAGTTCGGCCCGGGGGCGCCCCCGGGCGCCCGCGTGACCTCGACTATCGTCCGCATCACGGACCGCACGAGCACGCGATCACCGCTCGCGAGATCCGGCGGGGCACTCTCGCGTCCGAGCCGCGTGGTCTCGACCTGCTGGTCGGGGAACCCGAGCACGATCTCCACGTGCGGTGCGCCGTGGACGTCGTACGGACGCACCTGCACCACGATCGCTTCGCGTTCATCGAGCACGCTTGAAAGCCTAACCTCCGCAAGGTCAAGGTTCGGCCCCCCGATGCCGACCATCCGGGTATGACACCGGGGGGTGGCTCGGTACTTCGACGCATCGTGCAGACGGTGCTGGCGTTGTCGCTCGCAAGTGGCTGGCTGACAGCCGGTGCACCGACTGCCGCAGCGACATCCGACATCGGCGAGGACGGTTCCGGACCGCGCCAACTCGCAGTCGTCTACAGCGCCGACGCTCTCTCGCGCATGCGGACCCGCGCCGGAACCACCATCAGGTTCTCCGACGTGGGACTCGAGCACGCCTGGGCAGCCACGGCCATCCGCCACGTGGCGGGCACCTACGCGTGGATGCGTGATTTCCCGGCCGATGACGACGGCTCCTACCCGTTCAAACCCGCCAAGATCGAGACACGGAAGTACTTCGCGCGAGCGATGGTGAAGGCGTTCGCTGCCGGCGCTACGGCCGATCCTTCCGTGCGATTCACCGATCTCGACCCCTCCTCGCCATGGCACCGGTGGGCCGCGATCGCCGTCACGCAGGGTTGGATGAAGGTCGCGGCCGAGGGCAGGTTCGCACCCGACGAGCCCGTGACCATGGCGACCGCCCACCGCGGCTTGATCGGTGCGCTCGGCCTGCGCTCCACCGCGAGCGACCTCCGGGAGATCCACACCGCAGCGGGGCAGACGTTCCGGGTTCCCTCCAACTTCGGGAGCCTGGTGCTGGGGCTCCGACTGGGGCTCCGCTACAACGCCCCGACGGGCTCGGAGGACCTCGACGTTGGGCCCACGGATCCGCTGTCGCGGGCACAGGTCGCGTATTCGTTGTTCCGCGCCACGACGCTCCCGGCCTGGGGCGTGCCGAACATGCGGACCCAATACGACGGCATCGAACTCCCCTTCCTCGGTCCCAAACGCTACGACATGGTGCAGTGGGGCATCCGCTACGCCGGCTACCCCTACGTGTGGGGCGGCGAGTGGGGCTTCGACAGGCCCGAGCCCTCGGCACTGGGAGGCCAACCACGGTCCGGGTTCGATTGCTCGGGCATCTCGTGGTGGATCCTGCGCGCGGACGACGGAGGTTCCTGGGATATCGCGCCGCCGCGCCCGTACGCAGGATGGTCGCTCCCACAACGCACGTCGGCGGAGATGGCGCGGTTGACCACGAACGAGCTCCGGTACGGCCGGCTCGAGCCCGGCGACCTGATGTTCTACGACGGGAACGACGACGGGGTCGTCGACCACGTGGACACCTTCATCGGCAACGGGTTCGCGCTCGACTCCTCGAGCACGCCGGGCGGCGTCACGATCATGTGGGTGGGCGACGGGTGGTACCGCGACCACTTCGTCTACGGCCGGCGGATCCTGCCGGCCTGAGGCGCCTCACGCGTCCGCCGCGATCGCGGCGTCGAGCATGGCCCGATCCGATGCATCCAGCGGTATCGACGAGCGGGCGACCTCGTCATGCTTGACGGTCACGGACTCGGCCTCGGCCGCGAGCGTGCCGTCGCGCGTGCGCACTTCTTCGCGTGTCCTGATCGAGGATGTCCCATAGCCGGTACCGACACATGTGACGAGCACCTCTTCGTCCTGCAGCGAGAGTTCGCTGCGGTAGTCGATGGCCACGCGGACCACGACGAACACGAAGGCGTCGCCCATCACCTCGTGGAACCACCGGTCGCGCGCTTCCTCCAGGTAGTTGAGGTACACCGCGTTGTTCACGTGGCCGTACGAGTCGACGTCGGACCACCGGATCCGCTCGCGATGCTCGATCATCCGTGATCCTCACCGAGCTCGGCCAACCGACGGCCGTCAACTCTCCCGTCGTGGTCGCCAGGTCGGGCAGGATCGCGTTGTGCACGGGCTGGGTGAGGGTGATCGAGCAGGCGGACAGGGCCGCCGTGGCGTAGACGGCGAGCGGCGGCGCCCCCGGCAACGCGAGCCCGCACGCGAGCGCTGTCGCCGCCGGCACCAACTGGGCGACCGCGACGATGCCCGCGGTGGTCGCCCCGCCGCGTCGGTACGCGTACAACATGATGGCGATGCAGATGGCGTACTCCTGCGCGTTGAACAGGAAGGATGCGACCAGGACCCTTCGCAGGGATCGGTTCCCCAGGACGGTCCGGTACGCCCGGACGGTGGTCCCCTGCGTCAGCCACCGCGATCCCCATGCTCGGCGAGACGTCGATCCACCTCGACGGCCAGCACCGCCCCGGCCGGCGACCCCGTCACCGCCGAGAGGAAGTGTTCGCGGTCAAGGGCCAGCAGCGTGGTCGGGACCGTGGCCGTCACGGTCGCCGTCCGCGGCACGTCTCGCAAGAGCGCGATCTCGCCCGCGTAGTCGCCCGGTCCGAGGATGGCGAGCTCCGTGCCGCGGCGCGCGACCCTGAGCGAACCCTCCGCGATCAGATAGAAGCGGTCACCTGGTTCCCCCTCACGGATGATGACCGTCTCCGCGCCCACGTCGGACCGCACCAGGTGGCGCGCCACCCGCTCGAGGGCGACGGGCCCGAGCGGTCCGAAGAGCGCGGTACCGCGCAGCAGCGCGATGTGAGCAGGGTCAGCGACCACCGCCTCGCGATCGACGTTGCGTATCCGGTGAAGCACGAGCAGCGCCGCCGCCGGGAGCCACAGACCCGCGATCATGAACGTGGTGTCGGGGCCCACCGACGTCACCAATGCGGGGGTCACCACCGAGCCGACCGCGAGGGCGGCCATGCTGAGCCCCTCTTGCACACCGAAGACGCGCGCGAGCACGTCGTCATCGACGCTGCGCTGGAGCAACGTGCGCGCAGTCACGTCGAAGAAACTCTTACCGATGCCTGCCGCGCCAAGGAGAACGATGGCGACCACCGGGCCGCTCACGAACGCGACGAGCGCGATCGGGACCCCGATCCCGATCACACCCAAGGTGAACGCAGACGCCAGCCGCTCCCTTCCGATCAACGTCACGGTTGCGGCCGCGCCCAGGAGCCCACCCACCCCGACGGCGGCGGCCAAGACACCGGGGCCGGCAGGGCCCATCGCCAAGACCCCGAACGCGAGGACCACGGTGAGGACGTCGAGGGCGCCGATAACGATCGTCTGACCGGCGACGAACCCGAGCAGCAGGCGGGCTCCCGGACGGCGGCGAAGCTCACGGAAGCCCTCGAGAGCGCCACCGACCCGAGGCGTGTGCTCCACCGCGATGCGCGCGCGCGCGTGGACCGCCAGCATCATGATGCCGACCACCAGGAGCCCACCCGACGCCACGCCGTAGACGAGTGCAGGTCCGGATACGGCCAGCAGCAGCCCTGCGAACAGAGGACCGACGAAGATCGCCAGTCCCTCCAGGGTGCTGGAGAGCGCGTTCGCCGCGGTCAGTTGCGCAGGGGTCTCAGCCAACTCCGGGAGGATCGAGAGGTGGGAAGGTCTCGTCATCGTCATGGCAACCGACGCAAACGCAGCCACGGTATAGACGACCGGGCGTGGCAACGCCACGGCCAAGGCGGCGGCCGTCGCACCATCCATGACGCCCTGGGTCAGGTAGCCGAGCGCGAGCGCCCGCTCGCGGTGCATGCGGTCACCGAGCTGGGATACGAACGGCGCGAGGAGCGCCGTGGGCACCAGCATCACGAGAGCGGCCGTGCCCATCTCGCCCGTCCCTCCGCGCTCGTAGGCG
Organism: Actinomycetota bacterium; assembly: GCA_040880745.1. Taxonomy (GTDB): domain Bacteria; phylum Actinomycetota; class UBA4738; order UBA4738; family HRBIN12; genus AC-51. The sequence continues at coordinate 131,733 of JBBDHX010000010.1, forward strand.
AAGACGAGGATCGCGATCCACGTCGCGGACTCGGCGGGGCGGTAGACGGCGAAGGCGAGCAGCACGCGACGAAGGCTCGCGTCGCGGAGCACCGCCTTCAAAGACGTGGCGGTGCCATGTTCCCCTCTGCCCACGAGGGCGATCCTTCCAGGCGAGGACCGAGCGCGCAACGCTCGGACTCAGGCGGAACGCGAACGGGACCCCGAAGGGCCCCGTTCGAGGATCACGTGCGGTGACTGAACTAGAAGTCCATGTCTCCGCCCGGCATGCCGCCACCGCCGGGCATGGCGGGGGTCTTCTCGGGCTTCTCGGCCACGACCGCCTCGGTCGTGAGGAACAACGCCGCGATCGAGGCCGCGTTCTGCAGGGCCGAGCGGGTCACCTTCGCCGGGTCGACGATCCCGAACTCCAGCATGTCTCCGTACTCACCTGTGGCCGCGTTCAGACCCTGGCCCTCGGGGAGAGCGCGGACCTTCTCGACGACCACGCCGCCCTCGAGGCCGGCGTTCTGAGCGATCTGCTTGATCGGCTCTTCCAGTGCGCGGCGCACGATCATGGCGCCTGTGAGCTCGTCGCCCTCCAGGTCCACCTTGTCCAGAGCAGCCTGCGCGTTCAGCAGGGCTACGCCACCACCGGGCACGATGCCCTCCTCGACGGCTGCCTTCGTGGACTGCACGGCGTCCTCGATCCGGTGCTTCTTCTCCTTGAGTTCGACCTCGGTGGCCGCGCCGACCTTGATGACGGCGACACCGCCCGAGAGCTTGGCCAAGCGCTCCTGGAGCTTCTCGCGGTCGTAGTCGGAGTCGGTCTTCTCGATCTCGGCCTTGATCTGGTTGATCCGGCCGGTGATGTCCTCGTCCTTGCCGGCTCCCTCGACGATCGTGGTCTCGTCCTTGGTGACGACCACCTTGCGAGCGGTGCCGAGCAGGTCGATCGTCGCGTTCTCGAGCTTGAGCCCGACCTCCTCAGAGATCACGGTCGCACCCGCCAAGATCGCGATGTCCTGGAGCATGGCTTTGCGGCGGTCACCGAACCCGGGGGCCTTGACGGCGGCGCTGCGGAACGTCCCGCGGATCTTGTTGACGACCAGGGTCGCCAGGGCTTCGCCCTCGACGTCCTCGGCGAGCACCAGGACGGGCTTGCCGGTCTGCATGACCTTCTCCAGCACGGGGAGCATGTCCTTGACCGCAGAGATCTTGGAGTTCACGATCAGGATGTAGGGCTCCTCGAGCACCGCTTCCATCCGCTCGGGGTCGGTGACGAAGTACGGCGAGATGTAGCCCTTGTCGAACCGCATGCCCTCGGTGAACTCGAGCTCCATGCCGAAGGTGTTGGATTCCTCGACGGTGATGACGCCGTCCTTGCCGACCTTGTCGACGGCCTCGGCGATCTTCTCGCCGATCTCGGGGTCGGCCGCGGAGATGGCGCCGACCTGGGCGATCTCTTCCTTGGCGTCGACGTCCTTGGCGACGGTCTGGAGGCGCTCGACGGCGAGCTCAACGGCGCGCTCGATGCCGCGCTTGAGGCCCATCGGGTTGGCGCCGGCGGCGACGTTGCGAAGGCCTTCCTTCACGATCGCCTGGGCGAGGAGCGTCGCGGTGGTGGTCCCGTCGCCGGCGACGTCGTCGGTCTTCTTGGCGACTTCCTTCACGAGCTCGGCCCCGATGCTTTCGATCGGATCGTCGAGCTCGATCTCCTTGGCGATCGAGACGCCGTCGTTGGTGATCGTGGGGGCGCCCCACTTCTTCTCGAGGACCACGTTGCGGCCCTTGGGACCGAGCGTGATCTTCACGGCGTTGGCGAGCTGGTCCATACCGCGCTCGAGCGCACGCCGCGCGTCCTCGTCGAACGAGATGAGCTTCGGTGCCATCTCCTCGAACCTCCTCCTTGGGTCGGATCCTCAGCCTGGGCTGTCGACTGCTAGCACTCGACAGGTGTGAGTGCTAATGATGGTAGCCCCGGCCGGGCGGGAGTGGCAAGCCTGGAGGGCGACGGCCCCGAGGGGTCCGGCGATGCCCGGCGTCGGCTCTTCGCCGTCACGCCACGCGCGCATCCCGGCGGAGCATCAGAACTCCAGGAAGGATCAGGAGGCCGAACCCCAGGGCCACCCCGACCGCCGCGGGCTCGGGTCGAGCGACCGAGCCATTAGCATGCCGCGCATGTCGGATGCGCCCGCGTGGGTCCGCCGGTTCACGGCGACGAGGCTCGGTTTCCCGACGTGGGCGGACGCCTGGCCCGACCGGCTCGCGATCGTGACGAACCGGAGCGGCTCATGGCAGGTCTGGGCACACGATCTCGCGACGGGGTCATGGCGCCGCGCGAGCGATGAGCCGGTGGGGGTGGAGAGCGCCCGGGTGCTCCCCGACGGCCGTATCGCGTGGTTCCAGGACGACTCCGGTGAGGAGAAGGGCAGGTGGGTAGCCCAGCCCTTCGAGGGGGGAACGATCGAACCCCTCTTCCCGGCGCTCCCGACCGGGTGGTCCCTCGGTATGGCGATGGCACCCGGAGGGCGTGCGGTCGCAGGCCTCGAGGTCGCCGGCGAGTACCGGGTCTACCTGGTCGACGGCGAGAGCGAGAACGTGCTCTACGCCTCCACGACACCTGCGGGCGTGGGCTGCGAGTGGCCCGACGGTCTCGGCGGTCTGTCACCGGATGGCCGTTTCGCCGTTATCCGCCACACCGAGCACGGCGACATCCTGCGTCCCGCGCTCCGCATCGTCGAAACAGCGACGGGGGGGGCGATCGCGGACATCGATGACCAGCCTCGGCGGCTCGAGGCAGGGCCCTGGTCCGAGGACGGGATCCGCTTCGCCTTCACGAACGAACTCGCCGACCGGGCCCGGCCGTCGGTCTGGGACGCCGGCAGCCGCGAGCGCTTCGACCTGGACGTCGATCTCCCCGGTGATGTGTACCCCGTGCAGTGGTACGCGGATGGCGACCTTTTGGTGCGCCATGAGTTCGAAGCGCGCGCTCAGCTCTACCGGCGCCATCCGAGTGGCGAACGCACGCTCGTCGCCGATCCGATGGGTGACATCGAGGATGCGCGGCTGCGGCCCGGAGGCGTGGCATGGCTCCGCGCGAGCGACGGGACGGCTGCGCATCGCACGGTCGACGCGTCGGGGACGGTGGCGTTCGCGAGCCTGGATCCCGAGCCGCCCGGGGGGCGCCTCCTGCGCGATGTGTGGACCACGAACCCACGCGGCGACCGGATCCATACGCTGCTCGCCACGCCCGACGGCGACGGCCCGTTCCCCTTGGTGCTGTCGGTGCACGGCGGACCCGAGTGGCATGAGCGCCACGCCTGGAGCGCCGAGACGCTCGCCTATGTCGACGCCGGCTACGCGGTCGCGCTTCCCAACTACCGGGGCTCGACCGGCTACGGCGTCGCCTTCCGCGAGGCACTCGTCGGTGACGTGTGCCACTGCGAGTCGGGAGATCTCATGTCGGTGCTCGACGAACTCATCGCACAGGCGGTCGCCGATCCGGACCGCATCTTCTGGAGCGGCTGGTCGTGGGGAGGGTGTCTGGCCTGTTTCAATGCAGGGGTCAACCCGAAGCGCTGGCGCGCCATCTTCGCCGGCATACCTGCGGGCGAGTTCGTCGCCGCCCACCATGCGTCGGCGCCCGAGCTCCAAGCGTGGGACGTCGCGGTGTACGGGGGGCACCCGGAGGAGGTACCCGACGCGTACGGGCGATCGAACCCGATGACCTATGTGGGGGCCGTCACGACGCCGATCATCGTGGTAGCGGGAGAACATGATCCTCGGTGCCCCATCGAGGGCGTCACTCCTTGGATCGACGCGGTTCGCGCCAACGGCGTCGAAGTGGAGGTCCACACCTACCCGGCTGGTCACCACGCGAACGCCATGGCGGACCAGGTCCGTCACCTGCAGGCGGTGCTGGACTTCTTCTCGCGGCACGGTTGACCCGCGCGGAGCTCAGAACCCCCAGGTCACGATGCGGTCCACACGGATGTCCAACATCACCGACGTGCCGGGCACGATGGGCGACTGTTCGGGGTACTGCGGGTACTTCTCCTCGAGCAGGTTCTTGATCCGCTCCCACTCATACCCCGACTCGATGATCTGAGCCTGGCCGAACACCATGACCGCGCGCAACCGATCCCAATCCTCGTTGTACTCGTCAACCGTGATGGAGACCTGCGGGTTCTCGCGGATGTTGCGCACCTTCACCGTCGCGAACTCGCTGGCGAGGACCACCCGGTCGAGGTCCAGCACCGGCGACACAGGCACGACATGCGGCTCTCCGCCCGGCCGAACGGTCCCCAGGTACGCCACGCGCGCCGCGGCGAAGAGCTCGGCGGCGCCACCCGTCAGCAGGGGCCCTTGATCGAAGAGACTCACCCTTCGCCCCCAGTGACGACCTGCTCGTTGATCTGCTGCACGATCTCGGCGTTCGCGAGCGTGGTCACGTCACCCAGTGTGTTGCCTCGCGCGACGTCACGGAGCAAGCGCCGCATGATCTTGCCGCTGCGCGTCTTCGGCAGGTCCGGCGTGAAGATGATCTCGTCGGGCTTCGCGATCGGTCCGATCACCTTCGCAACGTGCTCGCGGAGCCCCGCCAGGACGTCGGCGTTGCCTTCGATGCCGGCTTTCAACGTCACGAAGGCGACGATGCCTTCACCCTTGATGTCGTGCGGCTTGGACACGACCGCGGCCTCGGCGACCCGCTCGTCATCCACGAGCGCGGACTCGATCTCGAAGGTCGAGAGCCGATGGCCGGCGACGTTCATCACGTCGTCGATACGGCCGAGGAGCCAGAAGTAGCCCTCCTCGTCCAGGCGCGCCCCGTCGCCGGCGACATAGACCTCGGGACCGAACTTGGAGAAGTACGTATCGACGTAGCGATCGGGGTCGCCCCAGATCGTGCGCGCTATCGAAGGCCACGGATGCCGCAGCACCAGATAGCCCCCGCCGCCCAGGCCGACCGATGCGCCGCTCTCATCGACGACGTCGGCCTCGATCCCGGGGAACGCGAGCGTGGCCGAGCCGGGCTTGAGCGCGGTCATGCCCGGGAGCGGCGTGATCAAGATCGCGCCCGTCTCGGTTTGCCACCAGGTGTCCACGACCGGACAGCGCTCACCTCCGATCACCGTCCAGTACCACACCCACGCCTCGGGATTGATCGGCTCACCGACCGACCCCAGGAGCCGCAGCGACGACAGGTCACGCCCCAGGGGGAACTCCGTCCCCCAACGCATGAACGCGCGGATCGCGGTGGGCGCCGTGTACAGGATGCTCACGCGGTACCGCTCGATGATGGACCACCACCGGTCCTTCTCCGGCCAGTCGGGGGCGCCCTCGTACATGACACCCGTGGTGTGGTTCGCGAGCGGCCCGTACACGATGTAGGAATGCCCCGTGACCCAGCCACAGTCGGCCGCGCACCAATAGACGTCGTCGTCGTGGATGTCGAAGACCATGCGATGGGTGGCCGCGACCTGCGTCATGTAGCCGCCGGTGGTGTGCACGATGCCCTTCGGCTTGCCGGTGGTGCCGCTCGTGTACAGCAGGTAGAGCAGGTCCTCGGCGTCCATGGGCTCCGGCTCGCAGACGACGGGCTGATCCGCGACCAACTCGTGATACCAGTGGTCGCGTCCGTCGGTGAAGCCGTGCTCGTTGCCACAGCGCCGGACGGTGATCACGTGCTCGATCGATGGGCAGTCCTTCACGGCCTCATCAGCGTTGTCCTTGAGCGGCACGATGGTCCCGCGGCGCCAGGCACCGTCCGCCGTTATGAGCACCTTGGCCGCGGCGTCATTGATCCTGTCGCGCAATGACTCGGCGCTGAACCCACCGAACACGACCGAGTGCGGAGCGCCGATCCGGGCGCATGCCAGCATCGCGATCGGCAGCTCGGGCACCATGCCCAGGTAGATGTTCACCCGGTCGCCTTTGCCCACCCCCAGGGCACGCAACGCGTTCGCGAGGCGGCACACGTCTTCGAGCAATCCTGCGTAGGTGATGGTCCGCGTGTCGCCGGGCTCGCCCTCCCAATGGAACGCCACCTTGGCGCCACCGCCTGCCTCGACATGGCGATCGAGACAATTCACGCTCGCGTTCAAGACCCCGCCCGAGAACCACTTCACCCACGGAGGGGTCCATTCCATCACGCTGTCCCACGGCTCGATCCAGTCGAGCCGCTCGGCCTGGGCGGCCCAGAAGGCCTCGTGGTCGGCGGCCTGTTCATAGATCTGCGGGTCCGTGACCAGCGCGTTCGCTCGGAACGCCGCGCGTGGCTCGAAGACGCGTTCCTCGGATAGGAGAGCCTCGATGTCCTGCTGGGGGTCGCTCACGGCGGTCGTCCTCCCTGGCTTCGGCGAGGCCAGCATCCTACGCAAGGCCCCCCATGGCTGCGACCCGGCGGACCCACACGGACCCCAAGGTGCTTGCATCGGCCAGCCGTAGCCACCACCATCGTCGCCAAGCCGCCCGTACGGGGCGGCTTCGAAGCTTCGCGAAGGGGAAGGGAGGCCGCGGATGGCCGACATGGCCTACTGCATGAAGTGCCGTGAGAAGCGTGAGTTCACCGGTTCGCTCGTCACGCTGAAGAACGGCAGGCCCGCGTTGCAAGGCACGTGTGGCGTGTGCGGGACCAAGCTCACGAAGATCCTGGGCATGGATGCCGCGAAAGCGATGGGCTGGCAAGCGCCCTGACCTGGACCCAGATCTGAACTAGTTCAGACGAGAAAGCAGCTCAGCGGTGCTGACGACGACCGCGCCGGATGCTGTCCGGTGGCGGGCCGCGAGGTCCGCCACCGTCGTCTCGTCGAAGACCTTCTGAACGGCACGGGCCACATCGGCCCAGAACCCTTGCAGCCCACACCGTGAGTCAGCGAAACAGGTGTGATCGGAAGGCTCGAGACAGAACACCGGGTAGAGCTGGCCCTCGATCGCATCCGCGACCTGGGCCACGGTGATCTCCGCCGGATCGCGCGCCAGCCGGCATCCGCCGCCCGCGCCTCGGAAGCTCTGCACCAGACCGGCTCTCGACAATGCTCCCAGTTGCTGCTCCAAGAATCGAACGGGGATCTGTTGCCGCTCCGCGATCTGGCGCGCGGGGACCAGCGTGTCCGAGCCCGCCTGCCCGGCGAGCTCGATCATCGCCCTGATCGCGTACTCGAGCTTCTGCGGGACCTTGAGCATCGCTTCAAGGCTACCCGGGATCGGGGGGCAAGCGCGATACGTTGCATGCCGATACATGACTGCACAGATCCCTGCTCGGCGGGGGTGAAGGAGAAGGATCGGGTTGGCGCGCGTACTGGTGATCGATGATGAGCCTGACGTCCGCTGGTTGCTGCGGCTGAGTCTGGAGCGCGTCGGTCACGAGGTCTTGCTGGCCGAAGACGGCCTTCGCGGGGTCGCGATGGCCCAGAGGCAACGGCCCGATGCCATCGTGTTGGATCTGATGATGCCGGTGATGGACGGCTACGGCGTCCTCGATGCGCTCGCCAAGGACCCGCGGACGTCGCACGTGCCGGTCATGGTGCTCACGGCGAAGGCGATCCCCGATGAGAGCGAGAAGGTCGCCGAGGCCGGCGCTCGGCGATTCCTGACCAAACCGTTCGACCCCGATAACCTCGCGGCGGAACTGGAAGCCCTCCTCGGCGAGCCGCCGGCGCCCCGGACGGGCAGCTAAGCGGCCAGCGAGGCGGCGAAGTCCTCGCCGACGACGACGACGATCGAGGCGGAATCCGGCACGACGTCCTTGTACAGCGGGTTGAGGCTTCCAACCTGCGCCCCCTCGAAGAACTCCTTCGCCACGTAGGCGGCGTCGGCCTTGTTCTGGGCTTCGTCATCACCGGTGCGGTAGTAGACGGTCGTCGTCGAGACGCCCTGGGTCGGGGAGTTGTCGGCGTCGGTCGCGGAGACGTACCCGGCATCCACCAGCAACTCTTGCGCGGCTCCCGCCAGGCCTGCGACGCTCGTCCCGTTGAGGGTCATGAACGTAACGCCCGTGGTGTTGGGCTCGGGGCCTTCATCGGGCCCCCCGGTGGGGGTGGGTGACACCGCGTCGGTCGGTTGCGCTGTCGGGCTCCCGGTCGGGGTGGGCGACCCCGAGGGGGTGGGCGTGACGGTGTCCGGCTCGAACCCTCTGGAGAGGACGACCGCCCCGACCGCGACGAGCGCGGCGACGACGACGATCCGAGCGGTCCCGAGGTTCACGGGCTCATCCTACCCAGGAGCCGGGGGAGCCTGCCTCAGGACTGGCGCACCCCCAGCCGATCGGCCACCCTGCGACGACGCCGAGCCGCACGCACGCGCCGAAGCCGGCGCACCGTCATGGGATCGTGGGCGAGCGCCGCAGGGTCGTCCAGGATCCGCGTGAGCAACTGGTGGTAGCGAGTCATCGACAGACCGAATCGCTCCCGTACGGCGCGCTCCTTGGACACGGTGAGCTGCCAGGACTCGCGCTCGAGGTCGAGGATCCGGCGGGAGCGCTCATCGAGCCCACGATCCGCCGCCTCCGCTCCGCTCACCGGCGCAGGCTCCCATCCCCCGGGCCACGGCGCAAGCATCCGCGCTCGGAGCCGATACAGATGCAGACGCACCGTGATGAGAGGATGCCCGAAGGGAGCCGCATGATCGAGGAGCCAGCGCCAACCCCGGCCACGCGGGGGGACGAAGATCGGTCCGTCGCGCACCTGCGCATGCTCCACTCCCTGGGCGTCACGCTGAACAGCCTCACCGACGTGGGCGCCATCGGAGAGGCCGTCACCGCCGAACTCGGGACGCTGATCGACTATCACAACTGCCGGGTCTATCTCCTGCAGCCCGACGGCACCACACTGATGCCCATCGCCTTCCGCGGCGAGCTCCTGGTCGACTTCCCCGAGTACACACAGGAAACGTACGAAGAGCTGATCACGCAGATGGGCGAGGGGATCACCGGCACCGTCGCCGCCACGCGGACCTCGCTGCTCACGCCCGACGCGCGGGAGGTCGCGTTCTCCGTGACCATCCCGGGCACGGACGACGACCTGCTGGAGTCGATGCTCGCCGTACCGATGCTGGCCGGCGAGGACGTGGTCGGTGTCATCGTCCTGTCGAGCCTGGGTTACGGGAAGTTCGACGAAGACGACCAGCGGCTGCTCGAGGTGCTGGCCGCCCACGCGGGGGCGGCGTTCAAGACGGCGCGACTGATCGAAGCCGAGCGCGGGGCAGCGCAGACGGCCGCAGCCCTGTTCGCGCTCTCCCAGAGCCTCACGTCCAAACGCAACGCGGGCGAGATCTTCCTCGAGGCGCTCGAGAGACTTCCGTCGATCGTGGGCTGCCAGGCCACCGCTGCCTATGTGCAAGACCTCAGCACGGGCGCCTTCAAGCTGGCCCAGGTGCACGGGGAAGACGGCGCAGCGCTCCGCGCACGAGGGGACATCCGTGACGTGCCGGTGGAGTTGGCCTCCGGGTTCCTCCAAGGGAACCTCGAGCCGTTCGTGGTCCCGGTGGAGATCGCCGAGCAGGTGCCACGCGACGTATGGTTCGTCGAGGAGACGAGCGACGTCCTGGTCACACCACTCGTGTGGGAGCCGGACGGGTTCGGGGCGATCGTCGCCGTCGCTCGACCGGGCGAGTCGTTCACCGACGCCGACATCCGGTTCGCCAAGGGCCTCACGGACATCACGTCCCTGGCGCTCGGCAACGCACGGCGCCTGTCGGAACTGGAGCGATTCCACGAGTTGGTGGAGAGCCTGGACGCCACGTTCTGGGAGGCTGAGGGCGCCGACCTCACGTTCACCTTCGTCGGCGGACGTGCGGCGGAGGGCCTCGGCGAGGGTGCGGCGGGCTGGCCCACCAGCGAGCAGCGATGGGGGGATCACATCGCGGCAGCGGACAGGCAGAGCGCCCTCGATGCGTGTCGCGACGCGATCGCGCACCGCGTCGATGCGAACCTCGAATACCGGCTGGCTGCGGAGGAGGGAACCGAAGCGACGTGGGTGCGGGACCTCGTCCATGTGGTACGCAGGCCACAGGGCGGCACGCTCCGCGGGCTCATGGTGGACATCACGGAGCGCAAGCAGGCAGAAGAAGCGCTGCGCGCCTCCGAGCGCAAGTACAGCGATGCCTTCCGCCGCGAGCGCGAGGCCGCACAGCAACTCCGAGCCTTGGACGAGATGAAGAACACGTTCCTGGAAGCCGTCTCCCATGATCTCCGGACGCCGCTCACGTCGATCCTCGGATCGGCACTCACGCTCGAGCGATCGCAGCTCAGCATCGCCGAGGAGGACGCGCTCGACCTCGTGCGTCGCATCGCGACGAACGCCCGGAAACTCGAACGGCTCCTCGGCGACCTCCTCGACCTCGACCGCCTCCAGCGCGGCATCGTGGCCCCACAGCGACGCCCCACCGACCTCGCCGAGCTGATCCATCGGGCCGTCGCCGAAACGGAGAATCCACAGGCACGCACGATCACCGTCGAGGCGGCGCCCGTCGTCGCGTCGCTCGATGGCGCGAAGGTCGAACGGATCGTCGAGAACCTGGTGGCGAACGCGCTCCGCCACACCGACGTCGAGGCGCATGTCTGGGTGCGAGCAGAAGCGCGTGACGGAGGCGTGCTCATCGCGGTGGACGACGACGGACCCGGCATCCCGGCCGAGCTCCGCGACGAGGTGTTCGAGCCGTTCCGCCAAGCGCCCGGCTCCGCGGCCGAGCACTCACCGGGCGTCGGCATCGGGCTCTCGCTCGTCCGACGGTTCGCCGAACTGCACGGCGGACGGGCCTGGGTGCAGGAGCGTGAAGGCGGAGGGGGCTCGTCCTTCCGCGTGCTCCTGCCAGCAGGCTGACCCACCCTCCTCAGATGAACAGCGTGACGGCGTCTTGTGCTTCGGCGAGCGCCGTGGTGGCACCCGCGGGCTCCGCGAGCCCGTCGATCAGGTCCTCGGTCGTGAGCCCGAGCAGGTCCATCGTCATCTGGCACGGGATCATGCGAACACCCAGGTCGCGCGCCACCTCGAGCAGTTCGCTCGGGGACGCCACGTGGTGCTCCTCAGCCAGCCGCTTCATCATCGCCGGCCCCGCCCCGGCGAACTGCATCTTCGACAGGGGTAGGTGCTCGGTACCTCCGCGGTTCATCATCGAGAGCATCTTCTGCATCCAGTTCTCCCCGGTGATCCGAACGTCGTTCTTCACCAACGGGAAGAGTCCCCAGAACGTGAAGAACACCGTGGTCGGCATCCCCATCGCGGCGGCGGTGGTCGCCAGGATGAACGTCGGCCATACGCGATCCAGCTCGCCGCTCCACGCGAAGATCACCAGCTTGCGATGCGTGGCGCTCTCGTGCTCGTGTGCGTCCATCCGCGCCTGCAGCGCGGCGAGCATCTCTTCGTACGCCGTTGGTTGCAGCGTCTGGGTCGTCATCAGATCCTCACGCCTTCCTGATGAGGAAGCGGAACACGCCCGCGCCCTCGGTCTGTTCCACCAGTTCGTGACCCGTGGTGCGCGCCCACGCGGCGAAGTCCGGGACCGAACCCGGGTCCGTCGCGAACGCCTCCAGCACGTCACCCGGTCGCAGGTCGCGGATCGCCATCGCGGTCTTCGCGATCGGCAAGGGGCACGCGAGCCCCTTGAGGTCGAGGGTCTTCGCGATCGTCACGTCCATCGTCCTCATGCTCCCTTCGGCATCGTCCCGGGCGCGCGCTCCGGCAACCGGCCCTGCGGCACGGTCTCCCAATACGCACGGTTGAAGATCCATTTCGCCATGTGCCACGCCCGGCTCGGCTGCGGCGGCACCGGCGGGTGCTCGTAGTCGAACCGCAGGGCCGTCGCCTTGCCGTCACCGGTCTCCAGGAAACACATGACCCGGCCGCCGTAGTTCTCCTTCGGGGCCGTCCCCTTGACCATCGAGGCGATCCGGCTCGCGATCACCGGAGCCTCGAAGTGAGCGGTCGATCCTGACTTCGAGATGGGCAGGTTGGTCGCATCGCCGAGAGCGAAGACGGCGTCCTGACCCTCCACCTGCAGGGTGTGCTTGTCGGTCGGCAACCAGCCCCCGGCATCTCCGAGGTTCGACTCGCGAACCACCTGCTGTCCCTCGTGCGGTGGGACCAGGACGAGCAGGTCGTACTCGCGCTTCTCCCCTTCGAGCGATGACACGCTGCCGGCGCCGGGATCGACCTCCTCGACGTTGAAGAAGGTGGCGAGCTCGATGTCCCGAGCAGCCATGATCGGTTGGATCAGCGCGGACGCGGACTCGATCGTGAACGCTCGGTTGAGCGGCGACAGCAGCGTCACCTCGCTCTGGTCGCGGATGCCGCGGTCGCGCAGGTAGCCGTCCACCATCATGGTGAACTCGACCGGCGCGGGCGGGCACTTGTACGGGATGCCTGCCACACCGACGAGCAACCGCCCCCCGTGGAATCGCCGGAGCTCCTCACGCAGCCGTTCGGCGTCCTGCAGCGAGTAGAAGCCGTAGGACCCCTCGAGCAGACCGGGGATCTTCTCGTGGACCAGGCGGGCGCCTGTCGCCATGATGAGGTAGTCGTAGGGCAAGCTCCCGCCGCGCGCCAGCTGTACCGTGTGCGCCTCGGGGTGCACGCGCACGGCTTCTTCGATCGCCAGGTCGACGTTCGGGCGCAGGAGCGTCCGCTCGTCGCGGGACAGCCAGTGCCCGCTCGCCTGACCGAGCGCGACGTAGAGATACCCCGGCTGGTAGTCGTGCATGCCCGTGGGATCCACCACGGTGACATGGACGTCGCGACCGAGGCCCTTATCGAGGAGGTTCGCCACGAGGGTGCCTCCGACGCCTCCGCCCAGCACCACGACGCGTGCGGGCATCGTCCTCACCTCGCCTTCTGGACCACGAACCGTGCGAAGCCGTCTTCGGCGACGACCTCGAGCAGACGGTGCTGCGCCTTCGTGATCCAGGCCGGGATGTCGGTCTTCGAACCCTCGTCCGTGGACAAGACCTCGAGGACGTCGCCGACCTGGCCCTCGCGGATGGCCCCGATCAGACTCATCAGCGGGCCGGGGCACGGCATCCCGCGGGCGTCGATCGTCCTGGTGATGTCGGTTGTCGTCATCGTGGGTACCTCCTTCAGATGAACGTCACGGGTCCGTCGGCGGCCGCGAAGAACGAGGCGACGCCCCAGACGCCGTCGACCATGGGGTCGAGATCTTCCTGGGTGATGTGGAACATCTCCATCGAGTCCGAGCAGGCGTACACGTGCACCTCGCCGATGTCCTTGCTTTGACGCAGCAGCTCGCTCCAGTGGGTCTTGCCCTGATCACGCATCGCTGCTTCACCGTCGGGCCCGGCCTCCGGCGCAACGCCGTGGTCCTTGAGGATGCGGTCGGCGCGGAAGGCATCCAGCGCCCAGTACTGCAGGAACAGGTTGACGTCGCGGCCCATCGCAGCGGCGCCCACCGTGAGGACCGCCGCGGCCTGCAGTTTGTCGTCGGTCCCGGAGAACAGGGCGAGGGAGAGGGTGTCGCTCATCGTGTGCTCCTCGTGGTCGGTTCGTTACCAACAGCTTCGAACACCAGCGGGAGCGGAGGGTGAGCCATGGGGCCCTGCCATGAAGGGCCCTCTGCGGGAACGATCGGGGCGGGCGGGCGTTCGCCGGACCGCGATAGGGTCCGCGGCATGCTCGACCTGGTGATCGCGAACGCGTCGATCGTGGACGGCAGCGGCGCCGAGCCCTTCGCCGGCTGGATCGGCGTCCGTGGTGACCGGATCGTGGCCGTCGAGCGGACCGGCAACGTGCCCGGTGCGGCGCGCTTGATCGACGCGGGTGGCGCGACCCTGGCTCCCGGCTTCGTCGACGTGCACAACCATTCGGACCTCTCCCCGTTCGTGCTGCCCGCGATGCCGAGCACGATCCGTCAGGGCGTCACGTCCGTCGTGGTCGGCAACTGCGGATCATCACCGTGGCCGCTCGCGGGCTGGGACGGATCCGTGTCGCTCGCCTATGCCGAGCCTGACGATCACCCTCGACCGGCTTGGACGACCTGGAGCGACTTCCTCGACGCGATCGACGACGCCCAGCCGGCCGTGAACGTCGCCGCGCTCGTCGGTCATGGGACGGTGCGCCAGGAGGTGATGGGGCAGGCTGCGGGTGAGCCCTCGCCCGATGCACTGGAGCAGATGACACGCCTCGTACGCGACGCGGTGGCTCGGGGCGCGGTCGGCGTATCGACGGGGCTGATCTACGTGCCCGGGATCCACAGCGGCACCGAGGAGATCGTCGCGGTCGCGGCAGCGGCCGCTGCGGAGGGTGGCCTGTACGCCAGCCATATCCGCGGCGAGGGGCGAGACCTGTTCCCGGCTGTGAACGAGGCCATCAGGGTCGGCGAGCGAGCGAGTATCGACGTGCACATCAGTCATCTGAAGTGCGAGTCATCTCGCGTATGGGGGCGAGCGAGCGGACTCCTCGAGACGATCCGCGCCGCGGGCGCGACGGGTGATCAGTACCCCTACGCGGCGTGGAACTCCTCGCTGGCCTCGCTGTTGCCACCCTGGGCACCGCTCGCGCACGTTGCCTCGATCGCCCATGGCGACGGCCAGCGTCTGCGGCAAGCGGTCGAGGACGGCGAGCCCGGGTTCCAGTCCTCCGTCGACGGTGTGGGTTGGGACAAGATCGTGATCAGCCAGACCGCCGATGCGCGCTACCAGGGGCTGAGCCTCACCGGGGTGGCCGACGCCTTGGCGTGCGAGCCGTTCGACGCCCTGGTGATGTTGCTGACCGAGGATCCGGACACCGCGTGCATCGGCCATGCCATGCATCGAGACGATGTCACGACGATCCTCACCGACACCGGTGTGTTCGTGGCATCCGACGCGTCCGCGATCGATCCGACTTCACCGGCGGGCTCGTTCGCCGTGCATCCGCGCGACTACGGCACGTTCCCACGCGCGCTGGAGGCCTGCCGTGATGCGGACCTGCTCCCGCTCGAAGCCGTCGTGCGGAAGATGACGTCCTTGCCGGCCGAGCGGTTCGGGCTCACAGATCGCGGGCGGAGCGTGGGGGGTGCCTTCGCCGACCTGGTGCTCTTTGTCCCGAACGACGTCCGTGATGTCGCGACCTACACGGCGCCGCACGCGTTCCCCGAAGGGATCAGCACGGTGATCGTGAACGGGTCCGTAGCCTGGGAGTGGAGACGCGACGACATCGCGCGAGCCGGGCGGGCGCTCCGCCGGACCTGAAGAGCCGGCGGACGGATTCGAACCGTCGACCTACCGATTACAAATCGGTTGCGCTACCGGGCTGCGCCACGCCGGCCTCGCGCGAGTCTACCGCCGGTGGAACGACGGACCGCTCGCGACGACCGCCCAGATCACGAACCCGCTGAGGGCCATCGACATCAAGCCGCTCGTGGCGGCGCTCGTCGCTTGGATCACGCCGAGGACCACGCCGAGCCCACCCATCACCAGCCCGGCCACACGACCGATCGGCGACATCGTGATGAGGAGCACCGCCGCGATCAGCTGCGCGGCCGCGAGCACCAGATACAGCGGACCGATCGACCCCGCCTGCTCGAAGAGCACCACGAACAGGGCGTTCATCGCGCCCGCGACGAAGAGCACGAGCGCAGCGGTGCTGACCACCGCGGGACGGCGGACCCGCGGGGCCTCCGCGGGCACAGGCACCTCGAAGTCCTCGAAGGACCGACGAGGCGGTTCGTCTGGGGACCCGGGCGGGGTCCAAGGCGGATCCACGGCGCCCATCATGCCCCAGCCCTGGAGACGAGCACGTAGCCGTAGAGCACGGCCGCGAGCGACGCCGCCGCGTTGAGCGAGTCGACCTTGCCGTGCATGGGAAGCGCCACGAGTCGATCGCACGACTCCTTGACCAGACGGGACATCCCGGTCCCCTCGCTGCCGATCACGACGGCGATCCGGCCCGTCGGGCATGGCTCGTGGTAGACCGAGACCGGCGCTGTGGCATCCAGGCCGACCACCGTGAACCCCTCGTCCTGCAGGCGCAGCAGCGCCCGCGAGATGTTGGCCACGCGTGCGTGCGGCAGGTGTGCCAGCGCACCTGCGGACGCTCGCATCGCCGCGTCCGTCACCGGCGCGGAGCGGCGCACCCTCGTCACCAGCATCGAAGCACCGGCCGCCTCCGCCGAGCGCGCGGACGCCCCGAGGTTCTGCGGGTCCTCGACGCCATCGAGGACGACGACGATCGCATCCTCTGCGAACGGGAACGACGCCATCTCGCGCTCGCCCAGCTCCCCCACCTGACGGCCGGTTCGCACACGGGCCACGAACCCGCGGTGGTCGATCGCGAGAGCATCGAGCTCTTCCCGCGAGGCTTCGCGCACGCGGATGCCGCCAGCCCTGGCAGCCGCGATCACCTCGAGCGAGGCAGGGCTCTCGCGGCCGCCACGCACCACCAGGACCTCGCTCACGCGCCCCGAACGGATCGACTCCATGACGGCACGTTTGCCGGAGACGATCGTGCTCACACCACCACCGCGATGGCCAGGCATCCGATCCCATCAGGCTGCAGACCGAGACCCTCGGGCCTCGTAGCCTTCACGGAAACGTTCTCGAGGGCTACGCCCAGGACCTCGGCGAGCGCCGAGCGCATCGCCGCACGCTCGGGCGCGATGGACGGCCGGTCGCAGATCACGGAGACGTCGCAGGACCACGGACGCGCTCCCGCCTCCGCGAGCACCCCGACGGTGCGGGCAAGGAGTGCCGGGCCCGCGATGCCCTCGAACGCAGGGTCGGTCTCGGGGAAGTGGTCACCGACGTCGCCGAGCGCCACGGCCCCCAGGAGCGCATCCGCCAACGCATGACACACGACATCTCCGTCGGAGTGTCCGGCGAGGCCGAGTTCATGGTCGAACGGAACGCCACCAAGCACCAGCGGTCGTCCCGCCGAGAACCGATGGACATCGAACCCGAGCCCCGTACGGGGGATCGGCGAGGACCCCCCGGGGTCAGTCACCCGGCCCGCTCATGCGTGCCTCGGCATGGGCGAGGTCGAGCATCGTGGTGATCTTCAGGTTGCCGGGGTCACCCGGCACCGTGACCACCTTGCCCGAGCCCTCCAGGAGCATCGCGTCGTCGGTCACGTCAACGCCGTCCGCCTCGGCCTGCGCATGGGCGGCGCGCAGGGTCTCCAGGGGGAACGCCTGCGGCGTCTGGGCGAGGGCCAATCCGCTGCGCTCCTCGGTGCCGACCACCAGATCGACGTCGACGCGCTTGACCGTGTCCATGATCGAGAGGACGGGGACTGCGCCCTCGACCCCTCCGACGACGGCCTCGACCACCGCGGTGAACAGGTCCGGCGGAGCGAACGGCCGGGCTGCATCGTGGATCGCGACCACATCGACATCGTCTCCGAGTGCCACGAGCGCTTCGCGTACGGAGGCCTGGCGCGTCGGCCCACCGGTCACCACCGTGCAGGGCACCTCGAGGCCCTCGACGCAGAGACGGGCCGTGTCCTCGTAACCGGCCGGCGCGGTCACCACCACAGCGCCGATGGCGGGCGAAGCCGCGGCCGCGGCCACCGCGACCGACAGCATCGGCCGGTCGCCGATCGACAGGAAGGCCTTCGGGATCTCCGCCCCGAGCCGGCGGCCCGCGCCGGCAGCCAGGACGATCGCGACGGCTCGTGTTCCGCTCACCCGCGGAGCATGCCAGAGATGGCCCAGGCGGCGCTACGGGTCCGTGAGCACCGGATGCGGAACCTCGGGGAGGCTCGCGAAGATCATGCGGCCGGTCGCCGTCTGGATCACGTTGCGGACCAGCGCCTGCACCTGGCTCCCGATCCGCTCGGCCGCCTGCTGGATCACGACCATGGTGCCGTCGTCGAGATAGCCCACGGCCTGTCCGTGCTCGCGTCCCTCCTTGACCAGGCGCACGACCAGTTCGTCCCCAGCCGAGTATGGGACGCGGAACTTCGAGGCCAGCGCGTTCACCTGGGCAACCTTCACGCGGAGGGCTTCGGCCACCCTCGCCAGGTTGTGATCGACGGTGATGAGGGAGGCGCCGCTCTCACGGGCGAGCCGGACCAGGGCGGCGTCCACGTCCATCACGCCGGCCTCCTCCACGAGCTTGAACTGGACGGTCGGGGACTTCTGAAGCTCGACCAAGGAGTCCAGGCCACGGCGGCCACGGGTGCGCCGGCCGGGGTCGGAAGAGTCCGAGATGGCCTGTAACTCACGCAGGACGCCGTCGTGCAGCAAGATCGTGCCCGATACGAACCCGGTCGCAACCAGATCGACGATCCTCCCATCGATCAGCGCGCTCGTATCGACGACGTGCGCTTCGCCGGTACCGCGCGCCGAGGCACGTGGCTTCATCCCGACGAGCGCGAAGATGTCCTCATGTTTGGCTTGGCCCGTCCGGATCCCGAGGGAACCCATCACCATGAAGATGAACACCGCCCCGGGCCAGGTGAACCGGAACGGCAGGAGGAGAAGTGGGAGACAGAGCAGCACCGCCACGACGAGCGCGACCATGAGTCCGACCACGCCGCCGGCCACCTCGGCCGCCGAGCGCCGACGGAGCTCCTTCTCGATGCCGCTCACCGCTTCCAGCGTCAGACGCCCGGCGACCCCGCCCAGGACGTAGCCGCAGGCAGCACCGAGGAACACGTAGGCGAGGGTGGAGGAGGACTGCTCGTTCTCGGTCGCGAGCACGCCGACCCGATATCCCGTGGTGGCGAGGGTGGCCATGACGACGAGGCGGACGCCTTCCACCAGCCGCCCGCGCAACCGCCCGGTCCGCCCCGCGTCTTCAGCCATCGGCTCCATCCACGCGATCCGAAGGGAGGCGAGAGCCTCCCCCTCTCGGGGTCATCGGAACGGGAGCTTCAGAACCTGAGGAAGGGCCCGAGGCTAGGCCTGGGCGGCGACGACCTTGGCGCCGTGGGCGTCATCGAGGATGCCGTCGATCATCGCCTCGGCTTCGTCATCGCTCGTGCCCGTGGCATGCGCGAGTTCGGAGATGAGGATCTGCCGTGCCTTCGTGATCATGCGCTTCTCGCCGGCTGAAAGACCCTTCTCGCGGTCACGGATGGCGAGATTTCGAAGCACTTCGGCCACCTCGTACGGGTCACCGGAATGAAGCTTCTCGAGGTTGTTCTTGAACCGGCGACTCCAGTTGGCTGCCACGGAGGTCTCGTCTTCCGTGAGCACCTTCAGGACCTTCTTGACCTCGTTCTTGCTGACGCAAGGCCGCAAACCGACCTGCTCGGTCGAGTCCGTGGGAACGAGCACCGTCAGGTCGCCGTAGACCACCCGAAGGACGAGGTACTTCCGCTTCTCCCCGAGGAACTCCTTCTCCCGAACCTCTTCGATCAGTGCAGCGCCGTGCTCTGGATGCACGACGGTCTCGCCCTTTCGGAACGCCACGAACCCTCCCTTGCGAAGATGTCCAGGATAGGCGGAGCCGGGATGAACTCGTCAGTAGGGTAGCACCCATACACATTCCAGGGCAACCCGAAACCGCAGGTCAGAGTGTGTATCTCTTGCCTCGACGGGCAGCGTACGGTCTACGCCGGAAGGCTCTTCGGGTGCTCCGAGCGGGCCCCTGCGCACCAGGTCAGCGCCTGTGCGAGGCGCTGGACGGTCACGATGCGCAGGCCCTCGAGCGCGGCAGCGCGACCTTCCGGGACGTACGCCACCCGGCACCCGGCGGCCCGGGCGGCGGCGAGCCGCTGGTGCATCGCCGGCGCAGGCCGGATGAGCCCGGTGAGCGCTACCTCACCGACGAACGCTGCCCCCTGCGGCGGTGCGACGCCCGTGGCCGCCGAGGCCAGTGCGGCTGCGATAGCGAGGTCACAGGCGGGATCATCGACACGGACGCCCCCCGAGGCGGCTCCGAATAGTTCGGTACGCCCCAGCGAGAGCCCGAGGGTCCGCTCGAGCACGGCGGCCACCAATTGGAACCGGCGCGGGTCCAACCCCGTGGCCTGCCGCCGCCCGGGGCCCTCGGTGGTCCCCACCAGGGCCTGGACCTCGACCGCCAGGGCTCTGCGACCGCGTTGGGGGAGCGCGATGGCGGCCCCCGGGAGGCGCTCACCCGGAACGAGGAGGGCCGACGGGTCGATCGGCACCAAGCCCGCCGTGCCCATCTCGAACCAGGCGGTCTCCCCTTCGGCACCGAAGCGATTCTTGCCCGCCGCCAAGACGCGGAGTCCGGACCGGGGATCGCCGTCGAACGACAGGACGACGTCCACGGCGTGCTCCATCGCCCGCGGCCCGGCGAGGTCGCCGTCCTTCGTGACGTGCCCGGTGAGCACCACGGCGATGCCGGTGTGCTTCGCCAGACCGACCAGGGCGTCCGTGGAGGCCCTGACCTGCGCGACCCCACCGGGCGCGTGGGTCGCATCCGGGTCGCGGATCGTCTGGATCGAGTCGACGGCCAAGATCGCAGGAGGCGCGGAGGACGCGGCCTGCAGCACCGGTTGCAGTTCCCGGCCCGGGAGGAACTGGATGGTGGCGGCGTCGACGCCGATCCGCCGCGCACGGGCGGCGACCTGCCCGCGCGACTCCTCACCCGATGCGAGCAGACACGGCCGACCCGCCGCCGCAAGCGCCCCGAGGAGATGCAGGAGCAGCGTGGACTTGCCGATGCCGGGCTCGCCGGCCAGCAGGCTCACCGATCCCGGCACGAGGCCACCCCCCAGCACCCTGTCGAGCCCCTCGATCCCGGTCTCGATCCGTTGCTCATCCTCGGCCACCGGCTGGCCCAACAGCGTGGTGGTCACGGGTGCGAGGCGGGACCCCGTCACTCGCTCCTCGAGGGTTCCCCAGCCCCCGCACCCCCCACATCTGCCCGCCCACTGTGCGCTCCGCTGTCCGCATGCGGCGCACACGAACTCGACCCTCACCTTCGCCATGGCCTCGACCCTAGGCTCAGCCACCGACACGCTAGGCTCGCGGTGATGTCCGTTCGAACGGTGAACGTGCTCTTCGCGATCCTCGCGCTGATCGCGCTCGCCGGTGTCGTGACGTGGACCGCGGCCGCTCTCGCCTCCCGCGTCGGCATGCCGGGCATCCGCGACCGCCTGTGGAGCCGAACCGCCGAGGTCGCACTCCCGCTGGCCGCGCTGGTCGCGGTGGTCGCCACCGTCGGCAGCCTCTACGAGTCCGAGGTGGCGGGATTCACCCCGTGCGCCCTGTGCTGGTACCAGCGGACCGCGATGTACCCGTTGGCCGTTATCCTCCCGATCGCGGCCGTGCGGCAGGATCGAAGGGTCCGCTCTTACGCCCTCCCGCTGACCCTCATCGGGGCCCTGATCTCGGCCTACCACTACCAACTGGAATGGTTCCCCGAACAGGCGTCCCCCGCCTGCACGCTCGACGCGCCCTGCACGGTCGTGTGGGTCCGCGAACTGGGGTTCGTCTCGATCCCTTTCATGGCCCTCTGTGGGTTCCTCGCGGTCGCGTGGCTGACGTGGATCGCGGGACAGCGCCCAGCCCAAGATGCCCTGCGCGCCAACGACACCTTCCCCTGATCGGGGCCGCTGTCAGACCTGCAGGGTAGGGTCGTGGTCACGGTCGGGTGAGGACGAAAGGGTCACGCTCGTGGGCCGAACGTCGCGCGTGCCCCCGAGGGGCTTGGCCCCGGCTCGAACGTGCCGATACCGATCGAGTGAGGCCCATATGCGAGTGGTCAAGATCGACTTCGACGGGATCGATCGGGTCGAGGCGGAAGCCCCGGCTCCAGACGTCGATGACCTCCAACCGCTGGTGATGGTCACCTGGCGTGACGCCTACTTCGACTTCGACCAGCAGGGCGCGGATGACTCGCGCGCCGACTACCTCGTGCATACCGTCGGGTTCCTCCTGAGCGACGGAGCCAAGTTCATCTCGCTCGCACAAGAGGTGTTGCCCGACGGCGACGGCTACCGCGCCGTCACGCACATCCCACGTTCCATCGTCGAATCGATGGTGCGGCTGCAGCCCGAGGACCTCGACCCCGACGACACCGAGGTGTAGAGTCCCTGGCCTGGCGCCACGTCGCGCCGTAACGACCAGGACCGGAAGGGGGGATGTGTCATGAACGCGACCATCGCATCCGTCATCGTGCCGCGTCCCTCCGCACACGCCTGAGCCATACCGGCTCTCGCCTCTCGCTCGGGACGTGGTTCCCGCACGTCCACACCACCGAGCACGGGAGGCATACGCGTTGCGACACGAGGCGTTCGAGCACTTCTTCGACGAGGGACTCGTCGAACGACACCTGAAACCGCTGAAGCACGGCAAGGAGGCGAGCGTCCACCTGTTCCGTGCGAACCCACGAACCACGGGCGAGGACCTCGTCGCGCTCAAGCTGTATCACCCGCTGGACCGCCGCGATTTCCGCGACGAGACCCTCTATCGCGACGGCGAGTTCATCAAGGAGCGTCGCATCCGCGCAGCGTTGGAGAAGAAGACGCGGTTCGGTCGTGAGGTCCAGGGGGGTCTGTGGGTCTCACGCGAATGGGAGACGCTCAAGGCACTCGACGGCAAGGTCCCGATCCCTCGTCCGATCGAGACCACCGGTGATGCCATCCTGATGGGATACATCGGTGATGAGGATGTCCCGGCGCCGCGATTGCATGAGTACCACCACGACGACCTCGAGGAACTCGAGTCACTATGGGATCAGCTCCACCGCGCCATCGTGGGGATGCTCTACCGCGATGTCGTGCACGGCGACCTGTCGTCCTACAACGTGCTCGTCTGGGACGGCGAGATCGTGCTGATCGACTTCCCGCAGGCCGTGGACCCGAAGAAGAACCGGCACGCACAGGCGTTCCTGGAGCGCGACGTCCGGCGGCTCGGCGAATTCTTCGAACACCGGGGGCTGCACCGGCCCTGGGACCGCATCGCGGAGGACCTGTGGACCGGGTGGACGTTCGCCGACCTGGTGCCCGAAGAGTTGCGCGGACTCCCTTCCTGATCCGCCTCGGTGCATGATTCGAGCGTGACCTATGAGCACCAGGCCCTCGAGCGGCATCTGGATAGGTGATGCAGGCAGAGGGCGAGGTCGTGCGGCTCCACGAGCGGGCGGACGTTCCCAGGGACTTCCGCACCTTCTTCGAGGACGAACAGACGCGTCTGTTGAAGACGCTGTACTTCGTCACCGGGGACCGCGCCGAGGCCGCCGACCTGATGCAGGAGGCGTTCCTGAAACTCTGGGAGCGCTGGGACCGGATCGACGCGATCGATGACCCGAGGGCGTACCTGTTCCGGGTCGCGCTGAACGGCTCGAGGATGCGAGCGCGCGCCGCTCGTCGGGCCGCACGGCGAACGGTTCCGCTCGGCATCGTGCGCGATCCGTACGACGATGTCGACATCCGCGAAGACGTTCGCCGGATGCTCCTGCGGCTCACCCATCGGCAACGAGCCGCCCTCCTCCTGCTCGACCTCTACGGCTACACCTCCGAAGAGGCAGGGCGGATCCTCGGGGTCCGGCCTTCGACGGTGAGATCCCTCGCCACACAGGGACGGACTGCGCTCCGCGCCTCGGGAGGTCCGCGATGAACGAACTCAAGGAGATCTTCGACATGGTCACCAAGCAGACGGAACCGGATCTGGATTCGTGGAAGGATCAGGAAGACAGACAGCGCCGGTCGGCGCGAACGAAGAGGATCGGCGCGTACACCGTGGCGGCGGTTTTCGTCGTGCTCGCCGCGATCGCCGTCGTGACGCAGCGAGATGGCGACGGTGGGACGGGACCGGCCGACGAGCCTGTCTCACCGAGCCCTGTGCCTACCGTCGTCACGCACTCGTACCTGGACATCGCCACCGGCACACGAACGCCGGTGGCCGCCGACCTGACCGATGCCCGGTTGGCCGAGGTCTCACCGGACGGCACCTCTGTCGTCTACAGCACGTGCTGCTCGGGGGCCGACTTCATCTACGTCGCGGACCTGGCGGGCGCGGAGCGGACGCAGATCGATACCGGAGCGCCGAACGGCTACGCCCCCACTTGGATCGACGACGACACGATCCTGGTCCAGGCGCGCGATGCGGACACCCGACGGATCGGCGACCTCTACGGCGTCGACGTGAGGACAGGCGACGAAGAGTTGATCGTCGACCTTCCGGACCTTCGGACCGGCGCGTGGGTCGTGACCTCCGACGTGAGCCCCGACGGCACGACCGTGCTGTACCACCTCCCTCGCGGCCAGGGCGCCGACGCCACGTGGGACCTGTGGACGGCGCCGATCGCGGGTGGTGAGGCAACCCTCCTGCGGAAGGACGCGGGGTTCGCGGCGTACGCACCGGACGGGTCCATCGTGTTCCTCGATCACCCGGTCCCGTTCGAATCCGACGCGATCTGGATCATGGACGGGGACGGCGGCGACGCACGGTCGCTCGTGAAGGGCGGCGTCTACACCTGGCCCCGGGTCTCCCCCGACGGCGCGATGGTCGCCTACGGCCACGACGGGAAGGCCGAGATCGTCGACATCGCGACCGGCGAGGTCACCGGGCTCGACGCGTTCAGCGAAGAGTTCCGGCTCGCTTGGTACAGCAACGACACCCTGATCGTCGACATGTGATGGGGCATCCCCGCGGCTGCGACGTGACCTGACGCGGCAAGGAGCCTGGATGCACGAGGGCCCGGGCATCGCCCGGGCCTTCGGCCTTGCGGTCCGGCTCACGCCGGACGCTTATTCGGGCGATCCCGCGAGTTCGACGGGCGGGACGTCCGGCGGGACGAGCCCTCCCGTGGAGGTGAAGACGATCTCGCCGTCCACCGCGTCCACGATGACCGCCTCGCCGGCACGGTACTCCTTGTGCAGCAGCTTCTCGGCGAGCGCATCCTCGACCAGGCGCTGGATGGTCCGCCGCAGCGGCCGTGCGCCGAGGGCCTGATCCCAGCCCTGCTCGGCCAGGAGCGTCTTGGCGGCGTCGGTCAGCTCTATATCGATGTCCTTGACCTGCAGTTGCTCCTCGATCCGCTTCATCATCATGTCGACGATGAGCTTCACGTCCTCGGTCTTGAGCGAGTGGAAGACGATGACCTCGTCGATGCGGTTCAGGAACTCCGGGCGGAAGCTCTTCTTCAGCTCGTCGTTCACCGCTTCCTTCATCTTCTCGTACGTCACCGCGTCATCGCGTGCCGCCGTGAATCCGATCCCGATGCCCTTGGCGATGTCACGCGTCCCCAGGTTCGAGGTCATGATGATGATGGTGTTCTTGAAGTCCACCGCGCGGCCCTGGGCGTCGGTGAGGCGACCGTCTTCGAGGATCTGCAGCAGGGTGTTGAACACGTCGGGGTGCGCCTTCTCGATCTCGTCGAACAGGATCACCGAGAACGGCTTGCGCCGGACCGCCTCGGTCAGCTGGCCGCCCTCTTCGTAGCCGACGTAGCCGGGGGGTGAGCCGATCAACCGGCTGACCGTGTGCTTCTCCATGTACTCCGACATGTCCAGCTGGATCAGCGCGTCCTCATCGCCGAACAGGAACTCAGCCAGGGCCTTCGACAGCTCGGTCTTCCCGACACCGCTGGGTCCGAGGAAGATGAACGAGCCGGAGGGACGGCGAGGGTCTTTCAGGCCGCTACGGGTACGGCGCATCGCCCGCGAGACGGCCGAGATGGCCTCTTGCTGGCTGATGATGCGCTTGTGGAGCTCGTCCTCCATGCGGAGCAGCTTCTCCGTCTCCTCCTCGGTGAGCTTGAACACCGGGATGCCGGTCCACAGGGAGAGGACCTCGGCGATCTCCTCCTCGTCGATCTCGGAGAGGATGTCCATCTCGCCGGCCTTCCAGTTCTGCTCACGCCGGGCGCGCTCCTCTTGGACCTGCCGCTCTTCGTCACGCAGCGCGGCAGCCAGCTCGAAATCCTGCCCGTCGATCGCCGACTCCTTGCGCAGGCGCACCTCGGCGATCTTCTCGTCGAGCTCACGGACATCCGGCGGGGCCGTCATGCGGCGGATCCGCATCCGGCTGCCCGCCTCATCGATGAGGTCGATGGCCTTGTCGGGGAGCTGGCGATCGGAGATGTAGCGGTCGGCAAGGTTCGCGGCTGCGACGATGGCGTCATCGGTGTAGGTCACGCGGTGATGCGCCTCGTACCGGTCGCGCAGGCCCTTCAGGATGTCGATGGTGTGCGGGACGGTCGGCTCGGCCACATCGATCGGCTGGAACCGGCGCTCGAGCGCGGCGTCCTTCTCGAGGTGCTTGCGGTACTCGTCGCGCGTGGTGGCACCGATGGTCTGCAACTCGCCGCGCGCCAACATCGGCTTCAGGATCGAGGCGGCGTCGATCGCGCCCTCCGCGGCACCTGCACCGACCAGCGTGTGCAACTCGTCGATGAACAACACGATGTCGCCCCGGCTCTTGATCTCCTTGAGAACCTTCTTCAGCCGCTCCTCGAAATCGCCGCGGTAGCGCGAACCGGCAACCAGCGCGCCGAGGTCGAGCGTGTAGATCTGCTTGTCCTTGAGGGTTTCGGGGACCTCGCCGTTCACGATCGCCTGTGACAGGCCTTCGACCACGGCCGTCTTGCCCACACCCGGATCCCCGATCAGGACCGGGTTGTTCTTGGTCCGGCGCGACAGGACCTGCATGACCCGCTCGATCTCCTTCTCACGGCCGATCACGGGGTCAAGCTTCCCCTCGCGGGCGAGCTGGGTGAGGTTGCGGCCGAACTGGTCGAGCACCGCCGAGCCCTGACCACCCTCCTGCTGCTGCCCACCGCCGGCGGCGACCTGCTCGCCCTTGCCACCCGTGTAGCCGGAGAGCAGCTGGATCACGGTCTGGCGGACGCGATTCAGGTCGGCGCCCAACTTCTGCAGCACCTGGGCGGCCACGCCCTCGCCCTCGCGGATGAGTCCGAGCAGGATGTGCTCGGTCCCGATGTAGTTGTGCCCGAGCTGCAGGGCCTCACGCAGCGACAGCTCCAGAACCTTCTTCGCGCGTGGGGTGAAGGGGATGTGCCCCGTCGGTGCCGCCTGGCCCTGGCCGATGATCTCTTCGACCTGCTGGCGCACGGCTTCGAGCGAGATGTTCAACGACTCGAGCGCTTTGGCGGCGACGCCCTCGCCCTCGTGGATCAGGCCGAGCAAGATGTGCTCGGTGCCGATGTAATTGTGGTTCAGCATCCTCGCCTCTTCCTGGGCGAGGACCACGACGCGCCTGGCGCGATCAGTGAACCGCTCGAACATCCGTCACCGTCCCTCGCGGGCGAACCCGCTTACCGCCGGCCCCCGGGGATCCGTGGACCACGTCCTCCCCCCGAGGTGCATGAGGCGCCGGTACCCGGGATGGGATCCAGCGCCGCCTGGAAGCGAGTATACCCGCGACCCTCGAACAGCTAGGAAGCTCCGAGATCGCCTCACGCCCATGTTCTTCCTTCGGAACACGAGGGCCTGAGGATGAGTCCTGACGCCGAACCGATCGTGAGCCGCGAACTGGCCCAGAAGGACCGATCAGGAATCCCCCACGAGGGAGTCGTCGAACCCGTGATCAGTGCGGTAGACATATCAAGACCTCGGCCCGGCGTGTCGACACACGCAGCAGCGGGCGAAGAGGTCCTCCCGAGGAGAACAGATTGGACCTCGCAACGGCAGGGAAGGTGGACACCGTGCGAGTGCTCGTCGTCGACGATCACCCCGCGTTCCGCCGTGCCCTGTCCTCGGCTCTCAGCATGCTGGAGGACATCGAGGTCGCGGGCGAAGCGGGCGGAGGCCTGGAGGCATGCGACCAGGCCGAGCTCCTGCACCCCGACGCGATCATCATGGACCTGTCGATGCCCGACCTCGACGGGATCGGCGCCATGAAGCGGATCCACGAACGCGACCCCAGCCTGCCGGTCGTGATCCTCACCGCCCACGCCGACGAAGGCGTGGAGCGAGAGGCTCGGGAAGCCGGCGCCCGCGGCTTCGTCGCGAAGGGCACCGGCTTGCAGGACCTGGTGATCGTCCTGCACGAGGCCGCCGAGGGCTAATTCGAAACGGCGTCCGTCAGCGCGCGCATGCGCCGAGACATCTCGACGAGCAAGGCCTTCGCCATCGAGGGATGCTTGTCGAGCAACTCGTTGAAGCTCCACGCGGGGACCGAGAAGGTCGTGAGTTCCGTTCTCGCCGCGACCGTGGCCGAACGCGGGTGCCCGTCGAGCACCGACATCTCGCCGAAGTACTCCCCAGGGCCCGCCGTGGAGATCTCAGAGCCGTGCACGGTCACGGTCGCCGTCCCCTCGACGATCAGATGGAACCCCACCCCGCTTCGGTCCTCCTCGACCACGGCCTGACCGGCGTCGAAATGAACCTCTTTCCCCGACTCCAGGACGTGGCGTAGGTCGCGATCCTTGAGCGCCGCGAACAACGGCACCGCGCGCAACTGGTCGATGGTGGCGGTCATCGTTCCTCCGTCTCGAGGTGGGAGCGTGAGGGAGCCTAGCGCGAGGTTCGCCCGCGCGCTACCGGCTGCGTTCCCGAGCAAGGCAACGACGGACCGGCAGGCGCGTTCGCTCAGGCCTCGGGACGCTGGGACGGGAACATGATGAGGTCCCGAAGGCTCGCCGCGTCCGTGAGCAGGAGCAGGAGCCGGTCGATCCCGATGCCCAGGCCGCCGGCGGGGGGCATCCCGTGTTCGAGCGCGCGTAGGAACTCCTCGTCGAGGGGATGGGCCTCCTCGCCCAGGGTCTCCTTCATCTCCTGCTGCAGCTCGAACTTCGCACGTTGCTCGTCGGGGTCGGTGAGCTCGCTGAAAGCGGTCACCAACTCGACGCCGCCGATGACGAGGTCGAAGTGCTCCGTGAGATACGGGTCGTCGCGGTGTGGCCTCGCGAGCGGTGAGACCTCACGCGGGAAGTCGCACACGAAGGTCGGAGCCTCGATGTGTTCCTCGACGAGCTTCTCGAACAACTCCTGGACGATCTTCCCCGGGCCCCAGGCGTCATCGACCAGCACCTCGTGACGCCCGGCGATCGCGCGCAGGTCCGACCGATCGAGCGTGACGGCTTCGCCGGTGGCCTCCGAGACGGCGTCGAGGATCGTGAGCCGCCGGTACGGCGGGGAGAGATCGACCGTTCGCCCGCCGACCGGGATCCGGAGGTCATCGGGGTCGCGACCGTAGATCGGGTTGACTGCGCGGCAGCACGCGACCACCAGAGCCTCGGCAAGCTCCATCATCGTGAAGTAGTCGCCGTAGGCCTGATAAGCCTCGAGCATCGTGAACTCGGGGTTGTGATCGCGGTCGATGCCCTCGTTGCGGAAGTTACGGCCCAACTCGAAGATCCGCTCCACCCCTCCCACGAGCATCCGCTTCAGGTAGAGCTCGAGGGAGATGCGGATCTTCATGTCCACGTCGAGCACGTGGTGATGCGTCACGAACGGCCGCGCGTTCGCGCCGCCCGCGACGAGTTGGAGCATCGGTCCCTCGAACTCGACGAACCCCCGTTCGTCCAGGACCAGACGCATCGCCTTGAGGACCGCGGCGCGAGCGTGGAAGGCACGCCGGGGCGCCTCGTCGGCGATCAGGTGCAGGTAGCGACGACGTTGCTGCAGGTCGGGATCCTGCAGGCCGTGCCACTTCTCCGGGAGGGGCCGCAGCGCCTTCGTGAGCATCGCCCAGCGCGTGGCGAAGATGCTGAGCTCGCCCTTGCGGCTGGTACCGACCGGACCGGTGGCCCCCACGATGTCGCCGAGGTCGACCTCCTGCAGCAGCGCGAACGCGCCGGGTTCGAGGTCGGCCGCACTGAGGATGACCTGCAGGTCGCCGTCCTGATCACGCAGCGTGACGAAGACGAGCTTGCCCATGTCGCGCTTGAGGACGACGCGTCCGGCCAGCGTGCGGATGTCATCGCTTCGGACATCGGCAGCGAGATCACCGTGGGCGGCTCGCACGGCGGCGCTCCGGTCCGGGCGCTCGACGCCGAGGACGTCCTGCAACGTGATGGCGAACGCCTGGTCGCGACCGAGACGTTCAAGGCTGGCTCGGCGCGCCGCGAGCACCTCGGCCTCGCGGCCTCGGGTCTCGTCAGTCATCGTGGTTCCGTTCGTAGACCAGGCGCAAGCCCTGCAGGGTGAGCCAGGGCTCGTGGTGATCGATCGTCGTGCAGTGCGGGATCACGATCGGGGCCAGGCCCCCGGTGGCGACCGTCGTGGCCGACGTGCCGATCTCAGCCCGGATCCGCGTGACGATACCGTCGACCTCGCCGGCGGTTCCGTAGAGCAGGCCCGACTGGATGGCCTCGACGGTGCTCTTGCCAACCGGCGAACGAGGCGGCTGCAGGTCCACGCGGGTGAGCCGCGCGGTGCGCCCCACGAGCGCCCCGGCGCTGATCTGCAGACCGGGCGCGATCACCCCACCCAGGAACTCGCCCTGGTCCGAGACCACATCGAAGTTCGTCCCGGTGCCGAAGTCCACGACGATCGCGGGACCGCCGAACCGCGTGAACGTGGCGAGGGTGTTCACGACACGGTCGGCGCCCACCTCGCGGGGGTTGTCGGTGAGAACCGGCACTCCGGTCTTCGTCCCGGGCCCCACGATCACGGGCTCGAAGTGCAGATAGCCGGACGCCAACTCGCGGATCGCGGAGGTGACATCCGGAACCACGCTCGCGACGCAGAGGCCGGTCACGTCCGTGCGGAGATCGAGGTCACGGTGCTCCAAGAAGCCGGCGAGCGCGAGCGCGAGTTCGTCGGAGGTCCGCTCCGGGCGCGTCGACAGGCGCCAGGTATGCCGGAGCGAGGAGCCCTCGAAGACCCCCAGCACGATCTCGGTGTTCCCGACGTCGACGGTGAGCAGCACGGCGGTGGCGTTACCCCTCTTCCGGGTTGGCATCCAGGTGGAACGACGGTGTACCTTCCCTCGCCGGATCGGACGCCGACAACCCGGCCGCGTAGGCGTCGAGCGCGTCGCCGAGCTCGGGGTCCGCGGCTCCGCTCGCGACGGCGGACAGACGTTGCGGCCACGCGATGGCCACGGGCGCCGCAGCCTCGATCGCGGCGATCGCGCCGCCCACCTCGGCCACGGACCGCCCCGGCGTCACGATGCGGGCTCCGGCAGCGCGAGGTTGTCGATGAGGCGCACCGACCCGAACACGGCGGCGACCAGCGCCCGCGCCGGCCCCCGCAGGGTCGGCACCTCCTCGAAGGTGCGCTCATCCACCACCGCGGCATAGTCCAAGCGCGCGAGTGGAGTCGCTCCGATCTCGCGAGCCATCAGCGCCACGAGGACCGCCGTGTCCCGCTCCCCCCCGCGAGCGGCCTCGGCGGCTTCCGTGAGGGCGAGGAAGAGACAGGTGGCCTGCTGACGCTCCTCGTCGGACAGGAAGACGTTGCGCGAGGACAGCGCAAGCCCGTCGGGCTCACGGACGGTGGCAGATGCGGTGATCTCGACCCCGAGCGCCGGCTCGGCCCGCACGATGCGCCGGATCAGGAACAGTTGCTGTGCGTCTTTCTCCCCGAAGTAGGCATGCGAGGGCCCCGCCACCTCGAACAGACGGTGCACGACCTGCAGGACCCCCCGGAAGTGACCGGGGCGCGAGACCCCCTCGAAGGTGTCGCCGACGGGGCCTGGGTCGAGGTCGGGCAGGTCCAGACCTGGCGGGTACACCTCCTGCACCGAAGGCGCCCAGACCGCGTCCGCACCCTCACGTTCGCAGACCGCCACGTCGGCAGCCTCGTCGCGTGGGTACCGCGCGAAGTCCTCGTCGTTCCCGAACTGGGTTGGGTTCACGAAGATCGTCACGACCAGGCGGTCGTTCTCGGCTCGCGCCCGGCGCACGAGCGATGCATGACCCCGGTGCAGTCCGCCCATGGTCGTCACCAACCCCACGCGTTCGCCGGCGGCCCGCCAGGCATCCGTTCGCCTCCTGCACGCGAGGGCCGGGCGGATCAGCTCCACGGAACGAGGGCCTGTTCGACCGCGGAACGACCGGCTGCATCCAGCCGGCCCGCTCGGACCGCGAGGTCGACCATGGCGCGGCACATGACCACGTAGACCGGAACGGTTTCGGGGGCCACCGCGCCGAGGGCGGCGAGGTTCGCGGCGATCGTGACCGCATCGGCGCGCACGGCGGGTCCGGTGAGCGCCGATGCGGGGCCGAGAGCGGCGATGTTCTCGACCGTGGCGCGCTGCAGGGGCGCCAAGGCCGCATGGGGGTCGGGGACACCCGCCGAAGCGAACAGGCGCTCCGCGATCGCCGCGTTCGCCACGACATGGTTCGACGCGAAGACCGCCGCCGCGTGATACAGCGCGCGATCCTCATCACGCAGGACGAACGGGAGGGCCCCGGCGTCACGGGCGAGCGACTCACCGAGTCCTCGGCCCTCCTCGTCCTCGGCGGTCACCGCGGCGGCGCAGCCGGCCACCCGTTCGACGCCGACGTCGGGGAACGTCTGCAGGAGGTGCAGGGAGAACCGGCGGGGCCAGGCCCCGAGCACATCCAGGGGTGCCGCCCCCGAGAGGTGGGCCAACCATGTTCCTGATGGCAGGGCCGAACGAACCTCCTCTGCCACCGCCGCGATCACGGCATCGGGGACACCCACCACGACCACGCCGGCACCGGCCACTGCATCGACCGGACCCACCACGGGCACGCCCGGCAGGTACTCGGCGGCACGGGCAGACGTGGAACCCCGTCCGCTGACCGCCACGATCTCATGACCCCCCCGGCGCCAGAGCACGGCGAGCGTCGTCCCGACCCGGCCGGCCCCGAGCACGGCGATCCTCACGAGCTCGTCTCGACCCGCTCGAGCCACAGGATCGGACCCGCGGGGGCGGGAGCGTCCTCGGGCAGGACCAGTTCGGTGGACTCATCCTCGCCGACGCCGTAGAGCCGACCGTCGGCCAGGATGATCGGGACATCACGCATCGTCTCCGTGACGGCGACGTCATCGGCTGCTGTCGCGAAAACGAGTTCGGGGATCTTCGGTCCGAGCTTGCCGTAGCCGGGCACCCGATAGACGCCGCGCTCATCTCCGACCGAACCCAGCACGAACGCGCCGTCGCCGGCCCAGGTGTAGTCCAAGAACCGTTCCACGACGAGTGGGGTCGACCCGTCCACGTAGAGTGCCGGGTTCGCGTCGAAGGCGAGGCCCGACAACGCCCCGTCCGCGCCGGCCCGGGGGTCCACCAGGAACAGGGATCGGCCACGCGACACCCCCAACAGCCGTACGCCCGGAAGCGCGATCGACGTGCGACTCGGGGGAACAGCGAGGACCCAGGGGCGGAGAGGGCGGCCCCTGAACTCGAGGTCATCGAACGAGACGAGCACGTCGTTGAGGGTGCGGTGCACGCTGAGGACCTCGCCACAGACCGAGTCGCTCCAGGTCTCGCTCACCGAGGTGTTCACCGCCTCGAACGTCCGCACGGTCACCCGGTCGCATCCGCGCGCTCCGGCGCCCGGGGAGACCGAGACGGCACTGGCCAGCCGTCCACCGGCCGACCAGGCCACGAACCTCCCCGCGAGCACCGGCACGGGGACATCGATGGACTCCAGGAACCGCAGCACACCGGCTTCCTGCCCGCCGTCGGGGGTCGAGGAGATCACGGCGACGCGGCCCTGCCCAGCATCGGAGGCGTCGAGCAGCGAAACAGGGTTCTCGACGCGCGGCCCCGCCTCCACGAGACCCGTCTCAAGGTTCCAGACCCAGATCCGCAGAGCGTCGATCGCCGGATCGGGGGCGACGTACAGGATCCGGCCGCCGACGAACGCGGTGGACGCGAGGGGTGCCTTCTGGGGCGTGCCGGCGCGAACGACCACGACCGCGACGACCGCGACCACCACGATCGCGGTCACCGAGATCCAGCCCAGCCCGCGCGCTCGTCGGTCGGGCGCCTCCAGCACGCGACCCTGCTCTGCAAGTACCTGTGGTGCCGCGGACACCACGCCGCTCGCGATCTGCTGGTTGCGTTCCGCGCGCGCGGCCATCCGCGCCCGCGCACGCGCGAATCGCGACGGCGACTTCGGGTCGGCGGCGGCACTCGGCGTCCAGAGTCCGGCTCCACACTCCGGGCACGCGCGCCCAGAGATCTCACCCTCCCAGTCGCAGCGGAGGCAGACCTTCGCGGTGGCCCGGACCCTGGTCTTCATGGCATGCGAAGCGGTGACGCGTAGGGTCGGGCCTCGCCCACGGGCGAAGGAAGCTCGAGGACGCGACGGCCGCCGGGCAGGATGGGGTCGGGGTCGATCTCCAGCAGGGGCAGCACCACGAACGCACGCTCGGTCATCCGGGGATGGGGGATCGTGAGGTCAACCCCGGTGTGGATCTCGTCGTCGTACAGGAGCACGTCCACGTCGATGGTGCGCGGACCCCACCGAACCTCTCGTGTGCGTCGGAGTTCG
>JBBDHX010000011.1:0-15935 GCA_040880745.1 Actinomycetota bacterium
CTCCCGCGCGCGCCGCCGCCTCCACCAACAGCCGGTCGCGCGCGATCAGGCCCACCTGGACCAGAGCGAGCACGACGATCAGCACCAGCGGCAGGACGAGCGCGAACTCGACCGCCGCGGTCCCTCGCTCGCGGGGGCGCGGCTCAGGCAGCAGCCGCATCACCGATCACCGAATCGATGATCTGATCGAAGAACGCCGGCAGCTTGCCTGAGGAACGCGCCCATGCGATCAGGACGACGGCCACCGCCGCCGCCGCGAGGATCACCAAGGCGTACTCAGCCGTCGTCTGCCCTTCCTCCTTCCGCAGCGCCGTGGTGGCGCGCACGTACAGCGCGATGAGCAGGTCCATCGCTTCACCTCCTCTCAGCCGATCGCGCGCACGGTGGCCAGCAAGACGGGCACCACCGTGAGCAGCAGGAACGCGGGGAGGATCAGGAACACGAGGGGGAAGAGCATCTTCACGGGCGCCGTGCGTGCCCGTTCGAGGGTGGCCGCACGCCGCGCCTGCCGTACCGAGGCGGCCAGATCGCGCGAGGCATCGGTGAGCGGGCTCCCCAAGCGCTCGGCGCGCTCGATGACCGCGACGGTGCGGCGCAGGTCGCGCGAGCCCGACCCCACCGCATACAACGCCAGGTCCTCTCGCCATCGAGCGCCCAGATCCGCGCCCACGAAGATGGCGCGCAGATCATCACCGAGCGGGCCGCCGAGCATCGTCGCGGCACCGCGGAGCGCGAGTTCGGCCGACAGACCGGCACGCGAGCCCGCCGCCACGAGGTCGAGCATCTGCGGTACCTCACGGTCGACGGCTCGCATCCGGTGCCGCCGGGTGCGCCGGCTCTCGCGCGAGGGTCGCGCCGCTTCGGTGCCCGAAGCCGGCGCGAGGGAAGGCGCCTCGAAGAGCGAAGCACGCATGCCCGTGACCGCAGCCACCGAGAACACCGCCGCCAGTGCGGCCAGAGGCGGAGCGAGCGCGCCGAGGGCCGGATTCACTCGACCACCAAGAGCCGGCGGATCCAGACGAACGCCCCGGCCTCGAGCACGATCCCGAGCCCGACCGACCCGAGGCCGGCGGTCGTGGACAACGCAGACTCGATGTCGCGGCGCGACGTGAGCCATAGGAAGCCGAAGAAACCGATCGGGAGCAACCCGAGGATGAGGCCGGAGAGCCGTGCTTGCGCCGTGAGGGCGCGCACCTCGCGCGCGACCGCGAGTCGTTCGCGCACGGTGGACGCGACCTGATCCAGGACGATCGGCAGGTCCCCGCCGGTGCGCCGATGCATCGAGAGCGTGGCGACGACCAAGCGAGCGTCATCGGTCCCGACGTCCCGCGAGAACACGTCGAGAGCCACATCCAGCTCCTGGCCGACCTCGATCGCGTGTGCGACCCCGGCCAGGTGACCGCCGAGCGGCTCGTCTGCTTCCTCGGCCGCATAGGCGATGGCTTGGGTGAGCGACAGACCCGAACGCATGGCCGACGCCAGGGCCGTGACCGCGTCGGCGACCTGCTCGTCGCGAAGCGCGGCAGATCGCCCCCGTCCACGCCTGGGGCCGAGCCGCTTGACCACGACGCCCACCCCCACCCCCGCGAGCGCACCCCACGGCCCCGCGATCGCGTACCCACCGAGCGCCCCCGCCACCGGCGCGAGCCAGGCACGCGGCCTCACCCGACGAGGCTGTGGGTGCGCGATCGGGCGACCCCGGCCGGCCCTGCTTCGGATGTGCCTCCGAGACACCCCGCGAACGCCGACGCCCGCGAACAGCGCGGCCAGTCCGAGCAACCCCGCCGCCAGCGCGCTCATACGTCCTCGCCCGCCTCGAACATCGATGCGTCGATCGACTCGCCACGCTCGGCGAGCACGGCCGCGACCTCGGGCATGGAGCCCACCACGTGGAACCGGCCCGAGGCGCCTTCACGCGGACGGAATCGGAACAACGGCTCCACGACCGGCTCACCGCGCCTGGTCCCCTCGACCGCCGCGATCTCCCAGATGACGCGCCTGCCGTCCCGCAGCCGCGCGAGGTGCACGACCACGTCGACGGCCGCGGCCACCTGGGTACGGATATGGGCGGCGGGCAGGTCGACGTCGGACATCATCGCCATCGTCTCCAGGCGCCACAGGAGATGTCGCGGCGAGTTCGCATGCGCAGTGGAGAGCGAGCCGTCGTGGCCCGTGTTCATCGCCTGCAGCATGTCGAGCGCCTCGCCGCCGCGAACCTCGCCCACGACGATCCGGTCCGGCCGCATCCGCAACGCGTTACGCACCAGGTCGCGGACGGTGACCTCACCGCGACCCTCGACGTTGGCGGGCCGCGCCTCCAGCGAAACGACGTGCGCGTTGGTCAGACGCAGTTCCGCCGCGTCTTCGATGGTGACGATCCGCTCGCCCGGCGGGATCTGACCGGAGAGCACCCCGAGCAGCGTGGTCTTCCCAGTCCCGGCCCCACCGCTCACCACGATGTTGGCGCGCCCCCGCACGCTCAGCTCCAGGAACCGCATACCACGTGGCCCTACACATCCTGCCCTGACCAGATCGGCCGCGGTGAAGGGCACCGGCGAGAACCGCCGGATGGTGAGCGAAGGACCGCGGAGCGAAAGGGGCGGCACGATCGCGTGCACCCGCGAACCGTCCGGAAGTCGGGCGTCCACCCAAGGTGACGATCCATCGACCCGGAGGCCCAAGGGGCCAACGATGCGTTCGATCAGATGAAGGACGGGAAGGGAGACAGAATGGCTGGGAAGCCCCCAACCGTCGCGCGTGTCGAGGTCTCGACAGGGGCGCTATACGATGCGTCGCGGTGCCTGACCTTTACGACGCCCCAGACGACGAGCGGCTCCCTGAAACGCTCCCGCACCATTGCGGCTGGTGCAACACGAGATCCTTCCACCGGCTCCTCTCGGCGCGACGCGCCGGGAAGCACATCTACCTGTCCCAAGGCGATTACGTGGAGGAACCTCTCATCGCCGCGATCTACCAGTGCGGCGGCTGTGAGATGGGGAATCTCCTGGTCTGGAGCCTGCCCACTTGGAAAGGACCACAACTCGAGGAAGCCTGGCCCCACGGACGCGCGGAGGACCGGGAGGAGCTCGGCGACCCGCTCGTTCGTAGGGACCGCCTCGAGGCCCTGAACAGTCAGCTCCAGGGGCAGCACCTGGCAGCGGTCGTGATGGCGCGGAGCGCCCTGCAACGCACAGCTCGCATTCTGCTCGCGGAAGGCGATAAGGGCGGCGGGCGCGGGAAGCGCCTTACCTTGGAACAGGAGCTCGACCTTCTCGTTGAACGGCGGATCATCACACCGCAGCTCCGGGCGAATGCGGACGAGGTACGCCTCACGGGGAATGATGTCGCGCACCCGGAGGAGCTGGAGGCGGTCACCGCTGAGGATGCGGTGGATAGCCTCGCGTTCCTCGAAGACTTCCTGGAGACGACGCTTGCCATCCCCAACCGCCAGCGGGCACGTAAGGCCGAGCGTGAGGGGGATGCGCCCCGGGCCTGACGTCGGTGACCCGCTCCGGACCGGATATCACAGCCCCGAATTCCGCTAACCACCCCCAGGACATGGAAAAGGCCTGCCCTGGGGGAGCTGGCGCGTTACTCCTTGTCCCGAATCAGCAGCTTGACGCGGCGGTCGCGACCGTTCCGGCCGAGGCGGAAGCTGAACTCGACCTGATCACCGGCCTGCGCCACGAGCGCCTCGTCATCCCTCGGCGACAGGGCGAAGTAGACCTCGTTCTTCAGGCCCGCGGGCTCCAGCGTCAGAGGCTGGAACCGCGACGTTCCAAAGTGAGAGCCGTCCTCGAGCGCCTGACCCTTGGCTGTCGCGTGCCAGACCTCGATGAGTGAGACAGGATGGTGTCCCTTGTTCCAGACGTCCATCTCGACATCGATGTGGGGCGGGCCCTGCGGGTCCGGGATACCGGTGAGTGACACGTACATATGTTCCCGGGTGCAAATGAGCGCGGCGCCCTCGACGGCGACGTCAAGGCCCGGCAGGAGCGGACTTAGCCGGAGTCGCTGGAAGAAGCCGAGCGCCGTTTCCAGTAGACCCACGCGAATCACAACCCCGCCGAGAGCGACAGGGGACAACGATCGCGGGGTTCGGGGCCAGAATGCACTGGCTCAGTCGGCCAGGCGCACCCAGTGCCCGTCGGAGAACGGCTCCTGCGCTGCCACCGTGAACTTCACGGGAGGGATCGGCTCATCCGACTCCAGGTCCAAGCTGTAGTGGCCGGCGGGACACTTGCCGAGGTGATATCCGAGCGTGAATCCGCCCCTGGGCATCAGCGTCCCTTCGTCCTCGAGGATGAAGTCCTGTCCGCAGTCGTCACATTTCGCCATCAGGTGCACCCCCTAGTGCCGCTTGTCCTTGGGAGGGTTGGGGTCCCGGGCAGGGGGGACGGTATCGCTGTCCCGGAATCGGCCATCACGGCCCTGTACGCGGACCTCCCCGCCACCTGCTCGCGCGACGATTTCCTTGGCGCGCCGCTCGGCGCCCGCCTGGGTGTCGTGGTGAGACGAGGCGCGCGAGGCGTCCGGCTTCTTCACGTTCCACCCGCCATCCGGGTCCTTCACCACGTAGCGATCGTTCTCGCCCATCGTTCCTCCTACGAACGGTTCCCGGAGTCTGGTTGCCCGGCTGAGCAGCATTGTACGGAAGGGGACCGACATCCACGCTGCACCGCCCGGCGACGACGTCGTGATTAGCGGAACTGAACGAATCCGCTACCGAGACGAGCCGTACCATGAGGTTGTGACGGACGCACGACAACCGAACCCGCAGGAGCTCCTCGACGAGGTCAAGTCCCTCAGGGCCGTAGCCGCTGCCCTGGCCGCGGAGGCGAGGCGGCAGACCGGGCTCTTCTGGGCGACCGCGTTCCTGTCCGGAGCCGCGCTCATCGTGTCCATCGTCGTCCTCGTCAAGGCCTAAGGCCACCCTCGGCGTCCCGTTTTGGCGATTCAACTCCGTTCGAGGTCTCGCCGATGAAGGTTCCGGATCCCGCGGGATTCGGCTGGAGCCATCGGTAAGATCCCTGCCCCTGACGGGCCACGATGCAAACCGCTCGCCATCCATGCTCTCCAGATGGAGAGGTGCCAGCTTGGAACCGAGGCGGTGAAAGGGGGGAAGAGGGTCATGGGTCAAGAGATCTGTTCGGTTGCGAATCGCCCGGGATGGGCGTAGAAGCAACGGAGGGTTCACCGCTGTGGGGAGGAATCATGCGAGGTCGTGACCACCATCGTCCGTCGGGTCGCATCGCCAAGGCGGCGGCGCTCGCTGCGATCCTGGTTTCCGCGTCGCTCGTCATCGCTCCGAGCGCGCAGGCAGACTTCATCAGCGGCCGCGCCTTGTTGCGCGATCTGAACGTGCGCGCGGAGCGGAACGCCGGCTACGACCGGGACAAGTTCAACCACTGGGTGGACGCTGATGACGACTCCTGCGACACGCGGGCCGAGGTCCTGATCGACGAGTCCATCTCCGCGGTGAACAAGGACGCCCCGTGCACCGTGAAGTCGGGCAAGTGGCGCTCACCGTTCGATGGCAGGACCTGGACGAAGGCGGGCGACGTCGACATCGATCACCACGTCGCGCTGGCCGAGGCCTGGGGCTCTGGTGCGAGGCGATGGTCGGCGAAACGCCGCATGCAGTACGCGAACGACCTCGGCTACGCCAACTCGCTGAACGCCATGACGGACAACCTGAACGCCTCCAAGAGCGACCGCGACCCCGCGGAGTGGCTCCCGCCGCAAGCCAAGTGCAAGTACGTGCTGTGGTGGGTGGCCGTGAAGTACCGCTGGAAGCTCACCATCGACGGCGACGAGAAGCAGGCCATCCAGGAGGTCTTCCACGTCGGGGATTGC
Organism: Actinomycetota bacterium; assembly: GCA_040880745.1. Classification (GTDB taxonomy): domain Bacteria; phylum Actinomycetota; class UBA4738; order UBA4738; family HRBIN12; genus AC-51. The sequence continues at coordinate 5,857 of JBBDHX010000011.1, forward strand.
GGCAGCGAGCGCATCAAGCGCCCGAAGCGAGGCCCCGACGGATGGCAGGGCAACAACGGTGATGACGGTATCTCCGACGGAGGTGGCGGAGGTGGCGGAGGTGGCGGAGGTGGCGGAGGTGGCGGCAACTGCGACGACGCCTACCCGACCGTCTGCATCCCGTCGCCGCCGCCCGACCTGGACTGCGGACAGATCTCCTACACGAACTTCACCGTGCGACCGCCGGATCCTCACGGGTTCGATGGCGATGGCGACGGAGTCGGGTGCGAAACCTAGGCATGGAGACCCCGCCGAGGCCCGATCAGCGACCGAGCGGATCTTGGTTCGCTCGACATAGGCGAGGCCTGACAGCGGCGGGGGTCATCCTGCTCGGCCTCATCGTCCTGCCTGGCATCTTCGACGATCCTGCCGATACGGCACCCGAGCCGGGCTCCACGGACGCGCCGCTGTTCACCGGGACCACGCCAGCGAGCGAGCCCTCGGCCGTCGCAGTGCTTGAGGTGCCCGACCTCGGGAGATTTGCGAGAGAGAAGGCTGTCGCACGGCTCCTCGAACTCGGGCTCGATCCCGAGGTCGAGTTCGAGTACTCGATGAAACAAGCCGGCACCGTCCTCGCGACGACGCCCCGGCCCGGCGTTGAGGTGCAAGAGGGAGGGACCGTGACCCTCCTTGTGGCGAAGCCTCCGCCCGTGGTGCCGCTCGTCATCGGTGCGAAGGAGTCGCAGGCACGGGCCACCCTGAAGGAGGCTGGCTACCGCGTTGATGTCAGGACGAAGGCGACGAGCGAGGCGGACCCCGGCACCGTTGTGGATCAGAAGCCGGGGCTCGCCGGGCGCCTGATGCCTGGAGGAACCGTGACCATCATCGTGGCCAAGGCCGAACCGCCACCATGCGATCCGAACTACTCAGGAGCCTGCGTGCCGATCGTCTCGTACGACTTGGATTGCGCGGACATCAACGGACCGGTTTACGTGGGGGGCAGTGACCCGCATAGGTTCGACGGAGACGGCGACGGAGTGGGTTGTGAGACATAGAGCCTCGGGCGGCCGCGAAGCCCAACGAAGTCGTTGGTGGGTTCGACCGGTTCGTCGCGCGTACGTGAACCGTCGACTTCTCGACCGGGTCGCCGAGTAAGCCCGCGGAGGGGGCTGCGCCACCTATGTTTCCTGGAAGGCGCAGCTCGGGAAGTCGCGATAAGCCTGCCCGCCGAACACCGATGATGCGTCGATGTAGCCGACGTCATGGTCGGACGCGGTGAGGTACTCCCTCGGGTAACCACCGACCGCGACGTCGTTCACGTACAGCGCGTAGCAGGGGAGATCTGGAACCGAGAGGTCGAAGCGGTAGACGCAATCTGCCCCGAAGTTCGCTCCGTCGACGACAGCGTGGGCCACGTCGTCAGCACCGTCCTTGACGTAGAACAACGCGGGGTCACCCCCGCATCCCTGCGTCGCACCGTCCAGCACGACCGTCCCCCGGAGATGAGGCCCGTTCCCCACCGGAGGACTCGAGGACCCCGACCCGGCTCCTGTAGGGGTCCTCTCGATGATGGATCCAAGGACGAGCCCGAGGCCGAGTGACAGAGCGGCGACGGCTCCGAACTCGAATATCCGGGCGCGCGGCCCTCCCCTCCGCATCCCTGCATGCTATAGCGTGTAGTCCGATAGCGCGCGACGGGCGATGGTCCGGGCGATGCCCGCGGACCCACGCTCGACGCCGAAGTTGGAAGCCATCCTAGGAGGAGTGCTACGCGAGATGCGGCTGGAACGAGGTCTGTCCCAGGAGGAACTCGGGCACGCGATCGGCAGCGGACGGACCTACCTGAGCGAGCTCGAGAGAGGCGAGAAGAACCCCACCGTCAAGATGCTGTTCCGTCTCGCCGCCGGGTTGGGGACCACCCCTACGTTGATCATCGAACGGGTCCAGCAACGGGTCCAGCAACGGGCCTCGCCCCACGAGGGGAAGCGATGAGCGACCTCCTCGATGAGGACGTGGAACTCCGCGGCTCGCTTGCCGCGCTCGGAGACGGTGCCCTCGGGGAACTGAGGGCGTTGCTGACCGGGCCGCAGGAGGGCCGCGATCGCCTCCTCGTCTCGCTCGTAGCTCGCCCTCAGCTGAAGGATCTCGCGACGCTGATCTCGATGGCGGACACCGATCCGGTCGTACGGTTGAGGTTGCTCCGGGCGATCCGCGACCTGAGTGTCTGAGAACCCTCACGAGTGCTGGCGAAAGAGGCGGTCGCTTAACTCGATTCGTCGAATGCCCACGAGGGCTAGGTCACATCGGACCCAGGAGAGAGAGCGTCTGCTTCGGGATCGTCATCCAGAGGCGCGATCCGCTCCGGTTCCACGCCCACGATTTCAGCAACCACCTCCTGGGGTGTCTCATCGGGCTCCGCCGCCCTCTTCAGCTTCGGCGGCGCTGCCTTCCAGGCGCGGAGTTTCTGTAGCACCTCTCCGTAGAACGTCTCCGCGCCGCTCAGGACGCTCTCAACGAACGATCCGCGTCCCGCATCTCGTTTCAAGCCCATGGTCGAGGACAAGCTCAACGCGAAGGCGCGGATCTCCTTCCCTGGATCCGGATAGATGCCTGACGGGTTCTCACGGACCGCTGCCAACGGTGCTGAAAGCGGAGCGGAGCGGTACGCAAGGCGGGCCTCTACCTTGAGGCCGTCGGGTGCGGCGGCAAGCTGCCGCAGGAGCCAAGACACCCGCCCCTTCGACGTCCCCTCGCGCGGAGCGTCGATCAGCGTGGACGTGACGATCTGCCGCGAGCGAAGATCCGCGACGACCGTGAGCGGCCCCGCCACGTTCGGGACCTGGAGATCGGCGTAGAGCCGCCCGGAGGTAACGAGCGAATCGATCAAGGCTTGGCGACGGGTGGCAGGGGTGCGCTCGGTCGGGGGGAGGATCTGCTTCACCTGTCTCCCCAGGTCAGTCGTTAGGCTGAGTCCGAGGTATCGGACAAGATCGTCCCACCTGGCGACGGTCGAGATCACGGTCTGATCGGTCTTTCGAAGGGTCTGCTCCCGACTGCCCTCTCGAACCGCTGTCCAACCCGAGCCCATCCCGTCGAACGCGACGGCTCCCGAGCGGGCATCGCTCAGGTACCGGATCAGTTCTCCGAGGATGTATGCCTGGTCGGGGTCCTTGAGCCCCTTGTATTCCTTGGTGACGATCGCCTCGGTCAAGAGGTCGACCCATGACCAGTGTTTCAGCGTGACCCTTCGGAGCTTCCGCTTATCGATCTCGATCGGGTACTCGGTCGAGCTCGTGACGTACTGGTTGGAGATCGAGATGACCGCTTCGAAGTCAAGCTCCCGAGCCAGATCGAGGTAGGCGTTCATCTGCGCGGGCTCCAGTTGGCTCGCCGCGACCTTCGCTTCTACGATCGCGCGCCACGTCTTGCCTGCGCGCGTAACCGTGATGACTCCGTCAGGCCGGACAGACTTATCTCCCAACTTGAACGGCACCTCGATGAAGGTTTCGATCTTCCCCGCCGGGGCGTCCAGTGGCTTCAGGAGCGAGTAGCCGAACTCGGGCACCGCCCCCATGACCGCCAGCAGCGCGGAGGCCAGCCTGCGCTCCTGAGCTTCCACGCCCGACGCGGACGAGATCGGGATGAGGCGTGCGACGGGCCACTTGTCGTCCTTGATCATGGTGCTCCCTCCGGCTCAGTCACCCCTCGTACTCGAGAGGTGGGAGGCCCTCAGCAACCCTTCATTGACCTCACGGACAACCGAGCGGCATGCTAGCGACCGTTCGAGGGATGTGTCTAACTCGTCTCGTGTGCCGCGCCGATGATCCCGCCCCAGTGGCGCGCGTGTAGCCGACGGTCGCCCTTCCGCACCTTCCAGCAATGGAACTGGCTGAGCCCAGTGAGCCTCATCAACTGCGGGACCGTCAGCTCTCGGATCCTCGGCAGGATCTCGCGCTCGTAGACCTCAGGGTCGCCCCGCCCATGCTCACGCTCCCAGGCCCGCATCGCGAGGCTCTTCTCACGCGACGTCTCACGCTCCTTGGCGATCGCGTCGGGAGATCGCGCAGGATCATCGTCGGATGCCCGCATCGCCGCGAGCGTCCTTCGACCCGCGGCGGCGATGGTCTCGGTTTTCTCCGCCTCGTACGCGGGGAGGCATGAGTCGCAGATCATCCGATCCGGTGACGTGAGGAGCGAACCGCAGCGCCGGCAAGCAGATCGCACCCGCCGCCCCCTCATGGAATTCGGTCGGGCTTGGTGACGTCGGATCCTGACAGGCGAAGACGCGTCACCGGCAACGAGGCTCGCCACCTCATCCGCGGAGGCTATCGCGACCGCTCGCCACGTCGGGAGGCTCGCCTCGGCGAGCATCCGAGCCAGGCTCGGTGCCAACCGAACGCATCCGTTGGGGCGCTCGCGGAAGTCTCGTCTTGAGAACGTGCGTGTTCCGAGCAGCTCCAAGACGAATTGATCGACGTCGGGCCGGATCGCTTCGAGGAGATCGAGCGCAGCACTGTCGCGGTAGGGGGTGTCACGGTGGAACCAACCGAGCCCGGGATCGAGGCCGTGTGTGAGGAGCGCGATCTTCGCCTCGAACTCCGCGAGCGCGTAGAGGTAGTTCAAGATCGTGTTCACCGGATGGGTAGCCGAGCGAGGCGATGTTCCGAGGCCCGAGCTCCTGGTGTTGAACCTCAGCCATCGTTCTGGGATCCGACCGAGGTCGACTTGCGCGAACCGGATGGTGAGGCCATCCCACGCGTCCCAGTAGTCAACCGCTGCGCTCGCCTCCGCGGCGAGCATGGATCGGATGTCTCGTGAAGCCTCGATGCGGCCGGTCTCTCGGTCGAGGCGCGATCGCGTGATCTCGCTACGGGGCAGAGACTCCATCACGCTCGCCTGGCCTTCCACCTTGCGCATCAGGAGCAACTGCGCGATCTGGATGCCGACGTCGCTCTCATCCGATCGTGCCTGTGCCCTTCGAAGCGCAGCCTGGTCCGGCCCGGGTCGAGCGGATCCAGCGATCGGTGTGCCGTCGGTCTTCATGCAGATGAACGACGCTCCGACCCCGTCGAGCCAGGAGAGCGCTTCCCATGTCGCGTATCCGCCCGTACCGAAGACGATCAACCGTTTCAGTCGAGGTTCATCGATCTTCGAGATCCGGAGCTGGGATACGTCTCGACCGGCCACGGTTCGGACGGCGAGATGACCTCGGTCGACGCGGATCGCGCTCCCGAACCCACGGACGAAAAGGACACCGGTCGAGGAGACGGCGATATCGTGGCTCTGCATACGGATCTACCTCCGTGTGCCGTGCCCCCGGACGTTCGCGCGTCGCGGGGGCATAATCGCTTGTGCTGCAGAGATTCTACCCTATGCCCACACCTCGCGCCGACCGGCCGCGATGGCCCCCAGGTAGAGCTTCAACCTCGTCTCAGCCCGCAATGAAATGTTCCTCCCGCAACCCCTGCAGCGGTAGTCGTGCGTCGCCCGCCCGTCGCCGCCACCCGCCCCAAGATGCACGGCCCCCTTCCCCGCGTTGGCGCGGTCCAAGAAGGGTTCCCCCTCCCATCCCGGGTTCGTTGCGCTGCTCGGTCGAATGACGACATCGACCGATCCACGTTCGGAGTTCAGGCGCCACCTCGCCAGGCGGTAGCCCGAACAAGGATCGCCAGCGCATCGCAGGAACAGGGGCGGGGCAGCCTCTAGCGCTGCCAACAACTCGACGAAATCCTGGGTCGGAACCGCGCCGATGGCGGCGGGAGGCGAACGGAGGGCGCCGCCCGATGCGAGGAGCGACAGCGCCTCGCCTGCCGCCGATCGCATCTGCGCCGCTGCCTTGCTCACGACGACAGCGTGCCCTAGGATGGCTTCAACCGGAAGAGGCGCGCCCGGCGCCGATCGAACCGCGGGCATCTGAGGAACCCCCACCGGGGTGATCCTGGGAGGCTCGTGTGACCAGGGCGATCGCTTCATCCAGACCGGCCGACTCGGTCGTAGCGGCCGAACTCGCGCAGATCACTCCGCGCGTCCGCCAACTACTCAATCGCTCCGCCCGAGACATCCTCGCGGTCGGGGTCGACCTGTTGCGAGCGAAAGAGCTGATCCCACATGGGCAGTTCGGGCTGTGGCTCGAATCGGAGTTCGCGCTCAGCCATCGAAGCGCGAACCAGTTCATGTCCGCCGCGAGGCGCTTCGCAGAAGTGGAAGCTGCTGCGAATCTCCCGGCTGGGGTCCTACTCGAACTCGCCTCCCCGGGCGTCCCGGGTGAGCTGGTCGATGCGGTCCTCAACGGCGAGGTCGCCGCGACGGCGGGCGCCGTAAGGGATGCCAAGCGCTCGCGCATGAGACGCCAGGCCTTGGGACGAACCACTCGCGAGCTCGGAAACCTTCTCTTCGATCTGCCCGACGACTCCGAGGCTGCAGCTCGATGGATCGCCTGGCAGATCTCAGATGAGGACGACGACTTCGTCCGATGGGTCTCAAGCACGCTGGCGAGAGCAGCCGAGCTCCTTGCATCTGGTCTCGCGGAGGCCGGGTGAGCGGCCGGCGCGGATCCCTCGCCCAGAGGGAGGCGAGGGCGAGAGCCGATGCCACCCTGCGGGAGGCGAGGACGACAGACCGATCGGTGCCCCTGTCGCGTTACGCGAGGGAGCAGCACACGACCCTCCGGACCATCCGCAAGTACTTCGCTGGCGGCGTCGCGAGGGATGAGCGGGGCCGCGTCGTTGCCTCTGCTGCTGATCGAGCTCCGAGGGTCCGGCTGTTCGCGTTCGAGGGGAGGGTGGACTTCCTTACGATCCGAGGGTCTCGCGCGACGGCACGAGCGGACGAGATCTGGCGGACGCAGCAGCGATTCGCGCTCGACCCCAGCCGGGAGAACGAAGCGAAGCTCCGAGAGTTCGCGGGCGAACGCGTCGCGGGACGCGAGGTCGAAGCCGACCCTGACACCATCTTGGATCTCGTCCAGGAGGCCGAGCCTGAGGAGATCGCCGAACGCTACCGGGAGCTGTTCGGATGAGCACCGAGAGCCTCTTCGGATCGGACGAGGCCGATCGCCGCCACCACCCGACCGGGCGCGATGCCTACGGGGACTACCTCGACCCCGATCTGATCGCCCCATGCACCCACAGCGAGCACGAGACGGTGCACGACGACTGGAAGACGCTCGGGCTCGAGAACCCGATCCCTACACCGTCGTTCTTGGAACGCTTGGAATTGGGGCTGCGACGCCTGGGCGCGTTCCTCGGGAGGCTCGCGACCTCCTGTCAGGGTTCATGGGCCATCTTCATCGGAGGGCTCGCGGCGGCGAGCCTCCGCTGGGCGAACGGCTTGCAGGCGTGCAGGGTGGCGCTGGACGCAGGGGCTCCCGGATGGCGCGATCTACCGGGGATGCCGTGAAACGGGTCGGACTCGAACCGAGGGACCAGCTCCCGATCTCGATCCGCGTGTTCACCGATCGGGAGCCTGACCAGGAGCCCGGCCGAACGCGGCGCCCGCGCCTCAAGCGCTCGATACCCCGCGAGGCGCTCGTGTTCGACACGGAGACCTATCCGGGACCGACCCAGCAACTCATGGTCCTCGCCTGGCGCCTGTACCGAGACGATGCCGGGGCGATCCCGGGCACGACCTGCATCGAGGAGGGCTTCGCCTACCCCGATGCCCTCGCCGAGAAGGACCCGGACGGCTTCGCGCGCCTCGTGCGGTTCGTCGCCGAACACGAGGAACGGGCCGAGCGCCTCCCAGGGTTCCCCGGGCTGAGACTCATGCCTGTCAGCGGATGGCTCCAAGAGCGATTCTTCATCTACGCCTACAAGCACCGCGATCGGTGCGACATCGTCGTCTTCAACGGGATGTTCGACCTTGGACGGATCGCAGCGCATTGGGCGCCGGCCCGTGGTCGCTACCGAGGCGGATGGTCGCTCGGCTTCTGGGGGTCGAAGGATCTCGAAGGTACCTGGCACGACGCGAGGTTCCACCCGAGACTGCTCGCGCTCCCGATCGATCCACTTCGCACGCTCTACTCCTGGGGCTCGCTCGCGCCCAAGGACGTCGAGCGTGCCGATGCGACCGCCAGGATCGTCGATCTCCACACGGTCGTGAGCGCGCTCACCGATCGGAACCTCAGCCTCGAATCGGCGTGCAGGCTGTTCGGCGAGGACTGGACCAAGGCGGACGTCACCTACGGGGAGATCTCCCCCGAGCTGCTCTCCTACGCGTTGGAGGACGTGCGGTATACCGCAGGGCTCTATCGGGCTGTCCACCGTGAGGTCGCCAAACACACCGGGATCCTGATCGAGCTTCACCGCTGCTACTCCCCGGCCACGATCGGGGCGCGCTACCTCCGCGCGATGGGTTTGCTGCCTCCCCTGGTCAAGTTCGGTGGCCGGCGGGCCGTCTGATGAAGCGGAGCCAGCTGATCGGATGGGCGTCGGGTGGCTTCTTCGGCGGGCGTGCGGAGGCGAGGATCGTCCGCACACCGGTTCCCGTCGTCTACCTGGACGTGAACTCCACCTACCCGCTCGTGAACGCCCTGCTCGGCACCTGGGGCTACCTCCGAGCGGACAAGCTGCGAAACGCGCAGGTCACCCGCCGGGTCCGCCAGCTCTTAGCCGCACCGGATCTGCTCGACCGCTGCCTCGAGCCCGCGACCTGGCATGAGATCGGCGTGACCCTCGTCGAGCTCGAGCCCGGCGGCGACACCCTGCCGGTGCGGGCTCCCTACGACCCGGCCGGCGCCGACCCCGGCATCGGGGTCAACCCGCTTCACTACGAGGGCACGCTCTGGTACATGCTGCCCGACGTCATCGCCGCGACACTTCTGGGGAATTCCCCACCCCGGGTGGTCCGCGCGATCCGGGTCGTGCCCGAAGGCGTGCAGACCGGGTTGCGGTCGGTGCGCCTTCGAGGCGAGCGCCGCATCGACCCGGCTCGAGAGGACCCGTTCATCGCGATGGTCGAGGAGCGCCGGCGGCTGCAGGGCTCACCGGACGGCGACACCGAGGCCTCCCGGTGGCAGCAACGCTTCCTCAAGGTCACTGCGAACTCGACCGCCTACGGGTCTCTCGCGCGGTTCGATCGGGTTTCGCTCGGCCACGAGGCCGACATCATGGTCTTCGGACCGGATCAGCCGTTCACGTGGCGGGCCGAGGTAGCTGAGGACCCCGGACCGTATTGCGAGCCGCCCGTAGCGGCCTCGATCACCGCCGGAGCTCGGCTGCTGCTCGCCATGCTCGAGAGGCTCGTGACGGATGCGGGAGGGGTCTTCGCCGCGACCGATACCGACTCGATGATGATCGTCGCGATCCCGAGCGGGGGCGAGGTCAGCTGCGAGACCGCCGAAGGCTCGACGGTTCGAGCTTTGTCGTTCGAGACGGTGCGGGCCATCGCCGGACGGTTCCGCTCGCTCCTGCCGTTCGACCCCGCGCTCGTGACCGACGTATGGAAGGCCGAGCACGACTCGCTCGATGAGCCTCTATGGGCATACGTGATCAGCGCCAAGCGCTACTGCCTCTTCCGCTACGACGACGCCGGGGACCCTGTTCTCGTCGACCGCTCCGAACATGGGCTCGGCCTCTACCTCGATCCGACCGATCCAGAGCGGCCACGACTCGACGAGAACGGTGAGCGGGTGTGGATCAGCGAGGCATGGGCGTTCCTCCTCCGAGGCGCGCTCGGCATCGATACGCCGGAACCAGCCTGGCTCGACACGTTGGCGCTCACGCGGTTCACGATCTCCAGCCCGACCCTCTGGAGGTGGTTCGCCGGGTACGACGCAGCCCACCCAGAGGCCCCGATACGACCCGGATCCTTCGGACTCCTCGCACACACCGACCACGGGCCGCTCGCCCCGACCGATAGGCGTATCCCGCTCCCTGCTGCCCCGTATGAATCGGACCCCCGTACGTGGAAAGGACTCGGCTGGTTCGACGCGGGGACCGGCAAGCAGCTAAGAATCACGACTGCGTCACCACGGGGCGATCCGGCGAGGTTCGCCGAGGACCTCGCGGCGGGCTGCACGCCCGTACGCACGCTGCGCTCGGTGCTGGAGGCGTTCGTCGCTCGCCCGGAACACAAGTCGCTCGCGCCCGACGGGGCGCCCG
>JBBDHX010000011.1:15945-40082 GCA_040880745.1 Actinomycetota bacterium
GCGGGCGGGGCCTTCGACGACGGGGTTGCTGCGGCGTCGTCCCGTCTCGAGCTCGCCCGCCCTCACTCGCCTTCAGGGGAAGGAGGGTCACGCCCTCGTCGAGCGGATGCTCGGACTCGGGTCCGAGGGGGCCATCGGGTACGGCAGCCGAGAGGACGATTACGGTGCCCTCATCGCGTGCGTACGAGACATGGGTGTCGTTCTGGCCGCGCGGAGGACCGGACTCTCGAGGTGGACGGTAAGCCGAGCGATCGCAGGTCAGGAAGGCCGCTCTTCGACAATCGAGGCCATGCGTGCTGCCGCGGCCGTGCACGCTAGCCGTGAGCTGAGGGCACGCGGTCACACCCCTCCTCGCTCAGCGGACGCACGCATCGCTATCTACGCGGCGTTGGTCGAAGCCGTGCGGTCATGTGCTGTCGAAAGCTGCCAGCGGCCAATCACACGAGGTAAGTACTGTTCGGCGACACACCGACAGCTGGCTTGGCGACAATTACCTCGCTCCCGAGGGGAGGCTCACCCTCTGGTAATGGGTCGCGCCACGTGAATCATCCGGCGTTCGCTCGTCGACGATGCTCGAGCTCGTCGTTGTGCTTGGGCGCTGGTCATCTACTCCAATACACATGAAGCGCCGCGCGCTCGTCGTCCGTAATCGTGTGGTCGGCGATTGCCCTCGTTGGCATCGAGGCGAGGTACGGATGAGCTCGCCAGACGTCTGGATAGAAGTTGCTGAACACAAATCGAACGAATTGGCCGACTCCTACGGGCGCAGCGCAAGCTATGCGGCAGTGCCCGGAGTTGATTGATAGGTGTGATGCGGGATGCCCAGGCCGAGCAGCCTCGACGTCGAAGTCGAACCGGATCGGGGCTCTGATAACGACGTCCCGCGCCGGGCCCGCGGCATAGAGATCAAAGACATCGATAAGTGGCTGGCTCTCCAGAAAGCCCGGCTCGAACTCGAATGGACTCGGAATCCACGCAAGCCTGTGAGCGACAATCTGGTTGCTTACAAATCTGTAGCTGAGCTGAAGCATCGCGCCGTCAAACAGTACGGCCGAGTACGCACCCGACTCCAGCCAATGGCGATAAGTCTCACTTGTCATCCGGTCGCGGTCAGGGAGGAATTCGACCGACCTGTCCCGAACGTGCCACGAGACGACCTCATCGGAACGGGTCAGATAGTTGACATACACTGCCAGCGCTGCCTCGTTCAGGTAGGCGAGAAGCAGATCGATCTCTTCACGAACGACCCGGCTATTCGTCCTCATCCTGTAGCTCTTCCCTGACTAGCCGCAGGAGTCCAGTGCGGAGTTCTGGCGGGAGGTCGTCGATGTCTAGTTCGTCGCGAGATAGCGCGGCCAAGAGTTCGCGGGCGTTCTTTGTCGCCCTCTTCACTGAAGCCATCTCTGCAGAACTTCTGTCTCGATGTATCCGCCGCAACCTCTCGAGCTCCTCGGTTGTTGGGATCGAGAAGTCGAGCACATAGTCCTCGGCACGCACCCGCTCGATTTCGGCCGCGACACCCTCCATTTCGTGGCCCCAACCGCAGACCCGAACCCAAGCGCGGCTACGCGTCAAGGCAGTAAACAAGGTGTTACGTCGAGTAATGAGATTGGGCGGACTGTTCGCGAACTGAGAGTCAATCGCATAGACCATCGGAGCTTCATTGCCCTTGGCTCGATGTATGTGTGCGATGGCAATCGAGCCCGGTACAAACAGCTCGTCCACGCTGGAGGCAACACCAGCGAGGTGAGAGTCAATCCCCACGTGCAATAGAGCCTTCGACAATCTGACGGACCTCCGCTTCGCTGTATACGCGTCCGGAAGCACGATTAGGATGTCATCATGCTCTAGCTCATCGCTGTCAAGGTTCCTCACGATTTCCTGAGCGACCCAGCGATCCTGAGTCTCCTCGTCAACGAACGTCTTGAGAACAACAGCGTCGTCCTGCGATAGGAGTTCCGGGAAGTACTCAGGGTAAGACATCTTCGAACGCTCGAGCCTCACAGCATTCCCAAGCGAGAGATCTCCCGAGAGAACTTTGTAGCCAATGTCTTCCCACAACTGTGGCTCATCGAAGTGCTGCACCAGCCCGTCCGGTCGATAGATGCCGAACCCAAGTGCATGCGCGGTTGCTAGGCACCAGGGCGTGTTTCGGTAGCAGCGCGGCAATACGATGTCGCGTCTGGGCTCCTCGTCTCTATCGATGAGTGTGACGCGACTCTCTCCAGCAGGCGTGAGGCCGAAGAGCTCATCGGTAGATGGCATCGCAGACTCAGACAACTTCTGCAGTTCATCGAATGCCCAAACGATTCGTTTTGGATCTCGAGTGAATCGATATACGAGCTGGAAGAATTCGGGCGGCAGGTCCTGGGCCTCGTCAATTAGCACGGCATCAAAGAGAGGTTCGACGTCAGAATCGGAGGTCGCCGCAAGGAGCTCCCCGCAAACACCGCTGAAGGGATCCTCGCGTCCGTAAGTGGAAGACGCGTACGCAAAGTCTCGAGGTGTTACGCCCACGTGCCGCGCGATGGTGGAGTAGACGCCATCTCGATTCGAAGACCCCCAGCTATGCATGATGCGCAGACGGGAGGGGTCGGGTCGGTCGTTGCTGTGCTCAAACGAGAATCGCGTTGCGAGATCGTCGAGTTGCTGATAGAGGGCCCGAGTCTTGAACGTCAGGGCAATCGTCCAGTCAGGATGTTGCGTATGAAGGTAGGCCGCCTTTAGCGCTAGAACGACCGTCTTGCCGGAGCCAGCGAGTCCTCGGATTCTCTGGGGGCCTTCTGGCGTCTCGATGGCCGCACGCTTCTGCCATAAATCCAGGTTCGCAATACCCTTCTCAATCACTCGCAGGACGGCCCCTCGCGAACCGTTTATCGTCACACTCTCGCGGCGCTTGGCTGGCTTTATCGTCGTGACGCGCTGGATTGCGGCTTGGAGCGACTGCTCTACGAGGGGGTCGATGGGGTCGAAAGCATCAACAAGCTTGGTCACATCGCCGATGTCGCAGTAGTGGCCAAGTACAGAGTCGGGCGGTGCTCCCGGGTCGGCTGCGAACACAGTTATGGTCTTGATGTCGAAGGCAAGCTTTCTATCCCTGCGGAGACTAGGGTGCTTGCCGAGGTAGCTCTCAAGCACGGCGTACAGGTTGTCCTGCTCTTCCGAAAACCGCTCCCAGCCGCCGTTCTTCCCGGGGAGTCCATCTGCGAGGACGAAAGCTGCAAGCCCGTGCTCCTGGCTTACCAGCAGCGCGTCGACGAACACCCGGTCATCCGCCGTGGACAGCACGGGATACCCAAGGTAGATGGTCCCCGACGTCAAAGTCTTTCGGAGCTCCCGCTCTAGATCGCGGGCGACAATGGGGTTCCTGCTCTCCCCGTAAACCACTTCCACACTCACGGCTCTGCAGACCTCCGAACTCGGAATCGTGACAGTACAAGACCAAGGGGTTGATGCGACGGCGCCACCCGGCTCGACGTTGTAGGAGGCACTCTCCGTGAGACGTTTGGGTGCTACCCGGCCACCTTATCTCCCTTCCCATCAGATGAAGGACCGGTCCCTCCCCCTCGAATAACCGGTCTTCCACCCTTTCGAGCCGCCCCTCTCGCTCCACGAATACGTCGTCGGGTCCGTTCACCATCACCTCGGTGACCGTCGGGTCCTTCAACAGCGACTCGATCGGTCCGAACCCGACGACCTCGTCGGAGACCTGATTGACCATGCGGGCCAACTCGCGCTGCGGCAGGAGCACGCCTTGCTCGCGCAGCAGCGTCAACGCTTCCTCACGAACGTGCAGGCGTCGTTCCGCCGGCGGCACCGAGGCCAACCCCCGCGCATCCAGGCGCCGCCGCAGCTCCTGGCGCACCTCGGAGCGGACCTCGGCCAGCCGGTCCGCGCTCATGCCGCTTCCTCCGCACCGGCCGGCGTCCACAGTCGCGCCGCCATCCGGGCGAAGGTCCGGCCGACGCGCCCCCGTGGAGCGAGCAGGCGCCCGTGGTCCTGGGCCCTCGTCACACCGGCGTCGAACGGGACGACCGCGAGCGCGTCTTTCCCGAACACGCGCCGCACGTCCGCCGGCGTGATCTCGCTGCGCGCCGCGCGGTTCACGACGAACGCGAGCCGGTCTTCGAGGCCGAGTGGCGCTGACATCTCCACCTCGCGTGCGGCGGCTCGGAACGAAAGGACATCCAAGCTGAGCACCTCCACGATCGAGTCGGCCTGACCGAGGGCCCAGCGGGAGGTCTCATCCAGCACGCGCGGGAGATGCAGAACCACGACGTCGGCCTGGGATGCGGCGGTCTCCACGACGGCGCGCACGAGCGGCGCGTTCACGGACGCGAGCGCGTCCACCGGGGGTGCCAGCACGGCGCCCCGCCACGCGACACCTTCGACGTGCTCCCAGGCGATCTCGTCCCGTACCGGCACTAGATCGGCGATCGAGCGAGCATCGTCCCCCGCACCGAGCGCGTGCGTGAGATCGCCGAACGCGAGATCCAGCTCCACGAGCAGACACGACGCGCCCTGCCGCTCGAACGCTTGCGCCAGATGCGTGGCGACGAAGGTGCACCCGGCTCCGCCTCGCGACGCGTGCACCGTGATGACGCAAGCCCGTCGCGTGAGCGATGCGTGCCGCGTCCCACCGGCACCGGCCACACCCTCAAGGAGCTGCTCGCGCTCGGCCGGCCACACGTAGAAGCCACGCGCTCCCGCCCGCACCGCCGCGCGGAGCGACGACACCGACTCACGGGAGGCCAACGCCAGCAACGGCGCACCGTCGACGCCCGCGATCGCGAGCATCGGCTCGGCGACCACCACGTCGGGTTCGGTCTGCCGGACAGCCTCGGCGAGCTGACGCCCGTCCTCGGCGGTGGCGACCACCCGTGCCCGCCCCGTGCGGTCGAGGAAGTGCAGCACCTCCTCGGCGACCTGTGGCGTCTCGAGCGCCAGCACCACCCGCGCGACGTCGTCCATCTCGTCCCTTCCCGGTCCACGTGAGCACACCAAGGGGAAGGAGCGAGGGAGTGGTGCCGATCGCGGGCCGCTGCGACCCGGAGGTCACGGAGGCTGCGATCGGCGTAGGCGGAACCCTACCGGCACCCTCTGACACGGAGCCATCCCCGAACCGGGGGGTTCGCAGATCTTGTCGGGGGATAACCACGACCGAACGATCGGGTCCGACGGCGGCGGCTCGCACCCCAGCGCAGGCGGTCGCGACGGGGGTCGAGACCCGATCTGCTTGCAACCGTATTCCCCCTAGCGAGGCCGAACAGCTCGCGGTGATGGCGGAAGCCGTTCGAGCAAGCTTCCTGGGGTACCGTAAGACTCGCATGGGGGAACGCCACGCTGCCGCGGAGACGGGCGGCGAACTGCGGCCGTGGTTGATGGGTGCGATCGGATGCGTGCTTGCCGGCGCCGTCACCCTCGGGACGGGATCTCGGATCGCGATGCGCATCGCAGGCATGCTCACTCCGCCGGAGTTCATCGGCACCCCTACCGTCGGCGGCAACATCGTTGGGCGCGTCACCATCGGCGGCTCGATCGGGTTGGTGTGGATCGGAGCGCTCGGCGGCATCGTGGGGGGCATGATCTACCTCTTGGTCCGGCGGTGGCTCCCGAAGCAGCCGGTCCTGCGAGGGCTCTGGTTCGGGCTCCTCGCCATCCTCGTGTTCGGTCGGTTCCTGATCGGCGACGGGACCGATTTCCGATTCGCCGACGCCGGACTCCAGGTGGGGATGTACGCCATCGTGTTCCTGTCGTTCGGCCTGCTGGGCTCGTGGTGGGCCGAGCGGCTTGGTCGTGGTCTTCCCGACCAACGTCCCACGACCGCCGGCTACGCTGTCGTCGGGGCGGTGACGGTCGTTGGCCTCGCGAGCGTGGTGGAACCAGTGATGCGGCTGTTTCGTTAGCTGTAGCCCCTCCGCCCGCGATCGGGCCTGGATCACTCGGTGCCTGAAGCGCGCCACGCAAGGCCTCCGGCCAGGAGGGCCACGAACGTGACTGAGGACGTGGTGAACGGGCCGGATGACCTTGCCATGTCCCTGGTGGAGGGCAGAAGTCTCTGATCTCGGCGGCGGCGTGCGCCCCAGCTCGAGACACCGCTGTCAAGACCTATGGCGGCGCAGCCGAAACCGACAACTGTCACGAGGCCCGCGGTTCGGGGCATGATGAGGGTGTGGGAACCCTTCGGATCGCTCAGGGCGTCTCTCGGTCATGAGAACGTCCCTGGTCGCGCTGCTTCTTGTGACTCTGAGCGGATGCACCGCAACCGAAACTTCCCCCTCTCGGGCAGAATCGTCCTCTCCGGTTCAACCTTCGCCGCCTTCATCTGTAGCGGCATCACCCGTCCCACCGGGGGGAACCTTGGCGGAAGCTGCCATCCGGTTCGTTCTGAACGACACGTACACCGTTGGGGATACCGCACGTGTCCGGATCGAGAACGTTGGCGATCGGTCCTACCGATACCAGTTGTTCTACGCGGCGTGCCGTCTGCACTACTTCGACGGTGACGGCCGGAGATTCATCATTCCGCCTGGGACACATTGCGACTTGATTTCGTACGGGACCATCAAGCCGGGAGAGACGGAGTCGCTCTTCAAGTGGAAACTGGACGAGTGTGTGAAGGACGCGTGGGGCTGTGTGCGCAGCAGGCCGCTCTCGCCAGGGACCTACACCATCACCGGTGCGTTCGAGCCGGAGAACACCGGGAACAGCGTGAGCGCCTCCGCCTCTTTCGAACTGCTTCCCTCCGCGTAGTTCATAGCCTGATACAGCAGCGCTCAATCGAAGGTGCGATAACGTCCACGCGCCCCGGCGCGTGGCACCGGCTATCAGGGTATGTAGGGCGGCAGGAGGCGCAGTTCCGAGACGTGAATTGAGAAGTCGCATGTCATGAAAGTCCGACTCGCCCGGCGTATAGCCCCATGCGTGGTCCGTCATCTGCGCTTCGGCAGACAGGCAGGCGAGGTGGTGACCAGAGATGGTCCCGGCCGCTGCGAAGGCGCCGGCTGGATGTTCGAACGACCCCCGGTCCTGTTCGAAGTGGCCGTTACCTCGGTCATCGAATCGAACCGGGTGAACGTCGACTAGGCGGTCTCGCTCGTCGCGTAGGTTGAAGCCGCCCTGGGCTCCACGCGTCAGGAGGAATCCGTGCGGGTATAGAACATCGGACATGCGAGACACATCGTCCTCTCGCACGATGAGGTCCAGATCGTTGTGGTCACGCGTCTGCTCGCCGACCAACGCATCCACACCCCATCCCCCCTTCAGCCAGACGGCAACCTCCCCCTCGCCCAGCCACCCGAGAACCTCGACGACGTCGGCCTCGGTCATCGTCATGCAGCCAAGGTACACAGCGGCGAATGACACCCCAGCCGCGCCCGCCGGGTGAAGGCGTGGCCGGGCTCTTCGACGACGCACGGATGGTTGTCCACGCGACGATGACCGCTCGGTCACGCGCTCCAGCGCCTTGGCCCCCCCCTTCGGTCTAGGAGGGCCTTTCAGGATTATGACTGAGGTCATTGTCAACGGCTCCGACGACGCGTACGCGGGCCCCGAGAGGCCGAATCGCCCAGCGTGAGAGCGGGCCCTGCGGCACGGTGCTCATCCCTTCCCGGGGGAGATGAAGGGCCACGCGCCCCAGCGCGCATCGCCGCGTCGCCCAACCGGGATCATCGGGTCACAACCGGACCCGTTGTGGGCATGATGTCGAGGTGAAGGTGCGACTCATCCTCGGGATGGTGCTGCTCGTCGTCCTGATCCCTCAGGCGGCTTCGGCTTTCTGCATGCAACAGCCCTTCGACGACGTCGTCCGATCCTCCGATTCGGTTCTCATCGCGACCGTCGCAGATGCGACCCTCCCGGGGAACCACGGGAGCGGGATCGTCGTTCGCCTCGACGTCGAGCAGGTGCTCAAGGGCTCGGCCGAGGACGGTCGGTCGGTGCGGATCTCATCGTGTGGACCGATGATGTCCGGCCCAGCAGCGAAGTCCATGGCGCGAGACATGATCGGCACACGAGGGTTGTTCCTGCTGAGCGAGAGCGGCGGCGGTACGTTCACGCGATACTCCGAGATCACCACGCCGCAGATGACGATCCACGAGCAGATCGCAGAGGCGCGACAGGTGCTCGGCCTCACCGACAGCCCCAGCGTCCCCGACCCGCGGGGCCCGATCCCACCCTGGGCCTGGGCGCTGGGGACCGTGTTCCTGGTGGCTGCGATCGCCGGAGTGGTGTTCATCGCGCGACGAGCCCGACGTGCCTGAGGAGGAGCGGATGCGTCCAACCCATGTGGCCCTCCTGACCGCGGCGCTGCTCATGACGGCTCCGTGTGCAGAGAGCCGGACGACTCCGTCGTCTGAACCAGGGTTGTTCTTCGCTACGGATCCCGAACGGCATGCGTTCTCGATGCAGGCTCTGTATCGAGGACCGCTCGCTGTGCGTGACGCGTGTGTCCTGATCGGCCACGCTGACGAGTACTCCCTGCCGATCTGGCCGAAGGGCTTCACGACCGAACGAGACGGATCCGGGCGACTCGTCGTGCGCGACAGCGACGGGGGCGTGGTCGCGATCGAAGGCGAGATCTTCGAGATGGGTGGGGGGTACGTCGCGGAGTTCAGCCCTCACGACAAGGTCGAAGCGCCAGACGACCAGATCCGCAGGGTCGAGGATGCACTCGGGTACACGATCCCCGAGCGGTGCCTGGGTCCAGACGTCTACGGCATCTGGGGCGTCGGGGAAACCTAAACCGCCGGTGACCCTCACAAGAAGCGCACCGACCCGTTCGGTGAAACACTCTCGCCTCGTGGAACCGATGGTCCGCCCCTATCACGGAACCGACGAGCCCGATGTCGTCCACCTCTCGCTCCGCGCTTGGGCTCCCGTGCACGCGGCGATGAGAGAGGTGATGGGCGCCGAGATCTTCGAACGCCTCTACGACGACGACTGGCGTCGTCAGCAACAGCGAGACGTCGAGAAGGTGCTGGCTGATGAAGAGACGGAAGTCTGGATCCTACCGAGACGCGACCATTGACTCCGCCACGGCGATAAGAAGCTCCAAGTCCTCTCCGCCAGATAGCTGGACTTCGATTCCATCCACGACGAACCGAACGAAAGCGGGGTTTGCGCGGTCGTCATCGTTCTGCGAGTGCGGCTCAACCACCAGAGCCGACGCGCCAGCCACATCCACCAGCGACTTGGCCGGGTCAGGGGCCTTGGCCAAGTCATTTGCGTACACGTCTGTGGGGTCATCTAGTTCGGTCCAGGGCGCTTGATAGACCTCGATGTACTCTTGCCGAACGTACTCTCTCGGTTCCTTCACCGGCGGCTCATAATCGATTGCGACAGCGCCAGTCGGGAACACAAAGATCGCCCGTATGGTTTGCTCAGACAAGGGGCCGTAGTTGGCCATCACGAGATCGAAGTTGACTTGGGCAGTTGCGGCGGACAGGGAGTCAACCTCCCACGCCGTCGGATATCCAGCCCGCTCGGGGGTGCCTCTCAAGCTACTGAGGCCTCCGGAAGCCCCTGTGTGTGGTGCACCACTAGGACCCTCCTCCGGTGCCCGCTGCGAACAACCGACGGTAATCAACGCAAGCACCGCAATCAGACGAAGGGTGAGTGACGGGATGATCATGTTTGTCTCCTCAGCAGTGGCTCTAACGGCACTAGACATTTAGCTATCCGGCGGATCGCAGCAACGCTAGAACGGCAAGGAGCTCATAGGAGGGAAGCGCGAACGGCTCAGATCGCCTTCCGATAGAGCCGCACCGCGATCGGCGCGAAGATCGCCAGGATCAGGACCGACCACAGGACCGACTTCAGCACGAGCGAACCGGTGGGACCGCCGTTCACGAGCGCCCGGACCGCCTCTGCCGTCACGGAGACCGGTTGGTTCCGGGCCCAGGGCTGCAGCCAACCCGGCATGTTCTGCACCGGGACGAACGCCGCCGACGCGAACACGAGCGGCGCCAGCACCGGGAACGCCGCGGCCTGCGCCGTCTCCGGATCTTTCACCGCGAGGCCGACGGTCGCGAAGATCCACGACATGGCGAACCCGAAGAGCAGGACGAGGAGTCCGCCCCCGATCACGCCGAGCACGTCCGTGTGGACCCGCCAACCCACGAGGAAGCCCACCAGCATCATCAGGATCACGACGAAGACGTTCCGCGCGAGGTCGGCGATGGTGCGACCCGCCAGGACGGCCGGCGTCCACATCGGCAGTGCGTGGAACCGCTCCAGCAACCCGCTCTTCAGGTCGGTCGCCAAGCCGACGGCGGTCGCGAGCGAACCGAACACGACCGTCTGCAAGAAGATCCCGGGCATCAGGTAGTCCACGTAGGAGATCGGTCCGGTGTTGATGGAGCCACCGAAGACGTAGCGGAACATCAGCACGAAGATGACCGGCTGGATCGTCGAGAACACGAGCAGCTGCGGGACCCGGATGTAGAGGATCAGGTTGCGACCGATCAGAGCCCTCGTGTCGCGGATCGGCGCGAGCGGGATCCGCCGGTCCCGCGGGTCCTTCGCGATGGCCGTCTCGGCCGCGCTCATCGGGCGCCCGCCCCTCGTTCCGCGGGCGCCGTGACATCCTCGCCTTCTCCGTCCTGCTCCGCGTGATGGCCGGTGAGCGAGAGGAAGACGTCGTCCAAGCTCGGTTCGCGCACCGTCAGACCCTCGGGCTCCAGCCCATCCCCGTCGAGGATCCGCAGGACCTCGATCAGGATGTGGGCACCGCCCTCCGCCGTGATGCGCACGATCCCATCGTCGCTCTCGACGCGGCCCCCCACGATCCCCGAGAGCAGCTGCGTCGCGCGTTCGGCGCGGCCTTCACCCAGGAAGCGCATCTCCACCACGGTGCTCCCCAGCTGCGCCTTCAACTGCCCGGGTGTGTCGTTCGCGATCACCAGTCCACCGTCCACCACGGCGATCCTCTCGGCCAACCGGTCGGCCTCCTCGAGGTACTGCGTGGTCAGCAGGACCGTGGTCCCCTCGGCCACGAGCTGCTCGATCATCGCCCAGAGTGTGTTGCGGCTGGTGAGGTCGAGGCCCGTCGTGGGCTCGTCCAGGAACAGCACCGGGGGGCGCGTCATCAGGGAGGCCGCGATGTCAAGGCGCCGTCGCATGCCACCCGAATAGGTGCGCAGCGGCCGGTCCGCAGCGTCGGTGAGGTCGAACCGTGCCAGCAAGTCCGCCGCCCTCGGGGCGATCTGTGACGTGGGCATCTGGCCGAGGATCCCCACGAGTCGCAGGTTCTCCCGGCCGGTGAGGTTCGCGTCCACGGCCGCGTTCTGCCCCGCCAGGCCGATCCGCCGGCGCACCGCGGAGGCATCACCAGCCACATCCTTGCCCAGCACCTCGGCGCGACCACCGTCGGGTTGCAGGATCGTCGACAGGATGCGAACGGCGGTGGTCTTCCCGGCACCGTTCGGCCCGAGGAGACCGAAGATCGATCCCTCCTTGACCTCGAAGTCGATGCCACCCAGTGCCACGAGGTCCCCGTAGCGCTTCACGAGGCCATCGACCAGGATCGCGGGACCGCTCATGGGCCGGTACCTTCCCACCGATCCCCGAGCGCTGTCCACGCCGGGGTCGTCGAGGCGTGGCGCGCCCGATGCACGTCACGGCGAGGTTAGGGTTCCCGTATGGAGAACTACGAACCGGGGATGAGTTTCGATGAGGACGCCGCCGCCGGCTACGACGACCAGCCTCGCGGCGACGAAGCCGAGGCGGTCGGCTTCCTGGCGCAGCTCGCCGGTGAAGGACCCGCCCTGGAACTCGCGATCGGGACCGGCCGGATCGCGCTGCCGCTGGCGGCTCGAGGGATCCGCGTCGACGGCATCGACATCTCCCCCGCCATGGTCGCGAAGCTGCGCGAGAAGCCGGGTGGCGACCGGATCGATGTCGCGATCGGCGACTTCGCCGATGTCCCCGTCCCCGGCACCTACCGGTTGATCTACGTCGTGTACAACACGCTGCACAACCTGCTCACGCAGGATGAACAGGCCCGCTGTTTCGAGAACGTAGCGGCCCATCTCACCGACGACGGCTCGTTCGTGGTGGAGGCGCTGGTGCCGAACTTCCTCTTCCGTTTGCGCGAGAACCAGTACGTGGATGCGGAGTCCATCGAGGTCGGGGAGGTCTGGTTCGACGTCGGCCGGCACGACCCCGTGACGCAGCGCCTGGACGAGACCCACGTGCGGCTGACCAACGAAGGCGTTCGGCTGTTCCCGATCGTCACCCGTTACGCGTGGCCGAGTGAGATGGACCTGATGGCGCGGATGGCCGGGCTGCGCCTGAAGGAACGATGGGACGGGTGGAACCGCGAGCCGTTCACCTCGACGACGAACGCCGTGTCCGTCTACGGACGCTGAGCATGCCGAGCGTCCTGATCGAGGTCCTCGACGTCGGCTTCGACATCGACGTGTAGGTGCATTCAGGCTCGCGACGCTACGGCAACGAAGGTTCGGGCATCCGGCGGTACTCGAAGTGGTTCCCGTCGGGCACGATCCACGTCCCGCCCCACAGGAACCCTCCATCCTCCAGCGCGGCCACGAGCCTGCTGTCTTGCCTCGGCTCGGCCCCCCGGACATTCCCCGCCAGGTTCAGGTCGAACGCGATGCCCCACGAGTGGTACGAGAGCATGTTCGCCGGGTCGCTCCCGATGAACCGCGGGACGAAGCAACCGTGGTAGCTACGGATCAGGTGTCCGAGGCCCTCGGCTTCGAGCGCCCGCATCGCGGTGGTGAGCTGGTCGATGATCCCACGATGGCACGTGACGCGGCCGATCACGGGCAGCTCCGTCGTGATCAGGTGATCGCGGGCCCACGCGGGCTCGACGATCAACTCGCCGGGGCTCCCGGGGCGCCGGCGGGCGGCGAACTCGCCGAAGAGCGCCTTCACGAGCACGGGCGGGAGCACCGAGTCACCGGCACGGAAGAAGGGGGTGTCGCCGGGCGCCCGCACCTGGATCACTCGGTTCACGCCAAGGGTGGCAGGCAGGAGCGGACGCAGGAGTCCCCCCAGGCGACCCGGTGTCAGCGTGTGGGCCTCATCCGTCCGGATGAGCAGGTAACGGTCGTTGTGGATCCCCATCCGGCGTCCCGTCCGCCGGGACACCATGAGCTCCGCCGCGCCGACGCGCTCGTCAGGGAGCACCGCCGCGATCCGGATCCTCTCGCCACCCACATCGAGCACCGCGCCGGGCCCGAGACCGCGGAGCCGCGCCGACGTGGAACCGAGGATCGCTTCGCCGTTCGCGACGGCGGCCATGATCGCGCGGTCCGGAGGTGGAAGGAACTGGGCGAAGCCTCCCGGATCCACGGCCGCAGCGTCGATCGGGATCCGGAACGGCGGCGGCGGGCGATCCACCAGCTCTCCGGCGGTGTTCCATGACCGAGTGAGCCACACGATCTCCTCGGAGACCACGATGACCCTTCCCGTCTCCGGGAGGGCGCGAACGTCCCGGGCGAACCCTCCGGGGACCCCTCGTGGGATCCACGCGAGGAACGTCGTGGGTTCTTCGGTGCCGGTCGAGATAGCGGCGAGGAGGGGAACGGCTGGATCCGTGGGAGGGAGAACGCTTCCTCGCATCGCGAGCGTGCCGAGCGCGCCGGCCACGAAGCCGAGGACGGTCACCGCCACGACGAGCGCGCGCCTCACGAGGACCCCACCTCGGCGATCGCGACGGCCACGGCCGCCATGGCCGGCAGATCAACGGGCCCTTGGAGGGACCGGTAGGCGCCGGCCTGGACCCATTCGAGCTGCGAACTCCCGGGCGACCAGCGGCCATCGAACGGACCGGATCGGACGAGGACCTGGCCGGCCGACGACGGAGGCGGTAACCCCGCGCCGGGTTCGACGTGCAACGTGAGCGGCGGACCGGCGGCGTCCACCTCGCGCTGCCGCAGCTGAAGCGTCACCGCGGTGAGCACCCCTTCGGTCCGCTCGATCCGGGCGCTGGCGACGACGTAGCCACCGGGCAGGTCCCCGGGGAGACCCTCGAGCCCGGCGGCCGCGAGCGCGAAGTCGACACCGACCCGAGCGATCGAAACGTCGCCGGACGTGGTCACGCGCCACGAGCGCGGCATGGGCAAGCCGACGATCGGCAGTGACGCTGCGACCGCCACGAGGCGCTCGCGCGGCAGGCTGGTCTCGAGGAACAAGGCGGTCTCGGCGCCGTTGATCGAGATGCGGCGGCCGAGCCCCTCGCCGGCGGGCTCGTAGAAGCCGACCCCCACACCGGGCAGTTCCACCTCTTCTGCGAGCGCATCGACGGGCCCGAACGGCCCCGGACCCGACCAGGCCGGAAGCTCGGCTATGCGGAGGTAGTCGAGGCCCTCCGTGTACACGAGCAGCGAGCGCGGCGTGGCCAGACCCTCGGGCGGCACCACGACAGTGGAGAGGGTCAGCTCTCCGAGTGCGGTGGGGGTCACGGGAAGGAAACCTGTCCGATCAACCAGCTCGGCGAGCGAAAGGGTCTGCGCTCCATCCATCCCCGGTATCGCGAAGAGCGACGGATCGGGCGGGCTCGCGTCGAACCCCACCGCGCGGACGATCAGGATCGGGGCATCGGTGCTCTCCGGAGCGCGGCCGAAGCGCATCTCCCAGAGACGCCGCTCGGGATCAGACGATGGGGAGACCGTGATCCGCAGCGGGAACCACC
Organism: Actinomycetota bacterium; assembly: GCA_040880745.1. GTDB lineage: Bacteria > Actinomycetota > UBA4738 > UBA4738 > HRBIN12 > AC-51. The sequence goes on from JBBDHX010000011.1 coordinate 30,605, forward strand.
CGTCGGCGTCGAGCCACACCTGCACGAGGTCGCCCGCGAAGAAGGGGCGCCACGTGCCGCCCAGACGAAGGAACGGGAACAAGGGCGCGGCTCGCGCGAACGACATCTCCACGTGGACGGCCGCGCGCCCGTCGATCTGTTCGGTTCCGATGACCCGGACACCGCGGGCGGAGCCGAACGTCGCGAGCGGCAGGATCAGGTCGGCGGGGAGCGGAGCGGCGGCCGAGTAGATGGACGAGGCGTTGACCGTATCGCGCGTGGGCAGGCAGCCGGCCACATCGGCCGGGCACCCCGTGGGGCCCGACAGGGAGCTCGCCGGCATGTCCTCGACGTAGACGATGTCGGTGGGCGTCCACGCAGACGTCGGGTAGTCGGTGCGATCGCGGATCTGGAGACGGAAGCGCTGGGGAGCGAGGAACGCGACGTCCATGTCGAGCGAGCGCACAGGTACGTCGGGTGCGAGCCCCCGCTCGACGATCGTGTACGTCGCACGGAAGGCATCGAGCGAGGGGGCGGCGCCCCGGACACCCTGGACGATCGCCGCGGCGGCGACCGGCCCCTCGTCGGGAGGCCGCCACGGACCGCCGACGACGAGGCTTCCAACGAGCGCGCTGACGAGCGCCGCGGCAACGAGGGCCCGGACGCGGACCGGCGGCCGCGGACCGGCACGCGATGGGAGCCGATGACGGGCGTGCATCGGCGCGCGGACCCGATCCAACTCGATCGCCTCCATGATCGGAGCGACCAGGTCGGGCACCCGCTCCGCCGGGCGGATCCTCACCGCGACGCGTGCGCGACGGCTGGCCTCGACGAAAGACGTGCAAGCGGGGCAGCCGGTCGCGTGCGCCTCGACCGCGTCCACCTGCCGTTGTGGCAGGTGCTCACCGTCCAGCCGGGCCGAGAGGAGCGCTTGCACCTGGGAGCAGATCACGTGGCCCCCTCCCCTTCGTCGCGTTCGGACAGGGCGGCGGCCAGGGCCCGACGAGCTCGGAACATCCGGCTCTTGACGGTCCCCACCGCCACGCCGAGCACGTCGGAAGTCTCCAGGTAGGTCAGACCGAACACCTCCACGAGCAGGAAAGCTTCGCGGTGCTCCTCCGAGACGGCTCCGAGCGCAGCGTCGAGTTCGACCGTCGACGCTGCGTCGGAGATCGCGCGACCATCGCGTTCCTGCAGCGGACGGAACATCGTGGGCCTCTCCCTCTGGAGCGAATCCATGGCGCAGTTCCGCGCGATCCGGAACAGCCACGCCCCGAACGTCGTCCCGCCGCGGAAGCCGCCCAGGAAGCGGAACGCGCGCAGGAAGGCGTCCTGCGTGACGTCCTCAGCGAGCGATCGGTCGTGGGTGAGGTGGACCGCGAACCGGTAGACATCGGCCTGGTAGGCGCGCACGAGCTCCTCGAACGCCGAGAGGTCACCCCGCCGGGCACGCTCGACCGTGCGCGGATCCGGATCCCGCACGCGCTTCCTTTCAGTTCCTCGGGTCACCCTCTATCCCAGAGGTGACCGTCCCGCGGACCTCAAGGTTCCCTGGTCCACCCGATCGTACGGCGACCGCGGCAGGCGTGCGGAAGCGCAGGGACCTCAGTAGGGCGCCGGACCCTGGATGTCGAGGATGGACTCGACCCCCGCCACGGGGAACGAGCCCAAGGCCGCGCCCGACGTGGTGTCGATCGCCGTGATCTCCTCGCCGATCACGGCGTAGAGACGGGCGCCGTCGGCAGACAGACCGAGCGCCCCGACGGCGCCGGCCGTAGGCCAACGCTCGAGAAGGCCGAAGGTGGTTGCGTCGATCGCGTAGATCCCCTCGCCATCCTGCGACGACCCCACGAAGAGGATCCTCCCATCGCCACCGACGGCCGCCGAGGCGCGGATCCCGTCCGAGGTTCCGAGTTCGATCTCCTCGGTACCCAGGGTCTCGAAGGTCTTGGCGTCCATCGAACTCACGAGCCCCTGGCCCGTATCGACGACGTAGAGCACTCGGCCATCCGGCGAGACGGCCATCGCCTGGTCGCGCGCCTCGGCTCCCCACATCGAGCGGGGCACCCCGGCACAGTACGCCCATCCGTCACGCAGGCTGAGCACGTGGACGAACGTCGTCGACTGCCCCGGCATCGTGTTCGCGTAGTTGGAACCGAGGTACGAGGAAGGCTCGTTCGTGTAGAGGGTGTAGAGCTGGGCGCGAACGGGATCGTACACCTGGCTGAGCCGGGTACCCGGCATGCGCTCGGGTGGAGTCTTGAACCGACCGAAGACGTTGGTCACCTCACCGGTGGCGAGATCCAGGACGGTCACCCGGTACACGGCCGGCGCCTCTGCCGGCAGGTACTGGATCAAGAAGAGACGCGTGTCGTCTTCGGAGAAGGCCTCGGGTTCGTAGTTGCCGTTCAGCCGGTAGTGACGCAGGTCATCGCTCCACGGATCGGCGACGACGACCCGGGTGCTCGCTCTCGGGCTCGGCGTCCAAGCATCCTCGCCATCCGGGAGCGGCGCCATGAGCGCCACGACCTCGCCGCTCACCGACGCCACACGCACGTCGAGATCCCCTGGGAGCGATCGCGTCGCGAGGGACCCACCCGAGATCGGATCGACCGAAGTGAGGGTCGTCGATCCGCCGGCTCCCTCGGTGGAGAACAGGAACGAACCGTCGAACGTTGCGACCGCGCCCGAAGGGCCCCTGAAGGACGATCCGAGCGACGTGTCCACCGTGACTGATCCCTCGTCGGTCCCGAGCACCAGGACGTCGCGGATCGCCGGAACGTCCGCGGCCTCTGGTCCGCCGGAGGGCGTGCATGCCCCCGCGGCGAGGGCAAGGAGCGGACCGGCGAGCAACGAACGGGTGCGCATGGCGATACCTCCGCGACGATGGGAGCTTCTTAACCCCTATACCGCCATCCCGGCGCTCAGGTTCCACGTTGGACGGAACCTCGGAGGCCCCCGTCCGGTCTGCTGGGTCAGACGCGCGGAAAGGGAGGCGACGATGCGACGGGTGCTCGTGACGACGGCTTTGGTGGCGGGTGTGCTCTGGCTCCCCGGCACGGCCGAGGCCAACGGGGGGGCGTACTTCGAGCTCGATAGGACCTACTACGTGCACGGTGAGCCCGCCACGGCCGAGTACTACGCCGCCATCCCCGAGAAGCACCAGGGACTCCTGGAGCAAGGTCCCTTCTACGGGTTCCTCCTGCCCACCAGGGTCGCGCTCAAGGAGGGGAAGCCGATCCCGGCCCAGGCGGCGCGTGTGGGCACGTTCACGGTCGAGCACGCGAAGAAGGACACGTTCGCTTTCGGGCTTGACTTCACGACGCCGGCCCTCGAGACGGGCGATTACCAGCTGCGGCTCTGCAACGACCCGTGCACCCTCACCGGATTCCGTGAGGCCGTCTACGGGTACGTCACGATCGCGGCCACGGCGACCGAGGTCGAGCTCCTGCGTCAGGAACAGGACCTGCGGTCACAGCTGGGTCGTGTGAAGCGTGAGTTGAAGACGTCGGATCGGGCTCTGACGGAGGCGGACCGCGCCGTGGAGACTGTGACGGCATCACGTGCGGCCCTCGCCGCCGAGGTGACGAAGCTCCGGGCGCAGGTGACCGAACTGGAGGCCGAGCTCAAGGCCGAGCCCGCTCCGACGCCGCCCACCATCGATCCTTGGGCCGCCGGGCTCATCGCCCTCGCTATCGGTCTGCTGGCGGTCGTCTTGCTGACGAAGCGCCCGGCGAGGCTGGCACGAGTGGCGGATATCGCGGCACCCGAGGGGAGCGTCAACGGACACGGGCCTGCGATCTCGTCCGGTGATGCGGCCGGCAAGGACGAGGTCGGGGCGCGCCGAGGCGGCTAGTGCGTCGGAGACGAGATCTCCCGTGATCAGGCGGCGGCGGGAGGTGGGGCTGCCTCGTTCGCGGGTTCCGCGACGGCGGCTCGCCGGAACCCGCAGCGAGGGCACGGGCTCTCGCTCACGGGCGCCACGCACCCGGTGAAGCCGCAGTGGGGACAGTCCACGAACACCCAGAGCTTCATCTCGTTCGCCTCCTGTGGTGGGTTCGTATCCTGCGGCGGGAAGGATCGGCCCGTCGTGACATCCGTCACCCGATCGACACATATCCGCGCGCGAGCCTTCTGGGGACCGCGGGACGCCGACACGCCGTAGGCTCCGAGGATGCGGGATCAGGACGACGCGGGACCACGCACACAGCGCCGCACCGTGGCCGCTTTCGCGACCACACTCATCATCGCCACGGTGGTGGTCGCGCTCCCGCGGCACGCGGCGGATCCGCCCGGCAGACGGGGAAACCTCGTATCGCCCTCCGCCTCGCCGGCGCCGCCCGACGACATGCCTCCCGCGTGGCTCGCCTGGATCGCCGGGACGCTCCCCGACGGCCTCGCGGCGGCGGCACAGGCCGAGCCCGGCCTCAAGACCACCGTGGTCGTCGCCGGCGACACGCTGTGGATGACGGAGAGCCGCGACGCGAAGCATGACGTCGTGGACCACCCCGACCCGCCGTATGAGATCCCTATCGACGCCTTCGCCGTGACACCGAGCGCGTACGAGCCGTTCATGCCCGGAGCGATGCGCGGGCCCCTGCGGACCGTGCTCAACGATGGACTGGCGATCCTCGGCGAGTCCTCCGCGGAACTGCGGGGGATCGGAGCCGGCGGCACCCTCGTGTTCGGGAGCCAGGAGGTCACCGTGGGCGGTGTGGTGCCCGACCCGGTGGTGGGTTTCGCGGAGATGCTCGTCTCGCGCGACCTGGGGCGGCGCCTGGGGATCGTCAACGATCGCTACCTGCTCTCGTTGCCCGACGGGCAGATGACCGATGCCCGGTTCGCGCGGATCATGGGGTCGCTGATCCCCGACACCGACATCCTCACCTCGGCGCCCGGCGGCGGCCCGTACATGCGGATCGCGAGCGGCGTGAACCCGCCCGTGGTGACGAAGACGCTCTTCGGAGAGTTCGCCGCCGCGCGTCACCCCGGGGACACCGCCTTCTTCGACATCGACCCCGCGTGGGTCGACGCTCACGTCGTCACGCGTGAGGTGCCGCTCCTCGGCACGGTCACGTGTCACGAGGCGCTGATCCCGCCTTTGGTCGCCGCGCTCCGGGAGGTGGTCGCCGCGGGCCTCGGGGATGAGATCACGGTCTACTCGGGATGCTGGGCGGCGCGTACGGTCCGGCGTTCGTCCACCGCTCCGCCGAGCCAGCACGCCTACGGGGCGGCCATCGACATCAACGCACCGCAGAACCCCATCGGCACCGAGCCCGTCTTCGACCGGCGCGTCGTGCGGATCTTCCAGGAGCACGGCTTCACCTGGGGCGGCGGCTTCCTGTACCCCGACGGCCACCACTTCGAGTGGGGGCTGTCGACGCCGCCCGCCCGATGAGGGCCGCCGTGTGCGTGTCGGGGCGAGGGGGTAGCCTCAACAGATGCCCGAGGTCGTCGTACGCGCGCCGCTGAAGGACCTGTGCGGCGGGAACTCCTCGCTGGACCTGGCAGGCACCACCGTGGGCGAGGTCATACACCGGCTGGAAGACGCATGGCCCAGGACCGTGGGATGGGTCCTGGACGAACAGGGGCGGGTCCGGCAGCACGTGAACGTGTTCCTGAACGGCGAGCGGGTCCGGGAGGACGCGGCGGTCACACCGGGTGACCGGCTGCATATCCTGCCGGCGATCACGGGGGGTCGTTGATGCGAGAGTTGCTCATCGGTTCGAAGAAGGGCTTGTTCGTCGTGCGAGGCGACGGCGACGGTCCCTACGAGGTGGCGGGTCGCGCGTTCGGAGGCGACGTCGTGGAATACGCCATGCGCGACCCGCGCTCCGGCCGGTACATCGCGGCGGTCACCTCGGGCTTCTACGGTCCGCGGCTGATGCACACGATGGACCCGCTCGGTGCGTGGGAGCACGCGGCGAGCCTCGCGATGCCGCAGGACACGGGCGCCACGCTCGAACGGATCTGGGTCGTGCGTGTTGGCGAGACCGAAGGGCAACTCTGGGCGGGGGTCGATCCCGCGGCGCTGTTCGAGTCCCGCGACGGCGGGCTCACCTGGTCGCTGAACCGGGGTCTGTGGGACCAGCCCGGCCGTGAGGACTGGAACCCCGGTGGCGGCGGCCTGTGCCTGCATTCGATCGTGACCTGGCCGGGGGACCCCCAGCGGTTGGGGCTCGGCATCTCGGCCGTGGGTTACTGGCGCACCGAGGACGGCGGCCAGACGTGGAGCCGGTCCACCACCGGGATCGTGCCGCGCTACGTCCCCGAGGATGTCCGCGGAACGACCGACGCCATCTGCGTGCACAACCTGCACCGCGCCACGCTTCGGCCTGAGCGGCTCTTCATGCAGTTCCACGGTGGCGTGTATCGCAGCGATGACGAAGGGCAGACGTGGATCTCGATCGCGGACGGTCTCCCGAGCGATTTCGGGTTCCCGATCGTGGGCGACCCCGCCGATCCCGACAGCGCGTTCGTCATCCCGATGGTCGCGGACCTCGACCGCGTGACGGTGGACGGGAGGCTCCGCGTCTATGAGACACGCGACGCCGGCGCCTCGTGGACGGCTCGCGGCGACGGGCTCCCCGGCTCGGATGCCTACCTCACGATCTTGCGCCAGGCCTTCGACCGGGATGGCGAGGGGGATGGCCTCGGGCTCTGGTTCGGTGCCACCAGTGGTGAGGTGTTCGGCAGCATCGACGCGGGCCGGTCGTGGTTCACGGTGGCCCGGCGGCTGGCGCCGGTCACGAGCGTCCGGGTCGCCTGAGCGCCCTGGCGCCACCCCGTTGGACCCCCATCCATCCGATGTCAGAGCCGGAGGCTAGGGTGGGCACATGGGCATGGTGATCTCCTTGAGCGAGCACCGGCGCCGGCGTGAGAGCGGTGGTGAGGTCGGCAGGCTCGAACGCGCCGTGGCACGGCTGGACCCCGCCGTGCGCCGCCCCCCCGGGAGCCTCACACCCACCCTGGAACGCGAACTGCGAGCCATCGCATCGGCGGTCACCGAGGGGCGCCCGGGCGAGGCCGCCGACCGCGCCGAACGGCTCCTCGGGCTGCTCAGCCACCCCGCACTGTCGGGCTAGATCGCTCCCCTGCCGGGTCGGAGGCGCCAGCGTCATACACTCGCCGGACCCATGGATGACCTCACACGCCGCGCTTTGCTGCGCGCGCTCGGCGCCTTCGTCGCGGTGCTCGCGATCGGGAGCGCGGGCGTGCTCTCGGTGGGCGTCCTGCGCAGCGGAGGTGCTGGCGTCAGCACCGTCTCGCCCACGCCCAGCGGGAGCGCGGGCCCCACGCCTGACCCGCGGTCCGAAACGTGGCTCACCTGGATCCCGGGCGGGCTCCCCGAGCAGTTCGGTCCACAGCTCACCACGGTCCCGGCCGTCGGGGACGTCACGGTGGCGACGGCTGACATCGCATGGATGACCGGCTCGGTGGACGCGGCCGGCGTCCCGGTGGATCAGCCGCTGGAGCCCTACATGATCCCGATCGACACCACCGGGTTCGAGCCCGCGTTCGCGTCGTTCATACCCCAGCCCGAACGACGGCTCGTCTCGGACCTGCAGCCGGCCGAAGGCATCCTGTCGGAGACCGCCGCGAACCTCCGTGGTCTGGGCGAGGGCGCGACCCTCACGTTCGACACCGGGCAGATACTCACGATCGCCGGGACGCTCCCCGATCACCTGATGGGTGGCTACGAGTTGCTCGTGACCCGTACGACCGGCGAGACGATCGGCGTGACCCACGAGCGCTACGTGCTCTTCCATCTCAAGCCGAACGCGTCGGCCAACCCCGAGCGCATGGCCTCGTTGTTCCTGCCGTACATACCAGCGGACCACCCGTTCGACGTCGCCCAGGTACGAGCACCGGGCGACACGCGGTACCTCCGGGCGAACGATCGCGAACTCCCTCCCGCAGACTTGAAGGTCCGGTTCGGCGAGTTCACCGCCTACCCCGATCCCGCGACGCCGGGGGCGCTGGTGATCGACCCGGTGTGGATCGATGACCGTATCGCCACGGCCACGGTGCCGGTGTTGGGCGAGATCACGTGTCACGAGAAGGTGATCCGCTACCTCACGAACGTGATGCAGCAACTCGAAGCAGACCAGAAGACCGACTTGATCACCGACGTCGGCGCCTGTTACGAACCGATCGCCTCCCCCGACGATCCGAGCGGACCGTTCACGGGCCGGGCCTTCGGCACGGTGATCGATCTGAACGAGGCTCTCAACGAGGCGGGCGAGACGCCCGAGCAGGAGTTCGCCCTGCGCCGGTTCATGTACCGCGGCGGATTCGGATGGGGCGGGCGGGACGCGTACCCGCAGGGTTCGCGCTTCCGCTACGACCACCGACCAGAACGCGTGAGCTGAGACGTAGAAGCGAGGGGAGCAGGTATCAGGCGCTGGTCCGCACAGTCCCCGGGAGCCGGGGTCGAACGCCCCGGGTCCTGGGGCTTGCCTCCCGCGGCTTGACTCGCGCGTGGGTTCTGCTCCCCTCGCGGGTGCCTCTCGGCATCCACCCCGAACGTACACCCGGTCCCGGGTGGAAGCAAACCCGGCTCACGCGAGCGCACGACGCCCGCGAGAGCGGAGCGAAACCCACGCCAACACACCGACGACGGCCGCCGCGCCGGCGGCCGCGGCCAGCACGCCGGGGCGCGGCGGCGGTACCGCGGACGCGATACGCGAACGAAGCTGCACAGGCCGGCGGAAGTTCCGCGTTTCCCAGCCGCGCTCCTCGGCCAGCTGCCGCAGGTCCTTGTCCGGGTTCACCGCGACCGGGTGCCCGACGACCTCGAGCATCGGCACGTCGGTGACGGAGTCGGAATATGCGTAGGAACCGGCGAGGTCCAGGTGATACTTCTGTGCCAGCCCTCGGATCGCTTCCGCCTTCTGTTCGCCATAGGCGTAGAACTCCAGCTCGCCCGTGTAGCGGCCGTCGGCGCCGACGAACGCACGGGTCGCGATGACACCCTTGACCCCGAAGTGCCGCGCGAGTGGACGCACGACCTCCTCGGGTGAGGACGACACGATGTAGATCTGCCGGCCTTCGGCTCGATGCATCTCGATGAGGTCGAGGGCTTCCTCGTAGACGTAGGGGTCGATCACGTCGAGCAGCACCTCTTGCACGAGCCGCTCGATCTGGGAGCGGTCCCAGCCCTTCGTGAGCTGCAGCATCCCTTCCTTCAGCCGGTCCATGCGGCGTTCGTCCGCCCCGACCAGCAGGTAGACGAGTTGGGCGTACGCACCACGCAGGAGCTGGCCTCGGGAGACCATGCCGGCGCGGTACAGGGGGCCCGACAGCGCCAGCGAGGACGACCGCGAGACGATCGTCTTGTCGAGGTCGAAGAACGCAGCCTCGGTCATGGACGTCATCGTACGGCTCACGACCGACGAGCCGGGAGATATCGGGTCGGTGCCCACGTGGGAGTCATCGGCGAACGGAGCGCGTGGGTGGAGCGTCCGGGTGGGCGCGTGGTTGGGGGGGGGGGGGGGGG
>JBBDHX010000011.1:40092-51924 GCA_040880745.1 Actinomycetota bacterium
GGGGCCCCCCCCACCTTGCCGCGAGACCCCTTAGAAGGTTCCGCGACCGACGCAGCGCTCTCCCGTGGCGAGGTTCTCGGCTACCGCGCGGAACACATCGTCCCCGGCTGTGTTCGCGGTGACGACGCGGACCTCGAACGAACCGCTCGGCGCCTTCGTCACACGGCTCCCGGCGAATATCCGATCGCCGTTCTGGTTGATGCGGACCCTCCAGGTCTGACCGGCCACGTTCTGGTCGACCTCGAACTCGACCTCGATCCGGCCGTTCTCGGGCGAGAGCTTGAGCTTCCAGTCGCTCGCGCCGCTGCACGATCCCCTGCGGATCACGTCGCCGTCCTTCGCGTGCGCGCCCGGCGCCATCGCGCCGAGCAGCAGAGCGCCGGTGATCACCGTCGCCGCCAGGTGTCGCTTCCTGAGCATGGTCCCCTCCTTCGTGGTCTCGGTTCCTGGGCACAGACTGGCCGAGGACGGGGAAGGCGCAGGGCAACGACGATCCAAGGGCCGGCTAAGGCTGGGCGCCGTTACCCTGGGCGGTGGAGGCGTCCGGGTTCCTGGTGGGCCCCTCGGTCTTCAAAACCGATGAGGGGGCGTCGAGCTCCCTGGCGGGTTCGATTCCCGTCCGCCTCCGCTGAGCACATCCGGCCGATCGTCGTGTATCCCTACACGTTGGACGAGCCTGGGATCGAGAGGAACCACCCGATCGCATCGGCGTGACGCTGCACCGACGCACGCACGTCCTCGGGCCCACGAGCCGCCGCTTCGCGCATCACGTCGTTGAGCTTGATCAGGCCACGGTCGGCTGCGAAGACGCTGATCTCCCCGGGCCATCGCTCGGGCCAGGGCGCGATCCGTTCGTAGCCGGCGCGAAGGGTATCCCGATACGGCCAGGTCGCTTCGTCTTCTGCAACCTCCCACATCGTCACACCGAGATCCTGCACCGGCCAGGCCAGCATGCAGTCACCGAAGTCCAGGAACCACAGATCGCGCTGGTCATCCACGAGGACGTTGTCCTGGTGCAGATCCCCGTGCACCAAGCGCGGTGGTTCGCCTGTCGCTTCGAGGTGGCCGATGGCGTCGCGCGTTGCGTCGGCGGCACGCTCGAAGAGAGCTCTCTGCGTGCGCGTGATGAGGTCATCGTTCGAACCGTCGAACAGCGACGCTCCACCGCCCTGCGGGAACGGCGAGTCCCAACGCTGAAGACCTTCCGGGGGCCTGAACGTTCGACCGTGCTCGTGCAACCGGGCTATGCCCTCGCCGAAGCGTTCGATCAGACCGGGAGCGGGGCCATCACCGAGCGGCTCTCCGAAGACCCATGCGGAAACGGCGGCTCGCCGATCGTGACCGTCGCCCCTCACCCGCGCGAAGAGTTCTCCGTCACGTGTCCGCATCGGCCGGGGGACCCGCACCGCGTGGGAACCGCTGAGCGCATCCAACCACGCGAGCTCGGTTCCGATCTGGACATCGCTGCGAACGGCTGGTCGATACAGACGCAACGCATAGCTCTCACCGTCGGCCGCCTCGACCCGGTAGGTGTGATTCCACTCGCTGCCGATGAGCGTGAGCACCGCGCCGGACAGACCGAACGCGTCGAGCGCCGCATGCGTGACCGGTTCCTCGGGGACGAGATCCATGGGTCCAGGCCTACCCTCCGGGCGGCATCGCCTTCATCGCTCTTCGCTACCCCCCACACGCGCCCCACAGGCCGGCGCCCTCGCTCCGTGCGGCGCGCTGCGCCTCGATGTAGCGCTCCACGTACCGCACGTTCGGCGGGAACGTCGTGATCAGCGCGTAGCCCTCGCGCACCAGGGTTTCATTGAACAGTTCCTGGCCGATCCAGATGTAGGCGAGGGTGCGGTCGTACCGGTCGGTCCGTTCGACGTCGAACTCCAGATCGACCTCCTGCGCTTCGAGGCGGTCCGTGGTGTAGGCGGAGGCCTCCGGACCGAAGCACTCCCGCGGTTGGTCCGGAGCCACCTCCGGCGTGTCGATGCCGATGAAACGGACCGTGACGTCGCGGCCGTCCAGGTCGACGTGAGCCGTGTCTCCGTCGACGACCCTGGTGACAACCACGGCAACCCGCGAACCGGCGGAAGGCGCGGTGCTCGTCTCCGCGATGGTGCATGCCGAGGTCAGCAACCCGAGGGCCACGCTCGCGATGATCCGCCGCCCGATCATGGACCCTCGTCGAGTTCCAGGGTCTCCTCAGCCGGCGTCGCCGTCCCCACCGTGCCCCTGCGGATCGCGCGCCGATAGAGCAGGAGCGCGGGCAGACGGAGCACACCCGAGATGATCAGCGCGGCCGGCACCGAGCGGTTGCCCACCACGCCCAGCGCCGGCCCGGCCGAAGCCTCACCCACAGCGTGCACCTGCGTGGCCATGGAGTTGACCGTCGCCCGCGTCGCGGGGTCCAGGCCCTGGTTCACCCAGGCGGTGACGATGGGCTCGCGGACGCTGCGGAGCCCGCCCACCAACCACGAGGTGAGCAGGGCCACCACGAGGTTGCCCGTCACGGCGAACACGATCACGGCGGCGAACATCGCGCCGTCGATCCCGGCCAGGATGCGGGCGATGTGCGCGTGGCCCTGCAGGACCACCTTGCGCTTGACGTAGACGAGCAACCCGAGTCCCAAACCGAGCGACACCGCCTCCAAGACGCCGAACCAGATCAGGGTCGGCAGGCCCGCCGCTGGATCGAGCCCCATGCCGGTGAGGATGTGCAGGTCACCGAGACGATCCCAACCCTCCGATGCCATGCCGTAGAGCAGGGACACCGCGAGGATCAGCCCGAGGACGTGATGCCGGCGCACCTCGAGGACGCCACCTCGCAGCGTCCGGGCGAGCTGACCGGTGCGGCGCTCACCCTCGGCGCGCTCGGGACGGGTGAAGTGCTCCTCGGGCATCGCGACGATCATCCAGAGCGCGAGCAGGATGATGCCGGCCGCACCCACGATGACAGGCAGGCGGAGGTCGACGATCGCGAGACCCACGCCTGCGACGATCCCGAACAGCGCGGCGATGTGCCAGGCCTGCTCCCCCACGACGTAGAGCCTCCGTGCCTCCTCCTCGCCGACCTCGTCGGTGAGCCATGCGACGTCGGCACCGCTCACGAAGGTGGCGAACACGCCGTACAAGACGTTGGAAACGACGGCGCCCGCGAACCCGTGTGCGAGCCCCAGCACCAGGAACGCCACCCCGCACCCGAGCACGCCGATCTGCACCGACAACCGCCGGCTCACGGTATCGGCGACCACGCCGGTCGGGATCTCCAGGAGCAGGTAAGAGGTTTCCAGCACGGTTCCCAGGAGCACGAGCTGGAGCGGGTCGAGACGGAGCTCCACGACCGCGAACACGATGTAGGTCGTCCACATCAGACGGGTCATCCCACCGAACCCCGCCTCGAACACCAGGTAGACGGTGCGGGCGGACCGGTGGCGAGCCATGACGGGGCGGGATGGTTGCCGTTGGCGCCCGGAGCGTCAACCGGAACCCTCCATGCCGATCGGCATACTGGGCTGGGATGGCTGTGACCCCGAAGGACCGGCTCGAGATCGCTGCACACCGCGTGATGTGGCGCGCCAAGACGGTGGTCGCACGCTACCCCGCGATCGCGATGCCCATCGCGCGTCGGCGTGGCCACGGCGAATGTGTCGGTCCCGACACCGAGATCCTGGTCGAATCGTTCCCCCGATCGGCCTCGGCGTTCGTCACAGCGGCGCTGCGTTCGGTGCGGACGCCACCGCTACGCATGGCCCATCACGTGCATGCGCCGGCGCACGTGCTGGCCGCGATCGAGCTGCGCGTCCCGGCACTCGTCCTGATCCGCGATCCGGACAGCGCCGTGCTCTCCCTGCTCGTCTACCGCCCGTACCTCACGCCTGCGCTCGGCTACCTCGCATACGAGCGCTTCCACCGTCCGCTGCTCGGACACCAGGCAGGCTACGTGGTGGCGAGCTTCGAGGAGGTCACGACCGACTTCGGCGTCACGATGCGCCGCGTGAACGAGCGGTTCGGATGCGATCTTCCCGTGTTCGAGCACACCCCCGAGGCGGCCGCGCGATGCATGGCCGAGATCGACGAGCACATCCAGATCGTGCTGCGGGGCAAGGAGCTGGAGCGATACGTGAACCGTCCCTCGGAGTGGCGACGCGAGCGAGCGGCCGCCCTGGAGCCCCTCCTGGCCGAAGCGCCACGAGAGCGCGAACGCGCCTACGCCGTGTACGAACGCATGCGGTCGCTCGCCGGCGCCTAGGCGCGCAGGCCGGCGTCGCCGCCGGGGTCGAGCGGGAGCCAGCACTCGACGGTCGTTCCCGCGCCCGGCGCCGAGGTGATACGCGCCCATCCGCCCGCCAGTTCCGCACGCTCGACCAGCGTGGACAGTCCGAGGTGGCCTGGTTCCGGCGTCGCCGCCGGATCGGGTGCGAATCCCGACCCGTCATCCATGACGACCAGAGCGACGCCGTCGTCGCGAGGCTCGATCGCGATCTTGACCGACGCGGCGCCGGCATGCTTGCGCGCGTTCTGCACGGCCTCCTGCCCGATCCGGTAGATCACGGCGCGCAGGTCGCGTTCGGGCTCGACCTCGAGCCGATCCTGGACATCCACGTTCCACCCGGTCGCCTTGGCCGTGTGCTCGAGGTAGAGCCGCAGGGCGGGTCCCAGCCCTTCGCGGTCAAGCGTCGAGGGCCGCAGCTCGAACGTGAGCGAACGCAACCGCTCGATCGCCTCGCGAACGTCGGCCTGCACGGTGAGCAGGTCGGAGGCGGCCACGTTCGAGGCGCCGGCGAGCATCTGCAGGCGGACGTCGACGGCGCTCATCACCTGGATCTGGTCGTCATGGATGTCGGCCGCGATCCGACGGCGCTCTGCTTCTTGGGCCTGTTCGAGCCGCCTGGCCAGCTCGCGGCGCTGCTGCAAGGTCGTGCGGAGCGCATCCAGGCTCCACCGGAGCCGCTCCTCGGACTCCTTCTGCTCGGTGATGTCGAACATGAATCCCTGCCAGAACCCGTCGCCCTCCACGCTCGGGACGAAGACCGCTTCGTCGTGCAGCCAGACCCACCGGCCGTCGGCGGCGCGGAACCGGTACTCGCTCACGTAGCGGTCGCGCGTCCGGTCCGATCCCTCGTCCTCCTCCTCCACGAGATAGCGATCATCCGGATGCAGCCGGTCGAGCCAGAAGTCCGGCGTCCACGTCCACTGCTCCACCGTGTAGCCGAAGAGCGTCTCGACGTAGCCCGAGAGGAAGAAACCGTCCGGGGAGGCATCCGGTGTCTCCACGTAGATCACCGCGGGGATCGCGTCCACCAGGGCCTGCAAACGCTCACGGGCACGGCGGGCCTCGTCCTCCGCTTCCTTGCGATCGGTGATGTCGAGCATCACGCCACGCCAGTACAGCAGGGTGCCGTCCGCATCGCGGACCGGGCTCGCCTCGTCGCGGATCCACACGGTCCGCTTGTCCTTCGTGATCATCCGGTACTCGGCGAGGAAGCGTTCGCCACGCTGGTTGGAGATGCGGTGTGCAGCGATCGTGGCCTCGGCATCCTCGGCGTGCAGTTGGGTGCGCCACAGATCGGGGTCGGAGGTCCACTCCGAAACGGTGAACCCCATCAGGTCCTCGACCTGGGGGCTGGTGTAGAGGTTGGTCGATGCTTCGTCGGGACGGTCGATGTACAAGATCGCCGGCACGCCTTCCACGAGCGAGCGGTACGCCTCCGGATGCAGATCGTCGAGCGGCCAGTCAGAGCTCATGCTCGTGCGATCAACCCGGCGAGCAACGCGATCCGCGGCACCACGCTCCTGAGATCGAGCCACTCGGCGGGTGCATGGTCATCGCCGCCGATCGGTCCGAGCCCATCGATCGTGGGGGTGCCGGCAGCGCTGGTGGTGTTCGCGTCGGAGGCGCCGCCCGTGGCGGCGTCGCTGATCGTGAAGCCGAGCTCGGCCGCGGTCGCCGTCGCGACGTCCACCAACCGCTGCGCCGCTTCGCCCTTCTCCATCGGGCGATGCCAGCCGTGCGCGATCACCTCGACGCTGGTGCCGGGCACCGAGGTCTCCGCGCAGATCCGTTCGACCTCAGCCTCGGCCTCGGCCAATGCGTCACGGCCGGGCGCCCGCAGATCGACATGCAGACGGCACATCGCGGCGACCACGTTGTTCCGCGTACCACCCTGCACGACGCCGACGTTGACCGTCACCCCCGGCCAGCGGCCGTTGAGGGCCTGCAGAGCGATCACCTGGTGGGCGGCCTCCAGCACCGCGTTCCGCCCGCGTTCTGGCTCCACTCCTGCGTGCGCCGCGCGCCCATGGACGATCAGTTCGTAGTCGGTGATCCCCTTGCGCGCCGAGACGATGTCGCCGTTCTCGCGCGCGCCCTCCAGGACGAACGCCATGTCGCGCTCGGTGGCGAGCTCCGCGATCACCGGCTTCGAGAACGGCGAGCCCACCTCCTCGTCGGGGTTGCAGACGTAGGTGATCGTCGCGAAGTCATCGAAGCCGCTCTCCTGCAACGCCCCCGTCGCGAAGAACCCGGCGAGCAGGCCCCCCTTCATGTCGGAGACCCCGGGTCCAAGCGCCCGGTCACGGTCGATCCGGAACGGACGCTCCGCGACCGTCCCCTCGTCGAAGACGGTGTCCATGTGGCCGATGAGGAGCACCGACTTCGTACCCGAGCCCCGCAGTGTCCCGACGACGAGATCGCCGAGATGGACCTCACCGGCGGCCGGTTCGTGCGCGCGCCGCTCGACGTCCCATCCCGCTTCGACGAAACGCCGCTCGCAGAGGTCCGCCACGGCGTTCACACCGGCGCGCGTGTACGAGCCGCAGTCGATGTTCACCATCTCTTCGAGAGCGGCGACGTACTCGCCGAAGCGAGCCCGGACCATGTCCTGCAAGCCGAGCGCGTCCATGAACTCGGACGCTAGCATGCGCACCGGAGCCCGGACCATCGGGGGGAGGAGCACCGCGGTGAGGATCGAAGGCGTCGGAGCGGTGGTGCAGGCCCAGGGTGCAGAGATCCATCTGGAACCGATCCTCATCGACGATCCAGGGCCCGGGGAAGTTCGCGTGCGCGTCTCCGCGAACGGGTTGTGCCATTCAGATCACTGGGCGATCCATCACGGGAACTGGGGCGAGCCCTTCCCGATGCTGCTCGGCCATGAGGGCGCGGGCATCATCGACGCCGTCGGCGAAGGGGTCACCGGCCTGGAGCCGGGGACGCCGGTGCTCATCGCGTGGGCGGTGCCGTGTGGCGAGTGCCGGCTCTGTCTCCGCGGGGAACCGCGCCAGTGCGCGCACGCCTGGTCCCAACCTCCCCGGATACGGGCCGCGCGCGCCGGTTCGGCCCTCGTCGGCACACTCTCGCTCGGCTCGCTGTCCACGCACACGGTGGTGCACGCAGCACAGGCGATCCCCTTGCCTGCGGGGGCCGACCCCGTGCACGCATGCTTGCTGGGCTGCGGGGCATCCACCGGCGTGGGCGCGGCGCTCAATACCGCAGACCTGCGGCCGGGGATGCGCGTGGCCGTCATCGGTCTGGGGGGTATCGGGCTCGCCGCGCTGCAGGGCGCCCGGATAGCCGGGGCCACGCAGATCGTCGCCATCGACCTCGTGCTCGGGAAGCTCGCGATGGCCAAGGAGTTCGGGGCGACCGACGTGGTCGATGCCTCCGAGAGCGACCCCATCGCAGCGGTGCGGGCGCTCACGGGTGGCGTCGACGTCGCCTTCGAGGCGACCGGCGTCGCCTCCGTCGTCGCTCAGGCCGTCGCGATGCTCGACCGGTCCGGCACCGCGGTGGCGATCGGCGTGCCCGCTCCCGACAGCCAGGTGACCCTCGTGTGGGGCGGGGATTCGGTGGGGGCCGCCTACCCCAACAAAGCCCGTCTGCTCATCACCGACGGTGGCGACCCGCTCCGCGAAGACTTCGCCACGTGGCTCGGATGGAGCGTCGATGGCCGCCTCGACCTCGCGTCGATGGTGACGCAGGTTGCTCCGTTCACCGAAGAAGCGATCGCCGAGGGGTTCCGCGCCATGCTCGCCGGCGAGGTGATCCGCACCGTCATCCGGATCGACGGCGGCTGAGGCGAGCGCGACCCTCTCGCCGGGCGTACGATCCGCCCGTGCGCGCAGGCGAACTCAACCCCTTCTGGCGATGGGGCCTGGTCATCGCTGGTCCTCTCGTGCATCTGCTGTTCAGGGTGCAGGTGAGCGGGATGGAGCGCGTCCCTTCCACGGGCGCTGCGATCTTGGTGTTCAACCACGTGAGCGCGCTCGACGGTCCCGTCCTCGCGGTCGAAACCGGCCGCCGCCTGCGGAGGAAGACGCGGTACCTGGTCGCCGTCGAGTACTTCGCCAGCAGGCTCTTCGGCTGGGTCCTGCGTCGAGCCGACCAGATCCCGATCACGCGCGGAACTGGCGACACCGTTGCGCTGGAGAACGTCATCGAGGCGATCAAGGGTGGCGCGCTCGTGGCGCTCGCACCCGAGGGGCGCGTGGACGAGCACGGCGGCAGCCAAGGGTTGCAGCGGATCCGAACCGGCGTCGCCCGGATCGCGCTCCCCACCGGCGCGCCGGTTGTTCCGGTCGGCATCTGGGGCACGCAGGTGCGCTTCCCGCGCGCCGGCTTGCGCTTCTCACGGCCGTTGCGGCCCCGGCTGGTCATCGCGATCGGGCCGCCCCTGTTCCCTGTCGGCGATGCGGAAGACCCCGCAGACGTGGAGCTGTTCCTCGGCAGGGTTCGAGAGCTCATCGAGACGCAGGTGGCGCATGCCCGCCGGCTGGCGGGAGCGGGCGGCTGAGCGGAAGCGTCCATCACCGAGGGACGGCCTGGGCTGGACGCCGGTCCGCCCCCGATCAGCTGATCTGTGCCAGCTCCGCGGCGGCTTCGTCCGGGAGCCAGAACCAGCGCAGCGTGTCGAAGTCCGGACCGACCGCTCCGTCGAGCCCCGGGCCCGGCGGCGGGACGGATGGGGAGGCGAACAGCGCCCGTGCCTCATCCAGGTACACGGCCAACCGCTCCACGGGCTCGTGCCGCTCGTGAACCGGGTGATGCATGACCCCGTTCGCGTACCGCACGTCGCGCAGGGACATCGGTGCCTCCCCCGTCCGCGTCGCATGCCGCCAGGTCCCGGATGCAGGATCGAACCGGTACCACGGCAGGAGCTTCCACCCGTCGGTCGCCACCAGGTCGACAGCCTCGACGATGTAGTCGAAGACCTCCTCGGCGATGAAGTAGTTGAAGCTCACCCGGACCCAGCCCGGCTTGATCCCGTCGCACCCACGTTCGATCTCCCGCTCGAACGCATGTGAGGCGTCAAGGTCGATCCCGAGCAACCGGTGGCCGTAGGGCCCCGCGCACGAGCACCCGCCACGTGCCTGGATCCCGAACAGGTCGTTCAGCAGCGCCACGACGTAGTTGTGGTGCAGGTACGGGCCGTCGTGGCGGATCACGAACGAGACGATCGAGAGCCTCGGCAGGTCGTGGCTCCCGAGGATCTCGATACCGGGGTTCTCCTGCCACCTGTGCATCGCGCGATGGGTGAACGACTCCTCGCGCTCACGGATGAGCTCGGTGCCGACGGCATCCTTCAGTCCGAAGACGAGCCCGGCCCGGATGGAGCCCACGATGTCGGGTGTGCCACCCTCTTCGCGCCGCTCCACGTCGGAGAGGTACACGTGCTCGGTCGGGTTCACGTATTCCACGGTCCCCCCGCCGGGGACGCTCGGGACGCGGTTGGCGAACAACTCCTTGCGGGCTATCAGCAGACCGGGCGTGCCCGGTCCTCCGATGAACTTGTGCGGCGAAACGAAGATGGCGTCGGCGTAGTCAAGATCCGCATCGGCACCATCTCGCCCGGGCGTCATCTCGACCGCGACGTACGGCGCGGCCGCCGCGTAGTCCCAACACGACAGGGCGCCGTGGCGATGCAGCAGGACAGAGACGGCCCGGGTATCGGACAAGATCCCGGTCACGTTCGACGCCGCCGAGAACGACCCGACCTTGAGCGGCCGGGCGGCGTGGGCGAGGAGCGCGAGCTCCAGCGCCTCCAGGTCGATCCGGCCGTCGTTGTCCTCGGGGATGGTGATCACGTCGGCGATCGACTCACGCCACGGGAGTTCGTTCGAGTGGTGCTCGTACGGGCCGATGAACACGACCGGGCGGTCTTCGGGCGCTATCTGGGCCGAGAACCCGAAACGGTCGTCCAGCGCCGCGGGGACACGGAGTGCCAGGCACGCGAGGAACGTGGCGATGGCGCCCGTGGACCCCGACCCACAGAAGATGACGGCGTGCTCGTCGCCGGCGCCGCAGGACTCCCTGATGATCCGCCGGGCGTCTTCACGCAGACGCGTGGTCTGCCGGCCCGTCCCGGAGGACTCGCTGTGGGTGTTCGCGTAGAGGGGAAGCACCTCGTCGCGGATGAAGTCCTCGATGAACGAGAGCGAGCGGCCGCTGGCCGTGTAGTCGGCGTAGGTGACCCGCCGGACGCCGAACGGGCCCTCGACGGCGACGTCGTCGCCGATGAGTGCACCTCTGATCGTGTGGATGAGCTGCGGGTCACCCGCCATACGCGCATGGTAGCCCTCGACGCGGGTTGCTCCCGCGCGTAGCATCCGCGGCGTGCGCATGCGGCTCAGAGCGCTGGCGGGTCTGGCCCTCGTGGCGGCTTCGTGCACGGGCGGAGGCACACCGACCGCCGCGCCCGCACCCTCCGTCGGGACCTCGAACACCACCACGACGACGACCCCGCCATCCCCGACCGCGCCGGCCGGGCCGATGGTCCTCGGCCAACCGCTCCCGGACGGCTGCCCAACGGTGCGGGCCCGCGCCCGCCAGACGGTCGCGTTCGTCGTGGCGGGGTCCGCGTGGGCACTCGACCCCGTGTCGGGCCGGCTCTCCTGCCTGTTCCCCGTGCAGGACCCCGGACCGTTCGGATGGGGCCCACAAGGTGACCGCGTGCTCGTCGGCGGCGGACAGATCCTGTTCCTGGACGGCTCCGAAGCCCTGATCGGCGATGCAGCGGACGGTTCCGCCGTGCTCGACTGGGGCCGGCCGATCGGGAAGTCGGTCGTGTTCCGTGATGCGCTCGCCGAGCAGACGCTGAAGTACGTCCTGGAGGACGACGACACCCTCGGTCTCGACACCATGCCGGACGGCGCGTACGAGGACATCGCCTACCACCCGAGCGGCCTCGCGCTCGGCCTCTCGGTCGCAGCGCGCGATGGCACCGCCCAGATCTTCGTGTCCACGAACGAAGGGGAGCGTCCGAGCCGGATCGTGGTGGGTCTTTCCGCGAAGGACTTCCCGTCGCTCGAGTTCACCTCGGACGGCCGCTATCTCCTGTACCTCGCCAACCACAGGGGTGATTTCGCCCAGCTGCACCTCATCGACCTGGCCGACCCCACCGAACTCGTCGACCTGTGGAAGTCCGAGGCGGGGGTGCGCGCGAGGGGGTTGGTCCTCCCGCCGGGGATCGGCGACACGCTCGCCTTCACGACCGGGACATCATGCGAGGACTCCCGGGCGGTCTGGGGCTCGCTGGACGCGATCGCACCGGCGGTGCCGAAGGAGACGAGGCCCACCCTCGCCATCGGCTACCTCGACAACCAACGGCTGCTCGTGGGCGCCGGAGGATGCAGCGAGCCGGTGGATCTCTACGTCGTGAGCGGAGCAGGAGCGGACCTCGTCGCGACGCGCGTGGATGCCGCCGCGGCGCGATCCGACGGCGCCGACGACGCCGTACCCCTACCCGAGGAGCTCCTGGGCGACGTCCAGGAGTTCGGGTGATAGCGCGTCCTGCGGCGGCCGGTCGGCCGCCTGGGGGAACGACGAAGGGGGGGCCC
>JBBDHX010000011.1:51934-62387 GCA_040880745.1 Actinomycetota bacterium
CCCGCAGGGCCGCCCTTCGAAGTTCAGGTGCGCCGGGGTCTAGCCGCCCAGCGCCACCGCGTTGATCAGGTTCGAGTCGCGGAGCTTCCGCAGCGCCTCGCGCTCGATCAGGCGGACACGCTCGCCGGAGAGGCCGAGCACCTTGCCCGTCTCCCGCAGGCTCAGTGGCTGACCGTTCTCCAAGCCGTACCGCAGCGCCACGACGTGCCGCTCACGCTCGTCGAGCACCTTGTCGACGGCCCCGCCGATCTCTTCGCGGAGCAGCTGGTCCTCGACCTCGTTGAACCCGGCATCGGAATCGACCTCTTCGATCAGGTCGCCGAGCTCGGTGTCCTCGCCGACAGGCGACTGCAGGGACAGCGGCTCACGGCGGCCCATCTCCGTCAGGTCGTCGATCTCATCCACGGTGGTGTCGAGGGCCTTCGCCAGCTCCTCGCGCGAGGGCTCGCGCCCCATCGACTGGGCGAACTGGAACCGCGTGCGGTTCAGCTTGCGCAGCCGGTCGTGGATGTGCACGGGCAGGCGGATCGAGCGCGACCGATCGGCGATCGCGCGCGTGATGCCCTGGCGGATCCACCACGTGGCGTACGTGGAGAACTTGAACCCACGACGCCAATCGAACAGCTCGACGGCGCGCATCAGTCCGATGTTGCCTTCCTGGATGAGGTCGAGGAGGGGGAGCCCCTGACCCTGATACTTCCGGGCGACCGACACGACCAGGCGCAGGTTCGCCATGATGAAGCGCTGGCGGGCGGCTTCGGCCTTGCGTACGTCGGCTCGAGCCTTCGCGATGGACTTCTCCGAGCGGAGGCGGCCGGCGCGCAGGCGCTCCTCGCCGTCTTTGCCGCCCTCGATGGTCATCGCGAGCTCGACCTCTTCCTCCTTGGTGAGCAGCGGCTCGCGGGCCGCCGCCTCCAGGTAGAGGCGCAGATCGTCAGCGTCGTCGGTCCCTAGGGGACGCGCCGGCTCTGGCACGGGCTATCACTCTCCTCCTCGAGGCCAGCCGGCCGCACGACGCGCCTCGGCTCGGTCCTCGGGAACTCGGGGACGTTTCCGGTCGAGCTGACGAAGGGCGCGCATGCGCAAACCTTTCGCCGCTCGCTTGCCATGGTAGGGGCAGCCCCCCGGTCTGTAAAGTTCGAGGCGTGTGAAGGTCTTGTGAAGGCCTTCACGAGCCTTCCACACCTGTTGCGCCGCTTCGGTGCCCACGAGGGTTCACCCCTATGAAGAGCAACGCCGGGGAGCTCGTGGATGTTCCGGCTACCCTGGACCGATGCATGAGGACCTCCCCGATCTGCGGATCGCGGACGCCGGCGGCCCCGTCCACTTCCGAGCCTGGGACGGCCCCGCCGAGACCACGTTCGTGCTCGTGCACGGCCTGGGCGGTTCCCACCTCAACTGGGTCCAGGTGGCTCCCGGGCTTTCCGGCCTGGGCAGGGTGTTGGCCCTGGACCTGCCCGGCTTCGGGACCTCACCGATCGCGGGGCGCGGCACGGGGCTCATGGACCTTCGGCGGTCACTCGCTGGCTTCATCGAGTCCGAGGCGACCGGCGAGGTCATCCTGGCGGGGAACTCGATGGGGGGGGTCCTGGCGGTCCTGCAGGCTGCGGTCGAGCCCGAGCACACGCACGGCCTGATCCTCACGTGCTCGGCGTTCCCTCGGGCGAAAGGGGCGTTGCCCTCACCGCTCGTGATGGGCGCGTTCGCTGCCACCGACGTCCCCGGGCTCGGCGACGCCGTGGTCACCGCGAGGCTCCGCGGCCTGTCTCCCGAGCAGATCGTCAACATCGGGCTGCGCGTCACCATGGCCGATCCCGGGGGGCTCCCGGACGACGTCGTCCGGCTGCACGAAGACCTGGTGCGCATCCAACGTGACCTGCCCGATGCGCCGAAGGCGTTCGTCGGGGCGGCCCGCTCGCTGTTGCGCTTGGGGCGACGGCCCGACGTCGCGCACCGCGCGATGGATGCCGTTCGCTGTCCGGTATTGGTCCTGCACGGCCGCCGCGACCGGCTCGTGCCGGCGCGCTACGCGGAGGTCGCCCTGGCCGAGCACCCTTCGTGGCGAGGTCGCTTCTTCCCCGATGTCGGTCACGTCCCGCAGATGGAGGTGCCCGGGCGCTGGCTCACCGAGGTCAGCGACTGGTTCTCCTCGACCTACGGCTAAGGCGGACGCGGATCGATCCACCGCGCGTGCTAGCGTCCGCGCCGATGAGACGAGCCGTCGCTGCCCTCGGCGCGGCCGTGGTGATCCTCGGACCGGCGACCTCAGCCGGTGCCCAGGACGGGAGCTACGGCGCGACCGTGCCGATGCTCGACAACGTCTTCCAGCACCAGATCGTCCGGGTGGAGCCGGGTGCGACCGTCGGATGGCTGAACGAGGGTCGCTCGCTCCACGACGTCGTGGCCGACGACGGCGCATGGTCCTCCGAGCGCCTCGGACCCGATGGCGAGTTCGAGCACACGTTCACCGAGCCTGGCGTCTACGCCTACCACTGCTCGCTGCACGGCAGCCCCGGCGTCGGTATGAGGGGACTCGTCGTCGTCGGTGACGTCCCACTGCCCGGACCGACCGGTGACGTCGGCCCCGGACGCGAGCCGGCGCCTTCGGGGTTCGCCGGAACCGTGCACGTCCCTGCGGACTTTTCCACGATCCAGGGAGCGGTCGACCACGCCGCACCCGGGGGCATGGTGCTGGTGGGTGCGGGCGTCTACCGCGAGTCGGTGACCGTGACCGTGCCCTACCTGACGATCCGAGGCATGGATCGCAACCGCACGATCGTCGACGGCGAGTTCGAACGCGCGAACGGGTTCCAGGTGATCGAGGCCGACGGCGTGGTCATCGAGAACATCACCGCGCGCAACCATCTGCTCAACGGGTTCTTCTGGACCGGCGTGTTCGGCTATAGAGGGTCCTACCTCACGGCTTCGAACAACGGCGACTACGGGATCTACGCGTTCGCATCCCGATACGGCCAGTTCGACCATTCCTACGCGAGCGGCTCGCCCGACTCGGGGTTCTCCATCGGTGGGTGCTCGCCGTGTGACGCCCTCGTCATCGACGTCGAGGCCGAACACAACCTCATCGGGTTCTCCGGCACGAACGCCGGTGGCAACCTCGCGATCGTGAACAGCGAATGGCACGACAACGCGGCGGGCATCGTTCCGAACACGTTGGACTCCGAACCGGCCGCACCCCAGCGCGACGCCCTCATCGCCGGCAACCACGTCCACGACAACAACTATGTGGGGGCGCCCATGGAGACGACGGAGTGGGCGCCCGCGTTCGGCAACGGGATCATCGTGGCGGGCGGTCAGGCCAACACGATCGTGGGCAACCTCATCGAGGATCAGCGGATCTTCGGGGTCGTCCTCATCCCGATGCCCGACGTCAGCTTCTGGCCGACCGGCGAGAATCAGGTCCGCGACAACATCGTGCGCCGCAGCGGGATCGCGGACCTCGCGATCGCGGCTCCCAGCTCCGGCGGGGACTGTTTCGACGGGAACGAGGTGGACCGGACCGTGCCCGGCGGGATCGAGGCGCTGTTCCCATGCTCGGGGTTGCGGCCCAACCCGGCCGGCGGCGGGTCGATGGCTCCCTGGACCGTCCTGGGTCCACGTCTGCTCGCCGACCTGGCCCTGCCTGATCACCGCGACCAACCCGCCGCGCCGGATCAGGCGCAGATGCCGGGCGACCCGTCGGCGGCGCCGCCGGCCCCCGCGGTTCCGGGTGGAACCGTGCCGCAGACCTACACCATCCGCGCCGTGGGCGAGATCGTCCCCGCCCCCGGTCCCGAGGTATCGAAGGAGTTGACCGTGCTGGGGATGCCGATCGCGACGTCGTGGTGGGCCTTGCTGTTGGGGGTCTACGGCTACCTGCTGCCCCTGGTGCTGTTCGCCGCGTGGGTTGCGGTGGCGATGTGGGACCTGATCCGCCAAGAGTCCGAGGCGATCGCGCACCGGGCGCGGTGGATGGCCGTCGTTCTGGCCGTGCCGTTCGCGGGACCCGTGATCTACTTCGCGTTCGGGCGCTCACCGATCCCGCGGGAACTCCGGCTGATGCTGACGGCAGGCGGGGTGGTCATCTACCTCGCGTTCGTGGCGCTCGGGGCGACGTTCGGCGGCTGAGGATCTCGTCTGAGATCACGGTTGATCGAGCTGGATCCGCATCCGCTTGTTGGCCTTCCCCTTGGACTCCGTCTTCACGACGCGGACGCGGCCGACCTCGCCGGTGGAGCGCACGTGGGTGCCCCCGTCGGCCTGCTTGTCGATCCCCTCGATGTCGATCACGCGGATCGGGTCCACGCGCTCGGGGATGAGGGACACCTTCGTGCGGATGAGGTCCGGGTCGGCGAACGCCTCGGCTCGCGGCAAGAACAGCACGTGGACGGGAACGTCACGCATGAGGGCCGCGTTGAGTTGGCCCTCGACCTCGATGCCGAACCCCTGGCTCATGGCGTCCAGTTCGAAGTCCATGCGAGCGGTCCCGCCGGACTCCATGTTGCCGCCCGTCACTTTGGCCCCATAGCCCGTGAACACGATGCCCGACAGCGCGTGCAAGGCCGTGTGGGTACGCATGTGCACGTACCGGCGCTCCCAGTCGATCGCGACCGTGACGGCCGCGCCGATGGGCGGGAGGTCGGAGCCATCGACCTGGTGCAGCACGTCGCCGGTCTCGCGGGACTTCACGGTCTCGGTGATCGCGATCTCCCCCCCGTCCCAGCGGATCGCGCCCGAGTCTCCGGGCTGGCCCCCGCCGCGTGCGTAGCAGACGGTCCGATCGAGGACCACGCCGAGCTCGGACACAGCCGTCACGACGGCGTCGCACTCGGTCCGGTACGCCTCGACGCTGCAGAGTTCTTCGGTCGTCCCCACGGATCTACTCCGCGGCGCTGGGGGAAACCTCAGGCAACTCGACCAGATCGTCCTGCGGCGCCAACTGGTCGCGGATCCGACGCACCCACGCGGCGATCAAGGCGGTGAAGACCAAGAACGCCCCTCCTGAACCGAGCAGGATCGCCCGGACGGCGCCTTCGCTGTCGGACCAGACCAGGAACAGGATGAACGCCGGCACGATGAAGCCGACGTTGTACGCGATGTCGAAGAGCGCGAAGGCACGCCCCCGGAAGTCATCTGGCATCGCCTGCTGCACGACCGTATCCGCCGATACCTTCCCCAGGAAGAAAGCGAAGAAGCCGGTGAACAGCATCACCGCGAAACCCGCGACCGAGACGAGGACGCCACCGGCGAGCGTTCCGGCACCCATCACGGTCATCGCCACGATGAGGAGCCGGGCGGGCGGCACCCGGTCCTTGAACTTCTGCGCCACGACGATCCCGAGCGCCGCACCGAGCAGCCCACCGGCGCCGGAGATCGCGAGCGCGAGCCCCTCGGCGTCGCCCGACTCCACGAGGCTCTTGGCATACAGACCGAACGTGAACGCGTTGAACCCCCAGAACTGGTAGCGGAGCATCTGGAACGAGGTGAGGCCAAGGGCGGCGGGCGCCCGGCCGGCGACCTCGCGGATCCCCGCACCGATGGAGCGGAACACCCTCGCCAACTCCTGACCGAACGACGCGTCGCGCGGCGCGGACTCCACATTGTGCATCCGTCGCGCGATGAGCCCGGCTACGACGACGACGATCGCGCCCACGAGCACGGCGATGAACGGTGGGACGATCGCCGCCGCGACACCACCGAAGGCGATGCCCACCAGTTGGAAGAAGCCTCCACCGGCCTGGGAAACGGAGTTCCCCTGCAGGAGGTCTTTCCCGGACAGGACATCGGGGATCGCGGCCGACTTCACCGCGAGCACCACACGCACCAGCGATTGCACCGCCAGCAAGCCGAGGATCAAGGCCGCGGTCGCGAACGCGTTGCCCTCCGTGGTCTCATCCGCTCCGAGCGGCGCCATCGCGAACAGCGCCACCGCCGTGATGACACCCGCGGCGACCAGCGTCGTGACCCACACCACGTTGCGGCGGGGGAAGCGGTCGATGAACACGCCGATGAACGGCGACAACAGGGTGTACGGACCGTAGAGGAACAACACGACGGTCAGCAGGTATCGGGCGGACGGCAGGTTCTGCACATCGAACCCTTGCTCGCCCCCGAACGCGAGCGACTTCGCGATCGCGCCCTGGACGACACCCTGGCCCGCCTGGGCCATGAACTGCATGCCCACCAGGACCGAGAAGTCCGGGTTGGAGAATTGCGAGAAGAGCTTGTCGAAGAACCCGGTGAATGAATGAAGAGGCCGCAATACCCTCTCGCCGGCGAACCGCAGAACCGCCCCAAGACCGACGGCGACCCCGACGACGGCGAAACCCTTCGTGGTGGTGAGGGGCCCGCGCCAGACGGCGAGCACGGCGATCCCTGACAGCAACGTCATCACCATCGAGATGCCGGGCACGAGCGCCACCTTGGACACGGGTGAGTCGTCCAGCCCGAAGAAGCGCATCGACAGCAACCCGGGGAGCACGATCAGCAGGAACAGCGCCGCGAGCACCCGCAGGGTGTGCAGCGGGTTCTCCCACGCGGCGGGATGGTCCTGGAACCGGGCGGCCTCGGCGGTCGCGGCTGCGTGCGCCGCGTCGACGACATCCGTGGGCGGCGTCCACCGCCCCTCCCCGGTGAGGACGTAGACGTCGGGGCCGACCTCGATGGCGCCGCCCGCGTGCAGCGCCGCCTGGAAGTTCGCGTCCTCAGACGCGTCCTTCTCGTTGACGTCGGTGGTGGCCGGGTCGTCTTCGGCGCACACCCCACCGTTGCAGCGTCCGAGGTAGTACTGGCCGATCACGAACACGACCGGGTCTTCGGGATACTCCGCGATCCGGCGCCCGAGTTCCGCGAAGTGCTCGGCCGTCGCGCGGTTGTACCCGGCGCTCACGCCGACGGTCTGTTCACCGGCGAGGAAGCCTTCGATCGTGCCCATGTAGGTGACGCTGTACTTCGCCGAGGTCCCGGGCAGGCCAGTGCGGAAGACGTTGGTGTAGGTCTTGGCCCAGCCGTAGGCGGTGTTCGCCCGCGTATCCGGGTCGTCCACGTCGTTGTAGTTGGTGATGAGAACGTTCGGCCGCTCGCCGGCGGCCTCCACGACGCGATCGACCGCGACGAGTGAACTCCTGACCTGCTGGTTCGCCCACTGGGTGGACTCGCTGACCCAGTTGGACGGCCGCAACCCATGCCAGAACATCCAGCCCATCGATCCGACGATGGCCACCGCCGCGACACCGGCGACGATGCGCGCGCCGTTGCCCTGCAGGTATGTGCGGGCTACCACCAGGGCACCGAGGACCGCGAACGCGAGCGCCGCCCACTTCGATCCGCCCTCCAGATCACCCAGCAGGTACCACCCGAGAGACCAGGCGATCAAGAGCGCGCCGGTCAGCGTGGCCGCGGTTGCGTTCGGCCGCTCCTTCCGGGTGAACCACATGATGGCCGCGAAGGAGCCGAGGCCGACCAGCGCCATCGGCGCGGCGGAGGCGTTCATGAAGCGGTAGTAGGGGACCACGGTCGCCACGTCGCCGGCCACATCGAAGTCGTTGCCCGTGAACACCGTCGCCACACCGACGAACGGGAACATCCACCACGCCGCGTGCAGGTCGTAGCTATCGGCGGGCGCCTTCGAGCGGCGAGCGAGCAGTACCGTCGAGATGACGGCGAACACACCGAGCGGCACCGTGATGTGCGGTTGCAGCGACAGCACCCAGTCGCCCAGGCGCTCGGCGAAGAACCGCTTCGTGTACGGAGGCGGCAAGGCCGCATCGTTCAAGTTGCCGGCCTCGCCCCAGATGCCGATCACCCAGCACGCGAGTCCCGCGATCATGCCGAACCCCACGGACAACAGCGCGGGACCATCGGACTTCAGGGCGCGCGACAGGCGCCACCTCGCCGTGAGGAGATGGAACCCGAAGACGCCCATCATGCTCACGCCGAACAGCACGCACGTGGTCGGGTGGGTGAACGCCGCCGCGATCCCGATCAGGAACAACGCCACACGCGCGCCCGAGTGGGTGCGCGCGGCCGCGAGGAAGGGGAACATCAGCGAGAGCAGGAACAGCACGGTGATGTTGTCGAGGTACCCGACGTAGGGGGTGGTCAGGAAGAAGGCGGCTGCCGCCAACATCGAGAGCGGCACCACCAACCAGTGCTTGCGACTGCGGAACGCACCGGCGGCGAAGGCGAGGCCGGTGAGGATGGGGATACCGAGCATGAGGAAGGCGCTGAACGTGTACGTGTCGATGCCGGCGACGCGCTGCAAGATCGCCCCCGAGAGCGGGGTGGTGACCCGGTAGCCACCGGACAGGAGCGGCGTACCCGCCTTCTCGTCGGTGGGGTCCGCGTCCACGATCGGGCCCCACTCACCGACCACGAGTCCGGGCTCGTCGTGAAGGATCACCTCGGCCCGCCACGTGTACCACGCCGGGTCCCGCGTGGGGGCACTGAGCGATGGGTCTGCCACGAAGCGCCACCCCATCGCCAACAAGATGACGCCCGCGAAGGCGAGGATGACCCACGCCGACTCCAGGCGCGAGCGCGGCGCTGCCGGCATGTGCATCACGAACGTTCCTGCACGGGTAGACACGACATCTGGTCGATGATCCGGGACGGGAACGCCGTCTCATACACGAGTTCGTCCTCCCGCGCGGGAGCGAGCGTGAAGTCGGTCCTGGCGACCTCGCCCGCGGTCAGCCCGCGCACGAACGCCGAGATGTCTTCGAGCGTGAAGCCGTTCTCGGCCAACTCATCCGGATCGACCCAGGTCTGGGTCGGCCGGACCACCTGGAACAGATCGACGTCGTCATCATCCGCGTCGAACGCTTCGTAGAGGAGGGCGCGGACCCGGTTCGGATCGATCGGGATACCGGCCACGGCCTCGGCAGGGTATTGGGCTCCATGGTCTGCCGTGATCAGCATGACCCACTCGCCCTCACCGACCTCCTCGTTGAGGAAGTCCACCAGCACCTCGAGGGCCTGGTCCTGGTAGGCGACCGTGTCCTCCATCTCGACACTGTCGAGCCCGAACGCGTGGCCGGTCGTATCGATCGCCTTGTAGTTCAGGTACAGCAGGTCGGGGACATCATCCTGACCGAAATGCTCGCGCTTGATCACAGCCTCGATCAGCTGGGTCTGGTAGGGCGTACGGGCGGGCGTGTCGAAGCCGTTGCGAAGCAGCTCGATGGAATGATCGCGCCAGTTGCCGTCCAATGCGCCGTCGGCCTGATCCAGCTCTCGATTGAACCCGTCGATCTTCGACACGTTGTTGGCATACGTCGGGAAGTCGAAATACAGGCGCATCGTGTTGGGAAGGTTCCACTCGACGGCCTCGGCACCGCCGGTCTCCGCGTCGATCTGCTGGCGCATCACCGAGATGTCCCTATCCCCGCCGTTCCACAAGCTGCCGTGACTCACCATCATCGAGTGGCTCGCGAGCGTCGCGACCCCGCCGACGATGGGTTCGTTGTTCATCGCCTGGTCGTAGAGATCGCCGAGCGTCGGCCACAACAGCAGCACCGGCCCCTTGTCGCCCGGGTGCTCCAGCTCGCCGTGGATGCGCACGTACTCATCGATCACGCCATTGGTCGATGGGAACGTCCCGGTCCCGATGGCGGCGTGCCCGGGCGGCGTGTTCGAATTCGCGATGCCGACGGTGGCGTTCTCGAACCAGGCTCCTTCCTCCGCTATCGAGCGCAGGTACGGCCACGCGTCCGGGTGTTCATCGAGAACGTTGCGACCGGTCGAGTCCCAGATGAGCGTCACGACGAGCTTGGGGAGCGGTCGGTCCTGCTCGGGGACCAACGCTTGCGTGAGCGCCTGGCCATCAGGGGCCGGATAGTCGAACTTCACCAGCCTGCCCGCCGTCGGGGCGATGTCGGTGATCGAGGCGGGCTCGTGATAGACGCCCGGCTTCACGTACCCGGGGCCCCACAGGATCAAGGGCACGTCTTGGAGGTGGTCCCACGGGCCGGCATGCGACAGCCCGCCGTCCACCGGGTTGGGGTAGGCGGGGAGGATCTGGATGTCGCCGCTCCAATCAGCGCGGTACGCGTTGGCGATCCGCTGGAGCCACACGTTGTTCACGCTCGAGCAGAGTTCATCGGCGAACGCCTGATCGCCCGCCGCGGCACGGTCACCGGCGGCCAGATCCGCCGGGGCACGCCCCGTCACGCACGCGACCGCGGTGACGGCGGCCAGCAGCACGGAAGCGGCGGCGCGCACGGGCATCGACCTGGGGCTCCAGCGCATGGCGCGTGAGTCTACCCGCGGAACCGCCGGTGCCTCACGGGCGCGATACCGTGGAGATATGAGCGAGCGCCGGCTCACGGATACGAGGGGGGACAGGTCCAGGTCCCCGAGAGATCGAGGTGTGGGCTTGGTCCTGCTCCTCGGGCTGCTCCTCATGGTGCCGCCGACCGTGTTCCGCCTCGCCTGCCTCGGGAACACCTGCGACGCG
>JBBDHX010000011.1:62397-84434 GCA_040880745.1 Actinomycetota bacterium
GTTGGCGGCCTCGGGGCCGCCAACGCTGCCGTTCTGCTCGCTCCCGGATCGGACGCGGGGTCTGATCGCGGCCGGGTTCCGGGATGGCCGGTCCCCCGAGGTGCTGGGTGTCGCGGGCGAGATCCCCATCGTCGGAGGCGAACCGTCGAGGGATGAGACCCCGACGCCGTGGCCGTCGACGACGTCTGACGTGAGGGTTCCGATCGTCTTCGTCGGCTCAGGTGTTCGCCCGGGCTCGGTCCCCGATGGGAGCGGGCTCTCGCAGATCGCACCCACCATCGCTGAGGTCATCGGGTTGCGTCCGCGGTTCCCCGATGTGCGTTCGGGGAGAGCTATCGCGGGGATCGCCTCGGGATCCTCTCCCAGACTCGTGGTCGAGGTCGCGCTCGAAGGACTGGGCACGGGCGATCTCGAAGCCGAACCCACGGCGTGGCCGACGCTCCGCGGCTTGCTCGAAGAAGGGGCCGGTACGACCCTCGGGACGACAGGCTCACTGCCGCTCGATCCCACTGCCGTGCTGACGACGATAGGGACCGGCGGACTTCCATCCGAGCACGGCATCACCGGAACGCTGCTGCGGAACGAGACCGGTGCGCTCACATCGGCATGGGGGGCGGGGGCACCGCTGCCAGTGATCTCGACCCTCGCAGAGGATCTCGACGATTCGATGGGAGAGCAGCCCTTGGTTGGCCTCGTCGCCCCGGGACGTGCTGACCGCGGGATCGTCGGCGGTGCTTGGTATCTCGAACACGACCGCGATCTGGTCGCGCGAGCTCCCTCGCCTTCGGAGGCCGCTCGCCTCGCGGCGACCCTCCTCGAACGAGGCTTCGGGGGAGACGGCGTTCCCGACGTTCTCGCGGTCGTGATGCAGGGCGACGTGGCGGCGATGGACGCGGCTCTTCGGCGTCTCATCGTCGAAGCTGGGCGCGCCTCCGGCGGCTCGGTCGTCTTCGTGGTCGCCGGCACAGGGTCGTGGGCCGTCGGCGGGTCGGTGGATGGAACCAGCGTCGGCGATCGGGTGGAAGAGATCGCGGGTCCGGTCGTCGAGGCGGTCGTGCCGGGAGGGATCTACGTCGACCTGCCGGGACTGCTCTCGGTTGGAGCATCACGAGAGATCGTGCGAGGCGCTCTAGCCGGCGCCCGCGACCCGCAAGGGTCTCCGCTGATCGTGGATGCCTTCCATTCCTACGCCGTGTCGCTCGCGAGGTACTGCTAGATGGCGACGCTCGGCATCTCACCCGCTCGCCCTGTGGCTTCGCGCCGGTTCCTCTTCCTGCTGGTCATCGGCCTCGTCGGCGTCGCCTTCGCGGCGACCTTCACAGGGCGCGCGACCTCGTGGCTGCAGGCGTTCCTGCTCATCTTCGGCTCCCTCGTCGTGACGGCCGTACCGTTCGTTGCGATCGGTGCGGTGGCCGCCTCCGTGGTCAGCGTGTTCGTCCCAGAGTCGTTCATCGAGCGGATCGATCGCCTTCCTCGTGTGATCCAACTCCCCGCGGCCGGACTGGCGGGCATGGCGCTCCCCATCTGCGAGTGCGGCTCCGTCCCGCTCGCCCGCCGCCTCATGCTCCGGGGTATATCGCCATCCAATGCCGTCACGTTCATGCTCGCTGCTCCGATCGTGAACCCGGTCGTCATCGCTTCCACGTTCGTCGCGTATCGGGGCCGCGGATCCTTGGTGGTCATGGTCGGGGGAAGGTTCGTCCTCGGCCTCCTGGTAGCGATGGTGGTGGGTTGGGTCGTCGGGAGGCGGCCGGTCACCGACGTCCTGCGGATCGAGACCGACACCGCCCCTGAACCGGTCGTCCTGGGGAGGCCAGAGCCGAGGTGGCGCCGCTTGTTCGTCCACATCGCCGGCGACTTCTCCTTCATGGCGCGCTACCTCGTGCTCGGCGCGGCGATCGCGGCCCTCGTCCAGACGTTCCTGCCCCAGCAGATCATCGGCGGCCTCGCCTCCGTTCCGATCGTTGACACCTTGGCGATGATGGGGCTGGCCGTCGTCCTGTCCCTGTGCTCTGAATCTGACGCGTTCATCGGAGCGTCGTTCGGTCAGATGGGCTTCGGTCCTTCGACGCAACTCGCGTTCCTCGTGTTCGGACCGATGTTCGATCTGAAGCTCGGGGCTATCTACGCGGGAACGTTCAGGAGGCGGGTCTTCATCGCCATCGTGGTCACCTCCGCGGTGGCGGCTCTCGTGTTCACGACGTGGATCCGGTTGGTCTCGGGATGAGGTCGTCCGTCCGCACCACCTCGGCCCTTCCTTCATCGGCCGCTCCCGAGCGGTCACGTTGGGACCCGGCGCGCCTGGTGTCCGCGCTCGCCCTCGGGTCGTGGGCGGCGCTGTTCTGGTTCATGCTCGTGGCCGGCCGGGTGAACCTGTACCTCTCGACGCGGACCGCATGGGTCGTTCCCCTCGGCGCAGCCATCCTGAGCGTGGCGACGGTCGGAGCCACCCTCTCGGCGCGGCGAACCGCTCGCCAGCCCCTCCTGAGGAGACACGCGCTTCTGGCGGCGGCCCTCATCCTGCCCGTGATCCTCATCTCTTCGGCTCCGCCCACCGTGCTCGGTTCCTTCTCCGCGTCGCGCAAGGCGCAGTTCGCGGGTCGAGGGCTGTACACGCGGTTCGGTACGTTCGGGGCCGACAGCGAGATCACGCTGTTGTTCGCGGCCGCGGCACAGTTCAACAGCGATGCGTCCACGCTCCTGGCGAGGAGGGCGGGGAGCGAGGTCCGGTTCACGGGATTCGTGCAGCACTTCCCATCGACCCCGCCGGACGAGTTCCTGCTCACGCGCCTGGTCGCGACGTGCTGCGTTGCCGACACGGTGGTCGTCTCCGTCAGGGTCATCGGTGCCCCCAGCACGTACGCCACCGACGAATGGGTTTCCGTCACGGGGGAGATCTACCCCGTCGGAGGCGAGGTGATCGTCCAGGCCTCCTCGGTCGAGCAGATCCAGGTGCCCGAGGACCCCTACCTCACGCCGTAACGCCACGACAGGGCCAGTTGCGGTCGCCGTACCTCACCGCCTACGGAGCGCGATCCGCGGCGGCCCCAGGGAACGTCACTCCGCGAATCGCACGCGGCCGCGGGCGGCGATGGCGATGCCGTCGCGCGTGAGCCCGGCGAGTGCAGCGTCGACGCCGGCGGCATCCACGCCGATCAGGGTGGGGAGATCGGCGATCCGCACCGAGCCCGCCCCACGAAGAGCAGCGACGACACGTCCGCGCGCCTGCCTGGTCGATCCCTCGAACGGCGACTGGCGAGGACCGGTCGGTCCGCCGCTGCGGCCCGCTGCTGCGTAGAGGCACCAGGACCGCAGCGGGCATCGTTCGCACCGGGGCACCGGACGGCACGCCTCACGCCCGACATCCATGAGCGCTTGGTTCCACGCACCCGGCTGCTCCGGCGGGAGCAGCGCCTGAGCTGCTGCCTCGGTGAGACCCGATCCGACCTCGTCCGGATCAGCCCCGTACACCGAGCGGGCGATGACCCGGCGCACGTTCACGTCCATCGCCGCGACGGGCTCCCCGAACGCGATCGAGGCGACCGCGGCCGCGGTGTACGGCCCGACGCCCGGCAACCCGCGCAAGGTGGCGGCGGCGCGCGGCACCCTCCCCCGGTGGTCTCGCACCACCGCGCGCGCCGCCTCGTGCAACGAGACCGCCCGGCGATGGTAGCCGAGGCCGGCCCACTGCCGGACCACGTCCGCCCGCGTGGCCGCCGCGAGCGCCACGACCGTGGGGAACCGCGCCAGGAACGCTTCGAACAGCGGCTCGACCCGAGCGACCTGTGTCTGCTGCAGCATCACCTCGCTCACCCAGATGGCGTAGGGGTCGCTCGTCCGGCGCCACGCGAAGGCACGACGACGTGGTCGGTACCACGCGAGGACCGCTTCCCTCGCCGATGCGGGGAGACTAGGCTCGGCCGGCATGGTCGCGCTGCACGAGGTCATGAGCACCGATCTGACGGTCGTCCCGCCCTCGGCCACGGTCGCCGAGGCCGCACAGTTGATGTCCGTGCGTCACGTCGGCTCGGTCCTCGTCGTTCACGAAGAGGTCCTCGCCGGCATCTTCACCGAGCGCGACGTCGTCCGGGCCCTGGCCTCCGACTTCGACGCGGCGCAGCATCAGGTCTCGATGTGGATGACCAGGGATCCCGTATCGATCGATCCAGAGGCCTCCACCGGCGAGGCGCTCGACCGGATGCTTGCGAGTGGGTTCCGCCACCTACCGGTGTTGGAGGACGGCCGCCTGCGTGGGATCGTGTCGCTGCGAGACCTGGCTCCGCGGTGAGCGGCCACGTTCATCGAACGCCGTCACGGACCTCGAACAACGCCTCCGCGTAGCGAACGCCGAAGCCGAGATCGACGTCGGCGGCGTCCATGCCGATGCCCGAGAGCGCCTCGGCCCAGCGGGCCATCGCGCGCCGGTACGGATCATGACGCAGCGCTAGCGCCTCATCGATAGCGTGCTCATAGACGGCGGCCGTGGCTCGTGGGGCGAGTTCACTCTCGGCGAATGCACGAGCTCGGCCCCGCATCCGATCGCGGAGCGACGGGTCGGTCGCGAGGGTGTCGATCGCGTCGGCGAGTTCGCCGGGGTCGGGCGGGCCCGCCGGGATGCGATGAACCGCGTCTTCGGGCACCTCGAGGTAGGTCCCGACCCCGCTCACGATGGTCGGCACCCCCACGTGAAGCGCGCGAACGAGCGAACCGCTCGTCTCCCCCCGATGCGGGAACCGCAGGTTCACCAAGATGTCGAAGGCACAGAGCCACGCGAGGAAATCGTCGTCCGAGGCGTTCGCGACCACGGTCACCTTGCTGGCTACAGCGGCGTCGCGGATCTCTGCCCGCACATCCCAGTACGGCGTGACCCTGCCGACCAGCACGAGCCGGACGTTCGATCGGATCGAGCGCAGGCAACGCAGGAGCTCGCCGATCCCCTTGCTCTCGTTCAGGTCGCCGGCCACCCCGACGACGATCTCGTCGCCGCGCGCCACCTTGGCGAGCAGGCGCGTGCTGCGGGCTTCCGCACGAACGATGTCCGCGTCGCGCTCGACGAGCGGGTGCGGGGCGACGAAGATCGGCGTGAGACATCCCAGCCGGAGCAGGTGGTCGCGGGCGAACTGCGAGTGCACGATCACGGCGCGCGCACGCCGAACCACCTGCGCGCACGAGTGGCTCTCGAGCGGATCCCCCGTGGCAGCGAGCTTCGTGGTGGAGGACAACGCCTCCATCCGGGCATACTCCGAGAGCTTGTTGCCCATCCTCCCGAGACCACCGAGCAGCCCGTCGAGCCCGAGGTCGTGCACGACCACGACGCCGGGATCCATGACCGACGCTTCGTAGATCTCGCCATGGAACTCGACGTTATTGCCTATCTGATAGACCCCGATATCCGCGTTGTGGACCC
The DNA here is from genome assembly GCA_040880745.1 of Actinomycetota bacterium. Lineage (GTDB taxonomy): Bacteria > Actinomycetota > UBA4738 > UBA4738 > HRBIN12 > AC-51. The sequence continues at coordinate 67,805 of JBBDHX010000011.1, forward strand.
GGTGGCGCGCCCGCGCGTTCATCGGCCAGAGCCGCGCGACGTCATGCCGGCGTGTGAACCCGGTCTCCTCGAGCCCATCCAAGACCGCGCGCGCATACGTCGCCACACCCGTGGGAGCCGGGGGGAGGGGCGAGCAGAACGCGATCGTCGCCACCGCTCAAACCTCGGCGAGCAACCGCCGGACGACCCGGGACCAGTCCGGGATCTGGCCACGGACGAATGCGCGTCCGGCGACGCCCAGACGTTCAGCCTCGGAGCGGTCCTTGAACAACTCGTCGAACGCGGCGCCGATCGCTTGGGGCTCGGGCGCGACGATGATGCCCGTCTCGCCGCCGCGCGCGAACTCCAGTGGACCGCCGGCGTCGGTGGTCACCACGACCGGCCTCGCCGCCGCCATGCCCTCGATGGTGACGTAGCCGTAGTCCTCGTCGAGCGGACCGAAATAGACACCGAGGGCCCCCAGATACAGGTCGACCAGTTCGTCGTCGGGAACGCGGGAGCGGAGTTCGACGCGATCGTGGAGCCGGCCCCGGCGGATCTGATCCTCCAGGGCGGCTCGCTGCGGGCCTTCGCCCACCATGACGAGCCGGACGCTCGAAGCCACGTGCTTCATCGCGTCGATCGCAAGGTGCTGACGCTTGAGCTTGTCGAGCCGGCTCGGATACAGGATGTAGTCGCCCCGCATCCCGGCATCGGCCCGCAACAGTCGGTCGGCGAGCGGCGAGCGGTGGTAGAGCACCTCGCCGGTGAGACCCGTGGAGCGTTGGAGACGTCCGAGGACGTTCTCCGAGTTGGTGAAGATCTTCTCCGCCTCGCCCAGCGCCACGAGATCGGCGGCGTGGATCACGTCGCGCACCGCCGCTCCATCGGGCTCGTTGACGAGATCACTCACCCTGGGCACGTCCCACAGGTCATAGGCGGTTCGGTGCTGGTGGATCAACCAGATCCGCTTGCGGGGATGGCGGACCATGTACGAGGGGAACTTCTGTGCGATGACCAGATCGATGGGCTCGCCGTTGGTCTCGGTCAGGTCGACGCTGCGCCACATCGCCATCTGGTGGACCAGTTCCCCGGGGGGGTACCACTTGAAGGGGATGGAGATGAGCTCGGCGTCATGACCGGCCTCTCGCAGGGCACCCACCAACGCGCCGGCGTGCGACTCAGCGCCGCCGGTCATGAACGGTGGTTTGGGGTGACACACCGCGATCCGCATCAGGGGAACCTCACCGTCGTAGCTGGTGGACGGCGGGGTGCGGGCGCCCCACCGGTTCGGCCGGAGCCGTAGCCTACATGCTCACGCGGTGGCGTCCTCACGTCCCCGCTCCATCGTCGGGAGGCTGCGGCGACGCCCAATCGCGAGCCGTGTCGAGCTCATCGCGCAGCGCGGCCACCAGGGCCTCCAGACGTGCGATCCGCTCGCGATCGGAGAGCTGCGACGCCCCCGCCGGGGCTCCGGCTGCCTCGGGCGCACGCTCATCACCCAACGCCTGGGCCGTCTCGAACCCGAGCTCGGCCAGGTCTGCGGCGATCCTGTCGTACCGGCGCGAGATCGGCCGCGTGTACCGCCACACGATCCGCTTGAAGCGAAGGCGGATCCCGCTGCCGATCCGCAGCAACGGCTCGGGGGGGAACATCTCGTCGTACTCCCACCGCAGCGCCCCGGCGAGGGAGCGCCAGCGCGCGGCCAGCGGTGAGAGCGGAACACCGTGAAGACGCGACGCCATCGTGGTCCTGGTCGGAGGCGGCGCCCAGTACAACTCGCGGCGCAGCGCGTTCGCCGCGCTGGGGTCCCGTGTGCCGCCGATGGGTCCGTCCATCCGCATCCTTTCGAAGAGGGTGGATCGAGGGCGCCCAAGGCTAGCGAAGAAGGGAGCCCCGGGGGATCCTTCAGAACCCGGCCTTCTGTCCCTCCGACTCGATGCCGGCCGCCGCGTCGTGCAGCGCGTCGTACACGGCGCGGAACAGGGCGGCGGCCTCGGCGGCAGGAACGTCCTTCGCGGTGCCGCGAAGGGCCATGGCGGCGACGTCGCAGGCCTTGTCGAACACGTGCCAGTCGGTCTCTCGGCTCATCGCAGGAACCTCCTCGGTTTCGATCATCCAGATGCGCTCGAGCCAAGGCTAGCCGAACTTCCGTGGGGCGCATGTCGAAACACCCGCCCGCGCGTTCGTCGTTAGGGTGAACGAGGGCGAAGGATCGTCGCGAGCGAAGGAGGGGCTATGCAGTACCTGCTCTTGATCTACGGGGACGAGGCGGCACAGATGTCGGAGTCGGACATGGGTACGGAGATGAAGCGCTGGCACGAGTACACCGACTGGCTCGTGGAGAAGGGCTGGATGCGCGGCGGCGACGCGCTGCAGGCCACGGAGCATGCGACGTCGGTGACCAGCCGCTCGGGAGACGCGGTCGTGACCGACGGTCCCTTCGCCGAAACGAAGGAGCAGCTCGGGGGGTACTACCTCATCGAGGTGGACAACCTGGACGACGCCATCGAGGCAGCTGGCCGCTGTCCGGGCGCCCTCTACGGCACCATCGAGGTGCGCCCCATCGCGGACCTGCCGCCGCGGGAGTCCTGATCGAGGCGTGAGCGAGGCGAGCGGGCTCGTCGATCGTCTGTTCCGTCACGAGGCGGGGCGGGCGGTCGCTGCCCTCATCCGGGCAACGGGTGACTTCGACCTTGCGCAGGAGTGCGTCCAGGAGGCGTTCGAGACCGCGCTGAAGGTCTGGCCGGAGCGAGGGGTCCCCGACAACCCGGGCGCGTGGGTCGTCACGACCGCGCGCAACCGCGCGATCGATCGCATCAGGAGGGAGCGCACAGGAGCGCGGAAGGCCGCTGAGGCGACGACGCTTCGAGAACTCGAGGAGATGGGGATGGATCACACGGACATCCCGGATGAGCGGTTGCGCCTCATCTTCACGTGTTGTCACCCGGCGCTTCCTGCGGAGGCGCGCGTCGCGCTCACGCTTCGGACCGTCGGCGGCCTCACGACGCGGGAGATCGCGCGCGCGTTCCTGCAGCAGGAAGCGACGGTCGCCCAGCGCCTCGTCCGCGCCCAACGCAAGATCGCTGATGCGGGGATCCCCTATCGGGTGCCGCCGCTCGACCTGCTGCCCGAGCGCCTCTCGGGCGTCCTCGCGGTGGTGTATCTGATCTTCAACGAGGGATACGCCTCCACCGAGGGGGAGCTCATCCGCGGCGAGCTGTGTGAGGAGGCGATCTGGCTGGTGCGCGTCATCGACCGTCTGCTGCCCGGTGAGCCGGAGGTCGCCGGACTGCTGGCGCTCATGCTGCTGCAGCATTCCCGGAGGGATGCCCGCATCGACGCGCGCGGCGACCTCGTGCTCCTGGAAGACCAAGACCGCTCCCGGTGGGACCACACCATGATCGACGAGGGCTTGCGCCTCCTCGACGACGCCATCCTCGCCCGCCGCTCCGGGCCCTATCAGGTCCAGGCAGCCGTCGCCGCCCTGCACGCCCGTGCGCCGCGGCCCGAGGACACGGACTGGCCGCAGATCGCGGCGCTGTACGGCGGCCTCGTCGCGATGAGCCCATCACCGGTGATCGCGCTGAACCACGCGGTCGCACTCGCGATGGCGGACGGACCCGCTGCGGGGCTCCGCGCGTTGGCACCGCTGGGCGCCGATCTGGATGCGTACCACCTGTTCCACGCCGCCCGAGCGGACCTCCTTCGCCGCAACGGCGAGCCGGGCGAGGCAGCCGCAGCCTATGAGCGGGCGCTCGCCTTGGTGACCAACCCCGCCGAGCAGCGCTTCCTGCAGCGGCGCCTCGACGAGGCGGCGACAGCGACTTGAGCCACGCGTTGCACGTCGGGAACATGGCCTAGCATCGCGCCCGGTGCTCTTCCCGACGATCGATTTCGCGCTCTTCTTCATCGTGGTGTTCCTGGGCCACTGGGTGCTGAACCACGACCGCCGCGCGTGGCTGGCGTTCATGATCGGGGCGTCCTACGTCTTCTACGCGTGGGCGAACTGGCGCTACGTCTTCCTGCTGGTCGCCGTGAGCGCGATCAGCCAGGTGGCGGCGCGCGCCGTCGCCAGGCGTGAGGACCATCGGCGCCGGGCGCGCGCCGCGGCGCTCGGGGTGGCCGCGACGCTTGCCCCGCTCCTGTACTTCAAGTACTACGGGTTCCTCGCGGTCAACCTGACGAACCTCGCCGCATCGCTCGGCGTGGACCGGTCGATGCCTCTGCTCGAGGTGGTGCTGCCGGTCGGCGTGTCCTTCTACACCTTCATGTCGATCGCCTACGTCGTCGACGTCCACCGTCGCGACACCCCTATCGCCGGATGGGGGGACCAGTTCCTCTACCTGTCGTTCTTCCCTCACCTCGTGGCCGGCCCCATCGTCAGGCCCAGCGAGCTCATCCCGCAATTCGACGAACGCCGCGATCCACGGCACCTCGACGTCAGCGGCGCGATGTGGCTGATCATGGGTGGTCTGTTCAAGAAGGTCGTGATCGCGAACTTCCTCGCGGGCGCGATCGCCGACCCGCTGTTCGGCGATCCGGTCCGCCGAAGCGCGGCCGACGCGATCGTGGGACTGGTCGCCTACGCGGTCCAGATCTACTGCGACTTCAGTGGGTACACCGACATCGCGATCGGCATCGCGAAACTCCTCGGGTTCGAGTTCCCTCAGAACTTCGACCGGCCCTACGCGGCGCGCTCCGTCCAGGACTTCTGGCGCCGCTGGCACATGACGCTGTCACGCTGGCTCCGCGACTACCTGTACATCCCGCTGGGCGGCAGCCGGCGCGGTGGGCGGAGGACCTCCATCAACCTCATGGCGACGATGCTCCTGGGGGGTCTGTGGCACGGGGCGGCGTGGCACTTCGTGATCTGGGGTGGTTTGCACGGCATCTATCTGATGGTGGGCAGGTGGAAGCGAGGGCGCCGTGCGGCGGGGATCCTGGCGGAACCGCCGGCGACGGCGGGCGCCCGATGGGCGCAGCGGGCAGGCACGTTCGCGCTGGTCTGCGTCGGGTGGGCGTTCTTCCGTGCTGACTCGGCAGGCGTCGCGTGGGATCTGTTGAGCCGTACCGTGACGGGGTGGACCACGCCGACCGAACTGGTGAGCCCGGCCGTCCTGCTCGCGATCGCGGTGGGCCTCGGCGTGCAGTTCGTCCCGCGCGGCCCCGGACGGAAGCTCCGCGCGCTGCTGGACCGCATGCACCCCGTATCCCTGGGGCTCCTCTACGCCGTCGTGCTGTTCGCCATCACGACCATGGGACCACGCGGCGTGGCTCCCTTCATCTACTTCCAGTTCTGAGCCGATGAGCCGACCAGCGCCCTCGCCCAACCACCCGTCGATCCGGCGAACCGCGCGCGGCATGCCCGCGGCGAACGTCCTGATCGTCCTGCTCGTGTGCATGCTCGCCTGGACGCTGCTCTACTCCCCCGAATTGCTCCGCGCTGCCGAGACGCACCCGGACGGCCCGCGCCGAGACATCTCGATCGCCGTCTTGTCTCCGATCGCCTGGCTCGCCGACCTCACCCGGCTCGGCGAGGTGACCGACGCTGCCGGGCGAGCAGCAGGGCGCGATCCCGACGCACAGGTGGGCGGGATCGTCGGAGGCGAGGAGGTGACCGTCGACGATCTCCCCACGGTCAAGCCGCGGCCCTCGCAGGCCAACCCGACCGTGGCTCCTCCTCCGCCGACCGACGACACGCGGATACGCGAACCCACCAGCGCGCGCAAGCTCCGCGTCGTGGTCGTCGGCGACTCGCTCGCGGCGGGGATGGGGTTCTTCGCCGAACGCGTCTTCAAACCGTTCTTCGTCGACGTCGTGAAGCAGGGGCGGATCTCGACGGGGCTCGCCCGGCCCGACTACTTCGACTGGCTCGGGCAGATGCAGGTGATCGTGGATCGCTACCGGCCCGACCTCACGATCGTGATGCTCGGCGAGAACGACAACCAGGACCTCCAGGGCGAGGGCGGAGCCGTCGTCCAGGATATCGGCCAGCCCGAGTGGCCCGATGCCTACGAGCAGCGCGTCGAGGAGTTCGCGCAGATCGCGACATCCCGTGGGGGTCACGTCGTGTGGGTCGGGCTCCCCATCGCCCGCGACACCGCGCGATGGCCCTTCACCCAGCGGCTGAACGACGTGTATCGCACCGTCGCCGGGCGGATGCCCAACGTGGCGTTCGTGGATACCTGGACGACCTTCTCCAGAGACGGTGAGTACACGGCGTACTTCCGCGACGGGGACTCGGTGCGCCTCATCCGGGCCGCCGACGGCCTGCACTTCACCGCGGACGGCTACACGGTCCTGGTCCGCGAGGTCGCCGAGGTCGCAGGCACGGAGTTCGACCTGCACCGCAAGACCTTCGAGGCCTGAGCCCCGGAAGGATCAGGATGGCATCGCGACCTGCGGGATCGAGCTGAGCGCCTGCTCCTCGGCCGCCGGGTCGAACTCCACCTCGGGCAAGCGCCCGTTCAGGTAGTCGTCGTAGGCCTGCATGTCGAAGTAGCCGTGCCCCGAGAGGTTCACCAAGATCACGCGCTCCTCGCTCTTCTCGCGCGCGTCGATCGCCTCGTCGATCGCTGCCCGCAGGCCGTGCGCCGATTCCGGTGCCGGCACGATGCCCTGCGTGTTGGCGAACTGCAGCGCCGCGTCGAAGATCTGATGCTGCGTGTAGGCACGCGCCTCCATGTGCCCTTCCTTGACGAGGAGCGACAGCGAGGGCGAGTCGCCGTGATACCGCAGGCCGCCCGCGTGCACCGGCGCGGGGACGAACGTGTGACCGAGGGTGTACATCGGTACCAGCGGTATCATCCCCGCGGCATCACCGAAGTCGTAGGCGAAGACCCCCTTCGTCAGGGTGGGGCAGGCTGCCGGTTCGGCAGCGATGAAGCGCGTCTGGGTCCGCCCGGCGAGGCGATCGGCCATGAACGGGTAGGAGAGACCACCGAAGGACGAGCCGCCGCCGACGCATCCGATCACGACGTCGGGCACGGGATCGCCCGCCATCGCCATCTGCTCTTTGGCTTCCAGGCCGATCACGGTCTGATGCAGCAGCACATGGTTCAGGACCGAACCGAGCGAGTACTTGATGGCTCCGCCGCTCGTGGCCACCACCTCGACGGCTTCGCTGATCGCGAGACCCAGCGATCCCGTGTGGTTCGGGTCAGCCTCGAGCGCCGCCTTCCCCGCCCGCGTGACGGTCGACGGGCTCGGGAGCACCTCGGCTCCGAAGGTCTCCATGAAGATCCGCCGGTACGGCTTCTGTTCGTAGGAGGCCCTCACCATGAAGACCTGGCATTCGATCTGGAAGAACCGGCACGCCATGGCGATGGCCGACCCCCACTGCCCGGCGCCGGTCTCGGTGGCGATCCGCTTCGTGCCGGCCTGCTTGTTGTAGAAGGCCTGCGCGATCGCGGTGTTCGGCTTGTGGCTCCCCGCGGGCGAGACACCCTCGTACTTGAAGTAGATGCGAGCCGGCGTCCCGAGAGCCTGTTCCAAACGCGTGGCGCGGTGCAGCGGGGAGGGCCTCCACAGCCGATAGACGTCGAGGACCTCGCCGGGGATGTCGATCCACTCGTCGGTCGAGACCTCCTGCATGATGAGCGCCTCGGGGAACAGCGGCGCCATGTCTGCGGGGCCCACCGGCTGCATGGTCCCGGGGTGAAGCGGCGGCAACGGTTGCATGCCCGCCTGCACGATGGACGGCATGATGTTGAACCACGCCGTGGGGATCTGGTCCTGCGACAGGTCGAAGCGGGTCTGCTCGCTCATCGGTTTCGCCTCCTGGTTCGCTGGGCGCGAGACTAGCGCGGCGGGGCCCGAGAGGGGAAGCCTCAGACCTGCGGATCGAGGATCGCGGACGTCATCGCCGCTCGAAGGTACGCGCCGGGGAACCTTCGTTCCCGATGATCACCACCACCGAGTCCCCCACGATGGCGCGCACGTTGCCCCCGAAACCTTCCGCCGGGATCGGATCGATGATCGCAGCGTCGTAGCCGAGGATCTGCTCGCCGATCATGAGGGATCCGTCGGCCACCTGCGCCCGGATGAACTCCCCCACCGGCTGATGGCGACTCGCCGACTCCACGATCGCGTGCAGACCGGACGCGTAGATCACGTACGCCTCGGGGTCGTTACCGAGGCGAACCCAGATCTCGGCGATCGTCTCATCGTTGTCGACCGTGGTCTGCGGCAGCAGGAGCGGGACCGGGAACCGAAGTCGAGCCTCCTCGATGCTCGTCCGCTCGCCGCCCGAGAGGACGCTGTCGGGATCCACGCCGGTGAGCCGCCGGACGGCTATCGGCTCCGATCCTCGTGCGAACGCCACGGAAGCGACAAGTGCGACGCTCGCGACCACGGCTGCGGCGGCAGCCCTGGGTGCCCGCATGTGGTCTACCTCCGACCCGACCCTACCCCGCCGGGTAGGCGGAGACCTCGATCCACCCCTCGACCTCGCGCACCGTGAAGATGCGGACCGGGTCACGAGCCGGCCCTTCCAGCGGCTCACCGTTCTCTGTGTCGAACACGCTCTCGCACGTGGCGCACGTCACCTGGTCCGTCCGATCGTCGAACGTCCCCTCCGAGAGCGAACACCCCTGCCCGGTACACGTGTCCTCGAAGGCGAACAGGCGCTGCTCGTCGTGCGCGACCGCGACCCGGCCCGCGGGAACGTCGTACGCGCGCATCTCCCCTTCGGGGATCTCCACGAGCGCGCCCACCCGGACCGGATCCACGGCGCTCACGCCCCCCGGACGGCGAGGAACGCCCTCTGGAGCACGGTCACCGTGCCGAGTGTCGCGAGCAACACCAGCATCGGCAGCATCATGCCCGGGATGATCAAGGCCACCATCAACGCGAGGAACCGTTCGAGCCTCTGGAAGAACCCCTCCGTCAACCGCACGCCCGCAGCCTCGGCTTCGGCTCGGACGTAGGACACGCTGAGCGACACGATGAGGGTGACGAGCGAGAGCACAGCCTCCAGACGGTCACCGCGCTGCGCGAACGTCCAGAAGAGCGAGGAGAACACGATCGCATCGGCCACCCGGTCGATGACCGAGTCCATGAACGCGCCCGAGCGCTTCTCTTCGCCGCGGTGGCGGGCGACCGAGCCGTCGAAGACGTCGCAGAGCCCTCCGGCGAGCAGCACCCACCCCGCCACGAACCAGTCGCCGCTGATGATGAACACGCCCGACAAACTGATCAGGACGGGCGAGGCGGCGGTCAGTTGCCAGGGCCGCACCCGCGTCCAGAGAAGGAAGGCCAAGATGCCCCGGTAGGGCCACTGGAAGGTCCACTGGATCGCACCGCCGGCGGCGCTCTCGTTCTTGCGCGGAGCCGGCATGTCCCGGACGCGCTGCACCTCCCGGGGGGCTGCCGCGTCGTTCCCCGCGCCGGCCATCAGCCCGAGGCGGGTTCGAACCCCACGACCACGTACCGGAACACGCCGCCGGGCGCCTCGTTCTCGACCTCTTGGCCCTTCTTCGCGCCATTGAGCGCCATCCCGAAAGGGGAAGTCGTGGTGACCGTACGCACGCCTTCGGCTCGCTCCTCGGCGTGTTCGGCCAGGAGGTAGGTCTCGTCCTCGGGGTCGTCTTCGTCGAGCGGCCGGACCGTGACGAGCATGCCGGGCGCGATCTCGTCCGCGTGCGGTGGCGCTTCGACGATGTCGGGGTCGGCGAGCATGTGCTTGATCTTGCGGATGCGCGACTCCATCATGCCCTGCTGTTCCTTCGCTGCGTGGTACTCGGCGTTCTCGCGCAGATCGCCGTGCTCGCGGGCCACCTTGATCTTCTCCGTGATGTGCTCGCGGCCGGTGGTGGTCAACTCGAGGAACTCGGCCTTGAGACGTTCGTAGGCATCGAGCGTGAGGGTCGCGGTCGGCTCCTGGCCCGCCGGCCGGGGGGCGCGCTTGCGGAGCTCTTCAGGCAGTTCGACCATGTGGCGAGTCTAGCGAGGACCCGGCCCTACTCCTCGGAGAAGTAGACGTTCTTCGTCTCGGTGTACAGAGCCACGGCGTGCATGCCCATCTCCCGGCCGATGCCGCTCTGCTTGAACCCCCCGAACGGCGCTTCCGTGAACACGCTGCTCGAGGAGTTCACGCTCAGGTTGCCCGAGCGGATCGACTTGGCCACGCGGATCGCCCGGCCGAGGTCGCGGGTCCAGATGGATCCCGAGAGTCCGTAGGGCGTGTCGTTCGCCAGGCGGATCCCCTCTTCCTCCGTGTCGAAAGGGAGGATGCAGACAACCGGGCCGAAGATCTCTTCGCGTGCGACGCGCCAGGAGTTGTCCACGTCGGCCAGGACCGCGGGGGTGAAGTAGAAGCCCGGTCCCTCGGGCTGCTCGCCGCCAGTGATGCGGCGCGCTCCCTCCTCGATGCCGATCGCGAGGTAGTCGGCCGCCGTCTGGCGCTGGCCCGCGGAGATGAGCGGGCCCATCTCGGTGGCCTCCTCCATCGGCTCGCCCACCGCGATCGCCTCGGTCGCCTTGGCGAACCGTTCGATGTACTCGTCGTAGATCGGGCGCTGGACGAACTGACGCGACCGCGCGCAACAGTCCTGGCCCGCGTTGTCGAAGACCGACCACAGCGACTTCGGCACGGCTACGTCCAGATCCGCGTCTGCGAAGACGACGTTCGCCGACTTGCCCCCCAACTCGAGCGAGACCCGCGTGATGTTCGTGGCCGCCGTCTGCATCACGCCGGTCCCGACCACCGTGGAGCCGGTGAACGAGATCTTCGCGACGCGAGGGTCCTCGATGAGTGCGGCCGCGGTGGTGGCGCCGGGACCGGGCAACACGCTGAGCGTGCCCGCCGGGACGCCCGCCTCCGTCAGGATGTCGGCCATCGCGAGCGTCGTGAGCGGGGTTTGGCTGGCGGGCTTGACCACGGCGGTGTTCCCGCAGGCGAGAGCCGGCGCGATCTTCCACGAGGCGATCGCCGCCGGGAAGTTCCACGGCGTGATGAGGACGCACACGCCGATCGGCTCGCGCAACGCCACATCGAGGCCCGGCGGCACGATGGGGATCGTCTCGCCGGTGATCTTGTTCGCGGCCCCACCCCAGTACTCGAAGACGTTCGCGACGAGGTCGATCTCACCGCGCGCCGCGTTGATCGGCTTCCCTCCGTTGCGCGCCTCCAGCGTCGCCAACGCTTCCTGCCGGTCCCGGATCAAGAAGGACGCCTTGGTCAACACCCGGCCGCGTTCGCGGGCGCTCATCCTGCGCCACGGGCCTTCCTCGAAAGCCTCGGCCGCGATGTCGACGGCGCGGCGAGCATCCTCGGCTCCTGCCTGGGCCACCTGCCAGGCTTCCGCAGCGGTGGAGGGCTCGATCACACCGGCGGTCCGCCCTTCCGCGGCGGCGACGCGCTCGCCGCCCATCACCAGCAGCTCGGTCGTCATGGCCGGATCGTAGCGCGGCGTGGGAGGATCCGCTCGTGCGGCTGGACGACACCAACCTCGAGGCGTACGCGCGCGGCTGCGCGATCTTGGGGACCGGGGGCGGAGGCGATACACACGCCGCGCTGCTCGCGGCCCGGGCCGGCGTCGACGAGCACGGACCGGTCGCGGTCGTCTCGCTCGATGACCTCCCCGATGACGCGCTGGTCCTGCCGGTCGCGGGGTGGGGTGCGCCGACGGTCGGCATCGAGAAGCTCGAGTCCGGCGAGGAGGGCGACGCGCTCCGCCTCGCCGCCGAGCGATGGTTCGGCCGGCAGGTGGGCGCGATCATGGTCGGGGAGATCGGCGGCGGCAACGGCGTCACGCCGGTGGGCTGGGCCGCCCGGATGGGCCTGCCGCTCACCGACGCCGACGCGATGGGCCGTGCGTTCCCCGAGGGGGACATGGCCTCGATGCATGTCCTGGGTGTACCCGCAGCACCGGCGTTCTTCGCCGACGAGCGCGGGAACGTCGTGACGGCGACGCCGCTGGACGCCGTCTGGCTCGAGCGGATCGCTCGTCATCTGGTGATCGCGTTCGGCGGCGCCGTCGCGGGGGCCGACCACGTGATGCAGGCACGCGTGGCCAGGAGCGCCACCGTGCGCCACACGCTGCCGCTCGCGCTCGCGATCGGGGAAGCGTTGGACGCGGACGGGATCGAGGGCGTGCTCAGCGTCACCGGCGGCCTCCGGCTCATCACGGGCAAGGTGACCGATGTCGTTCGCCGCACCACCGGCGGGTTCGCTCGCGGCGAGGTGACGGTGGAGGGCACCGGGCACGACGCCGGCCGGACCGCCGTGATCCATGTGCAGAACGAGAACCTGCTCGCCACCGAAGGAGACCGCACGCTCGCGAGCGTGCCGGACCTGATCACCCTCACCGACGAGACGACCGGCGACGCCGTCCCCACCGAACGCGTCCGCTACGGCCAGAGGGTCGTGGTCCTCGGCATGCCGTGCGCACCCGTGTGGCGAACACCGGCCGGGCTCCGCGTCGCCGGACCGGAACGGTTCGGCTATCCGGGGCCGTGGACGCCCGTGGAGGGGACGGGGTCATGAGCCTGCGGATCGGGATCGACGTCGGCGGGACGAACACCGACGCGGTGCTGCTCGACGCCGAGGCACGTGTCCTGGCGTGGACCAAGACGCCGACCACCGAGGACCCGGTCGAGGGGATCCGCGGCGCACTGGCGGCTGTCGTGCCCGCCGATCCGGACGAGGTCGGGAGCGTGGCGCTGGGGACCACGCATGCGCTGAACGCCTTGCTCCGCCGGTCCGGACTGGGGAGGGTGGCGGTCCTGCGGCTCGCCGGGCCGGCCAGCCGCTCCGTTCCACCGTTCGCCGGCTGGCCCGCTGCTCTGCGCTCGGCGATCGAGGCAGGCGCAACCATCGTGGACGGCGGCGTCGAGATCGACGGCCGTACCCACCCGCTCGATCGGGACCGGATCCGGATCGCGATCGAGGCGGCGCGCGGGGCCCACGCCGTCGCGATCACCGGACCGTTCTCGCTGCAGGATCCCTCCCAGGAACGGGAGGCCGGCGCACTCGTTCGCGAGATCCTCGGCGAGGGTGTCGGGGTATCGCTCGGACATGAGGTCGGCGGGCTCGGCCTGCTGGAGCGCGAGAACGCAGCCATCGTGAACGCGGCGCTCGGGTCGGTGGCACGCCGCGTGAGCGAGGCACTCGGCCGCGCGCTCGCGGACCTGGGCTTGAGAGCCACGCCCTACCTGACCCAGAACGACGGCACCATGATGAGCATCGAGCGGGCGGTCGCCCTGCCCGTGCTCACCGTCGGTTCGGGTCCATCGAACTCGATCCGCGGCGCCGCAGCGCTCACCGGCCTCACGGAGGCGCTCGTCATCGACGTCGGTGGGACGAGCACGGACGTCGGGGCGATCGCGGGCGGGTTCCCGCGCGAATCCGCTGCCGGCATCGACCTCGGCGGGGTCCGCACGAACTTCCGCATGCCCGACGTCATCTCGGTCGCCACGGGTGGCGGCACGGTGATCGAGCCCGGCGGCGTGCTCGGCGTGGACAGCGTCGGGCACCGGCTCACCACGCGGGCCCTCGTGTTCGGGGGTGACACGCCGACCCTGTCCGACGCCGCGGTGGCGGCGGGGCGAGCTTCGATGTGCCAGCCTTCGCTGCTCGGGGAGCGCTCATGGTCCGCAGCGCTCGCCGAGGCCGAGCGACGCGTCGCCGACGCGCTCGACCGCATGAAGGTCGCCCGCGGCGACGTGCCCGTGATCGTCGTCGGTGGTGGGAGTGTCATCCTGCCCGAGGATCTCCCTGGGGCTTCGCACGTGCACCGGCCGGAGCGGTTCGACGTGGCGAACGCCGTCGGCGCGGCGATCGGCCTGGTTTCCGGGGAAGCCGACCACGTCGCCGACGTCGGTGAGGGAAGGCGCGACGGCGCCATCGAGGCCTGCGTCAGCGATGCGAGGTCACGCGCCGTCGCGGCCGGCGCCGCAGCCGGAACCGTGGACGTGGTGTGGGTCGATGAGATCCCGCTCGCCTACATGGATCGGCCCATCTCGCGGATCCGCGCCAAGGTGGCCGGGCCACCGCGGTCGTAGCATCCACGCCTGACCTCGTGCACGGAAGGAGCGGGCGACCGATGCGTCTGGATGGCAAGGTGGCGTTGATCACCGGCGGCGGCAGTGGGATGGGCAAGGTGGCTTCGGAGACGTTCGCTCGCGAGGGCGCCCGGGTCGTCCTCACCGACGTGAACGACGAGGCCGGCGAGTCGACGGCCGCGGCGATCGGCGACGCAGCCCGCTACGTGCACGCCGACGTCTCGAAGGAAGCCGACGCCGCGGGGATGGTCCGCGAGACCGTCGATGCCTTCGGCCGTCTGGACGTGCTCTACAACAACGCCGGCGTGATGCTGCCCGAGGACGGCAGCGTGCACAGCACCGATGAGTCGATCTGGGACCTCACGCTAGCGGTCAACGTCAAGGGCGTGGCGTTCGGTTGCAAGTACGGGATCCCGGCGATGCTCGAGAGCGGCGGTGGATCGATCATCAACGTGGCGTCCTTCGTGGCGTGGATGGGCGCCGCCACCTCCCAGACCGCCTACACGGCTTCGAAGGGCGCCGTGCTCGCGATGACGCGTGAGATCGCCGTCGAGTACGCGCGCAAGGGGATCCGCTGCAACGCCCTCTGCCCCGGGCCGATCGAGACCCCGCTGCTCCTTGCACTGCTGTCGGACGAGCAGAAGAAGCAGCGACGTTTCGTGCACATCCCGATGGGGCGGCTAGGCCAGGCCGATGAACTCGCGAACGCGGCCCTGTTCCTGGCGAGCGAGGACTCGTCGTTCATGACGGGCGCCTCACTGGTGGTCGACGGCGGCATCACCGCCGCCTACGTCACCCCCGAGGACTGAGCCCCGCCCGGCGACGCGTTGAACACCGGCCGCAGCGCGTCGTAGACGGAGCGGTACAGCCCGTAGGCATCGTCGTAGGCCGCGGCGTTCGCGGGGTCGGGTTCGTGGATCTCGGGGCGGAGCGCGACGAACGCCTCCACGGCGTCCGCGATGCTCCCGTGCACACCCGCGCCGACCGCCGCCAAGATGGCCGCACCGGTCGCGGTCGTCTCCACCGACACCGGGACGCGGACCGGCAGACCGGTCACGTCGGCCTTGATCTGACGCCAGAGCGGTCCTTTGGCACCCCCGCCGACGATCGTGAGTTGCCGGACGCCGAGTCCTGCATCCCGCATCGCCGTGAGGATGTCGCGAAGCGCGAAGGCGCTCCCTTCCAAGATCGCGCGCGTCATGTGGTCACGCGTGTGTGCGAGCGTGAGTCCGTAGAACACGCCGCGCGCGGCACCGTTCCACTCCGGGGCCATCGCCCCTTGCATGCAGGGGAGGAACACCAGACCCTCCGCGCCGGGCGGCACATGACCCGCCTCGGTGGACAAGAAGTCGTACGCGTCCCCGAGACCGACGGCCTCGGCGTCCCGCTCGATCGGCGCGAACTGGTCCCGCCACCACCGCAGGTTGCCGCCCGAGACGAAGCCCGGGTTCTCCAGGAGCCACACGTCAGGATCCGCGTGGGGGTGGCATTCCACCAACATCGACGGATCCTCGCGAGGCTCCCCGCTCGCCGCGCACACGGGCTCCGCCGTCCCCACCACGTCGCAGACGTCGCCGGGCGCGTAGACACCGGCGCCGAGGGTGGCCGCCATCTCGTCCCCGCACCCCATCGCGACGACGGTGGACGGGTTCAGCCCGCTCTCTTCGGCGAACGCGGCGGTCACCGTCCCCACGACGTCGGGGCCACCGCCCAACGCGGGGAGCATCTCCGCGTCGATCCCGGTGGCGTCCAGCGCAGCCCCGGACCACACGCGCGTGCGCGGGTCCAACAGCGCCAGCGAGGATGCGTTCGAGTGATCGACGGCGAGCACGCCGGTGGCGGCGCGCAGCACGTAGGAGCCGGGCGGCATGATGTGCGTCGCACGCGCCCACGCCTCCGGCTCCTGTTCGCGGACCCACAGGGCCTTGAACACGGCGTGCGAAGAGTCCAGGTTCGCGCCGACGGCGCGGTAGAAGTCTGCGGGAGATATCCGCTCGGCGAGCGCCGCCGCCTGAGCCTCGGCACGGCGGTCCATCCAGATCATCGCCGGGCGGACAGGCCGGCCATCGGCGTCCACCACCGCCATCCCGTCCAGCTGCGAACCGAACGACAAGCCCCGGATCGCACCGGCGCCGCCGGGACACACCTGCACCAGACGCCGGCACGCCCGGATCACGGCCGCGGTCCAATCGTCGGGGTCCTGCTCGGCCCACGTGGGACGCGGGAACGAAAGCGGGTAGGTCTCGTAGGCGGAGGCCTCGAGTGTGCCGTCGGCCGCGTACAGCGCGGCGTTGGTCCCCTGGCTCCCGACGTCGCAACCGATCACGTAATCGGTCATGGCACGATCACCATCTTGAGCCCGGTCCCGGCGCGGATCGTCTCGAACGCCTCGCCGATCTGCTCGAGCGGCCAGCGGTGCGTGACGACCTTGGCCAGTTCGTCCTGCCTGCGGTCGAGGTAGTCCATCGTGATCCGGTACTGGCGGTGCGTCGCCCCGTACGCGCCACGGATGTCCAGTTCCTTGTAGTGGAGTTCGTTCATGTCGAGCGGGCTCACCGGATCGTGCTTGGGAAGGCCGGCGAAGTAGACGACCGTCGCCCGTTTGGCGGCCATCTCGAGCGCCGCCTGCTGCGCCGGCTTCGCC
>JBBDHX010000011.1:84444-105123 GCA_040880745.1 Actinomycetota bacterium
GGCGCCGCGACGCTCACGCGCTCGGCGCCGTACCCCCCGGTCCGCGAGAGCACTTCCTGGACCCCGTTGTCCTCACCGGCGACCCAGGCATCGTCGACGGCGTGCCCGATGGCGTCCAGCGCGATCTTCAACCGGTCGCCGCTCACATCGGTCATGAAGACCTTCGATGCGCCGCGGTCGCGCGCCATCACGGCCTGCCAGCAGCCGATCGGACCCGTTCCCACGATCACCACGGTGTCGCCCAAGCGCACGTCGAGTTGCTCGATCCCGTTCAGGGCGCAGGCGAACGGATCCGCGACGGTCGCGAGGTCCGACGGCAGCTCGGGTGGCAGCGGGATGAGGTTCTTCGTGGCGATCGGCGGCACGCCGGCACGTTCCGCGTACGCGCCGGGGAACGGGTCGTACCCGTAGAGCAGGTGGTCCTCGCACAGGTTCTGGAAACCCTCCAGACACCAGCGGCAACTCCCACAGGTGAGGATCGAGCCCAAGAACACGCGGTCGCCCAGCGCCATGCCGGCCGGCAGCACCGCCTGCGGCCCGACTTCGTCGAGCACGCCGACGGGCTCGTGGCCGAGTTGCCAGGGTGCCGGCGCCTTAGGGTCGCCGTTGAAGAACGTCCGCGCGTCCGTGCCGCAGATGCCGCACGCCTCCACGCGCAGCACCGCCCCGGCGGGCTCGCAGACCGGCTCCACGGCGTCCTCCCGGACCTCGACCTGGTTGACCGCGGTCATGAACGCCGCACGCATCAGGCCGTCTCCTCCCGCAGGGCCGCGAGCGCCTTCTCGGCGCTCCACCGTTCCCGGATCACGCGGGCGAGCGCCCGTGTGATCGCCTCGGGGTTCGCGTGCATGAAGATGTTGCGCCCGACCGAGCACCCGATCGCGCCGGCATCGATCGCCTGCTCCATCCGGGTGAGGAGTTCGTCGTCCTGCAGGCGCGAACCGCCCGCCAGCACGACCGGGATCCCGTTCGCCGCCTCGACGCACTTGGCGAACGACTCCTGATCGCCCGGCCAGTTCGTCTTCTCGTTGTCGGCGCCGAGCTCGGCGCACAGCCGCACGTTCCGCCGCAGGTATTCGAAACCGTACTGCTGCTTCAACTCCTCGACGGTGGCGTAGGTGGTGGGGAACTCCGCCTCCGCGATGAACGGCATCCCGAGGGTCGCGCACTCCCGTCCGACGGCCGACAGGATGTCGAGCATGCCCGGTTCGGTGTCGCCCCCGAGCGCCGTGAACAGCACCACCGCGTCGGCGCCGAGCACGAGCGCCTCCTCGACCTCGCCGATCTGGACGATCTGCGGCCGGTCACCGCCCGGGTCGGCGCTGGCCGAGAGCAGCACCGCGAGCGAGGTCGTCGGCGAGAACGCTTCGTGAGCGAGGCGGATCATCCCCTTGCTCATCATGATGACGTTGGCGCCGCCGGCCACCGTCTCCCTCGCCCGCGCCGTGATGTCGGCGAGTGGCTCGAGGAAGACCGGCGAGGTCATCCCGTGATCCAGCGCGCAGATCACCGAGACACCTGCTTCGTCGATGACACGCTTCATCCGCATCGCCTTGCCAACGCTCATGTCGACCTCCTCCCGGGCCCACGACGGACCACGCTGAACTCGAACGCCTCCGCCACGTGATGTTCCTCCGACAGCAAGAGCGGCTCGCCCTCGGCGCCGTAATCGATCTGCCGCAGGTACAGCAGCAACGAGCCGACCTTGACCCCCAGGCGCCGGGCGAGGAACTTGTCCGAGCGCTCGGGCTCCACGGTCACGATGCCGTGCGCGACCGGCTGCCCGTGGCTTTCCAAGATCTCGTAGAGCGACCCATCCAGCGCCATCCCCGCCAGGTCGGTCGCGCCCAGCCGGGTCGCCGCGATCACATCGCGAGAGAACACCACCGCGCGTCCGTCGGCGGTACGGACCCGTTCCAGCACCACCACCGCTTCTGAGGGAGCGAGGTCGAGGGACATAGATTCGTCAACGGTCGCCGCCTTTGTATGGAGCGCGCTCTGCGTCGTCCCCGGCCGCATCCCTGCCGCACGGATCGCTTCGGTCACGCCGAAGTTCACATCGAGGTTGTTGCGCAAGCGCGGCCTCCGGGTCGCGTAGGTGCCGGCGCCGCTCGTGCGCGTGACGAACCCATCCTCTTCCAGCGACCGTAGCGCCTCGCGGAGCGTGGCGCGCGACACGCCCATCTCCTCGGCCAACTCGGGCTCGGGCGGCAACTTCGACCCGGGAGCGATCCGCCCGCTCGCGATCCGAGAGACAAGTTCCTCGCGGATCTTGAACGAGAGTCGCTTCCTCACGTGGGCCACCGTACCTTTGTCTGACAAACTCCGTCAAACGCGCGCCCACGAGATGGGCGCGCCGCGCTACGGTGGGCCGTATGGAGATGCTCGTCGCGGTCGGCGGACCGAGGAGCCCCATCACGGCCGGGAGCTGGGACCTCTGGCCGATCGCCGGCATCGTGCTGGCGCTATGGATCGGCCGGCGCATGCTCCGGATGCCCTGGCAAGCACCGCTGTTCGTCGGATCGGCGGCGGCGAGCCTTGCGATCCCGGTCGCCGTGCACGCTTGGGGGGTCTCGGCCACGCTCGCGCTCACGTTCGGCATAGGCCTCGCCCTTCGGTGGGTACGTGCTTCGGCGTCGGGCCGGCCGCCATCCGGGGTTTGACAGACAAAGCCTCGGTGTGGCTCGATACGCGCCGAAGAGCCCGGTCAGCCGGCTCGAGAAGGGGAGGTGCCATGTCCGAACGAAAGGTCGGTTCCGTCACCTATCAAGAGGTGGGTGAGGAGTACTTCCAACAGCGAGGCCTCCGCAGGCACGCCGGCGCGTGGGCGCTCTGGGCCCTCGGCGTGGGCGCGGTCATCTCCGGCGACTACTACGGCTGGAACTTCGGCTTGGGCACGGGTGGTTTCGGCGGCCTCATCGTCGCCGTGGCGGTCACGGCGCTCATGTACTACGCGCTGTGCTACTGCATCGCCGAGATGTCACCGGCGCTCCCGCACACGGGAGGCGCGTATTCCTTCGCCCGCTCTGCGATGGGACCGTGGGGTGGCTTCCTGACCGGCCTCGCGGAGAACATGGAGTACGTCATCACGCCGGCCGTCGTGGTCAGCGCGATGGGTCTCCTCATGAAAGAGATCACGGCCACGCTCCTCGACCTCACGACCACGCCGTGGTGGAACAGTCTCCCCTTCTGGATGGCCATCTTCTACATCATCTTCGTGGGGATCAACATCATCGGCATCGAGGCGACGATGAAGTTCACGATCGGGATCACGGTCCTGTCGCTCGCGGTCCTGGTGTTCTTCTACGTCGCTGCGCTGCTCTCCGGTGACTTCAGCACGAGCAACTGGACGAACATCCCCGATGGAGGCGGCGATCCCGTCGCCGATGGGAGCGGTCCATGGTTCCCGTTCGGGATACGAGGGATCTTCGAGTCGCTCCCCTTCGCGATCTGGTTCTATCTCGCGATCGAGGAGGTTCCGCTGGCGGCCGAAGAGTCGATGGATCCGCGGCGCGACGTGCCGAAGGGCACGATCTGGGGGATGCACACGCTGTTGATCGCGAGCATCCTGACCCTGTTCATCAACTCCGGGCTGCCGGGCGGAGCCAGCCTGTTCGGAGGATCCGCCTTCCCGCTGCTGGACGGCCTGAAGGGGATCTTCGGCGAGGGCGACGTGGTGGCGTTGCTCGGTCTGCTATTCATGATCGGTCTCATCGCCAGCTTCTTCACGATCATCTACGCCTACGGGCGCAACACGTACTCGCTGTCACGTGCGGGCTACTTCCCCAAGTGGCTGTCTGTGACGCACGGCAGCCGAAAGACGCCGCACGTGGCCCTGATCGCAGGGGCGGTCGTGGGCTACGCGGTGGCGGTGGGCGTGTTCATCATGCAGGAGCAGGAACTCGGCGATCAGGTCGTGGCCGCCCTCCTGAACATGGCCGTGTTCGCCGCCGTGATCTCCTACATGATGCAGGCGCTGTCGTTCTACCTGCTCCGGAAGAACCTCCCGAACATCGAGCGCCCCTATCGGAGCCCGTGGGGTGTCGGCGGAGCGTTCATCGCCGGAGGGATCGCGCTGGTCTCGTTCATCGCGATCTTCCTGAACGAGGCATACCGTCCCGGGATCTACGGCGTCGCTGCGTACTACATCCTCGGCGTCATCTACTTCGCGGTCGCCGGACGGCACCGCCTGGTGCTGTCACCGGAGGAAGAGTTCGCGCTCACACAGGGTGAGAAGGGCGTTCCGGGTCAAGCGGGATACGCATCGAGCCACGAGGAGCAGGAGGCCATCCTGCGCGGTGGTGGAGGCGGGGTTCCGTCCGAACCGACGACCTGAGGTATCGGTGTTCGTGCGAGGCGGCGGGCTTCTGCCCGCCGCCTCGTCCATCTGACGGGAGGCGGGAGCGGTGCACAGGCAGGGCATGTTGGACGTCGAGACGTTGCACGACCTCGCAGAGCGCGGCGACATCGACACCGTGCTCTGCATGTTCACCGACCTGCAGGGCCGGTTCATGGGCAAGCGCGTGATGCCCGACTTCTTCCTCGAGGACATCCTTGGCGAAGAAGGCCTGCACGCCTGCCTGTACCTGCTGGCCGTCGACATGGAGATGGAGCCGCTCCCGGGCTACTCCTACGCATCGTGGGATACGGGCTACGGCGACTTCCGGATGGTGCCCGACGTCTCGACGCTGCGGTGGTGTCCGTGGCTCGAGAAGACCGCCATGGTGATCTGCGACGTCAACGAGGAGGAAGAGGCCGCCGAGCCCGTCCGCGTTTCGCCGCGCCAGATCTTGAAGGACCAGATCGCACGGGCGACCGACGCCGGCTACGTGATCAAGACGGGGTCTGAACTCGAGTTCTATCTGTTCCAGGATTCCTATCGCGAGGCGGCCGAACGCGGCTACCGCGACATGCGGCCGTCCTCCCCCTACATCATGGATTACCACATGCTGCAGACAACTCGCGACGAGTGGATCATCCGCCAGATCCGCAACCACATGCGCGGCGCCGGCATCCCCGTGGAGTTCAGCAAGGGCGAGTTCGGCAAGGGCCAGCACGAGATCAACATCACCTACTCCGACGCGTTGTCCAACGCCGACCATCACGCGCTCTACAAGCACGGCGTGAAGGAGATCGCGGAGTTGAACGGGGTCGCCGCCACTTTCATGGCGAAGTGGACGATGGCCGAGGCGGGTTCGTCGTGCCACCTGCACTCCAGCGTGTGGAGCGCCGACGGCGAGCAGTCCTTGATGTATGACGCCAACGGCAAGGACCATCTGAGCGACACCTACCGCTGGTACATGGGTGGCCTCATGGCGACCGCCCGCGAGATGGCATGGATGTACGCCCCCTTCGTGAACTCCTACAAGCGCTACCAACTCGCTTCGTGGGCGCCGACCGCCGTCGTCTGGAGCCGCGACAACCGCACCTGCGGGTTCCGCACCGTGGGTGAGCACGTGAGTGCGCGCGTCGAGTGCCGGCTCCCCGGCGCCGACGCCAACCCCTACCTGGCGTTCGCCGCCACGATCGCGAGCGGCCTCTGGGGTATCGCGAACAAGATCGAACCGCCCGAGATGTTCGTGGGCAACGCCTACGAAGCCAAGGACGTACCGCGCGTACCGACGTCGCTGCACGAGGCGATCGAGACGTTCCGCGCATCCAGCGTGGCACGCGAGGCCTTCGGCGACTTCGTGTTCGAGCACCTCTTGAACACCGCGGAGCAGGAACAGATCATCTTCGACAACCAGACGGTCACGGACTGGGAGCTCGCCCGGTACTTCGAACGCGGATGAAACCGGTCCTGCTCGTCCGCAACGACCCATACGAATGCTTCGGCGTGGCCCCGGGCGCATTGGCCGCCGCGCACCTCGACGTGCTCACCGTCGACGCGACCTCCCCCGACACCGAGTTGCCCCCGCTCGAGCAGGTTTCCGGAGTCGTCATGTTAGGCGGCACCGTGAACGTCGACCAGGTCCACGCCTACCCCCACCTGGCACGGGTGCGCGCGTACACGAGCGAAGCCGTTGAGCGCGGCGTCCCGTACCTGGGGATCTGCCTCGGGTCGCAGATCCTGGCGCGGGCATCGGGCACCGACGTCGCGCAAGGGCCGGTGCGCGAGGTGGGCTTCGAGCCCGTGCGTCTGCTCCCCGGAGCCGCGGATGACCCGATCCTCTCGGTCCTTCGGGAGACCGAGATGGTGCTGCAGTGGCACGAGGACACCCACGCACTGCCCGAAGGCGCCACCTTGCTGGGGACGAGCGACCGCGTCCCGGTGCAGGCCTACGTGATCGGCGATAGGGCGTGGGGTATCCAGTTCCACCTGGAGGTCGACCGGTGGGAACTGGAGTGGTGGCTCGGGCTGGCGGACGCCGAGATGGACCTCGCGGCCACGTGGGGGAAGTCCGCCGACACGATCCGTGAGGAGGCCGTGGACCATATGGCGCGGCAAGAAGAGCGCGGCCGCGAGATCTTCCACCGGTTCGCCGGCGTGGTACGCGAGGTGAACCAGGACGCGATGTCCTAGGCTCCCGTGAAGGTTCCCCGACCCGTTCGCGACGCGTGAAGGAGGCCGCTGGGTTGCAGGCGTCGATAAAGAGCGACGGCACGCGCGTCCTCCCCTTGGAACTCGGCCGCGCCTTCCCGGTGATCACGCGGGGAGAGGGGGTGTGGGTCGAAGACGCGGCCGGGAACCGCTACCTGGACGCGATGAGCGGCGGTTCGATGGCGGCGACCCTGGGGCACGGCCGTCGCGACATCCCCGCGGCCGCCCGGGCGCAGGCCGAGACGCTCGCGTTCGTGCACAACGAGCGGCTCACCAACCCCGCTCAGGAGCGCCTGGCCCGTGAGTTGATCGACGTGGCGCCGGAGGGGTTCACCCGGGTCCGGTTCACCACGAGCGGCGCCGACGCGAACGAGATGGCGGTCCAGCTCGCACGTTCGTACCACGTCGAACGGGGCGATGCGGATCGCTGGCAGATCATCTCCCCCGCGCAGGCCTACCACGGTCCCACGATGCAGACGCTGGCGCTCACCGGCCGTCCCGGGTTGCAGCGGCCGTTCGAGCCGTACCTCCCGCGCCACCTGCACATCCCGCCCAGCACGTGGCGGCTCGATCCCACCGGAGAGGCGGCCCTGGAGGCGCTCGACCGGGCGCTTCAGGACGCGGGCCCGGGAACCATCTCGGCGTTCTTCTGTGAGCCCATCAGCGCCGCGTCGCTGCCCGCGTACACGCCGCCGCCGCGGTTCTGGGAAGGCCTCGCCGAGCGCCGGTCCCGTCATGGCTTCCTCGTGTGCTTCGACGAGGTGGTGACCGGGGTCGGCCGCACGGGTGCATGGTTCGCGGCTTCCGGGACCGCGTGCACGCCGGACATCATCGCTATAGCGAAGGGACTCGGCGCCGGCCACGCGGCGATCGGGGCGGTGTTGGTGCGCGACCATGTCTACGAGGCGATCGCCGCAGGATCGAGACGCCTGCCGCTCGGGCATACCTGGGACGGGGCGCCGCTCGCATGTGCCGTCGGACTCGCGGTGATGGAGGCGATGCGGTCCGAACATCTCATCGAGCGGGTCCACGACCGCGGGCCGGTCCTCCGCGACGAGCTCGCGGGTGCGCTCGCCGATATGCCGCTCGTCCGCGAGGTGCGTGGCCACGGCTACCTCCTCGGTGTGGAGTACGTCGATCCGCGCGACGGTGAGTCCTTCCTGCCGCCGGAGCTGCGGGTCGCCGCCCGGATCGACACCGGCGCGTTCGAACGTGGGTTGATCACGCTGTCGACGCAGCCCACGCGCGACGGCTACGCGGGCGATCAGACGCTGTTCGCGCCTCCGTTCACCACGACCGACGACGAACTGGAGGAGATGGTCGCCCGGTTCGCGGATACGGTCCGCCACGTCGACCCGCAGGTGCAGCGAGAGCTCGCCAACGGTACGCACACTCCCTCACCCTCCGGAGGTCCGAGATGAACACCGGGAACGAACCCGCTCCCCTGCGAGCGCTGATCCTGCAGCACGAGGTGCCGACGCCCCCCGGGCTCGTGGCGGAATGGCTGGACACGCACGGGGCCGATGTCGAGACGATGCGGATCGACATCGACGAACGCGAGATCGATCCAACCGAGTACGACCTCATCGTGTCGCTCGGATCGGAGTTCGCGGCGTTCGACGACACGAAGGGGTTCGTTCCGCGTGAGGCCCGCCTCATGCGCCGGGCGGTCGATGTGGAGGTCCCGGTCCTCGGTCTGTGCTTCGGCAGTCAGATGCTCGCCCGGGTCCTGGGCGCGGAGGTCTATCGCTCGCAGGACGCCGAGATCGGCTGGCTGCCGGTCCGGAGTACCGACCCCGGCCTGGTGCCCGAGGGGCCCTGGTTCCAGTGGCACTTCGACGTGTTCACGGCGCCACCCGGTGCGACCGTGATCGCGGAGACCGACGCCAGCACGCAGGCGTTCGTCGCCGGGCGGAGTCTCGGTCTGCAATTCCACCCCGAAGTGACGCCCCAGATCATGGACGAGTGGGTGCGCGTTTACCGTCACGAACTCGATCGCGACGGTGTCGACCCCGATGCCCTGTTGCAGGAGACCAACCGGCGGGCGGAGGAGAGCAGGCGGATGGCGTGGCAGTTGCTCGAGCGCTACCTGCACGACGTCGCGCGGCTCGACCTGCCTGAGAACGGTCCAGCGAGCGACGAGCGCGAGCGCGCGAGCGGCTGACAGGGCGAGGGGCGGAAGGGGGTCAGGTGCAGGCAGCGATCCGGGCCGGCGACACGAGGGTCTTCCCCCGAGACCTCGATCGCGCCTATCCCAGCATCGAGCGCGGCGAGGGTGTGTGGCTCACCACTACCGACGGCCGGCGGATCCTGGACGCCTGCTCCGGTGGCGCGATGGTCACCTGCCTGGGCCACGGCGTGCCCGAACTCGTGGACGCGGCCGACGCGCAGGCCGAGCGCATCGCCTACTTCTACAATCACCACTTCACGAGCGAGCCGCAGGAGCGGTTGGCGGAGCGCCTCCTGGAGGTCGCGGCGCCCGAGATGGCTCGGGTGCGTTTCGTCTCGGGAGGCTCCGAGGCGAACGAGACGGCCCTGCAGCTTGCGCGGCTGTATCACGTGGAGTGTGGCGAGACCGAGCGGTGGCGCGTCATCTCGCCGGCGCAGGCCTACCACGGCTCCACGATGGGAACCCTCGCGTTGAACGGCCGGCGCACGCTGCAGGAGCCCCACACGCCCTATCTGGCCGAGCACCTGCACATCTCGCCGTCGACGTGGCGAACCGATCCGAGCGGCGAGGCCGCCCTGGTCGAACTCGATCGCGTGCTCGAAGAGGCCGGACCGCAGAGCATCGCCGCGTTCTTCTGCGAGCCCGTGAGCGCCGCGAGCCTGCCCGCCTACGGTCCACCGGACCGCTTCTGGCACGGATTGGCGGAGCGCCGCGACGAGCACGGTTTCTTGATCTGCTTCGACGAGGTGGTCACCGGGGTGGGGCGCGTCGGCAGCTGGCTCGCGGCCCACCAGCTGCCGATCGAGCCGGACATCGTCGCCGTCGGCAAGGCACTCGGGGCCGGGTACACGCCACTCGGCGCCGTGCTCTGCCGTCAACACGTCTACGACGCCATCGACCGGGGCTCGCGCGAGTTCGATCTCGGGCACACCTGGGATGGCGCCCCGCTCTCCTCCGCCGTCGGTCTGGCCGTCTTGGACCTGCTCGTCGAGCGCGGCCTCGTCGAACATGTCCGCGATCGCGGGCCCGCTCTTCGCGAGGAACTCGCCGACGCGCTCGAAGACTCCCCGATCGTTCGCGAGGTGCGCGGGCGGGGGTTCCTCCTCGGGGTGGAGCTCGTGGACCCGCGCGACGGCGAGTCGTTCCTGCCGCTAGACCTCGACGTTTCCTCGCTGGTGGAGGACACCGCGTTCACGCACGGGTTGCTCGTCACCTCGACCCACCCGCAGGCCGACGGGTTCGCCGGTGACCAGATCCTCCTCGCGCCCGCCTACGTGAGCACCGACGCGGAACTGACCGAGATGATCGGCCGACTGCACGAGACGATCGCGGACGTGGAGCGCGCCGTCGCGGACTCCCTATCGGGGATGGCGGCGGGATGACCGGCGCGCCGCGATCCCCCGCGGGCGGCGAGGAGTTCGTCCTCCTCGGGATCCCCGACATGAACGGTTCGCTGCGCGGCAAGGCGCTGCGGCCCGACGCGTTCGAGTCGGCGGTACGCCACGGGACCGTCATGACAGATCTCATCCTCGGCCTGGATCCCGTGGACACGCCGATCGCGGACTACGAACGCTTCGGGATCCGCACCGGCGCGGCGGACCTCGTCGTGCATCCCGACCCCGAGACGTTGCACGACCTGCCCTGGCGTCCGGGGTGGCGGGTCTGCCTGGCGACCCCGTCGTGGCCGGACGGCTCGCCGTGTGACATCGCATCGCGGGAGGTGCTCCGCAGCGTGCTCGCTGACGTGGCCGGCCTGGGCTACGAGCTGCTGTCGGCGTTCGAGTACGAGATCCGGCTCTGGGACGAGCAGGGCGATCCGCTGTCCAGCGGCATCAGTTACAGCCTGACCGAGATCGGCCACTACCATCGGTTCGTCGACGAGCTCGTCCGGGCGCTCGATGGCCTCGGCATCGAACTGTCGGCCGTGCACACCGAGGCGGGGCCGGGACTGCTCGAGCTCAACATCGAGCCCCGGCGCGGTCTCGCGGCGGCCGATGACGCCGCGCTGCTCAAGTTCGGCGTCAAACAGCTCGCGGCATCGATGGGGCTTCGCGCCAGCTTCCTGGCCAAGACCGTCCCCGGCGAAGAGGGGTCGAGCGGGCACGTGCACATGTCCGCGTGGCAGGGCGATACGAACGCGTTCGCAAGATCCGGACGGACCGACTCGTTGCCGCCCGTGTTCTCCTCGGCGATCGGAGGTCTGCTCGCGCACCTGCCGGCGGCTTCGCTGTTGTTGAACCCCACCGTGAACTCGTACAAACGGCTCGTACCGGGGTGGTTCGCGCCCATCAACGCAACATGGGGGTATGAGAACCGATCCTGTGCCGTGCGAGCCATACGTTCTGATCGTGGCGAACTCTGGCGCCTGGAATGCCGCCGGCCCGGCGCCGACGCGAACCCCTACCTGGCGCTCGCTGCCCTCGCGGCCTCTGCCGCAGACGGCATCCGCACGGCTGCCGCTCCACCGGCGGCGATCGAGGGCGACGCGTACGCCCTCGCGGATCTTCCGGAGTTGCCGGGATCGCTCGGATCGGCGATCCGCGCGTTCGCCGAGGACCCCGTGCTTCGCCACGCTCTGGGCGAACGCTTCAGTGACTACTACGCGACGTCGCGCACCTGGGAGCTCTCGGCGTGGCGCGCAACGGTCACCGACTGGGAGCGCGAGCGCTACGAGCGGGCGGTCTAGGGAGCGACAGCGCGGATGACCGATGCGCTCGTCGAACGTGTCTTGCGGTCGGTGCCCGGTTGGGCCCGAGCGGACTTCGATGTCGTCTCGCTGGAGGGCGGCATCACGAACCGCAACTTCGTGGTCACGGTGGACAGGCAGCGCTACGTCCTGCGCGTCCCGGGAGCCGACACGGAGTTGCTCGGCATCGACCGGGCCAACGAGTATCGGGCGGCGTCGGTAGCCGCGGACGCCGGGATCGGTCCCGAGGTGGTCGCGTTCCTCCCCGAGAACGGCTGCTTCGTGACCCGGTTCGTGGAAGGCTCCTACGTCGCGATGGAGGACCTCCGCCGCGACGACGTGCTCGGCATGGTGGTGCGTTCGCTCCGCAGGTTCCACGCCTGCCCGCCCGTGCCCTCCTCGTTCCCGGTGTTCCGCATCGTCGAGCAGTACCGCGAGATCGCCGAACTGCGCGGCGTGCAGACGCCGCCCGCCTACGACGACGCGCACGACGTAGCGGACCGGATCGAGGCCGCGTGCGCGGTCAACCCCTCGCCGCTCACCACGTGTCACAACGACCTCCTCAACGCGAACCTCCTGCGCGAGGGCGACCACGTCTGGATCGTCGACTACGAATACGCCGGGATGGGCGATCCGTTCTTCGACCTGGGGAACCTGGCGGTCAACAACGCGCTCGACGACGACGCCCAAGGGTTGCTGCTCCGCCACGTCTACGGCGAGGTCCGCGACCGGCACCGCGCCCGCCTGGCGTTGATGCGGATCATGTCGGACTTCCGTGAGGCGATGTGGGGTGTCGTGCAGCAAGCCATCTCGAAGCTCGACGAGGACTTCGTCGCCTACGCGGACAGGCACTTCGCCCGGCTGCTCGCCAACGCGGATGCGCTGCCGATGCAGGACATGCTCGTATCCGCGCAGGAGCCCGCGTAACCGTGGAGTCCTTCCGGGTCATCATCGTAGGCGGCGGCGTCGCGGGCGCCGCGATCGCCTACCACCTGGCCGAGCGTGGCTGGGGTCCGGACACGCTGCTCGTGGAACGCAGCGAGCTGACGAGCGGATCCACCTTCCACTCGGCAGGGCTCGTGGGGCAGCTGCGTTCGAGCGTGTCGCTCACGCGGATGATGATGCACTCCTCGGCCCTCTACCGGCGGCTCACCGAGGAAACCGGCGTCGACGTCGGCTGGCGCGAGGTCGGCTCGCTCCGCCTCGCGGGGTCCCCGGAGCGCATGCAGGAGTTGGAGCGCCTGGCCGGCAGCGGCCAAACGTTCGGCTTGCCCTTGGAGATCATCAGCACCGACGAGGCGCTCGCACGCTGGCCCCTGTTCGACCCGACGGGGATCATGGGCGCCGCGTGGCTCCCCACCGACGGTCAACTCGACCCCTCCAACCTCACCCTCGCCATGGCCGAGGGTGCACGGCGTGCCGGCGTGCAGATCAGGACCGGGACCCGCGTGAGCGGCATCACCGTGGACCGCGGCCAGGTGCGCGGCATCACCACCGCGGAGCACGGGCCGATCGCAGCCGAGGTCGTGGTGAACGCCGGCGGCATGTACGCGGATCAGATCGGCCGACTCGCCGGCGTGCAGACCCCCATCGTGGCGTTCGAGCACATGTACGTGCTCACCGAGCCCATCGAGGGCGTGACCCCCGAGATGCCGACGCTGCGCGACCCCGACCGCCTCGTCTACTTCCGGGTCGAGGCGGGCGGCGGTCTGGTGATGGGCGGCTACGAACGCGACCCCGCGCCCTGGCGCGTCCTCGAAGGCCCGCCCGAGGACTTCAACCACACCCTTTTGCCCGACGATTGGGACCGCTTCGCTCCTATCGCGGAGTTCGCGGCCTCCCTCGTCCCGGCGATGGCCACCGCCGGCATCGCCAGCAGCATCAACGGGCCCGAAGCGTTCAGCCCCGACGGCGAGTTCCTGCTGGGCCAGACGGAGGTCGGCGGTCTCTACGTGGCGACGGGGTTCGGCGCGCACGGTATCGCCGGGGCGGGTGGGATCGGCAAGGTCACGGCCGAGTGGATCATCGACGGCGAGCCCGCCTGGGACCTGTGGAAGATGGACATCCGCCGCTTCGGCCGCCAGTACCGCTCGCGCGCCTACGCCACCGCGCGCGCCACCGAGATCTACGCCACGAACTACGACATCCACTACCCGGGTCAGGAGCGCCTCGCCGGACGGCCGCTCAAGATGGCGCCGACCTACGGCCGGCTCGAGGCGCTCGGCGCCGTCTTCGGCGAGAAGGCAGGTTGGGAGCGGACGAACTGGTTCGCATCGAACGAAGATCGTGCCTTCGAGGACCGGCGTCCGTTCGGATGGGCCGGCGAGGTATGGTCCACGGCGATCGTCGCCGAACACATGGCGTGCCGCGAACGCGTGGCGCTCTTCGACGAATCGTCCTTCGCGAAGATCGAGGTGCAGGGTCCTGGCGCCGAAGCGTTCCTCCTTCGGATGTGCGCCGGCCGTGTCGACAGGCCGGTCGGCACGGTGACCTACAGCCAACTGCTGAACCCGCGAGGCGGGATCGAATGCGACCTGACCGTGACCCGCCTGGGCGAGGAGCGTTTCCTTCTGGTCACCGGG
Organism: Actinomycetota bacterium; assembly: GCA_040880745.1. Taxonomy (GTDB): domain Bacteria; phylum Actinomycetota; class UBA4738; order UBA4738; family HRBIN12; genus AC-51. Next base: position 98,424 of record JBBDHX010000011.1, read on the forward strand.
ACGGCGTTCGGCGCGCACGACCTCGCGTGGCTCCGCACACACCTTCGCCCCGAGGACGACGGCGTCCACGTCCGCGACCTCACGTCCGCGATGGCGGCGTTCGGCCTGTGGGGCCCGAGCGCGCGCGACGTCCTCGCGAGCGTGTGCACCGACGAGCTGTCGAACGAGGCGTTCGGCTTCATGCGCGCCCGGCAGATCACGGTGGGCGACGCCCCGGTCCTGGCGGTCCGCGTGACCTACGTCGGCGAGCTCGGCTGGGAGCTCTATGCGCCGAGCGAGTTCGCGGTGCACCTGTGGGACACGCTGATGGCCGCAGGAACGCCTCACGGCGCCCGACCGGCCGGCTACCGCGCGATCGACACGCTCCGGCTCGAGAAGGGCTACCGCGCGTGGGGTTCCGACATCACGCCCGAGGAGGATCCTGTCGAGGCCGGCCTGGGGTGGGCGGTCCGGGGAGGCGGCGGCTTCATCGGCGCCGAAGCGCTCTCGGCGAAGGGAGCGGCGCGGGATCGCGCGCTGGTCTGCCTCGTCCTGGATGATCCGCGGGCGATGGTCTTGGGGGTCGAGCCGGTGTTCCACGGCGACGACGTGGTCTCGCGTGTGACGAGCGGTGGCGCCGGCTACGCCGTGGGTGCCTCGATCGCGTTCGCCTATCTGCCGGTGGCGCTCACGGAACCGGGAACGGAGCTCGCCGTACGGGTCTTCGATCGGATCGTTCCCGCGAGGGTCACCCCGTCACCGCTCTACGACCCGACGGGAGAGCGCGTGCACGTCTAGTCGCGGTGCGGGGCGAAGATCAGATCGCGCCACTGGGCCGCTGACGGATAGGCCACGAGCGCACCCCTGACGACCCGCAGGATCTGACCGAAGTCCTCGCTCCGGAAGCCCCAGAGCAAGATGCACCCCGAGTGATGGAGTCCGGCTTCCGCCCACGTCCGCAGGATCGGCGAGAAGTGCTTCGCGTTCCCGGTCACCAGGATCCTTCGCTCCTGGGCCGCCATCTCCATGACCTGCGGGTCGATCATGCCATCCAGTTCCCGCTGATCCGCGATCGCGAGGACATCGTGACCATCCCGGCGCAGGGGGTCACCGATCCGTCGAGAGGACAGATGCGCGTCGAGGAACAGCCTCACAGGTCGAGTGTCACCACGAACGGATAGAGCTCAGCCCACTCTTCCGGCGAACGCCGATTCTCGGCGATCGCGTCGTTGATCTCGTTCGGGTATGCCTCCCGATACGCCAATGCCAATCGCACGTTCGCCGCGGTGAGGTGCGTGTCTTCGACGAGCTTGTCGATGCTCCCGAAGTCCTCGTACATCTCCACGACCTCCCACGCGTCGAGGCTCGTTCCGATCACCCAAGCCACCCGATCGACGTCGTCGCCGTGGAACCCGATACCCGGGAAGCGCCGAACGCGGGCCGCCTCCTCGGTGAGCGACTCGACGATGGCGCTCTTGGAACGCCGGGTGCGCTTCGCCTCCGCCTCGACGAGTCGCTGCGTCGAACGGCTCAACCGGATGCTGAAGGGATCGCCCTTGGGCTCGCTCGCCATGGAGGGAAGGCTACTACAGAACTTACATCGTAGCGCGCGGGAACAGCGAGCGGGCGATGATCAGCCGCTGGATGTCGTTCGTGCCTTCGTAGATCTCTTCGAGCTTGGCGTCACGCAGCCACTTCTCCACCGGGTACTCGCGCGAGTAGCCGTAGGACCCCAGCGTCATGACCGCTGCGTTGCACGCCTGCCACGCTGCTTCCGACGCCGCGAGCTTCGCCATCGAGGCCTCCGTCGAGAACGGCTCCCCCTCGTCGGAGAGGTCGGCGGCGTGCAACATCAGCAGGCGCGCTTGATCCAGCGCCATCTTCGCGTCGACCAGCCGGAACGAGACCGCCTGGAACTCGTGGATCTTCTTGCCGAACGCCTGCCGCTCCTTCGCGTACTCCACCGCGTACTCGAGCGCCGCGCGGCCGATCCCGATCGAGTTCGCGGCGAGCGTCACGCGGCTGTGATCGAACCACCGCATCACGCCGTAGAAGCCCTGTCCCTCCTCGCCGACCCGGCGGTCCTCGGGCACGAAGCAATCCGCGAACGACAGCTCGCCCGTCGGGTAGCAGCGCGAGCCCATCTTCGGGAGCTTCCTGCCGCGCGTGAAACCGGCGTCGTCAGCCTCGACGAGGAACGACGTGATCCCCTTGGATCGCGAACCAGGCGCGGTGCTCGCATACACGAGGTAGAAGCGGGCGCTCGGCGCCCCGCTCACCCAGGTCTTCGCACCGTTGAGCCGGTAGCCGCCGTCCACGCGCTCGGCTGTGGTCCTGATCGCAGCTGCGTCGGACCCTGCGCCCGGCTCGGTGATCGCGAGCGCCGTCATCGGAGGGTCCTCGCCGCAGAGGGGCGTGATCCACCGCTCCTGCTGCTCCGGCGTTCCCATCGCCAGGAGCGGCCCCGCGAAGAACGAGGCGCTGCCCACCTGCGAGCCGATCGGCGCATCGCCCCAGGCGAGTTCCTCGCTGATCAGGCACGCCGTCCGCGTGCTCTCGATCCCGCCCCCACCGAACCGCTCCGGGAGGTCGTAGCAGGTGAGCCCGATCTTCGCGGCCTTCCGGATCACCTCCGCGGGGAACTCCTCGGTCTCATCGTGGTGCGGCGCGACCGGCCGGATCTCGCGTTCGGCGAAGTCGTGAGCCAGCGCGACCAGTTCTCGCTCCAGACCGGGTTCGGTCCTCGCCATGGTCAGGCGAACGCCCGGTGGCCCGTGAGGGCCTCGCCGATCACCAACGTGTGGATCTCTTCGGTGCCTTCGTAGGTGATCACCGACTCGAGGTTCGTCATGTGCCGCATGATCGGGTACTCGAGCGTGATCCCGTTCGCACCGAGGATCCCGCGGGACGTCCGCGCGATCTCGAGCGCCACCCGGGAGTTGTTGAGCTTCCCGATGCTCACGTGCTGTGGCGCGAGCCGCCCCTGCTCCTTCATCCGTCCCAGGTGATACGCCAGCAGCATCCCCTTGTTGAGTTCCAGGGCCATGTCCGTGAGCTTCTTCTGGGTCAGCTGGAAGGCCGCGATCGGTTTGTCGAACTGGACACGCGTCTTCGCGTACTCCAGCGCCGTCGCGAAACAGGAGCGCGCCGCCCCCATCACGCCCCAGATGATCCCGAAGCGCGCCTCGTTGAGGCAGGTCAGGGGGCCGCGCAGTCCCGTCACGCCGGGCAGCACCGCTCCGCCCGGCAGACGGACCTCGTCCATCACGAGCTCGGACGTGACGCTCGCCCGCAGCGACATCTTCTTGTGGATGTCGGGCGCGCTGAACCCCGGCGAATCGCACGGCACGACGAACCCTCGGATCCCCTCGTCGGTGTTCGACCAGACGATCGCGACATCGGAGCACGATCCGTTCGTGATCCACATCTTCGTGCCGGACAGGACCCAGTCATCGCCGTCGCGCCGGGCGAACGTGCGCATGCGCCCAGGGTCGCTGCCGCTATCGGGCTCGGTCAGCCCGAAGCACCCGATCGCGTCGCCCGAGCGCAGCCGCGGGAGCCACTCCGTCTTCTGCTCGTCAGAGCCGAAGGCGTGGATCGCGAACATCGCGAGGGCAGACGTCACGGAAACGAACGAGCGGAGACCGCTGTCGCCGGCCTCGAGTTCCAGTTCGACCAGGCCGTAGGCCACCGCCCCCAGACCACCGATCTCCGGCAGCTGCATCCCGAGGAAGCCGAGCTCCCCCAGTTCCTTCGCCAGTTCGCGCGCCGGGAACTCACCGCTCTCATACCAATCCTCCACCTCCGGCAGGACGCGGTCCACGACCCAGCGCCTGGCGAGGTCGCGGATCTGACGCTCCTCGTCGAAGAGCAGGGCGTCGATGTCCAGCAGGTCCAAGGGCTTCAGGTCACTCATCGGGTTCCTCCTCGAGCGCGGTGCGGAGCGCTTCGATCGCGTGGCGGCGGTGCGCGTCCAAGGCGGCCACCAGGGCGACGGCGTCTCCCCCCTCGGCGGCCTCCACGATCGCGCGATGATCGTCGTGGACCTCGTCGCGGTTCTCGTCGTCGAGGTAGTACACGGAGCGGTAGTGATCCGAGGCGTCCCACAGCAGCCGGATATGGCGAAGCAGGTGTGGCATGGCGCAGGCCTCGAGCAGTGTCATGTGGAACCGCCGGTTCGCTACCGACATCGCGGCGCGGCGGGCGTCGGACGATCCGAGCGCTTCCATCTCCTCGCACGTGCTTCGCATCGCCATGAGATCCGATCGACCGAGGTGCTCGACGGCCTCGCGGGCCGCCTCGGATTCCAACAGGCCTCTGATCCGGTAGATCTCCTCCAGGTCGGCCAGGCGCAGGCTCGCCAACGTATAGCCGTGGTGCGCGCGGTACTCGACGGCGCCCTCGCCCTCCAAGATCCTGAGCGCCTCGCGCACGGGCACGCGGCTCACGTGCAGTTCTGCAGCAACGGTGTCGGGGCGGATCGGTTCGCCCGGGCGGAACTCACCGGTCAGGATGCGGCGGCGGAGTTCCGCGAGGACGTGCTCCTGCGTGGTCCGGGGCCGCTCGAAGGTCGCCGGCGCGGTCGCCACTCAGCCCTCCTCCAACTCGGCGCGCACGGCATCAGTGTCCTCCCCGAGGCGCGGAGGCGCGAACCGGTAGGTCGGGGGCGTCGACGACATCGCGATCGGGTTGGCGACGGTCGGGACCGTGCTGCCATCGGGACGCGTCGTTGCCGCAACCGGATCGAGCCCGACCGCACGGGCGTACTGGAGTGCCGCGGGGATGTCGTTCACACGACCGCACGGGATCTGCGCTGCTAACAGACGCTCGATCCACACCGCCGCAGGCTCGCGGCGAAGGCACGTCTCGAGCTCTGCAACCAGGGCGTCGCGGTTGTCCACGCGTGCCGCGTTCGTGACGAACCGCTCCTCGCCGGCGAGACCCGGTGCTCCGATCGTGTGGCAGAGCGTCGCGAACTGCCCGTCGTTGCCCACCGCGACCACGAACGGGCCGTCGGCAGCCGCGAAGGTCTCGTAGGGCGCGATGCTCGGATGCCGATTGCCCAGCCGGCCGGGCACCACACCGCCGGTGAGCCAGTTCGAGGCCTGGTTCGCGAGCGCGAACAACGTCGTGGACAGCAGGTCGACCTCGACGACCTGTCCCTCGCCGGTGCGATCGCGGTGATGCAGCGCCGCGAGGATGCCGATGGCTGCATGCAGCCCGGCCATCACGTCGACCAGCGCGACACCGACCTTGTGGGGATCACCCTCCGCCTCACCCGTGATCGACATCAGGCCACCGACCGCCTGCGCCAGGAAGTCGTACCCCGCCACGTCGCCCCGGCCGAGCCCGGCGATCCGGCAGTAGATGAGTTCGGGACGCTCAGCCCGCAGGGTCGCTGCATCCAACCCGTACCCGTCCATCACACCGGGCCGGAAGTTCTCGACCACGACATCGGCGCGCAGGGCCAACGCCCGAGCGGTCGCGAGATCGGCTTGCTCGCGAAGGTCCAATGCGATGCTCCGCTTGTTCCTGTTCGCGGACAGGTAGTAGGAGGACTCCCCATCGGCTGCCCACGGCGGGCCCCAGGCCCGCGTGTCGTCGCCGGTGCCGGGACGTTCGATCTTGATGACGTCGGCTCCCAGGTCCGCCAGGGCCATCGTCGCGAGAGGGCCGGCCAGCACACGCGAGAAGTCCGCGATGCGGATCCCTTCGAGCGCTCCCGGTGTGGCCACCATCTCCAAGAACTGTATACGATATCCACTCATGGGCACGGGCCCTCGGCTGCGTCCCGATAAGGCCCGGTACCCGGCCCGAACGAGAGGTAGGTAGGATCGCGCCCATGAACGTGACCGTCCTCGTGAAGTACGTCCCCGAGCCCCAGGGAACACCCACGCTCGGCCCCGACAACCTGTTGGTACGTACCGGCGTCGACGGCGCCCTCGACCCCGGTGACGAGTACGGCCTGGAACTCGCCCTGCAGCTCACCGAGGCCTCCGGCGGCGCGGTCCACGTGGTGTCGATGGGCCCCGACGAAGCGTCCTCGGCGGTCCAGCGAGCACTCGCGATGGGTGCCGCCACCGGCATGTTGATCGCCGACCCGGCCCTGCGTGGCGCCGACGCTCTCGTCACGGCTCGCGTCCTGGCGGCCGCGATCGCCCGGACCCCGGCGGACCTGATCGTGGCAGGCGCGGAGTCCACCGACGGCTACACGGGCACGCTCCCCGTCACCGTCGCCGAGTTCCTCGGCATCGACAGCGTCACGGCCGTGCGGAAGCTCGAGGCCGATGGCACCCGATTCCGCATCGAGCGCCAGACCGAAGCCGGCTATGACGTCGTGTCGTGCCCCTCGCCCGCGATGGTCACGGTGACCGCCGGTGCCACCGAGCCCCGGTACCCGAGCCTCAAGGGCATCATGTCCGCCAAGTCCAAGCCCGTGCAACGGCTCAGCGCGGCTGATCTCGGCGTGAGCGACCTCGCGTCGAGCCAGTCGGTGACGGGTGTGACCGATGCTCCTTCGAAGAGCGGTGGTGAGGTCCTGGCGGCGGGCGATGAGGCCATCGGCAAGATCGCGGATCTCCTGGCCGAGGCGGGGGTGCTCTGAGGATGACCACCGTCTGGGTCTACGCCGAGGTCTCGGAACAGGGGCCACACCCCGCTGCTCTTGAGCTCCTCACGAAAGCGCGGGGGGTGGGCGACGAGGTCGCTGCGGTGGCGCTCG